>NZ_JTLN01000030.1:0-291558 GCF_000798895.1 Staphylococcus sp. ZWU0021
ATGTTGTGTTCGGAATTAACGTTGACATATTGCAATTCAGTTTTCAATGTTCATTTAAATAGTTGTTTCATTACTATACCATTTTTGTTAACAACTTGTCAACAAAAAATAATATTTTTTAAATGAGTAATTAACATTACTTTAATAATATTAAATTATTATTAAGATTATTTCAAGTATATTTTTTACACTTTTTATAATTTCTTTAAATAATGTTATTGCCGTTTTTAACGACTTTTAAATAATATCAATTCCTCAATGGAAAGTCAATATTTAATTTAAGATTTTGTGATTTCTTTCGTTCACTTATTTAGTAGCAATTGTTTGCCACAAGAAACTATTCTACCACCATTTTAAAAAATTGCAATAAAAAAATGGATAGAAATTAAAATAATCTCTATCCATTACTGAAATGACTTATTTTGTCGTTTTATCAATGATTTGTTGTGCCATGGATTGATAGATTTCACCGAGTCGATCATCAGCTTGATAAATTGAAGGTGCAAAGTCTTTTGGATTCCAAGATGGTTGTTCTAACGGGAGGTGTCCTAGCAAGTCAGTTTGTAGTTCTTCTGCAAGTTTTTCTCCGCCACCAGTACCGAATACATATTCTTTATTCCCTGTTTCTTTACTTTGGAAATAAGACATATTTTCGATTACACCTAGAATAGAATGTTCTGTATGTTTAGCCATTGCGCCAGCACGGGCTGCGACAAATGCTGCTGTTGGATGTGGCGTTGTCACTATAATTTCCTTACTTGAAGGTAGCATCGTATGAACATCTAATGCAATATCTCCTGTGCCTGGAGGTAGATCTAAGATAAGGTAGTCTAAATCTCCCCATCTAACTTCTACAAAGAAATTAGTTAACATTTTACCTAGCATGGGTCCTCTCCAAATCACTGGTGCATTCTCTTCTACAAAGAATGCCATTGAGATCACTTTCACACCATGACGTTCTACGGGAATGATTTCTTTGCCTTGTACACCTGGTTTCTCATCAATTCCCATCATATCTGGAACACTAAAACCGTAGATATCAGCATCTACTAAGCCTACTTTTTTACCTTCACGCGCTAATGATACTGCTAGATTAACAGCGACTGTTGATTTACCAACGCCCCCTTTACCAGAAGCAATAGCGATAAATTCTACTGGATTATCTTTTGACAGTAATCCTTCAATGGTTTGATTTTCGTTTTCGCCAGAGCCACGATATTGCTCAACAACATCACTCGGCAATTCTTCAAATCTGATGCCAACCGTGTTTGCTCCATTTTCCTTTAATACTTCTACAATAGCCATTTGCAAATCTAATTGCGGTTGTCCACCTAATTGCGCCATTGCTACTTTAACACTAACGTGTTCTATCTCTTCTTTAATAGTAACTTCTACTATTCCATCTGTTTCTTTTAATGGTACATCTATTATTGGATCTTTTAATTCTCCAACAAGTTCTTTAACTTGCGCTATCGTTAACACAAAGCGTCCCCCTCTTATTTAAATATCAATTATATTTTAACAAACAAAACTAACATTTGCTTCAAATAGCTTAATTTAAGTATAAATATAATTTGTTCAATAAAAAAGCAGTTAGCTCAATCTATTCTTAATATTAGAATAATAAGCTAACTACTTTCACTTTAGATCAATGTATTTAAGTTGTTTGGAATTCAAAATATGCAAGATCTTCCTTATGTTTAAGAATATAATGTTCACTTACATTATTTATTTTTTTGATTTAAATTTTTACTATCAGGATAAAATATTTCTTTACAGATGAATAATACGCCAATAATTAATACAATTACCCAAAAGTCGATGTCGATATAGGTATAATGTATGTGCACTATAAAATAAAACAACAATGTAGTTACTGAAAACGTAATTAATTGAAAGGTAAGTCCTTGAAAGTAAAGATTTTCAGGTAATTTTTTTCTAAAATAATCCATTAAATTTTCTACAATGAATAAATTGAAATAGCCTAATACAATATAACTACCGTAATATATCAAGTTATCGTAAAAACTTTTATTATAACCAAAATATGCAAGATGAAAGTAGATTAAAATTCTACTTAATCCGTATAAACCAAATCCTAAAAAAGTTAAAAAAATCGCACCAGAAATAATAAATACAGAAAGCACAATAAGCGTTGTTAATAAATATCTTAAATATTTCATAGCTTACTGTCCTCCCTTTCTTAATCAATCATTGACTATATAAACATATATTTTCTTATATGTGATATGAATGCATTATATATCTTACCATTATAACTTTATATGACCAAACGACAGAAATTCAACCTACTATATTATCATTTGTTATTCATTTTAAACAAAAACACTTAGCAATGTTAAAACATGTTAAGTTAATGTATCTTGTTTTCGATATGTGATGGACCATAATATTATAAGTATAAACAAGATGACAAAGCTCAAAATTACAATGTTATGAATATGCAAACCAATAATTGGAATAGATAACGCATAGACATAGCCCATAATTGTCGATCCGACTGAATTACCCAGGCTCTTAGTCAAAGTGTATAATGACATCATACGCTTCATATTTTTAGGAGAGGTTTCTTCTTGTGTGATAACACTATCTTTAGTATAAACTGTACCAAAGCTTATACCTGCTAATAACAAACTACAAGCAATAAAAATTGGAGAGTTAGTTCCTATAAATACTAAAATGCCACAAAGCATTAAACATGTAAATGCAAATATATATAATGCCTTCCTAGTCATTTTTGCTTCTATTTTATCTAAATTAAAATTCAATACTAGCCACGCAAACGAAATTGGAAAAATAACAAACCCACTTTGTAATGGAGATAAGCCAAGATCTTCTTGTAAATAAATTGGCATATAGAGGTTATAACCCATAAGTATAATTGCATATGCAAAATCAGTAAAAAATATTAAAACAATTGTTTTATTAAATTCTTGCACTGGTATAAAAGGTGTTTTTATTGTCTTTTCATTTCTATATAACACAACACCGACAACCGTAGCTAATATGATTGAAATGATATTTAAATAAATATTGGCTGTATACATCACTGCAAATATTAAAAAGAATACAAAAGTATAAAATAACGATAAGCCTTTTACATCTAATTTAGCACTAGTTGATGTACTTTCATTCTCGAAATGAAATGTAATCACTACAAGTATGATTGCAATAATTGAAATTGGAATATTCACGAAGAATAGCCAATGCCATGTAGCAAACTCTAAAATACCGCCACCTAAAACAGGTCCTATAATACTGGATATCCCCCATACACTTCCAACGATTCCCATGATTTTATAGCGTAAAGGTATCTCAAATGCCAGTTTTGGGACAATTTGGCTTAATGCCATCATGACACCTGCACCCAATCCTTGAATAAAGCGAGAGATGATTAACATGGTAAATGTGTCACTTAGCCCTGAAAATAAACTTCCTATTGTAAATAACATAAGCCCTAATAATGTAATATATATAATTTTAGTACGATCTAACAATTCTCCAACAATCGGGTTTGCAATAACAATTGCAATAAAATACACAGCAAATATCAATGAAATAGATGACGTTACGTTTAAATCATTTTTTATAGTTGGCAATGCTAAGGAAACGATTGAAGTTTCTATTGCAGACATAAACATAATTAATATTAACGCAATAATAATGCCTAATGATTTTATATTCATATATAACTTCCTAACCCTTAAATTTTGTAACAATATCAATATCTACTTAACCATTATTTATTTATAAGTTCAACACATTTTTCAAAAACGCTCTTCAGTGCATACAACATTTAAACATGCCATAAAAAAAGCTGCTAACAATGTCAATGAACACTGTTAACAACTTTAATTATCTTACATAAAATACATGATAGCTACAAAGTGAAATACGGATGCAACTATAATGAAGAAATGCCATATCATATGAAAATACGGACGGTTTTTTTGAGCATAAAACCAAGCTCCTATTGTATAGGCAAGTCCACCAAACAATATAAATAACATAAATAGTAAAGATGAATCAAAAATAATTGTTGGCAAAAATAGTACACCAATCCATCCCATAACTAAATACATAATCAAACTTAACTTATGATTAACATTTTTTGCTAACGATTTGTAAAGAATGCCCCAGATTGTAATGCCCCACAAGACAACCATGCTAGACCAGCCAATCCAACCACCGACCAAAGTAAGACATATCGGTGTATAAGTACCTGCAATCGCGACATAAATCATACTATGATCGATTATTCTTAATATGAATTTATGTGATGATTGATTTGGCATGGCATGATATACCGTTGATGAGATAAACATTAAAAAAATACTTATTACATAAACAGAGACACTAAAGGCACCTAACACACCATATTCAAGAAAACTATGTATCGCTGCATAAGGCAATGCACATAATGCTATAAAAGCAGCCACTCCATGTGATACTGAGTTGCCAATTTCTTCCCCAAAAGTCAGGGGAATAATATCTTTAAATGTTTTAACCAGTTTATTATCTTCAGCTTCTACTGAATGAGACATGAGTGTAACCACCTTTTTATATCATATTCATGCGTTTTAAATCAGCCGTAGCCGTTTCAACACTATCTTTACCTTCTTTATTCTTAAGTGGAGAGAATTCTTCCTCTCTAGGTACCTGTAATGTTACAAAACTATGCGCATATTGGAAGATATCAAAATAAAATAGTTCAAACTTTAATGTCGGTAGTTCAATTACACCAAAGTCTTCATCTAATTGTTTTAAGTTTTTAATCGCTAAATGATATGGTAAGTCGTTATCAACAACATTATTGATAAACGCCAGTTTAAATGAGTGGATTCCAATATTAGCATTGTTAAACTCATTAGCTATTTCTGGATCTAATTCTGAATATTCTAGAACCGTGTCTTTTTGATTCGCATTGACTAACCTACCAACACTTTCCCCATCCTTGGGTTGTATGGACTTAGTAGTGATGTCCATACTTTTCTGAAATGTGTATCCTGCAAATAATGGATCTAATACTTTAACTAACACATTATCAATATTATTTAAGAAAATATATTCGACGCCATTTTCAGTCATTTCATCTAAATAACCTGATTTTGCTAATGATTTAAATACACCACCATTACCGTTTGGCGTTTCAAGAATATTACTATCCACATCCAATACCAGTTTACCCTCCTCTGACAAAGCGACAATATTATCTTGCATAAAGAAGTGTACATGATCTCTGTCGTAACCAAAATAATTTTTCGACTCGAAATATAGTTGTGTTTCTTTATCATTAATTTTACTTGTCATAATATACCAGTCGATATACTGACCTGTTTGTTCTTTTAATGCCAATAATTGTTTCGCTTGAATTTCAAACAAACTCGTATCTTCAATTTCAAATGAACCTTTTGGACCTTTGTAGCCTAACCTTGTCCCTTGACCACCAGCCATTAATAAAACTGCAAATTTGCCTTTTTTAATCGCATCAAGTCCAATTTTTTCATATTGTTCGATTTCATCAACTGTAAATTCGCTTTTCACGTCATATTTGACTTCATTAACAGAAGAAACATCATCAATTACCTTTTTATTCAAGTATAAATCATTATATAAATTTCTAATATCAGCTAAATTTAATGATTCAAGTTTTTCAGATAAGTGTTCTTTCTCATTTGAACTCATTAATTTTTCAAACTCAATGAGATGTTCTTGATTAAACTTTTCTAGTGTTTTCTTATCTAACATGCTCTCTCTCCTTAATATCCCTTTAATCAGATATAATTTATACCTTTTTTATAATATGGATATATCATTTCACTATATGTACTTTATATTATTATGATTCTTAGGACAACCATAATTATAACCAATTCAAGAATAGATTATTAAAAAATGGCTGAAAAATCACATAAATTGCGCCAATGGTCAATGCACTTGCCAATGAGATATCAACTAGCCCACCAGTTTTAAATACAACTAGGAATTTCACATTAATTGGTATCGGATAAAATAACTTAACACCTCTTGGCGTTAGCATATCTAGTATAACATGTGAAAGCAATCCTAGAATAATCGTAACTAAATAGTATGATGGCGTTTGTATGACATATAGTAAACAAACAATAATTGCGATGAATGACAATGAATGTGTGAATGTCCTGTGCCCAAATATCATTCTAATGAAAAAACTAATCAGTTTAAATCGTCTTCCTATCTTGCTTTGGGGATGACAAATATCAGGTAATAAACTTGATATGACTGCAAGCGTAATAACTGTGATCGAAGTAAACAAATCTGTATGAAAATATTCTATAGTTAAAGCCCCGACTAATAAGCCGCATGATGCATGTGTTTTACCTGTCATTTTCACTTCTCCTTATCATTAATATTTTAGCATAATCACACGATTAATGCGAACATACTTTCGTAAAAACATATGAGTATAACCTTTTTTGAAAAAGTATCACACAATCTCTTGAAAACGATTGCAATATATTGTATGATATATCTACAAATTATTTAAAGGATGTGTTCGAGTTATGGCAATGACAGTAAAAAAAGATAACAATGAAGTAAGAATTCAGTGGAGAGTTGCAGATATCAAAATTCCAACAAGTGAAATTAAGAACATTTCACAAGATCAAAATATCCATGAAGTACCAAAACTCGATAGAGATAAAGTTTCGAGAATCGGTTCTACATTTGGAAAAACGAACCGCGTTATCATCGATACTGATGACCATGAATACATTATTTATACGCAAAATGATCAAAAAGTTTATAATGAAGTTACCAAGTAATTCATACAATAACTTCACTTAAATAAAATTAATAAAAAGAGGTATAACGAGTAAATTTAAATTTTACTCGTTATACCTCTTTTCTTCTATAACAAATGACCTAATGAGATTTTCACTTTGCTATAAATAGCTTGAACCATTTACTGCCTTTCAATTGTAATCTGCTCGCTATTAATAAGCGTTCTCAATTACCTTCTTAAATCAACAATGCTATAATATATTTATATTAATGAAAGAAGGTGCGCAGCATGTACGTTGTAACAAATCGAATCGATGTTAAAAAAGGCTTCGCAGAAAAAATGGCACCAAAGTTTACTCAAGGTGGTAAAATCCAAGAATTAGAAGGTTTCCAAAAAGTTGAAGTTTGGCTTATTGATGATGAAGCAGATTACGATCAAATGTATATCAATACTTGGTGGGATTCTGAAGATGACTTTAAAGGTTGGTTGAAGAGCGATGCTTTCAAAGAAGCACATGAAGGTAAATCAAAAACTAAAAGTGACGATTCACCTATCCTAGGTAATAAAGTAGTTAAAGCAAATGTGATTTCAGAGCTCTCATAACTCTGACGTTATATTAGCGATACCAGTACCGGTAGTTTTTACAGTTCATACATTATATGACAAATTAAAAATAGCCATAAAGTATCTATATTGATAGATTGCTTTATGGCTTTTTGTATGACAATACTTTAGTAATACAATGTGATATTTAATCTGTAAAGGCGCCTATTAATTGAAATATAAATGTGCCATCAATGAAATAATAGGTAACGCAATGATCGTTCTAATTAAGAAAATAACGAAAAGCTTAAAAATACTCACAGGTATCTTTGATCCTAAGATCACACCGCCTACTTCTGATAAGTATATTAATTGAGTAATACTTAATGCACCAACTACAAATAAAGTAATATCATTACCTACACCTTCAATTAAAATAGATGGTAAAAACATATCGGCAAATCCAATTAATACAGTCTCTGAGGCTTGTACAGCTTCAGGAATTTGTAGTAATTCTAAAAATGGTACAAATGGTTTACCAATAATTGAAAATAAAGGCGTATATGTCGCGATAATTGTAGCTAATGTCCCTACAC
Source organism: Staphylococcus sp. ZWU0021 (assembly GCF_000798895.1). Classification (NCBI taxonomy): domain Bacteria; kingdom Bacillati; phylum Bacillota; class Bacilli; order Caryophanales; family Staphylococcaceae; genus Staphylococcus; species Staphylococcus sp. ZWU0021. The sequence continues at coordinate 7,924 of NZ_JTLN01000030.1, forward strand.
TCATGACTACTGGCAAAATAACGAACCACATATCAATCACTGTTTTAAAACCTGATTTGAAAAATAATCTAAAACCAGGTGCTTTAATACCAGTTTCTGTAGCCATGTCAAATCCATGTCTTAATGGCGTTTTGTTTTCTGGTAGCTGCTCAGTTCTCATTTCCTCAGAAACTTCTTTTGCATATTCATCTTTAATAGATTTTAAAGGCCAAATCCTTGGTAAGATAAATGCACACACTAAACAAGAAATAATAACCGTTAAATAAAAATAGAAGAAATGGTTTTGCATGTGCACAGTTTCTGCAACAACAATTGCAAAGGTAAGAGATACAACACTAAATGTAGTTGCAATCACTGTTGCTTCACGTCTTGAGTAGAATCCTTCTTCATATTGTCTACTTGTAATTAAGACACCTACCGTACCATCACCAATAAAAGATGCTAAATTATCTACTGTAGAACGACCCGGCAATGTGAATAACGGTCTCATAATAGGTCTAAATACTGGTCCTAGTAATTCCAATAATCCATATTCCATAAGCAATGGTAAGAATAGTGCAGCAAAGAAAAATACCGTAACCAACGTCGGTAGTAAACTTTCAAATACAAGACCACCTGTGTCTGCAGAATATATGACTTCAGTGCCGACTTTTAAATATGTAATCCATACAAATACAACTGCTAATATTCTCAAAATGAGCCATCCGATTTTAACATTAAATGCGTTGTACATTAATCCTTCCGGTGCTAATTTATTTTTCAGTACTATAGAACATAATACAGATAAAATGCCTGATAGTGTAATAATAATCACAATAATTAAAGGCATTGCACCTCCGATAGTGTCTTTCAAAAGTCCAGCTAAAAATGCAACAGGTAAAGTTGTTTGTTTTTCACCATCTTCAGTCACGCTTATTGGCATTAAGAATAAAATTATGCCAATTAAAGACATGATAATAAACTTAAGTCGACCACGTACAATCTGGGCTTTACTATATTGATTCACTCTATTCACCCCTTAGGTGTATTAATTTGATTTTATTTTTAAAAACAACAGCTATAATTATAACGTATAATGTATAAATATGTAAATCGGTAATTTTTGTCTATTTACTGTCATTTTAAAAAAGTAGAATCGATTCTATAAGCATAGAATTAATTCTACTTTAAATGAAAGCGATTACTTTTGCAATTTACATCCTATTTCTTTACTTAATTTAAATTAAATTTTTCTTAATAAAAATAAAAAGTATGGTACACCTACAATTGCCACAATCACCCCTACTGGAATATCAAGGGGCGGATGGACGCCTCTTGCAATGCAATCACTGATTGAAAGGAGTAAAGCCCCAATCAACCCTGACATTAGCGTAATATGAATGTGTTTATGACCTACAATTCTTCTTGCAATATGCGGCGCTATCAATCCTAGAAAACTCAATCCACCCACAATTGAAATAGATGCACCGGCTAAAATGACAGCTAATAATAGAAGAATCATTTTAATTTTTTTCACTTTTGTCCCTAATGCCGTTGCAATATCATCACCTAATGACAAAATATCGAGTTGATGACAATAATATAGAATAATCGGAAGTGCGATGATAAACCAAGGCAAAATAACCCAAACATTCATCATACTGTGACCATACAAACTACCTGTTAACCAAACTAATGCCGTATTTGCATCCATTGGATTTCGAATTAATAAATATTGCACAATTGCTGTACAAATCGCACCAATTGCTAAACCTATAAGTGCAAGTTTTGAGCCTTGAACATTAAACTTAGATATCAATACAGTTAATATGATACTAATACACAATGCTCCTGCAAACGAACCAAAAGGTAGTATAAACAACGGTGCAGAAGGAAACAACATAATAATTGTTACAGCAGATAAACTGGCACCTTTTGTAATACCAATAACATCTGGAGACGCTAGGGCATTTCTCACGACACCTTGTATCAATGAGCCAGATATTGCTAAACTACTACCAACAATTATTGCTAGAAACATTCGAGGTATTCTATATTCATTTAAAATAAAATTATCATGATTAAATAAACTTTTAACCGCTTCAATTGGATTCATAAATACAGCACCGATAGACAATGATGCGATTGCAGAAATTATTAACAAAACTGTTACGATGCTATAACGCAAAGTTAATTTACCCATCATAATCTATCGACTCCTTTAATTGTTATTAATAAGAAGTATAGTGCGCCTACAAATGAAGTCACGATACCAACTGGTGATTCAAATGGAAAAGCAATTAATCGACTTAAAACATCAGATAACAATAGTAAATCTGCACCAATCACCATTGTCAGTGGAACCATTAATCTATAATCTGCACGTATATAGTGTTTTACAATATGAGGTACAATTAATCCTACAAATCCAATTGGTCCTGCAATTGAAACGGATGCCCCTGCAAGTACAATGACCAATAAACCAGTGGCTATTCTTACTAATTTAACATTTTGTCCTAAAGACGTAGCTAAATCTTCACCAAGTTCCATGATTGTTAGTTGCTTAGCAATCGCAATGGCCCCTATAAATGCGAGCACAAACCATGGTATGACACCTATAATTTGTGGCCATTGTATTGTAGATAATGAACCCACAAGCCAAAACATTACCGTTGAAGTTGCATCTTCATTTAAAAGGATAATGCCTTGAGTCAAGCTAGAAAAAAATAGATGGATTGCCATACCAGCTAGTGCTAGTTTAACTGGCGTCATGCCCTTAGTGGATCCAGATAGAAAATATACTGTAAGTCCGCCTATAAATGCGCCTACAAATGCAAGTATGGTTGCGTATTCAGATAAAGCAGGTACAATCATAGTGATAAAGACGATAACAAATGAAGCACCGGCATTCACGCCAAAAATTTGAGGTGATGCCAATGGGTTTCTCGTCATTGCCTGCATTAACAGACCTGCTACACCCAGGGCAGCACCAATGAATAAGGCTGCCAACATGCGTGGCATACGCACATTATGTATTAAAAATGTTTGTTTCGTGTCGGTATGATGCCATATGTAATCCATGAAATCGTTAAACGTAATATGCGACGACCCTACACTTAAATTGAAGTATATAATGACAAAAAGCGCACACACACTCACAATAAATGTGAGTGCTGTGCGTTTTTTTGTTTTTTTCTCTATTAATTTGGTTGGGTCAATGCTATTTGATTTAGTCATTTACCTGTCACCCTACTTTTGTTGATTATCCTTTTTTTCCTCTTTAGAAATATCTACTAGTTGCTTAGCAATTTCCTCAGAAGAAATAATGCCACGTGCACGTGCCCATGTATTTCGATCTACTACAGAAACACGATTATTTTTCACTGCATCTAAATCTTGCCAAACTGGATTATTTTCTTGTTTTTTAAGATTTGGATCGTTTTCACCTTTGTCTGCCATAATAAACATACGTCCAGGATTAATATCTGACAATACTTCGGCATTTAATTGTAAGTAAGGTCCTTTTAAGTATTTAGATAAGTTATCTGTTTTTGTTTTATTTAATGCATTATTAAAGCCTAATTCTTTTAATAATTGACCTACGTATGTGTTTTCAGGATGTGCAAGTAATCCTGATTTCGCTACTACTGCAGGTAACACGGGTTGTTTTTTATCCATAGTAATTTCTTTACTATATTTATCCATTAATTCATCGTGTTCTTTAAGTCTTTCTTTACCTTTATCTTCTTTACCGACTGCTTTAGCAATTGTTTTAAAGGCTTCTATATTATCTTTATAATCACTATCAAAGCTTGGTAACATAATCGTTGGTGCAATTTTTTCTAAATCTTTTTGAATACCTTTATGTCTATTCGTATCTGCAATAATGACATCCGGTTTTTGGTTGCTGATTTCTTCTAAGTTCGGTTGTTTACGTGCGCCTACAGATGTATAATCACCAATTTCTTTTCGTATTGGTTCCAAAATTCTATTCTTGTCACCATCATCAGCTACGCCTACTGGTTTCACATTTAAAGCAGCTAATTCATCAACAAATGAGAATTCAAGTGCAACAACACGTTTAGGATCTTTGGCAACTTTAGTAGTACCTCCATCATGTTTAATCGTCACACCATCTTTATTGTCATCACCTTTATCCGATTTACTCGAATCATTATCACTGACACTACCACAGGCAGCCAGTATGACTAGTGTTAAAGTTAAAAACAGGATACCCATAATTTTATAACTATGTTTCATCGTTTTCCCTCCTTAGATATGTATAATTACATATTTAATTCTATTGATAATGATTATCGGTGTCAATAAAAACTTTTAGTCTTTTTATTAAAGCTTAAAAACGATTTGATTTTTCAACATTAAAATTGTTACACAAATTTTCTATGATCTCATCGTGATGATAAGCTTTTTTTAAATTAACCATATACATACTATGGGCTAATGCTTTATAACCTAAACTGAATTGTATTTTATCACCTACTTGATAGTAATCTTGATTCAATAAATCAAGCATGACATGATCACTCGTAGCACCTGCAATGCTTATATGGTGATGTAACGGTTGGATATCTTCAACAGCTGTATCTAAATTTCCTATATCCACAATCGCTTGTAAGTATTGATGTCCGGTAGCAATATTCATTCGAGGTTTAATTTCTACAATTTCCGCTTCTAAGGTTATTGCATTTTGATATAAAGAAGCTATGGATTGATTTGTTGTTGTTTCTACACCTCTAAATAAAGTTTCACCTATTCTTAACTCATTAATTCTGCCAAAATCTCTATAAAGCATTTGGGGAATCATACTCGAATTGCCACCTGAAATAATTGAAAATTTCATATTTGTCTCACGTTCCACTGAATCTACAAATTGATTGATTAAAGCCACATCTTCTTCTGTAGGTATGACTGATTGAAAACACATAAAATTAAACGCAAGACCAACGATGGACACATGGTGCATGTACAAGATTTCATTAATATAATCAATGATGTCATAAGTAAGAATGCCCTCTCGGCCGTCTTTCCAATCTACCATCAACAATATTTTATGTTTCGTACCTTTTTCCCTAGCGATATCATTTAATCGTCGAATCGTTGTTATTTCAGTTTGGATACTGATATCCGTTTGCTGCACGACATCGTTTAATTCGCTTCGACTTGGCGTCCTAATCATCATAAAAGATAGATCTTCATTTTTACTTTTAGTAATGTTCTCAATACGGGCATCTGCAAAGTGTGTCAATCCGATTTCTTTGAGTGTTTCTACAATTCTATTATCACCACCAACACACTTAATTACGGCTGTAAATCGTATATGATTTTGATTAAAAATAGACGATAGCACTTGAGCATTGTATTTTATTTTTGATAAATTTATTTTTACTTGCGCCATACGTTACACCTCTTTATATATCGGATTCCTCAAATCTATTGTTACATATTGTTTCACTTTGCTTTCCATTCTCATTCTTAATAAAGCTTTAACAGTAATTGTCGGCCCAAATAGCACATTTCTTAATTTTTGGGCATGTGGTTTATGGGGATCAATTGCTTGTTCTACAATTTCACTTACAATCTCAAATAGCTGTGTTTCTTCAACCCCATCATATTGAGAAAAATGATGAATCAGTTCCGCAATTTGATTTTGAATTACAGCATGTTGAAATTTAGCAATGACTGATTCTATATTTTCTGCTATTAAACTTTTATTTGTAAGCGTGATATTGGGCAATTTTTGTTGTAATGTTGATAAATCAATTCTTGAACCACCTAAATCTCTAATAATAAATTGCATTTGATAATTAGGACCTAAATTAACAATTGTATTTTGCATATGTGCTTCTAACGCAATACCATAATCTTGTATATAGGCTACTAAAGGATCAATCAATGTTTTGGTATAAACACTGAGAAATTTCTTAATCGTATCCTCTGTAATTTCATCATTAATCCAATTCAAATAACTATCTACTGTTATTTGGTTATCAACTGGATTTCTATTGACTAAACTCGCTGTCACTATAGTTGTACCATTATCAGCCAAATAGGGTTGATGTCTGACAATACAAGCCAAATGACGTGCAATATCAGGCTCCGTCTTAGCATGAATACCAAACGGCTCCATAGAAACATGCAGTTGAGGATATATATCTAGCATATCCTGTAATTCATAACTGAGTTTAGGCCCATCTACCGTTGTCACACTAGACACTGTACGTACTGCACTTGTGGCTTGTACATCAACTGGTAACTTGATATGGTAAGGTTTCCCTATTAATTGCATCGTTCTAAATGATAGTGTTGCTTTTGCTTCAACTTCAAAAGGTGTTGGTAATAAATACTTAGATTCAATCCATTCTGCAAATTGATGCGGAATAACCTTTTCATACTGCCAAGGGTGTACAAACATTAAACTATAATCATTTAATTCCAAGTCGTGAACATCCAAGAAGGCTTTTAATTTATAACGATATTCAGGAACAATCTCATCTAAAATGAAGTCCGTATCGTTTTCCATAGATGTTATGACACAATGTTGTTTATGTATAAGCATGATTGGCAAACCAATTATTTTTTCAAATTCTGGTGCATATTGTTTAATCTCTGCTTCTGATAAAGGTAACTTCGTCTTTGATAAAGGGTGTGTTGGATGACCTTCGATGACAAGACTTTCTGAATAACTTAAGTCATTAATTTGTTCAGTATCTGCCATATGTTGAAGCCATGAAAAGAAATTAATTGTTTCAGGCATTTTTGAAAATTTAAGTGTTGCATGAATTAGCGATTGTCTATGATTAAAGTGTTCATACGTTAATGCGAACCCTTCTCTACTGGATAGCAATTCTTCAGTTAATCTTTGACTAATTGGAATATCAAAATGAGTATCCAGTACAGTTAAAAGTTGTTCTAATGAAGCAATCTCAGTCTCTACTTTACCTTTGATATAGGAGATAGCACCATAAAATTCATATCTTTCCATAGCACTTTTTCTAGATTTTTGTAATTTCAACACTTGGCCATGAATTTGCAATTCAACAAAATGCTCATACTCGTTAAAAAACATGTTTTCAGGAAAAATTTGTTCTTTAATAATTGCATTAAAAATACGATATTGTACATTTCTATCTGCTAACTGCCACGTTTGATGCATCATACAATACTGCCTCCATTTTTTCTTTGTCTACTAATCACACTAAATACGAATGCGATGATAAATGTACTTATACCCATGATGACGAAAGTTTCAATAATCCCGATAAATTCTGCCAAGAAACTCATGACCATTGCGCCTAAAGGAATCATCCCTCTGTCCATCATTACGACGCTGAGTATTTTACCTCTATGTTCTGCTTTCACTCTATGTTGGAAGTAAATTCTATTTGTAGTGCGTGCCCATTGGCTAAAAAGACCTATAAAGAATATAGATGTAAATAACAACCAAATTTGACTGCTAATTGTACAAAGCAGTGATACTCCGAATAAAATCGAACTCACGTAATACATTTTCACCATTGATACTTTCTCTAAAATATTAGGTAAAATCATGGTTGCAATAATACCACCTATCGCACAACACGTCATAGCACTCCCCAAAATAGTCACTTGGTTGGGAAATGTTTTATCCGTTAATACTGGTAATAACGTTGTATAGGTAAATCCAGTTGCCATAATCAATAATGACGTCACAAAGATTCTAGATCCTTCTAAATTTTCTTTAAAATATGTCATCACATATTTTATGCTTACATCTGTATTTTCCTTAGCTATTATATGCTCACTAAAGTTCAATGGCAAACAAAGTATGAGTGATACAAGATAGCAAAACGCTTGAACGCCAAAACTTATTTCTGCATTGTAAGTAGCCATGATAAAACCTGCGATGGCGGGTCCAATCGATCTACAAATATTAATAATAAATGAGTGATAAGCAACAGCCTGAGTCGTCGTTAATCTTTGAGTTAAATCTGGTAGCACTGCTTGACGTACTGGTGTTTCTATAGCGCTCATTATTCCCCGCCCAAGCGCATAAATTAAAAATACAACAATAGGTAGTTTTGCATGTTGAAATGTTAAAATACATAGTATAGTAGTTAATATGCAAGACGCTGATACAGTTATTTTTAAAAGATTACCTTTTTCATATTTATCTGCCAAACTGCCCGCCCATACACTTATGAGCAAAATGGGTACGAGTCGGAAAAAATTAATTAATCCGAGATAAATTGCGTTATGATATAAAGTAAATACATACCAATTCAGCGTAATTTGTCCAATCCAGTTCCCTAAAAACAGTAAGAATGAACTTGGAAAAAAATACTTTGCCATGTAATTCCTCCTGTTTTTAATTGATAATAATTATCATTATCGATAATATGGATTATACAAATATCTTATACGTTTGTAAAATAATTTTTTTAGAGGTGCATTATGAATTCCAAAATAAACGACAACAATTTAATTAATAAACTTACTAATGATGAACAATATGCGCTGTCTTATATACAATCTGTAAACCCTACTTGGGCAGAGGCATTTAATTCTATATTAATAGAAAGTCGAGATAAAATTTCACAAAGATTGATAACTTCAATGCATCGGGAGAATTTAGTTAATTGCCGAGATTACAGTGAAATCATTGATACTAAACAGTTATCTTTCACAATAGCCACACCACATACGAAAGTATTAACAATTTCATTCCCACATGCACAAAGAAAGTTATATGCACCTATTTTAGGACAACATGCCTTCGACAGAATTAATGTGACAGGGCCATTTTATTTTGAACAAAATAATGAATATCATCGTATATTACATCCAAGTGAAATATTATCGTGTATTTTATTAGAAGCACCTCACTTAGATAATGAGGCAAGTATGCAGTTCAAAGAAGATATGGATAATAGCGTAGCTAATATGGCCATAGCATTAAGTTATCAGGCGTATACACTGACTGATGATAGCGAACCATTGTGTGAACTCATTTACGCATCGGCCGATCCGTATTTAAGGTCTGAGCAAGCAGTTGTCGAAGGTCATCCATTACATCCAGGTGCCAAATTACGTAAAGGTATGACACCTGAAACTGCAATTGCTTATTCTTCTGAATTTGCAAATAACATCAAATTGCAATTTATATTAATTCATAAAAATATCGCTAAAACACATGCTTTAAATAATAATTATAATGACTTAGTCTACAATTGCTTTGATGGTTTACATGATTCAGCAGTTAAAATACTCGGTAATGACAAAGTTGATAATTACTACGCGATGGCTGTACATCCATGGCAATATGATGAAATTTTAAAACAAGATTATATTCAAGAACTTGAAAAAGGACTCATTATCCCTGTTGACTACGAATTAGATTATTTTGCAGGTTTATCATTTAGAACGCTGATGCCTGAATTACCAGAAACATTACCACATATCAAGTTATCCACTAATGTTCACATTACTGGTGAAATTCGTACTTTATCTGAACAGACAACAATTAATGGGCCACAAGTTACAAGAATATTAAATAATATTAAAAGCACAGATAGTCTCTTTAAAAATATTAAGGCAGATACGATTGATGAGCTCGCAGGTATACATTTTTATAATCCGCAAGACGCCGAATCGATACAAACCATTAAAAGTGAACAATTAGGTACACTATTTCGTGAAAACATTTATAAATCTATTCAAAGCAATACCATACCGATGATTCCATCAAGTCTTGTTGCTAACTATATCAATAATAGTGAAACACCTATATGGACATTAATTAAAAAATACAAAAAAGCACATCAATTCGAGAGTTATGATGAGGCGAGTATCCAATGGATGCAATCGTATGCTCAAGCATTAATAGATTTAGCATTACCGTTATATGTAAAATATGGCATCGCTTTAGAAGCTCACTTACAAAATTCAATTGCGACATTTAAACATGATGGTTCTATAGATAAGCTCTATATTAGGGATTTTGAGGGATTACGTATTGATGAGTACTATCTAAATAGCATGGGTTATTCTACCGATACATTTCATGAAAAGTCATTAATATTAACTGATCAATCTCAAACCGTATTTAACAAAGTCTTCTATTCAAGTATCCAAAATCATCTCGGTGAACTCATCGTATCCATAGCTCAGGCTAGTGAAAGTAAAGACTTGGAGACTTCAATTTGGTCTATGATTAGCAATATGCTTCATGAAAAACTTCAAGTAATCTCACAAACTATGGATAATACGACTAGAATCAAATCAATTGAATCCATTTTATTTGCTTCGAAAATTGATTATAAATGTGTAACGACAATGAGATTAGAAGATGAAGCAGACTATTATACGTACATCAAAGTCGATAACCCACTTTACCGTCCGCTAGATTAAAGTAAAAATAGATTGAATGAATGCGTTTATATTAATTTTAAATACGAAAAAAGTACCGATAAAGCCTAGGCTTTATCGGTACTTTTATTAGATTCTCAATTAATTATTGTAAACCTTTGTCCTCATTGTTTGAGCTTTGGCTTTTTTCATTTTTTTGAGACCATTCTTTTTTAGTCATTACATCTTCAACGCGCATGTTAACTTCAACTACGTCAAGACCAGTAATATATTTAACTTGTTCTTTAACTAAGTCAGTTACTTTACGGAAGATTTTTGGAGCTGATTCGCCATATTCTAAAACAACTTTTAAGTCAACAGCAGCTTGTTTTTCACCAACTTCAACACTAACGCCTTGTGATACATTGTTGTTGCTACCGAATGAGCTAGAAATGTTGTCGACAAATCCGCCTTTCATTTCTAAAATACCACTAACTTCACGTGCTGCAATACCAGCAATTTTTTCAATTACTTCATCAGAAAATGATAATTTATTAGTGAACTCAGGTTGTTGATTTTGTTGCTCTTGTCTTTGTTCTTGTTCTTTCTCATTTACACCTGTTTGGTTGTCATAAGCTTGTTTAGCTTTGTTGTTATCTACTGCCATAATACATTCTCCTTTGTTAAATAAAATTTATTTTATAAATACTTAATAATCACTACTACTTTGTTAAATAAAATTTATTTTATAAATACTTAATAATCACTACTACTTTGTTACATCATTTTAATCGATTAACTCCATCGATTAAGAAAATTTAAAAAGTCTTGCTTACGGTCTTTAGTATACCCGATTCCTATTCCAATCAAACATAATACTAAAATTAAAATTGTACTCCAAAAACCTAAAGTTAGGAATAAAATCGCAATGATTAAGAATGCCAAGAAGCCGATAATTCTCCATTTAAAAGTTTTGAAAAAATCAACCACTTCTTGTGTAGAATCTTGTCCATTTTGGTTATTATTGTTAGCCATGATAACCCTCCCTTACAACACACGTTTGCCTGAAGTTTTTTGATCTCTAACGTTAACCTCTAATTTAGAAACAGGTAGTTCTGTAAAATGCTCAACATTTTGCTTGATGTCATTTCTAATTTCTTCTGTTAAAGATTTAACCTGAACATCGCCAGGAACAAAGAAATCTGCTTTTAAAGCAATGTGAGATTTCTTCTTCTTGTTATAAAGTTTAGCAATGACGTTTGGTTGACGTATTTGATCATATTGTGTAAGTGTATCGTAAGCTGATTTTTCAACCGCTTTTCTAGACACATAAATATGACCATCTTCAAAATCTTTATAAAGTCCAGGTTTTCTATACGTAGGTTTAAACAAGCTGAATACTAAAATGAGACCAATAATAATAAGTAATGCGGCTAATCCAATAAGTGTTGGTTCAAACCAGTTAAACTGAGTAAAATAATCTTGATACTGAGTTATTCTGGAATCTTTAATATACATAAAGAGTAAAAAGCCAACAATTACTACGATTAAAAGGCCAAGGATAAAATTCTTAAGTCGTTTCACCTCGTATGACACCTCCTATGCTTTGATAATATGTACTTGTCATACAGAATAAATACCCTTAAAAAAATTCTTAGAAACATTTTTATTGAATTTTATTTTTAACAATTTTGGCAAAACAAATTGGGACTCACTATTAAATTTTGCTTATTTACTATTTTGTTCAAATTTATCTTCCTGATTTGCTTTACGATATTGTAAAAGCTTATCATCTGAAATCATTAATTTATTACTAGGCCTTGGGTTTTCAATAGATAATGATTTAAAAAGTGACCAAATCATAAATATAATAACAATCGAGAATGGCAAGGCTGCGATGATTAATAAGTTCTGAATAGATTGCGTGCCGCCAGTATAGATCATAATCATAGCGAATAATGCTAAAATAATGCCCCAACTTACTTTAACAAAACCTGAAGGATTGATACTGCCCTTCGAACTAAGCATACCTAAAACATACGTAGCTGAGTCAGCTGAAGTTACAAAGAAAATCATAATAATGACTAATGTCACTATACTGAGTACAAACCCTAATGGAAAATGTTCTAACGTCGCAAATGTCGCTGTTTCGGTTGCTTCTTTTGCAATATTGGCAATTCCATTTTGTTGTAAATAGATGGCAGACGCACCAAAGACTGCAAAAAATAAGAAACAAACAACTGCTGGTACAAATAGTACCCCCAGTATAAATTCTTTAATCGTTCTACCTCTAGAAACACGTGCAATAAATATACCTACAAATGGTGCCCATGAAATCCACCATGCCCAATAGAATATCGTCCATTGTTGTAGCCATTGGAATTTTTCTCCGCCTGCTTGTGGGATACGTAAACTCATATTAAAGAAATTCGCAATATAGTCTCCCAATGAATTGGTAAACGTATTTAAAATATTCAATGTTGGTCCGACACAAAATAGAACAAGTAATACAATAAAAGCTAAAATCATATTTATATTACTTAGATTTTTGATCCCTTTATCAATACCAGACCACGCTGACCATGTGAATAATACGGTTGCTATCACAATAATAATGACTTGTGTTACAAAATTCGACGGAATATCGAATAAGAAATGCAAGCCTTCATTGATTTGTAAAGCACCAAATCCCAATGTTGCTGCTACACCTGTAACTGTGGCAATGATAGCTAAGACATCTATCGAACCACCTATAGGTCCTCTCATCATTTTAGTTCCTAAAATAGGTGTTAGTGTAGCACTTACTAAACCTGGATAACCTTTATGAAAATTAAAATAAGCAAATACAAGTCCAACTATGCCATATACAGCCCAAGCATGAACGCCCCAATGGAAAAATGAGAATTGCATAGCTTCATTTATGGCGGTTTGTGTACCTGCCTTATGTAACGGTGTTAAAGTGAATGCATGGCTAATAGGTTCTGCAGTTGTCCAAAATACTAAACCGATACCCATACCCGCACTAAATAACATGGCAAACCATGATTTTAAAGAGAATTCAGGATCTTCTCCTTCTTCCCCTAAAGTAATAGATGAATACCTTGAAAATAATAAATAAACACAAACAATCAAAATAAATAATACAAGTAATAAATAATACCAGCCAAAATTGACTGCAATAAAATTCGTAATATTTTGCGTAACCATTTCAAGTTGCTTAGGTAAAACTGCACCATACACCACAAATAGCGTACAGATTAGTAATGCTACCCAAAATACCACTGTTAATTTATTTAGACGCATATCAAATTTACACACTCCCTATACTTTATGTATGATACATACCCTATCTTTTTGAATATATTCGTATACAGCGAACAGTGTTACAGATAATTAAATATTAATAATCACGCTTCAAAATTAAAAAAACATCTTTTAAATTAACCATTGCTAAGTGGCCTAATTTAAAAGATGTTTATAATACGTTTATATTGCATGTTTAAATAAAATGACTTTGTTTACACTTATAGTTTAATAACCAGTTTGCCTATCATTCCTTGGTTTTCAAGTTTAACATGCGCCTCGTATAAATGATCGACAGTTAAACCTTCAATCACTTCTGTAACAGTTGGTTTATAAATACCCGCTTCGATTTTTTCAGTTATATCTGTTAAATAATCACGATGTATTTGCATATCTTCTGTTTCATGAATTGGACGGGCTGACATGAATTCATGTGTGAATGTAATACTTTTAGGTTTGAGTAAGTTTAAATCTTGCTTATTGTTAAAGGCTACAATCGTAACTATCGTGCCTCTAGGTTTTACTAATTCAATCATCTTTTCATAGTACATATCCGTATCAAATGTACAGAAGATATAATCTACTTCACTTATTTCATATTTCTTGAATTCTTCAGCTAAATCATTTTTATGGTTAAGCACAATGTCTGCACCCATATCTTTGGACCAATTAATTGTTTCTTCACGTGATGCTGTTGTAATAACATTTAAACCGTAATGCTTTGCAATTTGCGTAGCGATACTTCCTACACCGCCTGCACCATTAATAATTAAGATAGATTTACCTTTGTTTTCTTCTGGATTAAATGAAATTTTAAAAGCATCAAATAATGTTTCATATGCTGTAAGTCCTGTTAAAGGCAAGCTTGCCGCTTCCACATTTGATATATTCTTTGGTTTTTTAGCTACTAATCGTTCATCTACTAATTGCAAAACTTGGTTAGACCCTTGATATTTTGGAGATCCAGAATAATATACCTCATCACCAACATTAAAATGGCTTACATCTGGTCCTACCGCCTCAACAATACCTACACCATCATAGCCCAATATGCGTGGTGCATGCTCTACTGGTGTTTTTCTTATTTTTGTATCTACCGGATTCACACTGATTGTTTTAACACGAACCAGTAATTCATATTGCTTTGGTTGTGGCGTTTCAGTATCAAACTCGTAAAATAAATTACCTTCATCTAAATTAAAATTTTTATCTGCACCAATCGCTTTCATAACATGCATCTCCTTAATAATTAGTTATTATCCGAAACTTGAACGACTTGTTTACCAAAGTTATCACCTGTAAATAAGTTTCTAAAGGCTTCTGGTACATTGTCGAATCCTTCCATTACTGAAGTTTTTGTTTTAATCTTATCTTCTTGTACCCATTGCGCAAGTTCTTTACTTGCATTAGCAAAATCATCGGCATAATTTGCCACGATAAAGCCTTGCATTAAGGCCTGTGATTTAATAATAATTGGCTGAATACGTGGGCCATATTCTATTTCTGTATTATTGTAACCTGAAATAGCACCGCACACAGGTATACGTGCAAATTGATTTAAGTGTTTCATTACTTCATCTCCGACAGTACCGCCAACATTTTCAAAGTAAACATCTACACCATTAGGTACTGCTTTGGACAGTGCTTCTGAAAAGTTATCTGCTTTATAGTCAACAGCCTCATCAAATCCTAAAGAGTCAGTTAAGTAGTTCGTTTTTTCTTTGCCACCAGCAATCCCCACTACGTGTGCGCCTTTTAATTTAGCTATCTGACCCACTACTGAACCTACCGCACCTGAAGCGGCTGATACTACAACCGTTTCTCCTTCTTGGGGTTGTCCAATTTTTAATAAACCATGATATGCCGTTTGTCCCGTCATACCTAGTACACTTAGATATAAATATAAAGGGATATTCGTTTGCGTAACCTTAATGGCATGCTTTGCTTTTACATTCACAACTTTTTGCCAAGGGAAAGTACCTGTAACAATGTCACCTTTATTGAACCCATCCGCATTGGATTCAGTTACTTTACCAACGATGTGACCATTCATTGGTTCATTTAATTGGAATGGTGTAATATATGATTTACTATCATCCATTCGACCTCTCATGTATGGATCTACTGAAATATAGAGCGTCTCAATTTGTATTTCTTCACTATCTGGCATACCAACTTCAACTGTTTCATACTTGAATACATCATTAGAAGGAATACCTTCTGGTCTTTTGGCTAATACGATTCTTTCTGTTTTCATTATATTGCCTCCATTCACTCTTTTCTTATATTCTATAGAGATAGTTTTGTTCTATCAATCAAATCGCTTATTTAACCTTATCCGCTCATGTTATGATTTGGCTATATTATACAAATTAAACTTAATATTGAAGATTGGGGAAATCTATTGTGAAACTAAGTATATTAGATTATGTTCCAATATTTGAAGGACGTAGTGCAACAGACGCAATCAATCACGCTGTAGCTTTAGCACAATTATCCGAACAATTAGGTTATCAACGTTATTGGATTGCAGAACATCACCAAGTATTGTCTGTTGCTTCTAGCGCACCTGAAATGCTAATGATGTCTTTATTAGAAAATACGACATCGATTAAAATTGGCAGTGGCGGTATCATGTTGCCTCACTATAGTGCCTATAAAGTCGCTGAAATATTTAAAGTTATGGAAGCACGCCATCCTAACCGTGTAAACATAGGTACTGGTCATTCTCCAAGTTATAAAAATGTCAATCAAGCACTAAATGAATTTAAATCAGAGCAACCTGACTACTTAACGCAAATTAAAGATTTAATACATTATTTTAATGATGACACAGATAGTAACCACCGTTATAAGGATTTACGTGCCACACCGATAATAGAAACCAAACCGGATATGTTCATCTTAGGTACAAGTAAAACAAGCGCTACACTTGCGGCTAAACAAGGGCTCTCTTTTGTCATTGCCAACATGGGGCAAAATAAAAATCAAATACAATCAGTGATTAATCATTATCGTTGGTTGTTCAAACAATATCACCCAGCAAAACAGTCATATGTAATTATGTCTTCTTTCGTCATAACAGCTACCGACGCAAGTCAGCGTGAGTCATTAGCACATGCTTTTCATCTATGGTTACTGCGAATTAACTACTTGGATCAACCTAAATTTTATCCGTCGACCTCTTATGCAGCACAACGAAAATATTCGTCCCGCGAATTAGAAAAAATAGAACAACATCAAAATAGAGTTATCGTAGGTTCTCCAGATGAAGTCATCTCAAAATTAAAATTAATGATGACAGATTTTGATATTGACGAAATCATGATTCAACCACACGTATTTGGTGAAGAAAATCGTAAATCATTATTAAATTTATTATCTAAAGCTAATGCTTAAATAAGCCAGTGCTACCAACATGATGATTGGGTAGACACTGGCTTATTTTGTTAATGCTTTTCATTTCCCCATAAAAATGTGTTGATTTTATCTATGACAGTTTGATTATCATGTAATTCACTATGCTCTGCTTGAGGGCCCGTCACTTTAAAGGTTTCATAACTTGCTATGTGATCTCCTAGTAAATATTCCAACGATTTTGAAGATACATTTGTTACACGTCCATCTGAATGTGTGCCATTGCCAATATCACCATAAATATTTAACACATGAGCATCTTTAGGATATTCATGCTTCATTGGTAATATATCTTTATAATCTTTTAACATTAAATTAGGTTTTCCTTGATTGTTCAATGTTATATTTAAATCTAAACCATTGATGTCTACTTCGCCGTTAAAATTTCCTGCTAAACTAACTTGTTTATTTAGTTTTGGTAAATGCAGATCATCACCATAATTCAACATATAATAACTGAAAGATTGATTACCCATGGAGTGTGCTACAAAATTAAATTTATTAAAATGATACTGTGTCATGGTCGCAATGATGACATTTCGAATCCACTGTGCATTTTTGTTTAAATCTTTATTTGTATTATCTTCTAAAATAATGTCAATGATTGGATTTTTCGCATTAAAATTTAAATCCCCTTCAAATGTCACCATTCCATTTCGAGATACCCTTGCCCTAACAACATCTTTTTCATTATCTGATTGGTGAGCAGCGTTCACTAATAACTTCATTGAGTTTCCTGTACCTGCATAACCATGTAAATAAAACGTGGGTATATGACTACGATCGTTATGACTAATTTTTCTATTGTCGTTAAATTTAAAAATTGAAATTGTAATGATGACAAATAAAATAATCATCATTACGATAGTTGTATATATCGCTGTTCTCTTTTTCATATTCGTACTCCAAATTAAAAAATTGTGTACTACTATTATAGATTAAATGACTCAAATAAGCATCATTTAGTAGTCATTGTGATATCTATAATAAATAAAAAAAGCTCCAGCTTATGCTGGAGCTTTAAAACGATGATTAATTTGAACACAAATTGCTGTTGCAACTCGTGTACCAAATCTGTAAGCGAACAATAGATTCGCAACAGTTTCGGTAATATTAACGTTTTGAGAATTGTGGTGAACGACGAGCTTTTTTAAGACCTGGTTTTTTACGTTCTTTCATACGTGGGTCACGAGTAAGTAATCCAGCGCGTTTTAAAGAACCTCTGTATTCAGGATCAGCTTCTAATAATGCACGAGAAATTCCGTGACGGATTGCTTGAGCTTGTCCAGTAAATCCTCCACCTTGAACGTTAACTAATACATCATAGTTACCTTTAGTTTCTGTTACATCGAATGCTTGGTTAATGTCTAAAATTAATGATTCGAATGGTAAATAGCTACGTACATCGCGACCGTTTACAGTAATATTACCTTCGCCTGGTACTAAACGTACACGTGCTACTGAGTTTTTACGACGGCCTGTGCCTCTATATTCAACTTGTGCCAATGTAATTTCCTCCTTTTAATTAACCACGTAACTCGTAGTTTTCTGGTTGTTGTGCAGCGTGTGGATGTTCAGCGCCACCATATACAAATAATTTTTTACCTTGTTTTTCACCTAAACGAGTGCTTGGTAGCATTCCTTTAATTGAATTTTCAAGTAAACGTTCTGGGTTATTCGCTTTTAACTCACCAGCTGAAATTGATTTAATTCCACCTGGGTGGTTAGAGTGACGATAGTACATTTTATCGCGCTCTTTATTACCAGTGAAATGGATTTTTGAAGCGTTGATGACGATTACGTAATCACCTGTATCAACGTGTGGTGTATAAGTTACTTTATTTTTACCGCGTAAAATAGCTGCTACTTCTGATGATAAACGACCAAGTGTTTTACCTTCAGCATCAATAACATACCATTTGCGCTCAATGTTTGATTCATTAGCCATAAATGTTTGACGCATATAATTGTCCTCCTAGAATGAATAAATGTTTCTCGTTTAATAGTTTATACTTTTTAAAACTTAGATTTCATTTATTTTATTAATTGTTTGTTTCTACGTGCTTCTATATCGTGTTACACAATAAGATTCCGGGGCTTATCGTGGGTGATATAAAACAATACCGTTAGTAATCGTATAATTTTTCTGTCGTTTTGTCAATCTAATTTAAAGATTTTGTGATGATTTTTTTTGATGTATTTTTATATTATTACCAAAGTCTTGAATTAATTCATTGGGTGTTAAATAAATCTTCTCTAAGTACAATCCTTCAGCCGGTGCGGTAAAGGGAACTTGATTACGATCTCTTGCTTCTAATAACTGTGGGACCTCTTGTGGTTCTCTCTTGCCTTTACCCACTTCTATTAAAAATGCAATTAACACACGTACCATATTATATAGGAATCCAGAGCCTGTGACAATATAGTCAAAGCCACTTTCTGTCTTTTCTATGCGACTTTCATATAATGTTCTTATCTTACTTTCAACCTCAGTCTTCTGAGAACAAAAGCCTGTGAAATCATGTGTGCCTATAAAATGTTGCGCTGCCATATTCATCTTTTCAATATCTAACTGTTCAGGCACATAAGTTTTTAATCCACAAAGAAATGGATCTTTATGGGCTGATTGATAAATCTTATAACGATAAGATTTTCCAACGCAATCATATCTACAATGAAAATCATCATTAACAAAAGAAACATCATTGACATAAATATCATCTGGTAGCGCACGGTTCATTGCATATTGCCATTGCTGTTCTGGAATATTTAATTCTGTATCAAAATGAAAATACTGTTCAATCGCATGTACGCCTCTGTCGGTTCTACTACTTGGATGTATTCTTACCTCATGCTTATGCATGCGTTTTAATATCTTTTCAAATTGCTGTTGAATGGTTCTTCCGTGTTGCTGAATTTGGAAACCAAGAAACTGGCTCCCTTGGTATGAAATATTAACTAAGACTCGCATCTGTTATTACACTCCTAAATATTTTAAACCAAATAATATAATGGCAATGGGTATAATCAAAATTAATGTAATTGTATCCTTAAACTGCCACTCTAATCTGCGATAGCTGGTACGTATTTTTTGAGTATCGTACCCTCTTACTTCCATGGCTATAGCTAAATCTTCTGCTCTTTGGAAAGCTGAAATAAATAATGGGATAAGTAAGGGTATAAATGCTTTGATTCTGTTAATAAGTCCACCTGAACTTATTTCTGAACCACGTGATTTTTGCGCTAAAATAATTTTATCTAATTCATTCATTAATGTTGGTATAAATCTAAGTGCAATGGACATCATCATACTCAATTGATGTACTGGTATTTTAACAATTTTAAGCGGTGATAATAATCGTTCGAACGCATCAGTCAAATCTATCGGACTTGTACTTAAGGTCATAATCGTTGATATCATGATAATAAACATCAGTCTAAGTACAATATAGATACCTTCTAGAATACCCTGTATATCTATAGAAATAAATCCTATTTCAAATATGCGTGAACCACCTTTAGTTAGAAATAAATGCATAAGAAAGGTAAATATTAAAAATATCCATATTGGTGTTAATCCCTTAATTAAGAACCAAAATTTTATATGTGCTAATTTCATAATGCTAATTATCAAAATAAATAACCATAAATATGTTCCAAATGAGTGTGCAAAAAATATTAACACAATAAATAAAAATACAAATATTAATTTAGCTCTAGGATCCAAATGATGGATAATTGTATTTAAAGGAAGATAGCGTCCAATTATAAACTTATCTTTCATCTTCTTGCCACTCCTTATACATATCAATAAATTCATCTTCTGTTAATGCTATTTTATTGAAATAATATTGATATTTATCCTCAATATCTCTTTGCAATTTTACAACATCTGGAACATCTAAATGCAATTGATTAACATAATTCGTATCACTAAACAACTTTCTAGGTGAGCATTCTTCGACGAGTTGACCTTGTTTCATTATTTTTATTTCATCCACATATTTTGCAACATCATTCATTTCGTGTGTCACAAGTATGATTGTTTTATTTTGTTCTACTTGCAGTTTTTTAATCATTTTCATTATTTGATCTCTACTTTTTGGATCAAGTCCAGCCGTAGGTTCATCTAATATAACGATATCTGGATCCATAGCCAATATAGATGTTATAGCAATTTTTCGCATCTGACCACCAGACATCTGAAAAGGTGATTGCTGCAATATATCTCTACTAAAACCAAAATCGATTAATAGCTTATATGCACGTGCTTTCACTTCATCTATAGGCATATTAAAGTTTTTTGGACCAAACAATATTTCTCTTTCTACTGAATCTTCAAAGAGTTGTGATTCAGGAAATTGGAACACAACACCGATACGCTTACGAATTTGTTTCAATACTTTATCCTTAGTTTTATGGGTAATGGTTATATCATCGATTTGCAATTTACCGGTAGAAGGTTTAAGTAAACCATTAAAATGCTGGATTAATGTCGATTTACCAGAACCAGTTTGACCTATGACTGCGTAATATTTCCCTTGTTGAAATGTAGTTTCAATATCCCTTAAAGCTACATGTTCAAATGGGGTACCCTTTTGATATACATAACTTACTTGACTAAATTTGACTGTCATATTTTTTTTACCAGCCCTTCATAAGTTATAAAATCCGTGCTCCCCAACAAAGTACGTGCCATGCGAATAGAAAAAGGTAAATCTAACCCAATTTCCGTCAAACCGTCTCCATCATTAAATACATCATGCGGCTTACCTGTTTGATATACTTCACCATCATTTAAGACAACTAAATAATCTGCTTCTGCAGCTTCAGTTAAGTCATGTGTAATAGAAATGATTGTAACCTCTTTTTCTTCTTTCAAGCGATGGATTAAACTAATAAGTTCTTTTCTTCCTGCAGGATCTAACATAGACGTTGCCTCATCCAATATAATTACATCTGTATTTAGTGCAAGAACACCAGCAATTGCAACCCGTTGTTTTTGACCACCAGAGAGTGACTGTGGCTCATAATCTGCTCTATCTAACATTTCAACGTCTTCCAACGCTTTGGGCACTATACGTTGCATATCGTCATATGAGACGCTATTATTTTCAAGTCCAAAAGCGACATCGAACGCTACTGTAGAACCCACAAACTGATTTTCTGGATTTTGAAAGACAATGCCTATATGCTGTCTCAAATCACTCAAATTTTGTTGGTTAATACATTGATTACGAAAATAAATATGCCCATCACTAGGTTTTTCAATACCGACCATTAATTTTGCAATCGTAGATTTACCAGAACCATTATGACCAACAATTGAAGTCCATTTCCCTTTTGGAATGCCAAAAGATACATCATTTAACGCAAGTGGCTCATCACTATTATATTTAAATCTAACATGGTTAAATGTAATAATATTGTCATGCGTATCCATATCTCTAGCCTCCCAATTAATCATAACGCTTTTTATATACCTTATCTATTTTACATGAAAAGGTAATCTAAAGAAAGTTTAGATAGTTAATCATTGTGACAAAATCAATCCGTATTCTAATTTAAAAACGTGTTTAAGTTGCAATAATTAATGTTTACTATTGCTCGCAATTGCATAAGATTCCCTAAATTACTTTGGAATTATGGTTCAGTCGATTACTATTGCTCCGCAATTGCATAAGACCCCCTAAATTCCTTTGGAATTAAGGGGGTCTAATAATATAAAAAAGCGCGCACCCCATCATAATTTTTGAGTTCACGCTTTAAAGTTTTATTTAGTTTTGATGGGGTACTCTGAGCTAGACAATATTTGTATGTGGCAAACATTATCGTTGCACTCATTTGCTTTATATATAGTAGTACATGTATTTAAATTAAACTAATTCAATAATTACTGATTCAGCACCATCGCCGCGACGAGGACCTACTTTAAGAATACGAGTGTAACCGCCTTGACGTTCTGTATAACGTTCAGCAACTTCACCGAATAATTTTTGTAATGCAGTTTGTACTGTTTCATCTTCGTTTAAGATTTCAACATTACGTAAAGTTTTAGCTGCTTGACGACGTGAAGCTAAATCGCCTTTTTTACCTAAAGTGATTAATTTTTCAACAACACTACGTAATTCTTTTGCACGCGCTTCTGTAGTTTCAACACGTTCACTAACGATAAGTGAAGTAGCTAAGTCACGTAACATCGCTTTACGTTGATCAGAAGTACGACCTAATTTTCTGTAACCCATGAGTTAACCTCCTTTATATTAATCTTCTTTTCTTAAACCTAAACCTAGGTCTTCAAGTTTATACTTAACTTCTTCTAAAGATTTACGACCTAAATTACGTACTTTCATCATATCTGCTTCAGATTTATCAGCTAATTCTTGAACAGAGTTGATACCTGCACGTTTTAAGCAATTGTATGAACGTACTGATAAGTCTAATTCTTCAATAGACATTTCAAGTACTTTTTCTTTTTGATCCTCTTCTTTTTCAATCATGATTTCAGCATTTTGTGCTTCATCAGTTAATCCAACGAAGATATTCAAGTGTTCAGTTAAGATTTTTGCAGCTAATGAAACTGACTCTTGTGGTGTGATTGAACCATTTGTCCAAACATCCAATGTCAATTTATCAAAATCACTACTTTGACCCACACGTGTGTTTTCTACAGTGTAGTTAACACGTTCAACTGGAGAATAAAGTGAGTCGACTGGAATTACACCAATTGGTAAATCACTAGTTTTGTTTTGTTCTGCTAATGCGTAACCTCTACCCTTGTTAGCAACTAGACGGATTTTTAAATGTCCACCTTTTGAAACTGTTGCAATTTTAATCTCAGGATTTAAAATTTCAACATCACTATCATGAGTAATGTCACTTGCAGTTACATCGCCTTCATCTTTAACATCAATTTCTAAAGTTTTATCTTCTTCAGAATAGATTTTCAATGCTAGTTTTTTGATGTTCATAATAATTGTAGATACATCTTCAACGACATTGTCTATTGCTGAGAATTCGTGTAATACGCCTTCGATCTCAATGTACTTAACGGCTGCACCTGGTAATGAAGATAGTAGGATACGACGTAAGGAGTTTCCTAGTGTAGTACCGTAGCCACGTTCTAGTGGTTCAACAACGAACTTACCGAATTTAGCATCTTCACTAATTTCAATTGTTTCAATTCTAGGTTTTTCGATTTCAATCATTTACAAATATCCTCCTTGTTTACGTCGATTGATTTTTACTGTATTTCTCAGTGACCTGCGACAATAACAATAAAATTATACGCGACGACGTTTTGGCGGACGACAACCATTATGTGGTACTGGAGTAACGTCACGGATTGCAGTTACTTCTAATCCAGCTGATTGTAACGCACGGATAGCTGATTCACGACCAGGACCTGGACCTTTTACAGTAACTTCAACAGATTTTAAACCATGTTCCATAGCTGTTTTTGAAGCAGTTTCTGATGCCATTTGAGCTGCAAATGGAGTTGATTTTTTTGAACCTTTAAATCCTAATGCACCTGCTGATGACCATGATAACGCATTACCAAATTCATCAGTAATAGTTACGATTGTATTATTGAATGTTGAACGGATGTGTGCCACACCATTTTCAATATTCTTTTTCACTCTACGTTTACGAGATACTTGTTTACGTGCCATTTAAATTTTGCCTCCTTTACCTATTATTTTTTCTTGTTAGCTACAGTTTTAACTGGGCCTTTACGAGTACGAGCATTGTTTTTTGTTTTTTGTCCGCGAACTGGTAATCCACGACGGTGACGGATACCACGGTATGATGAGATTTCCATTAAACGTTTAATGTTTAAGTTTTGCTCACGACGTAAGTCACCTTCTACTTTATAGTTGTCAACAATTTCACGGATACGACCTAATTCATCATCAGTTAAATCTTTAACGCGTGTTTCTGGTGATACGTTAGCTTCTTCAGCAATTTTGTTAGCTGTAGTAGTACCGATACCATACACATAAGTTAATGAAATAACAATACGTTTTTCACGTGGAATATCTACTCCTGCAATACGTGCCATAATTATTTACACCTCTCTTTATTAACCTTGTCTTTGTTTATGTTTTGGGTTGCTACAAATTACCATTACTTTACCTTTACGTTTAATGACTTTACATTTTTCGCAAATTGGTTTTACTGATGGTCTTACTTTCATTTTTAAACCTCCCTATATTATGGAGTGACGATTATTTATAACGATACGTAATTCTTCCGCGTGTTAAATCATACGGAGACATTTCTACTGTTACTTTGTCGCCAGGTAGAATACGAATATAATTCATTCTAATTTTACCACTTACGTGAGCTAAAATTTCATGACCATTTTCTAATTCTACTTTAAACATTGCATTTGGTAAAGTATCTAATACAGTACCTTCTAATTCAATTACATCCTGTTTAGCCATTAATTAACTTCCCCCTTTATGAAATAGTCGGTTATCGTCAAAAATCAACTCTAACCATACGTGTCTATAAGTGTTGTTAATCAGTTTAACAAATATAATGAATTACGTAATCGCATTGTCACTCTTATTTAATTATACCTTTGACATTACATAGACCGTACAAAGTTGATCTTATTTTAAATCTTCTAAGATATCAATGACGTCGTTTGTAACGACTTTAATATCTCTAGAACCATCAATGTTTTTCAAAACATTTTTATTATCATAGAATTCTAAGATAGGTTTAGATTGTTTTACATTGACGTTTAAACGATTAGCAACTGTTTCTGGGTTGTCATCTTCACGTTGATATAATTTACCACCGTCAAGATCACAAATACCATCAACTTTTGGAGGATTGAATACAAGATGATAAGTTGTTCCGCATTTCTCACAGATTCTACGACCAGTGAGGCGGTTCATTAATTCTTCTTCAGGTACCTCTATATTGATAACAGCATCAATTTCTCTATCTAATTCTTTCATGATATTACTTAATGCTTCAGCTTGTTCAATAGTACGAGGAAAGCCGTCAAGTAAGAATCCTTTTTTCGCATCGTCTTCAGATATTCTATCTTTAACGATACCCACAGTAACTTCATCAGGGACTAATTCTCCACGATCCATGTACGATTTAGCTTCTTTACCTAAATCCGTTTCATCTTTAATCGCTTTTCTGAACATGTCACCAGTAGATATGTGTGGAATTGGGAATTTCTTAACAATTTCACTCGCTTGAGTTCCTTTACCTGCACCAGGTAAACCCATTAAAATGATATTCATAAATGCCCTCCTACAATTTATCTACCACCAAAGCCTCTATAATCTTTTTGGCTCACTTGAGCTTCTAGACTTTTCATTGTTTCAATCGCTACACCAATTACAATTAGTAAGCTCGTACCACCAACCTGAATAGACTGTGGTAAGCTCATTACTTTCGTTGCAATAATTGGCAGAATCGCTATTACAGCTAAGAATATTGATCCGACAAAAGTTAAACGATAGAGAACTCTAGTAATATATTTTTTGGTTTGTTCGCCAGGTCTAATACCTGGAACATAACTTCCTTGTTTCTTCAGGTTATCTGCCATCTTTTCAGGATTAACTTGTACAAATGCATAGAAGTAAGTAAATGTTATGATGAGTACAACGTACACAATCATACCAATGTTATTCGATGGATTTGCCACGTCTGATACCTTTTGCGCCCAACTTGCGTCAGGGAAAAACAATGTCAATGTTCTTGGTAACAAGAAGAATGCCATTGCAAAGATAACTGGGATAACACCTGCAGAGTTAACTTTCAAAGGTAAATATGTTGCTTGTGAACCTAATCGTTGTGCTGATTGTTTCTTCGCATATTGAATTGGAATTTTACGAATAGCTTGTAGTACATATATTGCACCAACCGTTAATAATATCATTCCAATAATTAAGCCAATTACTTTCAACCAAGCCATAGAAGTATCATCTTGGCCAACAAAGGCCTGTTGATAAAACTGGATTAGTGATGAAGGTAATGAAGACAAAATACCAGCGAAGATGATAATGGAAATACCATTACCAACACCGAATTGAGTGATTTGTTCACCTAACCATATTAAGAATGCTGTTCCAGCTGTTAAAACAACAGCGATTAATAAATAACTAAGAATCGATTGATCCATGATCAATTGACCTTTTAAATAATTATTAAATTGGAAAGCCATCCCAATAGATTGGATAAAAGCAAGTACAATAGCAAAATAACGCGTTACGTTATTAAGTTTCTTTCTACCTGCATCACCTTGTTTTGCCCACTCTGAAAACTTCGGAACAATATCCATTTGTAATAACTGCATTACGATTGACGCAGTAATATAAGGCATTATACCCATGGCAAAGATAGAAAAGTTCTTCAAGGCTCCGCCACCAAATGTATTTAACAAGTCAGTGACACCTTGAGAACCTTGTTGACTGTCAAAAGCAGCTGGGTTAACACCAGGTGCTGGAATATAAGTACCTATTTTAAAAATAACTAACATTGCGAGAGTAAAAAAGATCTTGTTACGAACTTCTTTTGTTTTAAAGAAGCTCACAAGCGTTACAAACATTAGATCACCTCGTGTGCTCCGCCTTTTGCATCAATAGCTTCTGCTGCAGATGCAGAGAACTTGCTAGCTTTAACTGTTAGTTTTTTATCAAGAGAACCAGTACCTAGTATTTTAATACCAGATTTTTCACTCTTAACTACACCAGATTCTACTAATAAAGCAGGAGTTACTTCAGTACCATCTTCAAATTTATTAAGTTGGTCTAAGTTAACAATAGCATATTCTTTACGGTTGATGTTAGTAAAACCTCGTTTTGGTAAGCGACGGAATAATGGTAATTGTCCACCTTCGAAGCCTGGTCTTACACTACCACCTGAACGCGCTTTTTGTCCTTTTTGTCCACGACCACTAGTTTTACCGTTACCAGTAGCTGCACCACGTCCAACGCGGTTACGAACTTTACGAGAACCTTCTGCTGGTTTTAACTCATGTAATTTCATATCGGCACCTCCTTAAAATTATTTTTCTTCTACTGTCACTAAGTGACTTACTTTGTTGATTTGCCCACGAATAGCAGGGTTATCTTCAACAACTACTGAAGAGTTTGTTTTTTTCAAACCTAAAGCTTCAACAGTTTTACGTTGTGTTTCTGGACGACCTATAACACTACGAGTGAGGGTAATTTGTAATTTAGCCATAACTTATTTTCCCTCCTTAATTGTATAATTCTTCTACTGATTTGCCGCGTAATTTCGCAACATCTTCAGCATTTTTAAGGTTTTTTAATCCATTGATTGTAGCACGAACCATGTTAATTGGTGTATTTGAACCTAAAGATTTACTTAAGATATCAGTGATACCCGCTAATTCTAATACCGCACGAACAGGGCCACCTGCGATTACACCAGTACCTGGTGCAGCTGGTTTCATAAATACACTGCCTGAACTGAAACGTCCAGTAATTGTGTGAGGTGTTGTACCTTCAACACGTGGAACTACAACTAAATCTTTTTTAGCTGCTTCAACTGCTTTTTTGATTGCTTCAGGTACCTCTTGTGCTTTACCAGTACCGAAACCAACGCGACCGTTCTTATCTCCAACTACTACTAATGCAGTGAAACGGAAACGACGACCACCTTTTACAACTTTCGCAACACGGTTAATTGTAACAACGCGTTCTTCAAATTCTTTCGCTTCTTCTCTACGAGCCATGTAAATGTCCCTCCTTTAAATTAAAATTCTAAACCATTTTCACGAGCTGCATCTGCTAAGGCTTTAACACGGCCATGGTATAAATATCCTCCACGGTCAAATACAATTGTTTTCACGCCTTTTTCGCTAGCTCTTTTAGCTACAGTTTCGCCAACTTTAGCTGATAATTCAACTTTTGATCCAGATTCATTTGCTAAATCTTTTTCTTGAGTTGAAGCTTGTGCTAATGTTTTACCACTTACATCATCAATGACTTGTGCATAGATGTGTTTATTTGAACGATAGATGTTCAAACGTGGTTTTTCTGCTGTGCCAGCTAATTTATTACGTACACGCGCATGTCTTTTAAGACGCACTTTGTTTTTATCAATTTTGCTGATCATCTTAATACTCCTTTCTTCTGAAAGTTATTTATTATTTACCAGTTTTACCTTCTTTACGGCGAACGTATTCACCTTGGTAACGAATTCCTTTACCTTTATAAGGTTCTGGAGGTCTTACTGAACGAATGTTTGAAGCGATTGCTCCAACTTGTTCTTTAGAAATACCAGCAACAGTTACTGTTGTGTTTTTCTCAACACCGAAAGTAATACCATCATCAGCTTTAATTTCAACTGGGTGAGAGTAACCAACGTTTAAAATTAAGTCATTACCTTGCATTTGAGCACGGTAACCAACACCAACAAGTTCAAGTGTTTTTTGGTATCCTTCTTTAACACCTTGTATCATATTGTTAATTAAAGCACGAGTTGTACCATGTACTGTTCTATCATCTTTAGAATCAGTTGGTCTTACAACTTCTAAAGTGCTTTCGTCTTGTTTATATGTCATTCTTTCATTCATTGTTCTTGATAATTCACCTTTAGGACCTTTAACAGTGATTGTGTTACCTTCAACACTTACTGTTACGTCGCTAGGGATGTCAATAATTTTTTTACCAACACGACTCATGTTATCGCACCTCCTTATTATTTATTATTACCAAATGTAACCTAGGATTTCTCCACCGATGTTACGTTTTCTAGCTTCTTTATCAGTTACAACACCTTCAGAAGTTGAAACTAATGCAATACCTAAACCATTAAGTACTTTAGGTACTTCGTTAGCTTTAGCATATACACGTAAACCAGGTTTTGAAATACGTTTTAAACCAGTGATAACACGTTCATTGTTTTGACCATATTTAAGGAATAAACGGATAACCCCTTGTTTATCGTCTTCAACGTATTCTACGTTTTTAATGAAACCTTCACTTTTTAAAATTTCAGCAATTTCTTTTTTAATGTTTGAAGCAGGTAATTCTAATTTATCGTGACGCACCATGTTTGCGTTTCTTACACGAGTTAGCATATCTGCAATTGGATCGTTGATTGTCATTGATTGTTGCCTCCTTTCAGACTATTTTCTATTACCAGCTAGCTTTACGAACGCCAGGGATTTGGCCTTTATAAGCTAATTCACGGAAACAAATACGGCATAATTTAAATTTACGATATACAGAATGTGGACGACCACAGCGTTCACAACGAGTATACTCACGTACTTGGAACTTTTGTTTTTTTTGTTGCTTAGCAACCATTGAAGTTTTAGCCACTTAATTAGCCTCCTTTAGAGATTATTTGTGAAATGGCATACCGAATTGTGATAACAATTCACGAGCTTCCTCGTCAGTGTTAGCAGTCGTTACGATAACGATATCCATTCCTCGTACTTTATTTACTCGGTCATAGTCAATTTCTGGGAAAATTAATTGTTCTTTAACACCTAAAGTGTAGTTACCTCTACCATCGAATGCAGTTTTAGATACACCTTGGAAGTCACGTACACGTGGAAGTGAAACAGCAATTAATTTATCTAAAAAGTCATACATTCTTTCACCACGTAGTGTTACTTTCGCACCGATAGGCATACCTTCACGTAAACGGAATGTTGCTACTGATTTTTTAGCTTTTGTAATTAATGGTTTTTGACCAGTGATAGCTTGTAATTCTTCTACAGCATCATCTAATACTTTAGTATTTTGAACAGCGTCACCGACACCCATATTTACAACGATTTTTTCTATTTTTGGAACTTCCATTACTGAACTGTAGTCAAATTGCTTAACTAAGTTTTGAGTAACTTCAGAATTGAATTTTTCTTTTAAACGGTTCACAGTGGATCCTCCTTTCAATTAATTATTAATTATTAGATTTGATTTCTTCGCCAGATTTTTTAGCGATACGAACTTTTTTACCATCTACGAATTTATGACCTACGCGTGTTGGTTCATTCTTTTTAGGGTCTAATAACTGTACATTAGAAACATGGATTGCTGCCTCTGTTTCTAAGATTCCACCTTCAGGATTAAATTGAGTTGGTTTTTGGTGCTTTTTAATTATATTGACACCTTCCACAACGACACGGTCTTTTTTAGGTTCAGTTGAAACAACTTTACCTTCTTTACCTTTGTCTTTACCTGCGATAACTTTTACGTTGTCACCTTTTTTGATATGCATGTGTGGCACCTCCTTAAATTTATATATTTACAAATGTTTTATTAAAGTACTTCTGGAGCTAATGATACAATTTTCATGAAGTTGCCTTCACGTAATTCACGAGCAACAGGTCCAAAAATACGAGTACCACGTGGGCCTTTGTCGTCACGAATGATGACACATGCATTTTCATCAAATTTGATATATGAACCATCGTTACGGCGTACACCTGATTTAGTACGAACTACAACAGCTTTTACTACTTCACCTTTTTTGACAACGCCACCTGGTGTAGCATTTTTAACACTTACAACGATAACGTCACCAATGTTAGCTGTTTTACGACCAGATCCACCTAATACTTTAATTGTAAGAACTTCACGCGCACCAGAGTTATCTGCTACTTTTAATCGTGTTTCTTGTTGGATCATGAGTTAAACCTCCTTTATCTTCACTATTTAATTAAATAATTACTGATTCTTCAACAATTTCTACCAAACGGAAACGTTTAGTTGCTGATAAAGGACGAGTCTCTTGTATCTTAACTGTGTCCCCTAATTTAGCTGAGTTGTTTTCATCATGAGTTTTGTATTTTTTAGAGTATTTTACTCGTTTACCATATAACTTGTGTGTTTTGTATGTTTCAACAAGTACAGTTATCGTTTTATCCATTTTATCGGAAACGACTCTACCTACATAAACTTTACGATCATTTCTTTCGCTCACTTTAGTAACCTCCTCTTTCAATTGAATTATTGATTCGCTTTACCTTGTTCAATTTCTCTTTCACGAGCAACAGTTTTTAGACGTGCAATCGTTTTTCTTACTGTGCGAATACGTGCAGTTTCCTCTAATTGACCTGTAGCTAACTGAAAGCGTAGGTTAAAAAGCTCTTCTTTTGAAGATTTGATTTGTTCTTCGATTTCTGAAGTGGTTAAGTCTCTAATTTCCTTAGCTTTCATTTGTTTCACCACCCAATTCTTCACGTTTTACAAACTTAGTTTTAACTGGAAGTTTGTGACTTGCTAAACGTAATGCTTCACGCGCAACTTCTTCGTTTACGCCTGCGATTTCAAATAAAATTCTACCTGGTTTTGCTACTGCAATCCAACCTTCTACTGCACCTTTACCAGCACCCATACGTACTTCTAAAGGTTTTTGAGTGTAAGGTGTATGTGGGAAGATTTTAATCCAAACTTTCCCGCCACGTTTCATGAAACGAGTCATTGCAATACGAGCTGATTCGATTTGACGAGATGTGATCCAAGACGTTGTAGTTGCTTGCAAACCATACTCACCAAATGTTACATAGTTACCGCCTTTAGAACGACCAGTAGTTTTAGGACGATGTTGACGACGATATTTTACACGTTTTGGTAGTAACATTACTATTTTCCTCCTTCACTAGTGTTCTTAGTAGGAAGAACTTCTCCACGATAAATCCATACTTTGACACCTAATTTACCGTAAGTAGTGTCAGCTTCTGCATGTGCATAACCAATGTCAGCACGTAGTGTATGAAGTGGAACAGTTCCTTCTGAATATTGTTCAGCACGAGCGATGTCAGCTCCGCCTAAACGACCTGAAACTTGTGTTTTGATACCTTTGGCACCAATTTTCATTGCTCTTGTAATAGCTTGTTTTTGTACACGACGGAATGAAGCACGGTTTTCTAATTGGCGTGCAATATTCTCAGCAACTAATTTAGCATCTAAATCAACTTTTTTGATTTCGATAACGTTGATGTGTACTTTTTTGTTTGTTAATGAGTTTAATTTGTTACGTAATTTTTCAATTTCTGAACCGCCTTTACCGATAACCATACCTGGTTTACCAGTATGAATAGCGATGTTGATACGATTAGCAGCACGTTCAATTTCAACGTGTGAAACTGATGCTTCTTGTAATGCGTTATCAATATACTTACGGATTTTTAAATCTTCGTGTAATAATGATGCGAAGTCTTTTTCTGCATACCATTTAGCTTCCCAATCACGGATTACACCAACACGAAGTCCGATTGGATTAATTTTTTGACCCACAGTGTACCCTCCTTAAAAAATATATTAAGCTTCTTTAGCTTCTTCTTTACCGTCACTTACGACGATTGTAATGTGGCTTGTACGTTTGTTAATCGCACTTGCACGACCTTGTGCACGTGGACGGAAACGTTTTAATGTTGGTCCTTCATTAGCATAAGCTTCTTTAACTATTAATTCATCAGTGTTCATGTCATAGTTATGTTCAGCATTAGCTAAAGCGGACATTAATAATTTTTCTACTACTGGTGATGAAGCTTTGTTTTTTAATTTTAAAATTGCAATAGCTTCTCCAGCGCTCTTACCTCTAATTAGATCTAATACTAATCTAACTTTACGAGGTGCGATTCTTATTGTTTTAGCAACCGCTTTTGCTTCCATTCGAATTTCCTCCTCTACCTGTTAGAAATTATCTTCTAGTTTTTTTGTCGTCTGCAGCGTGTCCTTTGAAAGTACGAGTTGGTGCGAATTCTCCTAATTTATGACCAACCATATCTTCTGTTACGAATACAGGCACATGTTTACGTCCATCATATACAGCGAATGTATGTCCGATAAAATCAGGGAAAATAGTTGAACGACGTGACCAAGTTTTGATTACTTGTTTTTTCTCGCTTCCGCTTTGAGCTTCAACTTTTTTCTTTAGATGATCGTCAGCGAAAGGTCCTTTTTTAATACTACGAGCCATAGTGGCGCCTCCCTTCTTATTGTGTGCGTGCAGCTATTAAGCCGCACACGCAAATAAGTTATTTTTATTTTTTCTTACGTCCACGAACGATAAGTTTGTCTGAAGATTTTTTACCACGACGAGTTTTCTTACCAAGCGTAGGTTTACCCCAAGGTGACATTGGAGATGGTCTACCGATAGGTGCACGACCTTCACCACCACCGTGTGGGTGATCGTTAGGGTTCATTACAGAACCACGAACTGTTGGGCGAATGCCTTTCCATCTAGAACGTCCTGCTTTACCAACGTTTACAAGTTCATGTTGGATGTTACCAACTTGACCAATAGTAGCACGGCAAGTTGAAAGAATCATACGTACTTCGCCAGATCTTAATCTGATTAATACATATTTACCTTCTTTACCAAGTACTTGTGCACTAGCACCAGCTGAACGAGCAATTTGTCCACCTTTACCAGGTTTTAACTCGATGTTATGGATTACTGTACCTACTGGAATGAATTGTAATGGTAATGCATTACCTACTTTAATATCTGCTTCTTCACCGCTTTCAAGAACTTGACCTACTTTTAGGTTTTTTGGAGCGATGATATAGCGTTTTTCACCATCAGCATAAACTAATAATGCAATGTTTGCTGAACGGTTTGGATCATATTGTATTGAATCAACTTTAGCATTGATTCCATCTTTATTACGTTTGAAGTCAATAACACGGTATTGACGTTTGTGTCCTCCACCGTGGTGGCGAACTGTCAATTTACCTTGGTTATTTCGTCCCGCTCTTTTCGGTAGCGGTTGTAATAATGACTTTTCAGGTGTAGTTTTCGTGATTTCAGCGAAATCTAAACTAGTCATATTACGACGACCATTAGTAATTGGCTTATATTTTTTTAGAGCCATTGTCGTTTACCTCCTTATTGGTAATGTTTTTTAGTTGAAAAGATCAATTGATCCTTCTTTTAATTTAACGATTGCTACGCGTTTTTTGTTTGTATAGCCTTGGTAACGGCCCATACGTTTTTTCTTTGGTTTGTAGTTAATGATGTTTACATTATCAACTTTTACATCAAAGATTTCTTCAACAGCGATTTTAACTTGTGTTTTATTAGCACGAGTATCAACGTCGAATGTGTATTTGTCTTCAGCCATAGCAGCTGAAGATTTCTCAGTGATTACGGGGCGCTTAAGAACGTCTCTTGCTTCCATTATCCGAGCACCTCCTCAACTTTTTTAGCAGCTGATTCTGTAATTACTACACTGTCAGCGCTTGTGATATCTAGAACGTTTAAACCTTGAGCTGTAGTTACTTGAACACCAGGGATGTTACGTGCTGATAAAGCAACATTCACATCTTCAGATTCTGTTACTACTAATACTTTTTTAGGTTGTTCTAAATTAGAGAGTACAGTTTTGAACTCTTTTGTTTTTGGAGCATCTAGGTTTAATGCATCAACAACAGTTAAGCCTTTCTCTTGTACTTTGAAAGATAATGCTGAGCGTAATGCTAAACGGCGCATTTTCTTAGGCATTTTGTATGAGTAGCTTCTTGGTGTTGGTCCGAATACGATACCACCACCACGCCATTGTGGAGCACGGATTGTACCTTGACGCGCACGTCCTGTACCTTTTTGTCTCCATGGTTTACGTCCACCACCACGTACTGCTGAACGGTTCTTAACAGCGTGAGTACCTTGGCGTAATGAAGCACGTTGTAAGTTAATTGCTTCAAAAAGAACGTTGTTGTTTGGTTCGATTGCAAATACTGCATCGCTTAGTTCAACTGAACCTGATTTAGTTCCATCTACTTTTAATACATCATAATTAGCCATTATGCAATTCCTCCTTTCGTTGTATATTATTTATTACCTTTGATTGATGATGTGATTTCTACAAATCCTTTTTTAGGACCAGGTACATTACCTTTTACTAAAATAACATTGTTTTCAGCGTCAATTTGTACAACTTCTAAGTTTTGAACTGTTACAGTGTTACCGCCCATACGTCCAGGCATTTTTTGTCCTTTAAAGACTCTTGAAGCATCTGATGCCATACCTACAGAACCTGGGGCTCTGTGGAAATGAGAACCATGTGACATTGGACCACGTGCTTGATTATGACGTTTAATGGCACCTTGGAAACCTTTACCTTTAGATACGCCTGTTACATCAATTACGTCTCCAGCTTCAAATGTATTAACTGAGACTTCTTGACCTACTTCGTATTCATCAACATTAACGTTTCTGAATTCACGAATGAAGCGCTTAGGTGCTGTGCCTGCTTTTTTAGCATGTCCTTCAGCTGGTTTGTTAGCATATTTGCTTGATCTGCTATCTTTTTTATAAGCTTGTTTGTCTTCATAGCCTACTTGGATAGCGTTGTATCCATCAATCTCTTCAGATTTCTTTTGTAATACAACGTTTTGGCTTGCTTCTACTACTGTTACAGGGATTAAATCACCATTTTCTCCGAAAACTTGTGTCATCCCGATTTTTCTTCCTAAGATTCCTTTGGTCATCGAAAGTCCACCTCCTAATTTTTTCTATTATAATTTGATTTCGATGTCTACGCCAGATGGTAAGTTTAAGCCCATAAGAGCATCAACTGTTTTTGGTGTAGGGTTAACAATATCGATTAAACGTTTATGAGTACGTTGTTCGAATTGCTCACGTGAATCTTTATACTTATGCACGGCACGAATAACAGTATAAACTGATCTTTCAGTCGGTAACGGAATTGGTCCAGAAACATCTGCACCAGAACGTTTCGCTGTTTCAACAATTTTTTCTGCTGATTGATCGATTACTCTGTGATCATAAGCTTTTAATCTGATTCTGATTTTTTGTTTTGCCATAATTTTCCCTCCTTATATCGTCTACATTTAAGTGATAGACTTCTCCACGAAAACTATCTCACACAGCGCCATGGCAAAGCGGCCGGGTGTGTCAGTAACCTTTCGCTTCATCGCGTGTTCTTAAAGTCCAACATTAGATATGATACATGATAAACAGTGATTTATCAAGCTTTTCTGCAAAAGTTTTGAAACTTTTTGTCTAACACATACTTTGTTATTGTACTTTATTAGGAAACGCACTTCAACCTCTTTTGTAATTTTTTTAGTTCTTTGTAAAATTTTTATTAATCTCTCTTCATATTATTATTCTAATAGTTTACTTTCCTTTATAATTAAAAACAGTTAGGTGGTGAATTATATGAAACGTGGTATACGTATGACATTGTTAGTATTATCTGTCTTACTCATAGTTAGTGAATTGGTTTACGGAATTCCATTCTTAGGTGGAAGCATTGTTTTAAGTTTTGGTTGGCAGCCTTTACTTATTAACGCGCTACTCTACTTTATAATGATGATTATATTAATAGTAGATAAACAAAATTCTATTAAGCCGATGATGTTTATTCCTTTATTAGGTGTGATTGGTTCTTTCTTGGCTTTCATTCCACTTGTTGGTATGGTGATCCATTGGATTTTATTCTTTTTAATGCTATTTTTCATTTTCATTTTATTATCTACACCACTATATGTACCAAACAAATACGCAAAGGTAATTTATACGGAGGATCGACGTAAGAATCATTAATTATTATCGTAGGATACCTGCCCAACTCAAATGTAATTAGCGCAATCCAACGGTATATGTCATAAATTCTTCTAAGCATTTTGATCTGGTTATCCGCTTAAACTACTATAACTTTAAAATGTATATAATGAAGAAACTCGATTTTAGTTATTTATGTAAGAACAAAACTAATTCCTAAACACTTATACTTTCATTCAAATAATAAAATTAAAAGCACATTGTTCAATGTCTAAATGACAGAACAATGTGCTTTTATTTCGTTTTGTTATCCGTGAACAAAGATAAAGTACAATATAAATAAAATCATCAGTGCATACATTATTGGATGTACTTCTTTATGACGTTTTGAAATTAACATTGTAATTGGATAAAAGATAAATCCACAAGCAATACCTGTTGCAATAGAATAAGATAAAGGCATCATAATAATCGTTACAAATGCTGGAACTGCTACTTCGAATTTTTTCCAATCAATTTCAGCAAAGTTAGCTGCCATTAAGACACCTACTACTACTAACGCAGGCGTAGTCACCGCACTGGTTACTACCTCCATCAATGGACTAAAGAAAATAGCTAACAAGAAACAGAAACCTGTAACCACACTCGCAAAGCCGGTTCTTGCACCTACTGCCACACCTGAGCTTGATTCAATGTATGAAGTCGTCGTAGTTGTACCAAAGATCGCACCAACGATTGTTGCTAGTGAGTCAGAGAACAACGCACGTCCTGCTCGTGGTAATTTATTATTTTTCATAATCCCAGCTTGAGTTGCCACAGCAACGAGTGTACCAGCTGTATCAAAGAAATCAATGAATAGGAAAGTTAATATAACGATTAAAAATTGAACCGTTAATAATTGACTAGGATCCTTAAATGCTTCAAACGCAGCGCCAAACGTCGGTTCAATACTAGGTACTTGTCCAACGATACCACTAGGTGTATGTATCAGCCCTGTGAACATACCTACGATAGATGTTAAAACCATTCCTATAAAAATCGCGCCAGGTACTCTAATAGCATAAAGTATTACTGTCACAACGATACCGAAAATAGTAAGTAATACAGGTCCGTCTGTGATATATCCTAATGTAACTAGTGTAGAATCATTTTTAACAATTATACCTGAACTTTGTAAGCCGACAAAGGTAATAAATAATCCAATCCCAGCCGAGACAGCCATTTTCATTTGATAAGGTATGGCATTGATGATGACCTCTCGAAGCCCCGTCATCGTTAACACTGCGAAAACTAATCCTGAAAATAATACGCCTGTAAGTCCGACTTGCCATGGTATACCCATTGTTAAAACAACAGTAAATGCGAAAAATGCATTTAATCCCATACCAGGTGCTAATGCAATCGGATACCTTGCTATTAATCCCATAAATAACGAGCCTACAAACGCCGCTAATGCTGTAGCTACAAATATTGCGCCTTGGTCCATTTTCATATTTTCAGAAACACCATCGACGCCGGCTAAACTAAGTACTTGAGGGTTAACAGCTAAAATATAAGCCATCGACAAGAATGTTGTAAGCCCGCCAAGTATCTCTTTCTTATAGTTTGTTTCGTGTTTATCAAACTTGAAGTACTTTTTCACGGTTAGTTCTCCTTTTTTTAAAATACTTACATATTTTAATACCAAACGAACTATTTTACAATAGCAAACACGAACCTTACTTAAATTTTTTAACTATTTGTTCGAATTATTTAGAATTTTAAACCCTTCAAAGCATCTTGAAACGGGTTATTTTCAATACCTTCATCATTATTCATATATTTTTTCAGATCTTTTTTATTTACTTTATCTGATTTTTTATTTTTGTGTCGTTTATCCATTTGAGCTTGTGTTTCAGTATGTCCACAAACACAACGATATACTGCGTCTTTGCCTCGACCAAACAGCGTCATTTTTTTATGACAGTTTGGACAACGTGCGTTTGTTTTACGTTGTACATTTTTTTTAGTTTTACACTGTGGATCCTGACACACTAACATTTGGCCATTTTTCGTCTTGACTTTAATCATAAATTTGCCGCATGTAGGACATTCAGTCGTTGTTAGGTTGTCATGTTTATAATTTTGTTCACTTTCTTTAATCTCATTGACTACCTGATTTGTAAAAGCTTTCATTTCAGAGATGAATTGGCTCGCATTATATTTCCCTTGTTCTATGAGTAGAAGTTTTTCTTCCCATTCTGCTGTTAATAATGGAGAAGTGAGTTTTTGTGGCGCTAATTCCAATATTTGTTTCCCTTTTGACGTAACTTTTATTTTACCATCACGAGCTTCAATAGCGTTCATATTAAATAGCTTTTCTATGATATCCGCTCTCGTTGCAACCGTACCTATACCGCCCGTGTCTTTTAATGTTTTATCGTGTTTTTTATCGCTTAAATCAAAGAATTTTTGTGGGCTTTCCATCGCTTTCAAAAGTGATCCTTCATTAAAATAAGGTGGGGCCGTTGTCTCATGTTCTTCTATTAGAATTTTAGTTACATTAAGCTTTGTACCCTTCTGTAACTGATCTATCTGAGTATTTATACTTTCTTTATTTTCATAAATTGCTTTAAACCCTAATTTAGTAGTTACTTTGTCCTTAAAAGTAAATGTATGCTGCCCTACTTTGAGTTCAATGGCGATTGCTTCGTATTCGTGTGGCGGCATTAGGTTTTCTAAATATCTCTGAGCAATCATCATATAAATTTTAGATTCCCTTTGGCTAAGTTGATTGATATCTGGACGCACTTCTGTGGGAATAATTGCATGGTGATCAGATACTTTATTATTATTAACAAATCTTTGTTTTGATGAAAATGTTTGTGACATTTGTGCTTTAGCCATATCTTTTAATGAAGTGGCCATAATCGCTTTCAATCTATCTTTGAGCGTATCAACCATATCATCTGTTAAATAGTTAGAATCAGTACGTGGGTAAGTTACTAACTTATGACGTTCATACAACGTTTGCAAGGTATTCAAAGTTTCTTTTGGTCCAAGATGAAATCGTTTATAAGCATCTTGTTGTAAATCCGTTAAATTATATAATTGTTGTGGATATGCTTTTTTATGTGTCTTGCTAATCGATGCAATGTGCCCGGATTGCCCATCGATTGCTTTTTTTATACTTTCCAAAACAGTTTTATCAGGATGCGACTGTGGCTTAGTACAATGGAAAGTTAAACCAGCCGCATTGAGTTTCATTGTATAATAGGTCTGAGGTTTAAAGTGATTGATTTCATTTTGTCTCATTTGAACTAATTGTATGGTCGGAGTCTGTACACGACCCAATGAGAGTTGTGCATCATATTTTGTAGTCAGTGCACGTGTAGCATTAATACCAACTATCCAATCTGCTTCACTTCGTGCTAAGGCAGCATGATATAGATTATTAAACTTACGTCCATCTTGCAGTTTATTGAAACCTTCTTTGATTGCTTTATTGGTTACAGAACTAATCCATAAACGCTTGGTCGGTTTTTTATTATGCGCTTTATCCAATATCAAACGAGCAACCAGTTCTCCTTCTCGTCCTGCATCTGTCGCAATAATAATATCTTTTACTTTATTATTATTAATTAATGATTGCACTGTCGAAAATTGTTTTCTCGTTTTACTTATCACAATTGTTTTCATTTTATTGGGTATAATCGGTAAATCATTCAATTTCCATTCTTTATAACTTGCATCATATTGTTCTGGTGTCGCATTTGTTACTAAATGCCCTAATGCCCATGTAACAATATATTTATTATTTTCAAAATATCCATTACGTTTTTCATTAATGTTTAGCGTATTGGCAATGTCTCTACCAACTGAAGGTTTTTCAGCTATAATCAGTGATTTCATAATTTCGCCCTTTCAAATTCAGTATTATATTTATTGTAACATGTATGTAGCACATCAAAACTTCCATTTACATCGAAAAGTTCTTATAATTAACTTAATAGATTATTATACGGAGGTATTGTTATGAAAATTGTTCAATTAAATAACTATGATCAAATTGTAAAGTTTATAAATGAAGCCGATTATCACTACACATCGTACTTATACAAGCTGCCACAAGCACACGATGATGTTGAAGCAACGATTAGACAATCCTTAGAGGATCCAGGCGTATTTGCACAAGTTGATGACCAAGCACAAATTGAAATGCTCATGCTTGCATTTAAATATGAAGAAAATAAATATAAAGTGCTCGGTCCTTTTGTCAGGAAATCACTTTCACTCACTGAAGAAAATTTTAAAACTTTATTTGAAGCTTTGGTTCAAAGCAAACCGGATACTGCGAATTTTAATTTTTCATTCGAGGAAACGGAACAAGATTACATGCCTTTTATGAAAGAAATTGAAGCTTCCTATAGTTTTACGGATTATCATCTCATATCTACACAAGATATAGGTAAAATTGATCATGCTCAAAACATTACTACCTACCAACCTGCTTATTATCGACTATTCGAGAAGTTACACCATGATACCTTTAAACACGATGTGATGACTGCAGAAGAAATCATTGAATCGTTAGATAGTCACAATAAATTATTTATATTTATGTCTGAAGGCTTATTAAAAGGTTATCTTTATTTACAAGTTTTTGAAAATACGAAAAAAGCTGAAATCAAATATTTTTCTTCACACACTGACTATAGATTTATGGGTATTGCTTTTGATTTATTATCCTATGCACTTCAATATACATTTTCAAATTATGATGTTGATAAGATTTATTTCAAAATTCGCAGTAAAAATAATACACTCGTGGAACGATTTCATGAATTAGGCTTCAACATCAATTATGAATATAAAAAATTCAAATACGTTGCTGCACATATTGGCTGATTTTTAATTAAGAAGCAAGCAAAACAAGTTCGTTAATACACAAATAAAATGTATGTTTAAAACATAATAAACAAAGAAATCGCTCTTTTTAATTTAATATTTTTTACTAACGTAATATTTTGTTTTAAACTAGATGTTCAGGAACAACCAAAGATGGTTATTCTCGAGGGACAATATAATAGAAAGAGTGAGTATATATGGATTTGTTAATTGCGTTATTGCCTGCATTATTCTGGGGTAGTGTTGTTTTAATTAACGTGCTTGTTGGTGGTGGCCCATATAATCAAATTAGAGGGACAACATTAGGTACATTAATTATCGGAATTATTTTACTACTTACAGGTAATGCAAAATTTGATGACCTCGCCGTCATTATTGTTGGTTTAATCTCAGGTGCATTTTGGGCGCTTGGTCAGGGTTATCAACTTAAATCAATTAGTCTAATTGGTGTTTCAAAAACGATGCCAATCTCTACTGGTTTACAATTAGTTGGTACGACATTATTCAGTGCTATTTTTCTTGGAGAATGGAGTACAGGGATTCAAGTTACATTAGGTTTAGTTGCTATGGTGTTATTAGTAATTGGTATCGCATTAACTTCAATTAAAGGTAAAAATGAAGCTTCAGGCGGTAACAATAAATTCGGCAAAGCAATTCCTATATTGATTATTTCTACAGTAGGTTACGTTGTTTATGTAGTCGTAGCACAAATTTTTGGTGTAGATGGAATGAATGCCCTCTTCTTCCAATCAATAGGTATGGCTATTGGCGGTTTAATACTTTCTGCTAAACATGAGACATCAGTAAAAAGTACTATGTGGAATATTATCCCAGGTGTCATTTGGGGAATTGGTAATTTATTTATGTTCTATTCACAACCTAAAGTTGGTGTAGCAACAAGTTTCTCATTTTCACAATTATTAGTAATTGTATCTACACTTGGTGGTATCTTCTTACTAGGAGAAAGAAAAGACAAACGCCAAATGATTGGTATTTGGGCTGGGATTGTATTAATAATCATTGCAGCCTTTATATTAGGTAATTTAAAAGGTTAGGCATCATTTAATATATTACACATCATTAAGTTTAGAACATCGACATAGCGTTCAGCGTTAATTGTACTATTCCAAATTAACAACACGTCTGTTCTAAACCTTTTTGTAGGAATAACTTTTAAGGAGGCTTCAATATATGTTTACAGATTTAGAAAATAAAGTAGTTGTGATTACAGGTGGTAGTAGCGGTATTGGTAAAGCAATGGCAGAACAATTCGGTAAAGAAAAAGCAAATGTTGTCATTAACTATCGTTCAGAAAGTAGCTTAGATGCTGTTGCCGAATCTATAAAACTAATAGAAGACGCTGGTGGTAAAGCGATTAAAGGATATGCTGATGTTTCTAAAGAGGCAGACGTCGAACAATTAGTCAAAACTGCAGTTGATACATTTGGTACTTTAGATATCATGATTAACAATGCTGGTTTTGAAAAACCAATTCCTACGCACGAAATGCCCTTAGATGAGTGGCAAAAAGTCATTGATATTAATTTAACCGGTGCATTCATAGGTGCTAAGGCCGCTGTTAATCAATTTTTAAAAGAAGATAAACCAGGTATTATCATTAATACATCAAGTGTTCACGATAAAATTCCATGGCCAAACTATGTGAATTATGCTGCAAGTAAAGGCGGTTTAAAATTAATGATGGAAACAATGTCAATGGAATATGCACAGTATGGCATTCGCATTAACAATATATCTCCTGGTGCTATCGTAACAGAACATACAAAAGAAAAATT
The DNA here is from genome assembly GCF_000798895.1 of Staphylococcus sp. ZWU0021. Lineage (NCBI taxonomy): Bacteria > Bacillati > Bacillota > Bacilli > Caryophanales > Staphylococcaceae > Staphylococcus > Staphylococcus sp. ZWU0021. The sequence goes on from NZ_JTLN01000030.1 coordinate 52,137, forward strand.
CTCAGATCCGCAAACGCGTGCAGAAACACTTGAAATGATTCCAGCCAAAGTTATTGGCGACGCACAACAAGTGGCTAATGTTGCAAGATTCCTTGCTTCAGATTTAGCAGACTATATTCACGGTACAACAATATATGTTGATGGTGGTATGACAAACTATCCTGCATTTATGGGTGGTAAAGGCTAATCTCATTGCTACCAACAAAAGACAGAAAGCGAACGCTATCATGCGCTTTCTGTCTTTTTATTTATCTATATATTAATTGTATAAATTAATACTTATTAAGAAACAAAACACGACCAATAATCGTTTTATATTGATCGTGTTTCTTTTTATTATTAAATTTTAGAGCACTTTAAACAAACAACATCTGATAAATATACAAGATAATAATACTAATCACGATTGTTAAATTAGTAACCATCCCTACTAGAGGCAATGTTTTATATTTAAACTGAATTGAATAAGGTATAATCGCTACACCTACTGGTAAGAGCCATGCTACTTGTAATGTAGTCTTTATCATTTCATCATTCACTGGCAAGAAAAAGTGAACAAGTAAGCCAGCAATGATACCAAGACCATAATGCGCTACTAAATACTTAATAGCAATTGGTAAAAAGCGTTTATCTATACTAAAATTCAACATTAACCCTAGAAGTATCATTGATAATGGCATATTTGCACCTGATAACACAGAAAAGAAATCAATGACTGGGTCTGGAAAATGAATATTCATCATATTTAAAATAAACATAATAATATATGTCATAAGTGGTACAGACTTCAATAAATTTTTTCCTAAATATTTAAAATCAAAACTGTCTCCACCACTGCTAAAATAGCTTCCTACAAAATAAGTCACACCAAACATAATGATTGCGCCACCAATATCGGCCATACCAAAATAAATCATCCCAGTTTCTGGCCAAATCGCCTCAACCAGAGGGTAAGCAAATAAGCCAATATTTAAAGAAGCCATCATCATACCTGTTGCACCACGAATTTGATTATCATATTTTATAAAGAACCATACAATTATTACTTTTGTAATGACACCATATAAAATCATCATAATAGGTAAAATAGATAACGAGACATCCAATTTAGCTTCATTCAAATTCACGATAACTAAAGAAGGCAACGTGACATTTAATACTAATGTCGACAGTACTTGGCTATCATTCGCTTTAAAGTAATTGATTCTTTTAAGCGTATAACCTAATGCAATGAGTAAAATAATTATGATAAATTGTTGTGTCACAATAATCCTTCTTTCACTAAGTTATTTCATTTTCATTCTATTTTCATACCTTAACATATAAAATGGTTATTTTAGAAGCTTTCAATTTCATGTTATAATTCAATTCAAACTGGTGTAGGCGTTTTCTACCCGCAAAGGAGTGTACGCTAATGGATTTGAATGAAAAATTAGCTGAACTAAAATATGATTATGTTCGATTACAAGGTGACTTAGAAAAAAGAGAATCTGTTAATCAACAAGTCGATCCTTTAGTAAAGCAACTTGAAGAAATAGAAAAAGAAATTGCATCTGTACGTTCAGAAATTAGTCAAAAAGAACATAAATAACATCCTAGTAAATATTTTTTTTACATGCTAAGATTAAAGGTGAACATAGAAAGGATGTAACAATATGCTACTCTATCTTATCTTTTTACCAGTACTCTATCTAATCGTGTGTTACATAAGCATATTTAGAATGGATACGATTATCACGCGTATTTTGCGTATTATAATGGCCTTGCTCTTATTATTTGTTGTTGCAATTACGACATTATCATTCCCTGCAATTAATTGGTGGGTTTTCATCATATTGTTATTATTAGTTGGTAATGTTGAAATCACTGCTTTCAAACATAGTAAGAAAGACCAAAAAGCGGTTCAAATCTTAAATATCATCAGTATTATATTATTTATAATCTATGCTATTTTAACATTAGTTTTATATTAATTGGTAATTCTGATACTCAAAAATATTTTAGCTATACGCTGTTTAATTAAAAGAGTCTGGGACATAAATAGTTGTCTCAGACTCTTTTTCGTTTAGGCAGTTGATGACTGAATTGAAATGTAAAGTCTCACTGGTTTAAAGAACTACTTTTTCAATTTATGAAAATCAGTAGTTCTTATGCATAAGCCAAAGCTTATGTATTCTGCATAAAATTCTAGGAGACTTATGCATCGGCTTTAGCTCAGATAAACATTTCAATCCTAGTCATCCTTGCCTTGATTGCATAGGTGGGACTACGAAATCTCTATTAAAAAATTTGATTTCTGTCCCAGTCCCCTATTTTTTTTATTTATTATGTTTTTGTCGATTCTCTATTTTACGTTTAAGGGTAAACAATATTTCATATATAACCGGAACAACAATCAATGTTAGCAATGTAGATGAAATTAATCCACCTACAACCGTTGCAGCCATACCTTTTGAAATAATGATTGAACTATCTTCACCAAATAGCATTGGGGCTAGAGCACCGATTGTAGCAAGTGCCGTCATTAAAATTGGTCTGATACGCGTGCCACCCGCTTCTAATAACGCTGCTTTCATTTCAAGCCCTTGTTTTTCCTTATTAATCACTCTATCAATCAATACAATCGCGTTCGTTACTACGATCCCAATCAGCATTAACATACCTATCATACTTGGTACCGATATTGTCTCTCCCGTTATAACTAAAGCCACTACTACACCTATAATGGTATATGGTAATGAAAATAGAATTGTGAAAGGTGCCAGTGCGCCTTTAAATGTCAATACAAGCACTAGATATACAATGATAATAGCTGCTAACATAGCCATCGCTAATTGTGTTATGGCATTGCTAATATCTTCATTTGCACCACCAACGTTAACTTTTACATTGCTTGGTGTATCGATATGATTTACTTTCGACATTATTTTCTGTGATGCACCACCTACGTCATCATTTGTAATTTTAGCTGAAACGGTTGCGATTTCATCTCCAGCCTTCGTTTCAATTTTGTTTGGCGTTGTCGATTCTTCTAACTCAGCAATATCACTTAATTCCACAGACTGACCTGTGGGAGATTGCAACTCTGTGTTTTCTAACTTATCTTTTGACCAATCTGTTTGCTTATCTTCCTTAATTTTAACATCTATGGACTTCCCTTTTTCTTTAACAGTTGTCACACTTTCCTCAGGTGTATTCTGATTCAAGGTCATTGCTAACTGTGAAGCAGATAATCCATAACTTGCTGCCTTATTCTGATCTATTTTAATATTATATTGATCATAGGTTTGTGTTAAATCTGATTTAACATTTGCAGTCCCACTGACATCTTTTATTTCATCTTCAACTTTCTTCACTGTACCTTTAATTGATTCTAATGATGGACCACTAACAGTAATTTCTAAAGCATTATTACTGCCACCAGTACCCATATCTTGATTTGACCACTCACCAGGATGTTTGTATGTTTCAATATGATGTAACACCTTATCGGGTTCTTCATCAAAATGAGTTGTGTTCGAATCGTACTCAACCATAATCGCCATACTATTAGAGTTACCAGTTGGATCATTAGGTGTTGGACCGCCAACTGAATATTGAACTGTACGCACTTTATCTTTACTATTCAGATATTTTTGTACTTGCTCTGCATGGTCTAATACCCCTTTTTGCGTTTCTCCTGGTTTAGGCGTATAAGTTAATGCCATATATTTATCTTCACCCGTAGAAATAAAGCTAGTTCCTAGTTTGGCAGCCCCAAGTCCAATACTTGCAATTAATATAATTGTACTGACAATAATGACTATCCATTTATGATTTAATGACCAGTTCAAAACGGATTTATACTTTCTACCGATAAATCCTAATGATGTTTCCTGTTTATGCTGTATTACACCTTTTTTAAAGAAAGTAGCACTTAATGCAGGAACAATCGTAATAGATACAAGTAATGAAGCTAGTAAACTAAACGCGATTGCCAGTGCAAATGGTCTAAACATTTCTCCTACAGAGCCACTTACAAAAGCTAATGGCAAGAACACGACAATTGTAACAATCGTCGATGACATGATTGGTTTAAATACTTCGCTTGTAGCACTTACAATGAGTTGATCACCTTTAAGTGCTTCTGATTTATCAGATAATCGTCGGTAAATATTTTCAACAACAACGATAGAATCATCAATAACACGACCTATCGCAACAGTTAATGCTCCTAACGTTAAAATATTCAATGAAACATCTGATAATTTCAACGCAACCATTGCAATTAAAATGGACATGGGTATAGATACAATTGAAATGGCAGTCGTTCTGATATTTCTTAAAAATAATAGAATTACGATAATCGCTACAATGGTACCTAGTGCAGCTTTCTCAATCATTGTATACAATGCATCTTCTATTGGTTTTGCTGTATCCATCACTTTTGTAGCAACCATTTTCGGATTGTCTTTTATAAATTGATCAATTTCTTTTTTTGTATCTTTGGCAACTTGAACAGTGTTTGCATCTTGTGCTTTTGTAATTTGAACATTAACTGCATCTTTACCGTTTGTTTTAGATATAGATGCCCGCTCATCGCCTGCAGATACTTGTGCAATTTCTTTTAATTTTACGGATGGTACTTCAGAATCACTTGATTGGCTACTCGATGCTGTAGTTGCAGATTGGGAAGCAGAAGCTTGTTGCTCAGCACCTTGACTTGACGCTCCGTCATCACCTTGAGATTGACTATCTCCTGTTGCTGCAGATAACGGAATGTCTAAATTTTCAAGTGCTTTAACGGATGTAAATTGACCATCAATAACGACAGATTTCTCAGTATCATTAAATTGAAATAGGCCTAATGGTGTTTCACTTGTAGCACTTTTCAAATACTGTTGAACACGCTCTTTAGTTAACCCACTTGCTTCTAATTTATCTTGGTCAAATTTTATTGATACTTCTCGTGACGTCTGCCCATTAAGTTGCGCATTTTGGACCCCCTCAATTGTTTGAAGTTTTGGTAATAACTGATTATTAATTTTTCGTGTTGTATCTTTTAAATCATTATCATTGGTAGTAAATGAATAAGCAACTATTGGAAAAGCATCCATAGAGCTTCTTGTTAACTCCGGCTCTTCAACATTCTCTCCAAATTTTATTTTATCTAACTCTTTTTTGAGGTCGTTCTCTGCTTTATCTAAATTAGTACCTTCATTATATTCAACCGTAACCATTGATGCATTCTGTATAGATTGAGCATTAACATTCTTAACACCTGCCATCGATCTAATTTGATCATCAATCTTATCACTTACATCTTCTTTTACTGTTTCTGGTGTAGCACCTGGCATGGAGGTTTGTACGGTAATCATTGGTGGCTCTACGTCAGGTAATAATTCTAATTTCATTTTGCTACTGGCATAAACACCGCCCAATATAACTAACAAAACCATTAAAAATATTGCAAATTTATTTCCTAATGAAAACTGCAACAATTTTTTTATCATGTATTTTTCTCCTCTCACATATCCCTTTAACAGTTCTAATTTACCACAAGTATGGTCCTGAAAATATGTAGTTTATTAATTATAGACAATTTGTCCTGTGACATTTAGTTGAACTTTTAAATTTCAACATCACTATGTGTATCATTATTCCATGGCAATCATAAAAAATGCGTGCTATAAAGTTGAATCAATGTATTCTAACTCTATATAGCACGCGTCTATTTATTCTGAAATGCTTTATTTTTTTAATTTTCGAGACAGTTTAATTTTGGCTTTTGTAAGTTTTGGTTTAATATTCTCGATAATTTGATATAAAGGTGCATTTAACACATAGTCGAATTCACCAATTTTTTCACTTAAATATGTGCCCCAAACTTTTTTAAATGTCCATAAACCATAATGGTCTGAATCTTTATCAGGATTATTATCAGTTCCACCAAAGTCGTATGACGTTGCACCATGTTCTCTTGCATATTGCATCATAGCAAATTGCATATGGTGGTTTGGTAAGAAGTTACGATACTCATTTGATGAAGCCCCATATAAGTAGTAAGATTTTTTACCAGCAAACATTAATAAAGCACCTGATAAATAAATGCCTTCTGGATGCGTTGATTCTAAAGTAACCATTTCATCAATGAGTTCTTGAGTTTTGGCTATTTTATTATCAGCATCATTTATTTTATTAAGTGTCTTCTTATCCTGCTTTTTATCTGCAAGTTTTGCTTTTTCATCTTCTAGTTCATGCAATTCTTGTCTTAAATCTTCTAAAACAGGTTTAGGTTCTAACTTCACTAAAAACAACTCAGCATCCCCATCAGGGTGTAATGCATCATATATATTTTCAAAATAACTAATATCTCTAGTTAAAAAACCATCTCTTTCGCCTGTTATTTGCATTAAATTAGCAAATGTTTTCAAACCTTCTCTATTTGAACGTTCAACTGTAGTACCACGTTTTAAAGCTAATCTCACTTTTGAACGATTTCTACGTTCAAAACTTTGAATTAATGCTTCATCCGTTTTTTCTATTGGTGTAATCATAGTCATTCTTGGTTGAATATAATCTTTAGATAAGCCCTCTTTAAACCCTTTATGTTTAAACCCAAGCGCTCTTAAATTAGACAAAGCGTCTGCACCTTTATCTACTTCAACATCTGGATCAATTTTAATAGCATATGCTTTTTCTTCTTTGGCAATTTGCATTGCAGCTTCAAGTAAAGTTTCTAATGCCAACTTGTTACTATAATCTGTTACAAATCCTCTTGAAATATAGCACAGTGTATAAGGTAGTTTAGGTACTTTTTTAAATAGTAGTTGCGCTACCCCTACAATTTCATCGTCTTCTCCAACTGCGATACGTCTTGAGTACCATCCAGTTAATGTTTTAGTTTCTGCCCACTGCGTTAATTGTAATAAGTCACCTTGTGGGTGTGCTTTAACAAATGCATCATGTGCTTGATCTGTAATATTCATTTTTTCCATAAAAACTGATGTCTCCTTTATCAATTCAATACTTTGGTATTATACAATGCTTTTAGCAAACTTTCACATAGAATTCACTCATTTGATATACTATAATAAATTTAGAAATGAGGTGTAACTATGCGTAGTATTATTATTGGATTGTTTTTAATTATTAATTTAGTTTTCGTTATTCAAGCTTTTATTGAACCACTGACAATTTCATATTTAAGTCTAAGAATTATTTTAGCAGCATTAACTTTTGTCATATCTATTTACTTACTGTTATTGCGTACTAATAAGTTTTCAACTTATTTAACTATTTTAACACTTATTATTTCATTGATACACATATTCATTATCGCTCATAGTGCTTATATTTACATTTATTAATCTGCCTCAAATATATAACTTAACCCTCTTATAATTAAAGTATATGGAGAAGTCGTTTTACTATCTTTAATTGTTATTGATTTATATCCTGAGTTAGGACCATCACTTATTTTAAATATCAAATCATCATGTTTTAATTTAAGTATTGTGACTTTCTCATCTTCACTAACTATGTCCATATCAAACCAATGTTGCCATTTTTTCACAGTATGTGCGCGTTCGGTACTATGCAAATTAATGGATTTAATCATAAATTCTTTTTGGCGAAGTGCTTCTAATTTTTCATTCCTTTTTTGCTCGTTCTCATCCCACTGTATAAAGAACGGTGGCTTCACTCTATAGTCTGGATCTGCAATATATAATAATTTCCAGGATGTCTTATCACCTTTAATGTTTTCTCTGTGCATTTCAATCGGACCGATAACATCTATACCTTTTTCTTCTAAATCTTCCTTAAGTTGATTGATGTCAGCCGTACTTAAAGCTAATGTCTTCATTCCTTGACTATATTGGTCTTGCACAATTTTAGATGGGAATGATACACGCCCTTCATCCGATTTCACTATTTTTTGCAAAACTTCCGGTTTATAAACATCCAACAATTCTACGTAAGCATTTTCTAAATAAGCTAATCTATTAAATGTACCAAAACGCTCATGTTGTCCACCTTGGTTCAAAGTTAATAAATGACCTGGAAATTTAAAGTTCTCTAACTGATGAATATAATGGATAATATGATCTAATTTCAAATATTGCATTAATTTCTCTCCCCTAAGCTTCCTTTAGCTTCATCATAACAAATTGCATACGACTTTACTTCTCATAACACATCCATACAACTTTCTTTCATATTAAACTCACCAAATGTCGGCGCTTATTGTCACTTTTCCTCAACTATTTATACATTGACTCAATTACAAATGTGAGAAATGACAAATTTTCTGAAATTCCCACCAGCTTGCCCTCATTTCAATCACTATTTCTTCATTTATTATCAATGCATGATTTTTTATGTTCGCTTAAGTCTTTTTAACATCAAACAGGTTATAACTTGATTTTAAAAATAAAATACTATTGCTTTATCCTACAAAAAGGTTTACAATATTGTTTGTTGCTAAATAGGTTAGCCTAGCTAACTATTAAGGAGGATCTTATGGACTCACAAAGTATATTCAATCATCTAACAGCTATTTATAGACCCTACACTAAATTTTTCCAACCGGTATTTGAGGAATTTGATGTTTATCCCGCACAATGGTTGGTATTAAAAGATATTGCTCAAAACGCACCAACGACACTCGTTCAAATTTCAAAGCGTCGAGCAATTGAAAAACCAACTACAAGAAAGATTTTAAAAGTACTTTCTGATAAATCATTACTTACGATTGAACCTGGAGAAGATAAAAGAGAAAAATTATTATCTTTTTCTGAAAAAGGACAGCAACTTTATGGTGCAATCAATACACGTATATGTGATGTACAGGATAAAATTATTGAAAATACTGGTTTATCAGATGATGAACTTAACTATGCAATACAAGTCATTCAAAAGATCCATGAACAAATTATCAATATGGAGGAATAGTCAAATGAATCAATCCACTTCTCTGAAATCACCGATTTGGACAAAAAGTTTTAACATTAACTTTTTTACTAATTTTTTAATTAATCTATGTATGTATCTACTGATTGTTATTATTGCTAGTTATACAAAATCAGAGTACCACGCCTCAGATAGTGTTGCTGGACTAGTTACAGGGCTATTTATTATCGGCTCATTAATAGGTAGATTTACGACTGGTAAATATGTTAATAAAATTGGGCCTAAACGTATATTACTCATTGGTTTAGGCTTTTTATTAGTTACACAATTATTTTATTTTATAGAAGGTTCTTTAGCTTTCTTAATGGTAACTAGACTCGTTAATGGTATTGCTACAGGTATTACTACAACTGCTACAGGAACAATTGCAGCTTATGTCACACCAAATGACAGAAAGAGTGAAGGCATTAGCTTATTCTCCTTAAGTTTGGTCATAGGTGCAGCAATCGGACCATTCTTCGGTTTATTACTAATCAATAGCTTCCCTATTAAATTATTATTCACAATCTGCTTACTCTGTGGCATTATCAGCTTTATTATTTCTTTCTTTATTAAATTACAATTTGAAGTAGAAAGTAACACAGAGTCTAAAAAGCAAACGACTCAATCTAAAAAATTCAATATTAACAATTATATTGCAAAAGAGGCTGTACCCGTTGCAATTATCATGTTGATTTCCGGTTTAACCTATTCATCAATTCTTACATTTCTACAATTTTTTGCCCAAGAAATTAATCTTGTAACAATATCAAGTTACTTCTTTATATTCTATGCAATTGCTTCACTTATTACACGCCCAGTTGCTGGTCGATTAATGGATCAAAAAAACGAAAATGTAGTAGCTTATCCAGCATTCATATTCTTAATCATTACTTTCCTTACTTTAAGTATTACAAACAATGGTTGGTTACTCATAATTGCTGGTTTATGCTTAGGTGCTGGTTACGGCAATATTTCATCTTGTATGCAAGCCATTGCGATTAAAGTCTCACCGCCAGCTAAATATGGTATTGCGACTTCTACTTACTTTATTGGTCTTGATTTAGGTTTAGGATTTGGACCTTATGTATTAGGGTTCTTTACATCAACTGTGAGCTACGCACAACTTTATGCAATAATGGCAATCATCGTTTTAATCACAGCGATCATTTACTACTTTGTACACGGCAGAAAAGTTAAAAATTTAAGTTCATTTTAATTAAAAAATTAGAGTCTGAGACACCGCTTGATGTCTCAGACTCTTTTTAGTTCGACAGTAAATAACTATAAAGTATATTCCCCTACGATATTAAGTTAGTAGATTTTCTGGATCAGTTAAGGTAATCCACTCCTAGCCATTCCTTATCGAATATAAACCTACAGAACTTTTATGGATATTTGATTGTAATCCTATCTGATTGTTTTAATTTATGTATATCACACTATTGTGCTATTTGAATTTTTTCAATTTCATTGATAATGTCATCTAATAATTTACTCTGTATATCATTATAATAATAAAAAACTTGTCTTTCATCCGTTTCTGAACGCACTTTAGAAATGAGCTCTTTTTTATAAATTTTTCTAATAATAACGTCAATTTTACTCGTATCCCAAAGCATTTCAAAATGCAAGGCATCTCTTAACTCTTTACCGCTCATTTTCTTTGCTTCATACACTTTATACAATATGACAAATTCTTCTATTGATAAGCGATGTACAGATTTTAACCAATGCTTTAATTGACTTAATGCTCTTTCAGAATTTATAAAATATGATACTTTACTTTCCATAAAAAATGGCCTCCTTATTGACTACTCTCGTTGTGTTCTATGGCTTTATTTAATGAATAAGCTTCAAAAGTATTATATAACACTTTCTTCATTTAATCTATTATTTTTATTGAAACAGATAAATATTATCTTCAATTGAATATAATTTATATAATCTCAAATGAACATCTTAAAAAATTTGTATTACTCAATATCTTTAGACATAAATTAACAAATTTTATCTATTTTATATTTTGCGAAATTAAATATCATTAAAGGTTAAGCATCCTATCATTTTGACCTTGAAATTTATTAAAAGGCAATTAAAAATAGGCATCTTTCCATTTTCAATTCAGTCATCTACTGCCTAAATGAAAAAAATCTGAGACATCTATTTTGTCCCAGACTCATTTCATTTTTTATTATCCACCTATATAATTCATGTTTATTTTTTTACGTTTTCTATTTGCAACTGTTTGTTCAGTTCGTTCATCAGAATAGCGGTCATCTCTGATATTCCATAATGCTTTAAATTGTTCGAATAATTCATTATCAGTTGCGCCATTGCGCATAAATGACTTAACATTAAATCCATCTACAGTACTAAATAAACATCCATAAAACTTACCATCTGATGAAAGACGTGCACGTGTACAAGTAGAACAGAATGACTGAGAAACACTTGTTATCAAACCAAATTGTGCTTTATTATCTTTATGCTGATAATATTTTGCAACTTCACCATAATATTTCGGTGCCACTGGCTCAATATCAAAATTCTGCTCTATCATTTCAAGCATTTCGTCTTTTGACACAACTTTACTAAAGTCCCAACCATTATCATTACCAACGTCCATAAATTCAATAAATCGAATTTGTACATCTTTATCTTTAAAGTATTGCACCATAGGTACGATCTGGTCATCATTTACACCTTTTTGTACCACTACATTTACTTTCACTTGAAATCCTATAGCAACTGCATAATCAATTTGTTGTAAAATCGTAGAAGCCTTAATATTTCTATTGTTTATGGCTTGGAACACAGCATCGTCTATTGCATCTAGGCTGACATTGATACGTCTCAAGCCAGCATCGTATAATTTTTGACCGTGTTTTTTTAATAATAAACCATTTGTCGTTAAACCAATATCTTCTACACCTTCTAATTGATTTAACTGGTATATCAATTTATCTAAATCACGTCTTAGTAATGGTTCCCCACCTGTAATTCTTATTTTTTTCACACCTAATTGCGTGTATACCTGTGCAATACGTACCATTTCATCAAAGGTAAGCAACTCATCTTTAGGTAAGAATACAAAGTCATCACCAAATATTTCTTTCGGCATGCAATAATCACAACGGAAATTGCAACGATCTGTAACTGACAGTCTTAAATCACGAATCGGACGTCCAAGTTTATCAGTTATTTGCTCTACCATAACATTAGGTCCCCTTATCTATTTAATATATCTTGTTGTAAAGAGTCCAAATCTTGTTGATAATTAATATTTTTGTACCAATAATCTGGTGATTCAATTAAATTTACATCTAACCAATCACTTTTCACTTTATTATAAACACTTTTCAAACTATAATCGTTTGAATTTAATGCATCATCAATATATGGCAATGTGTGCGGACTATAAAAAGCAATAGTCGGTATGGGTCTGCCCTTTTCCTTAAACCCAGCGATATCTAATTGGTCTTCTATAAGGTGTTCTACCATGAATTGATATAGTTTACTCACAGCTTTTTGAGAAATCATAGGTGTATCAACCGACACAACAAAGAACAGTTCCTCACTTTCATAATGCTGAATGACTGACTGAATACCTGCCAAAGGACCTTTATCCTTATTTTGATCTTCATCAATAATAATATCAGAATGATCAAATTGAGATGCTAATGTCTCATTTGTACTGATAATAATTTGATTAAACATATTTGTACCCTCTAAAACGTCAATAATACGCTTATAAAATGGTTGCGCATTTATTTGAGCAAAAGCCTTTGGTTCGCCGAATCTTTCTGATTGTCCTCCGGCAAGTATAATTGCTTTCATGTCTTTTTACCCTCCGCTAACTGGTGGAATTAATGCCACTGTATCATCTTGATGTACGATGTCATCACTTTTGACGAATTCTTCATTTACTGCAATTTGAAATTGCTTATCCTTGATTTGAGGATAACGTTCAAATAAATCTTTAGTAAAATCATCTACCGTAATATCATAACTTAAATCAATTGTTTCAGTCTGTTTAGCTAAAATTTCTTTTAATTCTGCAAAGTATAGTATTTTCATAATTACTATTCCCCCTCAACTGCATCATTGTGATTCCCATGTTGATGCCCTTGCCATTGAGCGCCATCTTCCCATATTTCCTTTTTCCATATAGGCACGATTGCTTTGATTCGTTCAATAGCATATTCATTTGCGCGATATGCATCCTTTCGATGTGGCGAGGAAACACTGATAATTACAGCAATATCAGATATATTCAGTGGTCCAATTCTATGAACAATTGCTGTTTTTGTTCCAGGCCATTTCTGTGATATTTCGTCTCCAATTTGAGCGAGTTTCTTCTCAGCCATAGGAATATATGCTTCATATTCTAAGTATTCTGTTTTAACACCTTTCGTCCACTCTCTTACATGACCTGTAAAAACAACTACCGCGCCTTGATTTTCATCTAGGACATAATCTCTATATGGCTCAGTTTGTATCGGGTCACACTTCACTTCGAATTGCTTCATTTAATGCATTCCTTCTATTTTAAAATAATGAAATAGCCATTGATTATAAAGCGTCAATGCATCTGTATCGGCCAAATTCACATAGTATTTTACATTCGTTAGATGGCTTAGACTTTGACGTTCTTTCTCATCTTGATAAACAACTACTTTATCAAATGGTGCAGATTTAAAGCCTTCTACGAGTATCACGTTACAATCTATTGTAACAGATTCGCTGATGATTTCCTCAAGACTTTGATTTTCTTTTCTTGTTACCGACTGTTGATAAGACTTACCTTGTACAATACTTTGATCAGCACCTGCATTAAAATGTTTCATATGGTCAACTTGATCATTTTGTAATGTGATATCCGCTTCTTGATTAACTAATTGGTTAAATCCGTGATGTTTAACAGTTGCCACTGTTAACAAATGTGATTTTAAAAATTGGATTGTATGTGACATTAACGTCGTTTTTCCAGCGTTTTTATAACCCACAATTTGTAGAATCATATAAAACATGTCTTTTCGTATGCTTGTGATTCCGTCAATATGACGTTAACCGTATGTCCTTGACTATAACCTCTCGTTCCACCTGGAAGCATAATCATAGCATTACTATGGGCTATCGCAACTACAGCGCCTGATTTATTAAACCCTGATGGTACTACCGTCATTTCTTTTCCATTCAACGTCGCTGTGGCACGTATAAATCTTGTGAATGGGTTCGCCTTTTTAAAATCTTCCATTAATGTCGCTTGTATTACTTGAGGATATATTGCATTAGCACCCATCATATGAAGTGCTGCCGGTTTAACATATAACTCAAAACCAGTATAGCAAGCCGATGGATTCCCAGATAATCCAAATAGATAGGTTTCATTTGCAACTGCTACAGTCGTAACACTACCTGGTCGCATCGCTATTTTATTGAATAGTACTTCTGCGTTTAATGCTTCATATATTTGTGGCAGATAATCGAAATCACCCACCGACACGCCACCAGTCGTAATGACAATATCATGTTTAGCCATTGCTTCTTTTACGACTTGAATACTACTGTCCAAATCATCTTCTTGAATTTGATATGCAATAGCACTTAACCCTAATTTTTGCGATAAGGCTGTAATCATAGGACCATTTGAATTCCTAATTTTTCCTGGTTCTAAAGCATCATTCACATCCAATAACTCACTACCAGTAGCTATAACACCTACACTTGGCTTTTTATTTACTTTTACTTGTGTATAACCGTAAGTTGCTAATACAGCAATGGCACCGGAATTAATTAATTGCCCCTTTTCCAGTACGATATCTCCTATCTCTGTTTCCTCACCCTTTAAAGAAACATTTTCATTTGGCTCAAAGGTTTTTCTCAAAGTAAAACTATGTCCGTTTTCAACAGTTTGTTCTAACATAACCACTGCATCTGCACCTTCTGGTAGAGCAGCCCCTGTCATAATCCGAACCGCCTCGAAAGCGCCTACCGTTTTATCAGAAACAGATCCTGCTCCAATATGATCAATCACATTAAAGCTTACACGTTGTTCACCACTAGCACCTACCGTATCCTTACTGCGAATAGCAAAGCCATCATAGGGGGATTTATTAAACCGTGGAATTTCATATGTCGCAATGATATCTTCGGCTAAAATATGATGGATACTCTCATTTAATGGAACTTCTACTTGTTGCGTATAAATCGATTGATTGACTACACGTTCAATTGCTTCACTTACAGGAATTGGCGTTCTTTTTTCTACTGGCATTTTAAATCTACTCCTTACATAAATTAATTTCGTGATATACTAAGAAACGATTAGGAGGGATATTTTGTCTGAATTTACGCATATAAATCACCAAGGCAATGCTAAAATGGTAGATGTTTCAGAAAAAAACATTTCTAAACGTACTGCAATTGCACATTCAAGTATCACAGTTAACTCGGAAATTTATAAACAAATTGTCGAACATACAAATCAAAAAGGGAATGTTTTAAATACTGCTCAAATTGCGGGTATAATGGCCGCTAAAAATACTGCAGATATTATTCCTATGTGTCACCCATTACCACTAACTGGCATAGATGTAACATTTGATTGGCAAGAAAATGAACAATCATACACACTTAATATACAGACGATTGTCTCTACAACAGGTAAAACTGGCGTTGAAATGGAAGCACTAACCGCTGCTACTGCTGTTGCCCTTACCGTATATGATATGACAAAAGCATTAGATAAAAGTATGGTAATCGGTGAAACCTATCTGTTATCCAAATCAGGTGGGAAATCAGGCGACTATCAGCGCCAAGATAATTAAAGATAGTGACTCCTTGAATTACCCAAAGTAAACTGAAGTCATGACCATCATTTTTTAGCAGCAACTATATAAACTAAGCGCGAAGTGTCGCAATTCTGTTAAATAAATCAGAATTCAAGTTACACTTGGCGCTTTTATTATTTAGTTATTTCTTTCACTAGGTGATTTAATTCTGGTTTTATCAACTTGTTCAACGCTAATTTAACAGCGCCTGTTGAACCAGGAATACTAAATATCAACTTATCTCCAACTGCACCTGCAATCGCTCTTGATAAAAGTGCACGTGTTCCAACGTCTTCGGTATAACTCAAATATCTAAATAATTCACCAAAACCCTCAATTTCTTTTGTGATTAGTGCTGATACAGCTTCTATTGTAACGTCCCTCTGAGCAATCCCTGTACCACCAGTTGTAATAATGACATCTATATCTTCCTTTAACCATTCTCGTAATTGTTTTTGAATTAAGTCTTGTTCATCTTTAACAATTCGATAATGCTCACTAGCAATACTTACATTCAATTCTGAAAGTAGTGATTGAGCCAATTGCCCCCCCTTATCCGTTTCATAATCTCTTGTATCAGAAACGGTTAAAATAGCACATTTTATATCTTTGTCTAATTGCACATTTGTATGCACGATGCCCACCTCATTTATCCAAATAATTGATTTATTAATTTAATTGCTTCTTGTGGTTGCTTCATGCCATGTATCAGCATACGTCCACCTTTAAAACTGACGATACGATAACCTTTATATTGAAATTGAATGATATAAGGGTTACGTTTAAATGCGATTTTGTGTTGATTTAAAAATACACCTAGCATTTCCTGGGAAATATTAGGGTTTTCATATTGCACCGTATCTCTTCCACACAAACTAACATACTGACGTTTGGTTTCATTTAAATGGGGATATGTTGGATTTTGACCACAAGTTGGACAATTTGTTCTATATAATTTACTAAATCCAAAGCTAAAATGTGTACCTTCCCATAAATCACCATAAGTCAATTTAGTATCAGGCGTATGTTCTATCAATAGTTTCAATGCATCGCGTATTTGTAAACTTGTCGTCATCGTTACAGCGGGTTGTATAACACCTACCGTATCACACGTCATATTGATGGTTGGCAATTGTGGTACCATGCAATTAAAGCACGGTGTTGTGCCAGGTATAAATGCAGCTTCTATATAAGTACTTTGCACTACACCACCATAAATCCACGGTATATTCTGTTGATACGCATAGTCATTAATTAATTGCCGCGTTTCAAAATTATCTGTAGCATCTAAAATCAAAGAAATATTTGTAGCATGCGCTTCTAAAAATTGACGATCAACATGTGCGATATGACTGTGTATGACGACATCTTTACGAATTGCTAATAATTTTGTTTCTGCAGCAATGACCTTAGGCAATGCTGCATCTGCATCCGCTTCTGAAAATAATGTTTGCCTTTGAAGATTACTGTATTCAATATAATCTCTATCCACAATCGTAAGTTCACCTATGCCAGAGCGCACTAAACCCTCTGCAAGATGTGTACCTAAAGCACCCATACCAACAATAAGTACATGCTGTCTCTTAATTTTATCCTGTCCGTCTGATCCAATATGTTTAAATAACATTTGTCTTGAATATCGATCCTGTGTCACACGAATAACCCTCTCTTCACATCATTATTTCTATTATAAATCTTGGTCTCCAATGTAACAACGGTTTAAAATTAATATTGTTATAAAGTAGTGTTTCCCCTTATCTTTATTCAGCTCTAATACGTGTTTTTATTTTATCTTTCATTAATATAGACAAGTATTTTCAACATTCTGAACATATCCTATTATCTTAACTTCATGGTACAATGAATCAAATATTATTTTGAGGTGAATTCATGGCGCGATCAAAAAACTTTGAACAACTATTAGAAGAAGCGAAAGATATCGTAATTAACTCTATTGGAGAAACAATGGATCTTTACGGTGTCAATCGGAGCGTAGGTAATCTTTATGGCACGATGGTTTTCGAACAAAAAAGCATGACATTAGATGAAATGCGTTATGAGTTACAAATGAGTAAACCAAGTATGAGTGCCGGTGTTAAACGACTACAAGAATTTGATGGTGTAAAGCAACAATTTATTAGAGGTAGCAGAAAACAACACTTTACAGCAGAAAAAGATTTCTTTACGTTTTTCGGTAATTTTTTCTCGCAAAAATGGAATCGTGAAATCAAATTAAATTTAGAAGCCATTCAACGAGCAGAAAAATTACTCTTCCCTATTATTGATTCTGAAGATGCAGAACCAGAATGGATTGAAGATGCCAATAAAATGTTAGAACAAATTGAACATTCCAAAGTCTATTACGCTTGGCTATCTACACTTTCCGAAGCACTACATTCCGGAGAAATTTTTGATTATTTTCCTATTCCAAATCAAACTAGCGCTTCACAAAGCTGATCAATATTTAACTAAAAAAGTACCCTTCTCCATTTCACTTTGTTGTGTCGGCTTTGAAGGGTACTTTATTAATGGTTGTTGCCATATTTATTCTATTGTAATTTGTAAACCATCGTAAGCAATGGTAGTCAACAATCCTTCCTCTTTTAATTGCTGTTCTAATTGTTCAATGTGTGTTTCATTTAAGTTTTCCGTTGCTTCTATGTGTGTAAAGTAAGTGTGTGTTGCATTGATTTCACGCGCGATAGTCACACTTTCTTGAAAAGTAATTTCACCTAACGCTGCTAGCATACCATTTTCGTGAATTCGTTCTTCGGTAACTGGATTAACTTCATTACTACCAAATGGTAAAATCGCAACATCAACGTTCTTCAATTTTTCTATTGGGTGATAACCTTTAATTTCATCCGGGATAATTAAAATGCGTAATGTGGATGTCGTAATATAAAATCCAAATGCAATGTCTTCTGCTAGCTGAATCCACTCTATAGTCGTTTCACCTATCTTTATTTGACCATTGTTAGGAATAATCTCTTTTTCAATTACACCTAAATCGCCTAGATAGTTTAAATGATCCCAATGACCAAAATATTTTTTAAAATCATTTACATGTTGCTCTGTAAGGATTATTTTCGATTTTTTGGATTGTGGTACTTTATTTATAAAATCAAAATTTAATGTTTCCCAAATTCTTATACCCATCGTATGATCAGGATGCCAATGCGAATATATGCCATATTTTATATCATAAATTTCTGAACGGCGTAATTGATAAAATATATCCTCAGAAGTATCAATTAATAATTGGAGGTCATGTATATAAATAGCTGGTCCAGTTCTATGTATTGCTTGTGAATGTTGCGAATGGGACTTATAAAGTGACGGAAACCCACCTGCTGTTCCTAAAAATTCTATCTTCATATATACACCCCTTCTAAAATAAAATGATGCTTATTATCATTTAAATTGATCAAAAAATACATTCATATTATAGATATTTGTCTTATACTTTTAAAAAAACCTGTATAACTATTATCTATGTCATACAGGTTTTTAAGTATTGAAGTTTATATTTGGAAAATGATTTTAGCCAATAGTGATGATTTCATGCGCTAGTGAGGTGGCCTCATAATTTGAATGTGTAACAAATATAATAGGAATTTGCCACTTTTCAAATATACGTTGCACAAGTTGGATACTTTCATGCTTAGTCGAATCGTCTAGACTTGAAAATGGTTCATCTAACAGAATCAAGTCTGGCTTTGTACTCAGTGTTCTAGCTAAAGCCACGCGTTGTGCTTCTCCACCTGATAAACGCATAGGATATTGATCTTTTAGGTGATCAATATTTAGTTGTTTCATCAATTTATCAATATGATCAGAAGGTTGTGCCATGAAAGTAATATTTTGATAGACATTCATGTTAGGAAAAAGTTGGTAATCTTGGAAAAGATAGCCAATATTTCTTTTTTGAATTTTCTCATAAATCGCATGCGCTGAATCTGAAATAATACGTTTATTCAATTGTATAAATGCGCTGTCAGGTTGTCTTAAACCCGCTATCATATTCAATATTGTCGTCTTGCCAATACCGGATGGTCCTTTAATTGCATATATCTTTGGTTTATCATCATTAATTTGTATGCTTAATGGTGTTGCTTTAAGCTGATGTTTCAGATGTATATGTAACAATTAATCAACCTCCCGATAACGATCTTTATTTAACAAATTAATTGTACCTATAACAGTTATCGCAAATGCTACCAATACAATTACCCATAACCATGCTTGATTTTCCTTACCTTGTTCAACCAAGAAATAAATCTCTAAAGGTAATGTATTCGTCTTGTTTGGAATATAGCCAGCCACCATAAGCGTAGCGCCAAATTCACCGATTGCTCTCGCAAAGCTCATCATTACCCCAGATAAGATTGCCCGTTTAGATAGCGGTAGAATTAATTTAAAAAATATTTTACTTTCACTGGCTCCCATTGTCCTAGCTGTATTTAGCATCTTATGATCTATACTGCGGAAGCCTTGTACAGTATGTTGGTACATCAATGGAAAACTGACGATCACAGAGGCAATGACTGCACCAGTCAATGTAAACACTACGGGTAAGTGTAATACATTAGCAAAAAATGCCCCAATATAGCTTCTTGGTGAAAACACAATGAGCAAGATGAACCCCATCACAGTCGGCGGTAAAACAATAGGTAAGACTATGATACTTTCTAAGATTCTAGCAATGATACCACGACGTCTATATAACCATTTTGAAATGAGTACGCCAATTAAAGTTACTATGATAGTACTTATAACGGCTACTTTAAGTGATATCCAAAATGGTGTAATATCTGGCATTGCTAAATCCTCCTATGCATCAAATTGATATTTTTTCAAAATATCTTTGGCCTTATCTGTTTTTAAGAAATCTATCCATTCTTTCGCTAACTTTTTATCCGTTGTAGTAGCTGCTTTATAAGTAATTGGTTTTTTCAAATCGGCTGTATTGATTTCTTTCACTTTACTACTACCATTTTGTTGTGATTGATATAAATCTGTTTTATACACATAACCTAATTGTGCATTACCTTTTTCAACATAGTTTAATACTTGACGCACATCTTTGGCATAAACTAAATTTGGTTTCACTTTATCGAATAAATGATTATCTTTTAAATATTGCTCAGCATATTTACCTGCAGGTACTGATTTCGCTTCACCGATGGCTAGCTTATCATCGCCTTGTATATCAGCCACTGAATGATAGTTACTATCTTTTTCACCAATTAATACTAATTGATTTTTAGCATACTCATATGTATTTTGCGCTTTGTCTTTATCAACTAGCCCATCCACATCTTTCGTATTTGCAGACATAAATACATCTACTGGTGCACCTTTTTCTATTTGTTGTCTTAAAGCACCTGAACCACCATAATTAAAAGAAACGTCTACATCTTTATGATCTTTTTTAAAAGCTTTTTCTAAGTCCTTAGTGACATCCGTTAGACTTGCTGCTGCAGAAACATGCAATTCTTGCTTAGCTTTTTCATCGCTTTTCGTTTTACTATCATCCTTATTATCACCGTTTGAACATCCTGCTAACATAAGGCATAAAGCAATCAATGAAATAATTAAATATTTAAATCTAATTTTCAAAATAATCATCCTTTTTCATTTTATTATATGCTTGTAATCAAGAAAATAAAAGAGCGGAGTGAAGAAATCAATGAGTCCAGTTTGATTTCTTCACTCCGCCTTGAGATAAAAATATTTTCAGTTTATAACATGTCATAAAATATAGCGCGTTTTTAAACATAGCCTAATCAATTCGACATGCGCTGCTTTTATTATAAATGTTTGATAAAGCGTTTAAATGCTTGGCGTCCAGTATCGGTGTTTTTAAAAACACCTGCATCTTCTAACACACGTTTAAATTTATAACCGACTTCTTTATCAACGATGTCGTCAACATTTTGTTTATTGATATCATAAGTGCGCTTCATATTTTCAGCCCATTGCTGGTGTATACCTAAATCAAATTGGTTATCACCCACAAGATACGTTTTTACTTGTTGTAATTCCTCTTTTAAGCGCCCTGGTAATATCGCCGTACCCATCACTTCTATTAAACCGATGTTCTCTTTTTTAATATGTTGTACATCCTCATGTGGATGGAATATCCCATCTGGAAATGCTTCGGAAGTTTGATTATCTCTTAAAACAATATCTAATTCATATTGTGATTGTCTATAACGTGCAATCGGTGTTACAGTATGATGTCTTTCACCATCTTTACTAAATGCCCTTACATCTATCGTTTCATCTGAGTATTGATTCCACGTATTCATGACATATGTTGCTGCATTAATGAGTTCATCGCGATTTTCGCTTTTTAATCGAATCACACTCATTGGCCAATTCAACGTACTCGCTGTTACCGATGAAAATTGATTCATTGTAAACCGCTCTATTTCTGCCGCATTATCCATAGGAAATACATGTTTGCCGGCCTGATAATGATTATGTGATAAAATCGATCCACCAACTAATGGAATGTCTGCATTAGATCCAATAAAATAATGTGGAAATTGTTCAATAAACGCTAACAAATTAACAAATGTTTGTTTATTAATTTCCATAGGCACATGGTGTTCAGATAACACAATGCTATGCTCTGGAAAATAAGCATATGGTGAATATTGGAATCCCCACGACTTTCCGTCTAATTTCAATCGTATAATACGATGATTCGTACGAGCTGCTTGTGTAACCGAGCCTTGGTAGCCTTCATTTTCAATACATAGTGCACATTTAGGATAATGTTTAGCTGGTTCAGCTTTAGCTTTCGCAATTTGCTTTGCATCTTTTTCAGGTTTAGATAAATTGATTGTAATTTCAATATCACCGTATTCTGTTTCTACTTCATAATTAATATTATTAGCAATGGCATCTTCTTTTACATAATGATTCCGTTTAGTTATTTCATAAAAATAATTAGTAGCTGTTTCCGGTGATTTTTTATAGGCTTCTACAAAATTTCGATTAATAACTGAAGGTCGAGGTGTTATTAAATCTAATATTTGTGCTTCAACGATTTCTTTTTTATATAATGCATCTTCTAGGCAGTTTTCATTAACTGCTTGTTCAATCCAATACTGAGCAATCGCATTTGCAGTGGCATCTTGGTTTAGTGGTGATTCATTATCAACATCAATACCTATTGCATTTAAAATTCGGAGCAGTTGATTTTGAATATAAATGTTATCTTCTTGTTCATAATCACCAAATGCAATTGCCTGTGTGACAAATTGCTGTACTAATTGTTGATTTAATAACATGCCTTATACCTCCGTATCTTCTTGATAACCGTTTGGATGTTGATTATGCCAGCGCCAAGCTGAATCAATAATGTCATGTATATTATCATGTTTTGGTTTCCAACCAAGTATTGATTGTGCTTTATCACTTGATGCAACTAATTTACTAGGGTCTCCAGCTCTTCTAGGTCCAACCTTCGCTTCAATTGGTTTGTTTGTCACCTTTCGAGCCGCTTCTAATATCTCAAATACTGAGTACCCTTGACTACTTCCTAAATTAAATGCGCCAGATTCCCCACCATTTTGTAAATGTTGGTAAGCTAAAATATGTGCATCTATTAAGTCGACAACGTGAAGGTAGTCACGAATACATGAACCATCTTCCGTATCATAGTCATCACCAAATATCGTTAATGCTTCTCTTTGTCCCAATGCAACTTGTAATACAATTGGCACTAAATGCGTCTCTGGACGGTGGTCTTCACCTATAGTGCCCTCTTCTTTTGCACCCGCTACATTAAAGTAACGCAAGGCTGCATAATTAACACCGTAAGCATTGTGACTCCAATGCATCATTTTTTCCATCATTAACTTACTTTCACCATAAGGACTCGTCGGTGTTTTAGAATCTGCTTCAGTAATAGGCACTGTATCTGGTTCTCCATATACTGCTGCAGTTGAGGAAAAGATAATATGTTTTACTTGATGATCATACATGACTTCTAATAACACTTGTAAACCATTCACATTATTGTTGAAATACGCTAACGGCTTCTCAACAGATTCACCTACTAACGAATATGCACAGAAATGGAAGACACCTTCTATTGTTTCAGTTGTAAACACCTGATCTAAAAATGGCTTATCACGTATATCGCCTTCATAAAATCGTGCATCTTTATTTACAGCTGCACGATGACCTGTCCCTAAATTATCTACAACAACGACGTCGTAACCTCTACTTATTAATTGATCCACCGCATGACTACCAATATATCCAGCGCCACCTAATACTAAAACAGACATATTCAAAATCCTTTCTTTTAATCATTTTGTATTGCTTACAAAGCCTTAACGCCATCACTTATACCCACATGATAAAACGAAGGTGCATAACCAATTTTATCAATATATGCTTTTGATACTTCATCTTCTAACTTCTGTATACTATTTTTATCCACTAAAGCAATGGCACATCCTGCAAAACCAGCACCTGTCATTCTTGCGCCTAATACACCCTCTACTTGCTGAGCTGTTTCAGCTAAGGTATCTAATTCAATACCTGTAACTTCGTAGTCTTCTTTTAATGATTTGTGTGATGCATTGAGTAATTGCCCAAATTGTTCAAAGTTATTATCAGCCAATGCTTTATGTGCAAGCTTCGTTCTCTCATTTTCTGAAATCGCGTGTTTGGCACGTCTACATACGACCTCATCAGTAATAAGTGATTGGTACTTCTCAAATTGCGCTAAAGATAATTCACCTAAAGATGTGATTTCTAATTGCTGCTGTAATTGTGAGAGTGCGTTTTCACACTCAGATCTACGTTCATTATATTTACTTTCAGTTAGTGAACGTCTTTTATTTGTATTCATAATTGAGATGACATAATCTCCAAATTTAGCAGGTACATAGTCAAAATCAAGTGTAGCGGTGTCTAATAATATGGCATGCTCTGCTTTACCCATACCAATAATAAATTGGTCCATTATACCTGAATTCACACCCATAAATTTATTTTCAACGACTTGTCCTAATTTAATTAGTTGTAAGCGCTCTAAATGCAAATTAAATAATTGTTTAATTAGCCAGCCAGTTAGTAATTCAATAGAAGCTGATGACGATAAACTCGCACCATTCGGTATATTTCCTTCAACTAAAATATTGAATCCTTGATTGATATCATTAAATTCTTCTTTTAAATATTTAACGACACCCTTAGGGTAGTTTGCCCAATCGTGTTGCTCGTTAAATTCAAGTTCATCTAATGTAAAAGATACAATACCTGCATCTTCAAAATTATTTGAATATAATTGAATGATACGATCCGTTCTTTTAGATGCTAAACCATATGTCCCCAGTTCTATTGCAGCTGGAAATACATAACCACCGTTATAATCAGTATGTTCCCCAATTAGATTAATTCGTCCTGGTGCAAACGCCCTCACATCTGCTTTTACATCAAATAAAGATTCAAACTTTTTGTGCATTTCCTGTAACATAAGCTTGCCACTCCTTTTTCTAAACCATCTCACATACCTATCGGCCCTTTAGTAAACACAATTAAAGTTTACTTGTTTACTAAATGTTTTGTCAATAAAGTTAACTATACTTTAAATGTGTTTCTTGCTTTGAGTTGCGCTTCTACAACAACATGAATTGCGATTTGCCTTGTGTTATTGATACGTTCTTCTGCCATTCTGACAGCAGTTCTCCCAAATTCATCGACAGGAATATGCACGCTACTAATAGAAGGCACTGCATATTGAATCACTTCTAAATCATTAAAACTAATTAATTTCACTTCTTCAGGGATTGCTTTTTTATTTAGTTGCAATTGTTGTAAAATACCGATTGCAATCATATCGTTGCCAGCAATAAATACTTGAGGAAACGCATGATCACTTTCTAAATAAACTTTCACTGCATCCTCTCCCTGTGTTTTTCCCCATCCATTGAGTAACACTATTTCTTCGACGTCATGTTTTTCACACCATGATTGATATGCTTGGTATCTAACATCTGCTGCGTTAGTAGTTGTTATACCATTCAACTCTCGTATTGTATGGTGCCCACCAATATATGCAATTTTCGTTAGACCTTTATCTAAAATGCGATTAAGCAGTTCTGTCATTGCATCATCCAAATCAGAATACACAGCATCAATAGATTTAGGTGTATTTGGATTATTAATGACCACCATGTTAGCGTTGTGCGTTTTCAATTTGTTCAATGCATCTACAGAAAAATTCCCAATTACAATAATGGCGCCTGCATTTTCAATTTTGTTTAAATCGATATGATCTTGTTGCCCATCAATTCTAATTGTGCGCTTAAGGGATAAGTTTAATCTTTTAACTTCTGCTTCTATCGCTAATCGGATTTCTCTATAATATGGATCCGACATTTCTTTCTCTCGAGAAGCGTATGTAATAATTTGGATACGTTTATTTTTTCTAGTAACTTTTTCGTATTGTAACGCTTGTGCGATTTGATGTATGCGTGTCCGCGTTTCTTTAGCAACGGATAAAGTTGGATCATTGTTTAAAACACGTGAAACAGTACCTGGACTTACTTCAGCTTGACGTGCAATATCCCTAATACTTGCCATTCATGTATCACCTCTATTAGTATTGTTTACCTTAAGTTTACTTCTCACTTTATGTTAAATCAATTGTGACGTAACTAAATCTGATTAATCGTTAAAAGCAACTTATAAACAGAATCGTGTAATGATAATACCTTTATAAACCTAATCATTTTTTTACAACTAAAAATAAGCTAAAATAATAATAGAATATGAAATGAGGTGCTTGTATGCATGAAGATGTTTTGACAAATCAAACAATTGTACGCTTTGAAGATGGTAAACTGATAGAAAAAAAAGATCACTATGTTACTGAATTTCCATTAACTATTATGGTAAATGGTGAAGAATTTGCTACAGTTATTTGTAGTCCAAATCATATGGAAGAACTTACACTTGGTTTTTTAGCTTCTGAAGGTGCTATATTAAGAAGCGATGATTTAAAGTCTATTCAAATAGATGATAGTAAGGGGTTTGCGCACGTTGAGTTAACAAAATCCTTAGGAGAACGCTTCGAGTATTCTACTAAACGCATGATTGCATCCTGTTGTGGTAAAAGTAGAGAATTTTATTTTCAAAATGATGCAGCAGTAGCAAAGACGTCAATGTCAAATATTGAATTAAATCCTCAACAAGTACTGAATATGATGACACGTTTACAAAGCGCTAGTGAAGTATTCAAACAAACAGGTGGTTTACACAATGCAGCCATTAGTGATGGAGATACGTTTTTCGAACATCGTCAAGATATCGGACGCCACAACGCACTGGATAAACTTTATGGTTACTGTATCGAAAGACATATACCAGTACGTAATAAAGTACTTATATTTAGTGGTAGAATCTCTTCTGAAATATTAATTAAAGCCGCTAAAATCGGTGTGGGCGTTATTCTTTCTAAATCCGCGCCAACCACGCTAGCCATAACACTCGCACAAGATTTAAATATTACAGCCATTGGTTTTATTAGAGACGGAAATTTTAATATTTATAGTCATCCTGAACGCATAAAAATAGCGGAGACGTAATTAGTTGATAAATCAACAAACTACGTCTCCGCTTTACTACTATTATAATAGTATCGTTTGATATTATTTTAAATATGCTCTTTTAGTATTTGATAACAGTAGCTAATAAAGATATAACCTTGCTTTATATACATATCTTTCGCGCTATCCTCACCATCAGCTATCAATATTATCGTTTTGTCTTTCGCAATCTGTGCTACAAATGATTGCATCACACTGCCTATGCCTTGCCTTTGATATTCATCCAACACGCCAAATCCATCTATTTCCATCGCCGATGCGGACACAATTAAATCTAATATACCTACTGGGAGTTCACCCTTATATGCTAATATTCTCAATTTATTTTCTTGTGGAAATTGATTACGAATCATCTGTATACTTTCTTGTGCATATGCTAGCCCATAGGGTTCAGCAAACCTACGATAAATAGCTATATAATCTTCAAGTGTTTCATCGTTCACGATTGTAACATCTATTTCTGAGTTTATAGCTTGATGGATATGCTGAGGTTCGATAGCGTAAAGCTCCATAATCCCTAACTCAAATTCTAATGCTTTTATTTCATCCAACCATTGTTGATCTAGGTTCTCATTTTCAGGAAAAGTAAATGCAAGGTGGGAAGATCCTTGTTGTTTATGCATAAATTGTTGGTAAGCCATATCTAATTTCCAAGAATTAAGCGTAGGCATTCGCTTATATACCCATTTGTTTGTATCATATACTAATGGTTCCTCAGGTGTTAAATAAATGGTTTTACTATTATCATCTTGATAAACCGTGCCTTGTTGAAAAATATCATTCATAGAAATGACCAATTTATACACCTTCCCTCTATGTTTTTACTTCATTAATTGTTTGAATTGACTATGGTTTAACATTGTATTGCCTATTAAACTCGCAATAATCGCTTTTAATAAATCTCCAGGCATAAAGACGAATGAAAGCATTACTGACTTAGATATTGGTAAATGTGTTATCCACCCCATAATGATAGTGCCTACAATATCCAACAGTAATACACCGAACACAATTGTTGTACCTAATAATACAACAAAATTCATTTTATTAAAATATAAATCTCTCACTAAACCAATCAGGTATGTAATCACTGGATACATAAATAAAAAACCTGCTGAAGGTCCTGCAAATACACCAATACCGCCACGGCCGCCAGATAATAATGGTAGACCTGTTGCTACTAGTAATAGTAAAACAATGACACTTAAAGTACCATATTTACGTCCAAGAAGTATCGCTGCTAGAAATATACCTATATTTTGTAAAACAATGGGTACTGGCATTACCGGCAATGGTATCGCAGGCACAAAGCCTAGTACCGCTATCATTGCTGTCATCAATGCTGTATATACTAATCTTTTTGTTGTCATAGTTATTCCTCCTCGATGAAGAAATTATATCACGAATGTAAACTTTAAAAAATAAAAAGTTTACATTAGGTTGCGTTTTTTAGTATTTTTACCATTAAATCATCACAAGCATAAGACCACATAAACCCCTTTAATAAAATAAATATATTGCACCCATTTTATAACATGTTGATGTTTAATATCATATGATGAATGAAAAACTACATATC
Source organism: Staphylococcus sp. ZWU0021 (assembly GCF_000798895.1). Taxonomy (NCBI): domain Bacteria; kingdom Bacillati; phylum Bacillota; class Bacilli; order Caryophanales; family Staphylococcaceae; genus Staphylococcus; species Staphylococcus sp. ZWU0021. Next base: position 81,122 of record NZ_JTLN01000030.1, read on the forward strand.
TATACCTTACCCTTAGCATATACATGCAGCGCCTTCCTCTTTGAAACTATAAAAAATAGCTATGAAAAAATCTATTGTAAAGATTTCTTCATAGCTAATCTTAGAATGTTTTAAAAATGAGTCTTTCTGTCCTAAAGTACTTATTATTTACTACATACAATCAAATTGATTTAGCGTACTGATAATTTAGTTTAATTGTTTAAAAGTTTTTCTTTTAAATCTTTTCTCATAAATTCTAATGTGTATGGATCATTGTACCAATATGTCTCAGCTTGAACTTTAATTACATGATCTTGTTGTACCGCTGGAATATTATTCCATAAGTCTGTTTTTTCATAAGCAGGTGTTGATTTACCTTCACTTGTTGAAACAATATAGTCGCCGGCATAATCAGCAATTTTTTCTTGTTTAACTTCTGCCCATCCTTCTTTTTTAACTAAATCATTTAGTTTATCAGGTATCTTCAGACCAAATGCTTGATATAATACTTCGCCACCACGACCCCAGTTAGGACCATAGCTATATAGTTTTTTATCAAATTCATCAAAGATTGAAACAGTAGCATCTTCGCCTATTTTATCTTTTATTTCTTGTCCATCTTTTTTAGTTTGTGATTTCCATTTATCTTCCCAAGATTTCACTTCATCTTCTTTACCTAATAATTTCCCTAATTCTCTTTGTTGATCTAAATACTTATGTTTACCATAGTCATACACAACTGTAGGTGCAATTTTTTGATATTTTTTAATATTTTTATCTGTTGAATAAACAACGATTAAATCAGGTTTTGTTTTTGCAACCTTTTCTACATCATTTTCCCCAATTTTTTCTACACCTTTAAATTTATCTTTAAGTAATTTGCTGTTATCGACTTGTTCATTTACTGCCACAATCTTACCACCAAGATATTTAATACCACCGGCATATGTAGGCGCCACAACAGCAATACGCTCTGGATTTTTAGGAATATCGATACTTTTTCCACTATCTAATTTATATGATTTTGTTTCTTCCTTTTTGTCGCTATTTGAGTCACTATCTGATTTATTACCACATGCGGCTAAAATAAGCATTAAAGCAAGTAACGGAAATAATAATTTTTTCATAATTCTCCTCCATTGAAAATGATTATCAGTACCAATTGATTATATAATGACTCTAGTAATTTTACAATAGTAAAAAGTCAAATTTTTAGCTTTTTAAGTTATTAAAAAAATGCATTCAGACACTATGTCTAAATGCATTTTAATTACAACTATTAAATGAAACTTTCTCAAGTCTTTATATTTTCTAAAATCTATCTAATACACTTTTAGCAATATTAGTATATGCCATATCTTCCATTGGTGGATTGTGTAAACCTGCTCTCATATCTCGATAATAACGTTGTAACGGACGTTCCATTTCAAGGCTCTTAGCACCGACAATACGCATGGCAATATCAATTACTTCGAGTCCTTGATTCATGACTAACACCTTACTTGCAGATGTTTCATTCCATATAGCTTTATCTGAATGGGTATTTGAATATAATGATGCTGTACTCCATAAAAAGTGACGCGCAGATAATAGCAAGGATTCCATTTTGCCAATATTTTGCTGAACGGTTGTTATATCTCCTATCGTACCTTCTATACTATTAGGGCTATAAGTTTTAGCAAAGTCAACAGCATAATCTCTTGCTGCTTGCGCAATGCCTAAATAAGTACTTGGGATATGTAGAATCCAACCGTTTGGTTTTTTACCACCAGCGCCTCTAATTTCTACAAAATTCTGTTCTGGTATTTGAACATCATTTAATATTAAATCATGACTTTCTGTAGCTCTCATTCCTACCATATTCCAATTATCTGCAATTTCTACGCCTGGTGTATCCTTTTCTATAAGATAAAATCCTACTTGCTCAATCGTTTCATCATATGCACTCACAATAAAATGCGTGAGCCCCTTACTCATAGAAGTGAATGTTTTAACACCATTTAATATATAGCCATTTTCATTTTTAATTGCATTCGTAGCAGGTCTACCACCTCGTGTTGGACTCCCTGTTTCCGCTTCACTTACAGCTCTATTAACCAGTGCACCGTTTATGATAGATTCCGCAAATTGATTTAACATGTCTTCGTCCCACATCTTTTGTTCATATAATTGACCCACAACACTCAAATGCCAGCCAATTGAAAGTGCCGTTGCACCATCAATAGAGCCTAAATAGGTTTGAATAATAACCATATCTTCAACTGAGGCACCTTCGCCACCGTATGCTTTAGGTAAAGTTAATAATGTATAACCTTCATTGACTAACCACTCAATATTTTCATATGGAAACCTAGAATGTTGATCATTATAGACTGCATGTGATCTAAATTTATCTTTCACTGTATTCAATTTTGCTATCCACTTTTCTTGAATATCTGTATGTATTAATGCAGAATCTTTCATTTTTTCCACCTCGTCCATTATATTTCTTTCTATATAAGTATAAGTTTAACACTCGATATGGCTTAAATAAAGGTTTCTACCCCAAATCCTTACTTTACCGATAAGATTTATTATGATAATTTATAATTATTGCTATATTGGGGGGACACATATGATTACAGTTAATCATCTTATACATAAATACAATGAGAATACGATACTGAATGACGTCAGTTTCTCACAGGATAAAGGTACAGTCACAGCTATTATCGGACCCAGTGGTTCTGGTAAAACAACACTCTTACGCACACTAAATGCACTTGCTTTAGCGAAATCAGGGACTATTACTATTGGGGATACAAGCTTTGATGCTTCTAAACATAATAAAAAAGATATATTCAAATTACGTCAAAAATCCGCAATGGTTTTTCAAAATTATAATCTTTTTAAAAATAAAACAATACTAGAAAATATTACTGTCGGTTTAAAATATGGGAAAAATTATAGCCATGCTGAAGCCAATGACATCGCACTGTCTTATTTAAATAGAATTGATTTATTAGAACAAAAAGATAAATATCCGAGTCAATTATCTGGTGGGCAAAGTCAACGTATCGGAATCATTCGTGCACTTGCCTTAAATCCTGATGTACTACTGCTTGATGAACCAACCTCAGCCTTGGATCCAGAATCTATACAAAGCGTACTCTCTCTAATCAAATCGATTGCCCAAGAAGGTATGACAATGGTCTTAGTTACTCACGAAATACAATTTGCAAAAGCAATCGCTGACCAAGTGCTATTTATTGATGATGGACACATTATTCATCGTGGTACACCACATGAAGTATTGGAAAACACTGAGTCAAAAAGAATCCAGCGTTTTTTAAATCATGTTGGCACGGAGCGTGATGTTTAATGCTACGACACAAAAAATATTTCTTCATGATGTTATGCGTTTTATGTTTCTTATTGTCTGCTTGTAATGCTACTCATAATGATGATACTTCATCACACAAAAAGGAAATTAAAGTCGCATTGTCAGCAGAAGTTAATCCACCCTACTTATACACTACGAAAAACAACGAATTTATTGGACTCGATATGGAATATATGAAATTACTTGAAAAAAAATTACCACAATATGATTTCAAATATGAAGTAGGCGAAGAAGAATCCAACTTAGTAGGCATTGGTGCTGGAAAGTTTGATATGGGAATTAACTGGTTCTTCAAAACACCTGAACGTGAAAAACAATTTCTATATCAAGATGAGCCATATAGTTATGCTTTACCTTTACTCGTTGTTAACCGTGATAACAACGACATACATCATTTAGATGATTTACCAGGAAAAAATATTACACCAATGGCTCCTAGTGGTGGCTTGTATTCTATCTTATCTGAATATAATAAAAATCATACAGATAAGATTCAAGTCAATACGATACAAGAACCTTCGAATGGCGATAATTTAAAAATGGTTAGTCAGCAACGTCGAGACGCCATGCTTTTGAATTGGAACACTTATAAAGCCATACAATCTCAAGTCAAAGAAGATGTGAAAATCGGTGGTATTGTTAAAAAAGAACCATTACACATCGTTTACAATAAAAAGCATCAACAATTACATGATGACATTGACCAGGCTACGATTGAATTGAAGAAAGAAGGCAAACTACAAGCGCTTTCAAAAAAATATTTTGATATTAATGTCTTTGAAGATTTAGATGATATTAATAAGAAAAAATCACAATTGGAGGTGCATCGCTAATGCAATCAGTAAATTGGTTGGATTTATTATATCAAGTCTTGCAACAGTTACCTTTGACATTATTGATGATTGTTTTATCGCTCATTTTTGCACTGATACTCGGTTTTATTTTAGCAACCATACGACTACAAAAAATTAAATTATTGTCACCTGTCGTCAAAGTCTATATTTCTTTTATTCGTAGCACACCTTTACTATTACAACTTTTCTTAGTTTATTTTGCTTTACCTCAGTTGTTGTTGTTTGTACATATTGATATCAATCATTTCAGTAGATTATTTTTTGTGATTTTAGCTTTCACATTACATACTGGTGCTTATTTATCTGAAATTATTCGCGCAGGTTACCAATCTGTAGACTACCGACAAATTGAAGCAGGTTTATCCATAGGTTTAACATACCCTAGAATATTAAAAGAGATCATCTTACCACAAGCGCTGCGCAACAGTATTCCAAATTTAACAACACAAATCATCGAACTTGTAAAAGATACTTCTTTGGCTTTTACTATCGGAATCATCGACATGATGGGACAAGTCAAATTAATTATTGGTAATAATTATGGTTTAGGTATGTTAGAAGTATATATTGTCATTTCTGTTGTTTATTGGCTCATCGCTTTAATTATCCAAGGCGTATTTACAATCATTGATAAACGTGCCCAAAAACCATACCAAATTTAAGGAGGACAGACCTATGTCATTTATTTTTTATACTATATTTGAAGTACTCAAAGGCGTGCCAAATACAATCATGATTTCACTTGTTGCCATTATCATCGGTCTGTTCATTGGATTAATTTTCGCAATGATTCGCTTAAAACGTATACCTGTATTATCTCAGTTCATTATAATATACAATTCTTTTTTCAGAAGTACACCGCTGATTGTTCAGTTATTCATTGTCTATTATGGCTTACCAGCCTTTATTTTATTCTTAAACGAACATTTGCAATGGCATATAAACCCTGATATTTTTTCTCCATTAATCATTGCATTTATTGTATTTTCATTACATGCTGTTGCCTACCTTTCAGAATCTATTAAAAGCGGATTGCAATCTGTCGATTATGAACAAATAGAAGCTGCACAATCTGTAGGGCTTACGAGATTTCATATATATAAAGAAATCGTGCTACCTCAAGCATTTGCTTATGCGTTACCTAATATTGAAAATCAATTCATCATGTTAATCAAAGGAACTTCCCTAGCGTTTGCAGTTCAAGTCACTGAAATTATGGCAGTCAGTCACATTATTGCCAATGAAGGATACCGTTTCATAACAGTCTACACTGTTGCTGCAATGTTTTATTGGTTATTAGCAATGATTTTAGAATATATATTTAATAAAATGGAAACAAGCTCATTACGTTATATGCAAACGAATGCGTCATAAAATTTTTATTCCAGAAGTTATATTAAAACGCGCCAGTTGAAATTCGAACATTCAACCGGCGCGTTTTTATTTTATAAGTATACATAACAAATGCTAGATTTTCGTCAATAATTATCTACTACTTGTTACAGATGAATGATTACTAGTTAAATAGGAAGAAACTAGATTTTTTTGTCCTTCAACAATAATTATAGAAGATCAATTTTTTATGAATCATGACAGACCCATAGGGCATCGTCTCATTTTTCTATAATAATTTCGTGATTTCAATCCCTGTTTTATTATGCTAAGCTTTCTGCACATTGTTTTTTTAATTTATAATATTGTTTAACTTTTTTGGGCATTGTACCATTTTGCAATTCGTACTTTGTAATAATTGGATAGTTTTTAAATACGAGTGACCCTAAATAACCACAAATTGCACTGCTTAACGCACACATCAATGCCACTGTAATCACAGTAAGTGCATTGTTAAACCCAAACATTACCATCAGTCCTGCAATTGGCGTAGCTGTTCCAGTTGCTTCATTCACCAAACCAAATGAAGCAATGATTACGCCTGATATTGCGCCACCAACAAAATTTGTAATATAAACAGGTACTGGGTTTGCAGTTACGATATCTGCTTGTGACAAAGGTTCAATTGCAACTGAAATGGTTGTTTTGCGATCACCAAACTTCATTCTTTTGAATAATACAAAATTCATGAATGACGAACCAAACACTGCTAATGCTCCGATAGCCATAGGTGTACCAGTTAATCCAAGTAAAGCAGTTAATGCCATTGAACTTAATGGTGCAGTAGCTACAACCGTGATAATACCACCTAATACCACACCCATTAGTATTGGACTCGAAGTTGTAGACTCTTTAATGATATTACCGATTTGCATTAAAGAAGCATCTACAACTGGCGTCATACCAGTTGCAATCAATCTTGTAATAGGTGCGATGACAATGATTGCCGTTATTAAATCAAGCCCATCAGGTAACTTTTCTTCCATCCATTTCATACCAAAACTTGCAATATAAGCCGCAACAAAACCTGGTAACAAGTCCATATTGCCACATGAAACTGCAATAACAAATGCATAAACAGGAGACACACCCATAGCTAGTGCTACTAACCCTGCTGCTGCAACACCACCAAGCCCACCTGCCGCTTCACCAAGTTGACCTAAAAAAGGTAACCCAATTAAATCACCGCCGACATATTTGTGAAATGCTTCAACTAAAAATGATGCAATGGCAGCATTTGCAAGTGCCCCCATCGCTTTACTACCATTTGGTGCTTTGCTTGTAAATAATGTAAATAAGCATAACACGATGCCCAAGAATATAATCCCTATAAGTAAATTCATAATAACACCTTTCCCGCTTTTATGTATGCGCTTTCATTAAACAAATATAAGTATACCACAGTTAATTTGTTTTCAAAAACATATTATAGTGAAATATATAACTAATAATATAAAATTGCATTTTCAGAATATTAGTCTTGTTATGGCTTACGCAAAATTTTTCATTTTATAGGGATTCTATCGTGATTATAATGAGCGTTGTAATGCTTCAATCATTTCATTAATGCTATTCCGTTGTTGCTCATTCACATAAACTACAACTGTTCTTTCGTCTATTTCACTTCTTTTTTTACTTAAGAAATTCATTTTTATTAATTTTTGCAATGCTTTCGTTAAATAATACGGTTGTAGTTCTGAGTGTTTTGCAATATCTTTTGCAGTAATTTCATTATCTTCACAATTATAAATATAATTTAAGATAAATATTTCTTCATAATTTAATTTATACTCTCGTTTACTGAACTTAAAAAATTTTTTCCCCTGTTGATACGTAGATATAAGCTCATTTAATGATTTAAATGTTTGTGAATTCATACAACCACTCCTTATGTTTTTTCATGATGTTAATATCTGTTTTAGTGATGCTTAACAATATTAATACATTAATTTTATCCCATTTTCTAAAACGAATTCAATATGACCAACTATGTGAAATATTAAAATTTCATACTATTTTTTTAATATTTACTTTTCATTTTCAAATTTTATTAAGCTATTCATTCTTTTTATTACTAAAAAAAGAATGTGTTATCCATTGTAAATATCAAATCTTCTAACTTACAAAATGCATAGTGTTTTTGTATGAAAAATTTTCAATAAAAAAGGGCTATTTACTTTTCGTTAAAAACGCAAATAGCCATTAGCATATAGATAAAAACAACAAATAAATTTGTAGTGAATTTGCCTATTTTTATATTTTTCTTTATATGCATGTGTCATCAATAAACGATCTAAAAAATTTTTCTGTAATACTCAATATGCTTAACTCAAATTATAATTTATTAGCGACATAGTAATGATGCGCTAAATGACTGAATCGCTTTTTAATTTATCAAGCATCCTATTTTTCATATCCTATCGACAGCAATTTAGATTGAATCCAGTGAGAAAAGCATTAGCCGAAGACTGTTGGCTAAGACCGTACCTTCGGAAAATGTGCATAAAAAAACTGCCAACAAGGTCAGAGACTTTGTTGGCAGTCTTAGGTTACTTATCTTTCATTAAAAAAGTAAATAACTTCTAGTATCTAAATATACCAATGTATGGTTACATCCTTCACTTTATAGTCAAAAATGAAGCAACTTATTTTTTCTTACAGTCAAATGTGTCTAAGAAGCTTAATGCTGCTAATCCAGTTAAATCTAAAGCATGTTTAGCGCCTGCTTTACCATGACCTGCTTCAAAGTGTTTATATGCTGCTACACCTAATACTGCGATTGTTAGCAATGAACCAAGACGTGATAATCTTTTACTTGCAAAACTTAATACAAAGAATACTGCACTTAACGCTTCAACAGCACCTGCTAATGGTACTGCATTTGCTGGTAAGTTGAATACTTCAACAAACGTATCTTTCATAGATTGGTCACCTTTTATTTTAGGTTTTGCCGCACCATATAATTCTTTAGCTAATTTTAAATTTGTTAAATAACGTAATATCATTACAAAATCTCCTTTTATTTGTTTTCAAAATATTTATCTACAATAGGTTTTACACGTTCAGCCAATAATTTAATCGTATTGATTGTTCTTTCATGAGGAATAGATCCCACTGGGGTATGCAACATAAAACGTGTAATGCCTAATGCTTCAACCGTTTCAATGATTTTATTTGCTACAGTTTCTGGACTGCCAACATACAATGCACCTTGTGATCCAGCCTCACGTTCAAAACTATTTTCATCATACATTGGCCAACCACGTTCTTTTGCCAATATATCATGACTTGCCTTTACTGATGGGAAGAATTCACGTTTAGCTTGTTCATCGGTTTCAGCAATATAACCCCATGAATGTGTTGCAATAGGTAAAGCTTTAATATCATGTCCATAAGATTCTGCTATAGATTTATACATATCTATATTTCTTTTGAACCTTTTTGGATCACCACCAATTATAGCATAAGTTATTGGTAAACCTAACGCTCCTGCTTTTAATGAAGATTCTGGTGTACCACCTGTTGCTATTGTAATTGGTAGGGGTCGATGTTCTGCCCTTGGATAAACACCTAGATTTTCTATAGACGGTCGGATTTGTCCTTCCCAATTAACAATTTCATTACGATTAATGTGCATTAATAAATCAATCTTCTCATTAAAGAGCTGTTCATAATCTTTCAAATTATAACCAAATAATGGAAAAGACTCTATAAATGAACCTCTACCTACCATTATTTCAGCACGTCCATTAGAAACTGCATCTAATGTAGAAAAACGTTCATATACACGTACTGGGTCATCTGATGACAATACAGTTACAGCACTACTCAGTTTAATATGATGTGTACTTGTTGCAGCAGCTGCTAACACAGTAACTGGATCTGATACAGCGTAATCTGGTCTATGATGCTCTCCTAAGCCATAAACATCAAGTCCATATTGATCAGCGGTTTCAACTTCTTCTATTATGTTACGAATTCTTTGCGCATTTGATATACCAGGTTGAGTACCTACTTCTGTGTGCAAATCTATATTATCTGCAAAAGAAGTTAAACCTAATTCTATTTTCATTCATTCACCTCTCAAACGAGTATAATTTTTATACTCAATATCATAATTTCTTCTCCATTAAGTGTCAATATCATTGCTCAAACAAAACTAAAACATTTATTTAGTTACAAATTACATTTAACTTAATATAATTAGTAAATCATAAAATGGTCGCAAAGTAATTTTTTGTTATTTTAAATATATAAATAGTCTCATATTTTCCCATTTGTAATTTTCTGTTATTTTACAGCTTTGTAATATAATAAAGTGCTATTTTACACTTTATTATACTAAAACATGATACCATCGGTCTTTAGTCCTATGTCACACCTCGACTTATTTGTTACATAAAGGGGTTAATTATTATAACTAAATTACAAAATGATAACAACGCACACAAATCACTTATTTTTTGGTAAAGTAATTCTTGTCGTTGAAACAGCGAATAAAAATTATAAAAATTGTCGTTTAGAGACTGGGATAAAATTAAAACTAAATTTTAAATTATTTACTATTCTTAGGAGGATATTTAACAATGAAAAAAATCGCTACAGCTACTATCGCTACTGCAGGAATCGCTACTTTTGCTTTTGCACAACATGATGCAGATGCAGCAGAAAACAACAATAGTGGGTACAACCCAAATGACCCAAGTTCATATAGCTATTCATATACTATAGATCAACAAGGTCAATACCACTACACTTGGCAAGGTAACTGGAACCCAAGCAACAGTGACCAAGGTCACACTAGCAACGGTTACAGCAATGCTAACTCAACTAACAATAATGCAACTCAATCATATACAACTAATAACCAAGGTACTGGTGGTAAAGGTGCAGTTTCTCACTCTACTTCAAACAGCAATGTTAAAGTAAGTACAACTAGCGCGCCATCAAATTCAAATGGTTCAAACTCAATTTCTAATACTTCAGGTTCTTCAAACAACTTATACACAGCTGGACAATGTACATATTATGTATATGACAAAGTTGGTGGTAAAATTGGTTCAACTTGGGGTAACGCTAACAACTGGGCAAGCGCAGCTGCTGCTTCAGGTTACACAGTAAACAACTCACCTGCTTCAGGTTCAGTCTTACAATCAACTGCTGGTGGATATGGCCACGTAGCATACGTTGAAAATGTAAACAGTGACGGTTCAATCAACGTTTCTGAAATGAACTATGGTCAAGGTGCTGGAGTTGTTACTTCACGTACAATCTCTGCAAGCGAAGCTTCAGGTTACAACTACATTCACTAATTTTAGTGTCATCAAAAAGACAATCCGTATGGATTGTCTTTTTTTGTTATCCATTAAACCTTGAACTTTGATTGTTTTTTATCTCAACCACATTCAACAGTACTTTTTTAATATAAAGTGAACAGAAATCAAATCTTCTAATAAAGATTTCGTAGTCCTACCTGCCCCTCAAGAATGACTAGGATTGAAAAAGAGTCTGAAACATCTATTTATGTCCCAGACTCTCGTTTTCATTATATTTTATTCAAGTCTTTATGTTGACGCAATTGCCATCATATTTATAATAAATTAAAACTATATTTTCTATAATCATCAATCTATATTAACTAAATTTGAAATTAGGATTTCTAAACTAGAAACTTAAATATATGGTCGCGTTAATAAATCGGTTCTATAATGTAATATCGCTACAATATACAGAACAAAACCGATTATAAAATAGATAATAGAAGGATATTTAAAATCTTTATCTACATTAGTAGGATTAACGATGCCCTTTGTATATAAGTAATATAGCTACAATGATTACTATGTACAATTCGGACTCATCTCATCCTTATTTATGTATAGCCTAATTATATATTTTTAAACCTCTTATTTAAGATTCATATAAATAATTGTTCATGTTTTATTAAAAGCTGTCTTTTTATACCCTTCATTAATTTTTAATTAAGTAACTTTATTTAAAAGTTATTACTTTCATACAACAAGTATCATATGGCTACTCATTTATAATAAAAAACAGCTCGATGACTCACAATATGACATCGAACTGCTTTAAATCATTGCATTTTAATTACCACACTCGTATTACATTATTCATTTGGCTGTGCTTTTTTAATTCCAATTCCACTAAATCCATAGAATATCGCAAATACGATACATAGATAACATGGTACTGTCCATATAAAGAATTGATCAACTGTAACACCTAATTGTTGGGTATAATAAATACCTGATGTTCCCCATGGAATTAAGGGTATAATCATTGTACCTGAGTCCTCTAATGTTCTAGATAAATTAGATCTATCAAGTCCCATTTTATTATACATTTCCATCATTAATACACCGACCATGATAATCACTACAGATGCTACACCTGCAGCAAGTACCATCATAAGTCCACCTAAAACAGTTGCAAGCACTAATTGGCCGACTGTATTAATATTTTTAGATATTTTTTGTAAAATGACATCTAAACAACCTGCCCTTTCGACAATACCAGCAAATGCATAACCACAAAATATGGTAACGATAATTTCGGTCATACTCATAATGCCGCCTTGCTCTATTAAACTCACTGCACTATTCGTTAAGTCCCCACTATTCACCGACACCATTTCTTTATTAAACCCATCAAATGTTGCTTTGAAACCGTCGACAATTTTAAATCCATTGTTAAAAGCACCAACAATGATGGCACTTAATGCTGAAATGAGCATGGCTGGTACAGTTGACATTTTCATCAGCAAACAAATAATGATTACAATTAATGGAATCCATACAAAGAAATTAATATTGTATATTTGTGCCAACTCTTTTAACAACGCGTTAACTTGAGCTGTGTTCGTATTACCTCCAAATTGTCTTCCAGCAAAGAACCATACGACAAGTCCTATAATAGAAGCTGGTACAGTTGTCCAAATCATGGCTCTTATATGAGAAAAGATATTTACTTTCGTAACTAAAGCTGCCAGATTGGTTGTATCAGATAAAGGCGACATTTTGTCACCGAATACTGCGCCAGCAATAATTGCACCAGCTGCCATACCGGGTGTGATATGTAATTGTGTTGCGATGGCCATCAATGCAATACCCGCAGTAGAGGCAGAACCCCATGCTGTCCCAGTCGCAACTGAAGTAACAGCGCAAATAATAAATGCTGAAACTAAAAAGTAGTTAGGATTTAAAAACTCTAGACCATAATAAATTAATGCCGGAACAGTGCCAGAATACATCCATGTACCAACAATAATACCCACTGCTAAGATAATGAATAATGCTGGCATTGCAGTAGATAAACGCTTCGTTATTCCTTCTTCTAAATCCTGCCATTTTAATCCTACTCTTCTAGCTATTAAAGCAGCATAAGCAGATGAAAGTATCAATAGTGCTTGTATCGGTATATCAAATACTACAAAACCTGTAATAACGATAATAATCATTACTAGTATCGTTGAAATTGATTCCAAAAATGTTGGTTGTCTTTTCATACGCAAGTCCCCTTTGTCAAATGATTCATTATTCAAACCCTAGTTTATCTTTACCTAATTCATCGATTGTTAGACCTTCTTCAAAAAAGTCACGCTCTAATATTGTTGATGCAAGCACAATGATCGCATCAATATTAGGTGTTGCAACGTCAATTTCACGCCCTAGGCTAGACCACAATACTAATCCAAATGCAATGTCTTCAGTTAAATAACGATTTTTCACATGATTTGGGCCTTTAATCTGTGAAAATACAGGACTCGTATTAAATAACCTATTCAATGGTTCGTCTTCATCTTGTCTTTCTAGATAACCTCTTTCAATACGTGCCTCTTTTGCAGTAGATAATTCAAAACCTAGCTTACGCCCTAAAGTTAGTCTTTCTAATTCAACTGCATGTAATAATCTAACCGTATGCTTCGTAATACCTTCTTCATATAAAGCAAAACTATCCGCATAATCGATGCGACCAACATTTAATAAAGTTGGTCCCGGATGTACCTCTGGGTTACCATTCTCTAAATTTGTTTTCCATAAACTTTCTTCTTTAACGATATTTGGATATAATTTTTCAATTTTATCGAAACACTCACTCAAATACTCTTTATCATAGGTTGAAAAATGTACTTTTCTAACATTTAGCGATAAAGCTACACGGGCTTCTTCAAAATTAACTCGCGTACCATAAGTTAATGTATTTACCTCTGCAAAATGAGGTAACACGTCTATATGCATATCTTCAAGTACATTCATAAATCGAATAGATCCCATAGAAGCTGCAATATTAAAGAAAATAAGTTGTTCTTTTTTAACAAAAGGTGCCATTGTTTGTGCATAGTGTTCAATGAATGAAGATGGAATCACAATTTGGATCACTTCAGCATCCTGAAGGACATATTCCATATCATCACTAATATCCGTAAATTCAACAAAGCTCTCTTCACCTTCATTATTAAAAGTGAATCCACCCTGTTCAAATGCTTTATCAAATTTATTGATTGATTGGTTTCTACAATATAGCTTAACTTCATGTCCCTTACTAATCATATCTAATGCAGCCGTCACTGCACCATTACCTGAACCCACGATAGCTATTTTCATAATTTACCTTCTTTCTTTTTATTTTTGAATACTGTCCATTTTAGTCATTACTTACAACTATAGCCTATAAGGAAATTTAATAAACACTGGTTTACAATTTAAATTTCCGGTTATAGTTAAATAAGGATGCGATAAATCACATTATCATATTTTAACAAGTATACACATTGCGTTACAGTCATATTTAAAATTAAATGAAAAACTCAAGCGATATACTATTATTTTTCAAAATTTGATATAGTTAATCTATCTATAAGTCTTAGGATAAAGGAGGTTTAACTAATATGGCAGAAACAGATTATAATCAACAAACTTATACAAATGTAAACCAAGAGCCTAATTCAGATGCGAGATTAATGGCAACATTAATTTATGTATTAAGTTTCTTTACTTCTTTAATCGCACCATTAATTATTTGGTTAATTAAACGCGAGGATTCACCGTTTGTCGATAGAGCAGGTAAAAATTATTTCAACTTCTTACTTTCATACGTTATTTGGTCAATAATTGGAACTATCACGATGTTGATATTAATAGGCTTTGTATTACTACCAATTATTGTAATACTGAACTTTATTTTTACAATTGTAGCTGCAGTAAAAGCGTATAATGGAGAAGATTATTTACCGCCACTATCTATAAGATTCTTTAAATAATCTAAACACAATTTTGTGATTCTTTATAGCTACTGTAATAATGATAGCTTTTTGAAATACAAAAAATTTGTAAAAACCTTATATTAACGCGTTTTATTTCGTATTACGACTTGATACGATTCTGTAACCTTACATCTCGTTTATTACAACGATATGTGAGGTTTTTTTAATTGTTTTACAAAAGCGTAACAATCCACACAAAGCTTGCTTCATCTGTTAGAGTATTACTTGTCGTTGAAAGCAAACCGCAAAATTAATCAACATTCAAATTCAACACAAATGAATTGAATCACATATAACTATTTATAATCTTTGGGAGGATTTTTTAATTATGAAAAAATTAGTAACAGCAACAACTTTAACAGCAGGTATTGGCGCAGCAATCGTAGGTTTAGATCACGGAAATGAAGCAGACGCAGCAGAACAAACACAACCAACTAACCAAAGCACAACACAATCTACTTCAGGTTCAAGTGCTAACTTATATACAGCTGGTCAATGTACTTGGTACGTATACGATAAAGTAGGCGGAAACATTGGTTCAACTTGGGGCAATGCGAACAACTGGGCTTCAGCAGCATCTTCAGCAGGTTACACTGTAAACAACTCACCTGAAGCTGGTTCAATTTTACAATCTACTGCTGGTGGTTATGGTCACGTAGCATACGTTGAAAATGTAAATAGCGACGGTTCTGTAGAAGTTTCAGAAATGAACTACAACGGTGGACCATTCTCAGTTAGTGAACGTACTATTTCTGCTGGTGAAGCAAGTTCTTACAACTATATCCACTTAAACTAAGTCTTTGAATGACTTTAAAATATAATATTGTAATGATGTAAGAGCCCGGGACATTTTGTTTTGGGCTCTTATTTTAGTATTGCGGATAAATGCGTCAATTCAAAAATTATATTTTTTCTAATAATATGATTGTAATACAATTCCGCTTTCACATCTTATAACATTGAACTCTATCCAAATATTTGAGAAAATATAATAGTTTAGTGATTATAAGGAGGCACATCAAATGCAGTGGTTCAAAGTGATCTTAGCCGGACTCATTGAAATTGTATGGGTGACTGGTTTAAATACTGCCGACTCATTACTTAGTTGGACAGGAACGTTTATTGTAATTATTATCAGTTTCTTTCTTGTTATATCTGCTTGTAAATACTTACCCGTTGGTACCGTATACGCTGTATTCGTTGGTATCGGTGCAGTAGGTACAGTACTTGTAGACATGATCTTTTTTGGTGATCCATTCGATTTAGTAAAAATCAGCTTAATTATCATATTAATTATTGGCATCATAGGGTTGAAATTAACTACAGAGGAGGCTGATGGCTAATGGCATGGATTATTTTATTAATCGCCGGACTATTAGAAGTTGTTGGCGTAGTTATATTAAATGAAATTTCACGCACCAAAAAGAAATGGCTTGTCATTCTATTAGCAGTTGCATTTATCTGTAGTTTCAGTACTTTGAAGCTTGCTATGAATGATATACCTATGGGCACCGCTTATGCTACTTGGAGCGGCATTGGTACTGGTGGCGGTACTTTGGTAGGGATGTTTTTATATAATGAGTCAAAAAACGCAAAAAGAATCTTCTTTATTGCTTTAATCATCCTATCTATTGTCGGTTTAAAAATCGTTAGTTAAATCTTTCAACAACCGTGGTATAGCACTATTCTCAGTCCTGTACAATTTGACAGTTTTTAACTATTTAGAGTGGTAAGTTAAGGTCTAATTATATTTTAGTCCTAACTGCCACTCTTTTTTATTTATTAAAATGTACTTTAACACCCCTATTATTAAGCGATTTTTTCTATTTAAAGTCGACTTTTTTATAATTCACAATATTATTATTTGTTTGCACAATAGAATTTTACTATACTTGAGTGTAAAGGAAGTGATTATACATGGTAAAAGTTTATATAGCAGGTCCAATACCTGAAGTGGGTCTTAACTTATTGAAAGACCAAGGCTTTGAGGTAGATATGTATGAAGGAACAGGTATCATTGATAAAGAAACACTTAAACAAGGTGTTAAAGATGCTGACGCATTAATTAGCTTGCTGTCTACTTCTGTAGACAAAGAAGTGATTGATGCAGCTAACAACCTAAAAATCATCACAAATTATGGTGCGGGTTTCAATAATGTTGATATTGATTATGCACGACAACAAAATATCGATGTTACCAATACACCTAAAGCATCTACCAATTCTACAGCCGAGTTAACTTTTGCACTTGTACTCGCAGTGGCAAGAAGAATTCCAGAAGGCGACAAGTTATGTCGAACAACTGGTTTTGATGGATGGGCGCCACTATTTTTCCGCGGTAGAGAAGTTTCTGGAAAAACAATTGGTATCATCGGTCTAGGTGAAATAGGTAGTGCTGTTGCTAGACGTGCCAAAGCTTTCGACATGAACATTTTATATACTGGACCACATCAAAAAGTTGATAAAGAACGAGAGATTGGTGCTAAATATGTTGATTTAGAAACATTATTAAAAAATGCAGACTTTGTTACAATTAATGCTGCTTACAATCCAAGTCTTCATCACCAAATTGACAAAGCGCAATTTGAAATGATGAAACCAACGAGTTACCTAATTAATGCTTCAAGAGGACCTATTGTTCACGAAAAAGCTTTAGTACAAGCATTGAAAGATAAAGAAATTGAAGGTGCCGCTTTAGATGTCTTCGAATTCGAACCGGAGATTAATGATGAACTTAAAACATTAGATAATGTCGTTATCACTCCGCACATAGGTAATGCTACATTTGAATCACGTGATATGATGTCTAAAATCGTAGCCAATGATACAATTAGTAAATTGAACAATGACCAACCTAAATTTATTGTGAACTAAAATACTTCAATCACAAAAAACCTCGAAACAACAGTCAAACTGTGTTTCGAGGTTTTATTTTTATTTGTTTTTCGATTTGTATATAAACTTAGTTTGCGCTGCAACAAGACGATTAGGCATGATTTTAGCTATGCTATTTCTTAATGAAATAACGATTTTATTGCTTCTTTGAGCTAATTTGCCAATTTTTCTAGATCGCTTAATGACTTTTTTGGTATGATCCACACGGATTTTATCGTATCTTTGTAATGCTGCTTCAAATGGATAAGCTTGTAAACAATTAGCTAGTACGATAGCATCTTCCATTGCTTGACCAGCGCCTTGTCCCATATTTGGCGTTGTTGCATGTGCCGCATCGCCTAATAAAATCACGCGCTGATAGACGAAAGTTTTTAGTGGTTGTAAATCATAAATATCATGTAATAGAATATCTGTTTCACTTTGTTTATCTAACACTTTTCTAACTTCATTTGGAAAATGATTAAATCTAGCTTGTAAATGTGGCTTACCATAGGATTGCATTGTCGCATCATTTTCTTTCGCATTGATTGAAATAAACCAATAAGCTTGATTATTTAATAACGGTACGACACCTACTCTACCTTTTGCAGACCAATACTCTTTTGCAACATTATCAGACTTAATATCTATATCTTCTACAAGACCTCTAAACACCGTATATCCTTGATACTGTGTTTTACTATTAGGTGCTACAGTATGTCTTATGTTCGAATGAAGTCCATCAGCACCAATACATAAATCAAATGCTTCTGCTTCTTGTGCTTCAAAATGCATCACAACTTTTAAAGCATTATTATCAACATGCGTAACATGGTGATTAGTATAAATAGCAGATTCAGAAACGTATGATTTAATTACATCAATTAAACTTTGACGCGTCATTGTTAAATTCACTGTGTTTTTCTTCAATTTTGCTTTACTTAACACATTATCTTTATCATCTAATATTTCCATAACATTGATAACTTGACCTATGTTTTTAATACCTTTTGCTAAATCATGTTTCCCAAGTTTGTCAATGACATTACCACCGATACCAATGCCTGCACCGACTTCTGTAATAGTGCTATTTTTTTCAAAAACTTTAACTTCGTGTCCTTGTTCACATAATAATGCTGCAGCTGTTAATCCACCGATTCCAGCACCCACTATAGCTATTTTCATCTTTTAATTCACTCCAAATTTCCCAATTTCTTCATTATTAATATGACTCTCTTTCAAATGTTTTGTTATATCTTCATTTATAGATAGTAGTCTTTATTAATATGATCTTTTTTTATACCTAGTTGATGATAATAATGTTTCATAAACGTAGCAATGTTCTCATCCCATTCAATATCACTTGCATATTGATGTTCTCCTGGTGACTTAGGATTCCAGCGCATTTGGTACAAGGAGAGTTGATTATTTTCAAAGTAGTTACCTCTCACAAAGCGCGCACCACCCATAATTGCCTTTTCAGGTGATGTCCATTTTTGTTTTTTTGCAAAACTGCTACCTGTATGAACTGCATTCTCATCAAAAGCACCAATGCCGTAAAAATTAAAATATGTTTTACCATCAACTTCTATGCCCTTAGCAAGCTCTGATTTGCCATTTCCTGTCTCAACAAGTGCGTGACTTACAAGGTACAGGACATTCACTTCATATTTATCTTGAGCATCTAAAAATGCTTGCCCTTTATTTTTTAAAATACCTTTATCTTTTAAAATACTATTGAGTTCTTCTTCAGACATGGACACTTTTTCAGAAATATCCATATGATTTAAGTTATCTTTGTCACTATTTACATCCATTGCTTTTTCTACATCTTTTTTAGACGCTTCAACAAATCGCCCATTTTTCTCTGTCATATTTAATGTACCAGCACCTACTTGTTTTTCAACAGCTTCATCAAAAGTATGTGTTTTTTCGTCATCAAATAAATGGGTTTCATTAACAATAAATAAGATTGCAAAAACAACTAATATTAAAATTATAATAAACATAGGTATTTTACGCTTTATGTTGTCATTCATTTCGTGAAAAACTCCTCATCTTGCACTTATTTTGTTAATGTAACATAAGCAAATATAATAGCAATTAAAACTATTACAAATGAAATATTGATTATAATTTTCATCGCTGTTCGCTCTCTAAATAATGTATTAAATATGGTTAAGCTTATTGCAAGAGACGCAACAAACATGGTTATTGCCATTGCTATATTTAAAGTGATCAAAAATACTATACCAATCACTAATAATACATTTGAAATAATAGCTAAGATTTTTACCATTTTCGGGCTGATAAGACTTCCACTCCTTGCTATAAATAATTGATTAAAATTAATACCGACATTAGAAATTGTATCACATTTAGCTTTGTTTCAATATGTCATTTTATAAAACACAAAAAAGGAACGTGCTAGAAACCAAAATGATTATTTGATCTCTTATGCACATTCCTCGTTATTGAACTTATGAATTGTAACGCTCATTAAATATCTAATGAATTATGCCTTACAAGGCCCATGGTTAATCTCTAGACATACCTCTTAACATATTTAACATATACGTTAAACTACGGTTCATTTCATCGTCTTTCAAGATACCCATCAATCCAGTAATTGACGTTTTTTGATTTGGATTTGCCTTATTAGCAACACTTAATCCTTTGTTTACTTTATTTAACATTGTTGTTAAATCATCCACATTTAAATCACCAAGTAAAAATACAAGTGATGCCATGTTTGAAATTAAACCAGTGTATTGCTCTTTATTTAATTCTACAGCGAATTTATTGGCAATCACACCTCTACTCTTAACCGCACCAGACATTGCATCTAATAGCTTAGCATCGTCTAGTGTACTAATGATATTGATTGCTTTTAAAATGCTATCCTTATTAGCAACAATTGCATCTGTCACTTCAGTTAAACTTTCTTCCTTGAGTTCTGCTTCTGATTTTTGCATGCGTTTAATCTGTGTGATTCTCTCAGCCATTATCTATCCACCTGACTTCCTGGGAAAGTATAATCTTCACGCTTCCATTTATCTTGAACACGAACACTATATTGCGGTTGACGTTGCTTATTAACACGGAAGTTCGTAGGATTCAATGGTGATTTACCTCTACGTGTCTTCACTTCCATGCGACAACTTGTACGTTTATATGATGGTGTATCTGTATCTTTATCAACATCACTATTAGTTAATAGATTAATCGCACCATGATCACCATGTGCCATTGCATTGTTATTTAACGGAATATAAATTTCTTTGCCTTTTACTCTATCTGTGACATGTGCTACAAGCTCAACTTCACCCGTTTCAGAAATCAATTTAATTTCTGCACCTTCATGGATACCTCTATCCTCTGCAAGCTCTGGTGAGACTTCAACGAAAGCATTAGGTACTTTATATTCAAGTCCAGGTACTTTATAAGTCATATTACCTTCATGGAAATGTTCTAATAATCTACCATTATTTACATGCAAATCATATTCTTCATTCACTTTAAAGAAATTATCAAATGTTAATGGATAGAAATTAGCTTTCTTATCTTCAAAATTAAACCCTTCAAGATAAAGTATTGGCTCATCCGTACCATCTTCAGCTACTGGCCATTGTAAACTATTGTATCCTTCTAATCTATCATAATTCACACCAGAATAAAGTGGTGTTAGACGTGCAATCTCGTCCATGATTTGACTTGGATGTGTATAATTCCAATCATATCCCATTGCCTTAGCAACTGCTTGTATAATTTGCCAATCTGGTTTTGAATCACCTTTTGGTTCTAGTGCTTGGAACAAACGTTGGATACGACGTTCCGTATTCGTAAAAGTACCTGTTTTTTCTAATGATGGGCTTGCTGGTAACACGACATCTGCATAAGTAGCAGTGAATGTAAAGAACTCATCTTGTACAACTAGGAAACCAACTTTCTCTAAAGCAGCTTGTACAAAGTTAATATTAGAATCAACAATACCCGTATCTTCACCATATAAATATAATGAATCAATTTCGCCATTGTGGATACCTTCCATCATTTGATGGTTATCTTTTCCTACTTGTTTTGGTAATGTTTCACCATATTCACGTTCGAATTTGGCTCTAATTTCATCATCAGTCACTTTTTGATAGCCAGGGAATTGGTCTGGCATGCTTCCCATATCACTACATCCTTGTACGTTATTATGTCCACGTAAAGGATACGCGCCTGAACCTGGTTTTCTGTAGTTACCTGTCGCTAATAACAAGTTAGAAATCGCAGTCGATGTATCACTACCGATATCTTGTTGTGTAACACCCATAGCCCATGCTATAGAGACAGATTTAGCATCTGCAACTTGATGTGCAAAATCAATTAACGCATCTTTAGAGATACCTGTTGTTTCTTCCGCAAATTCCATTGTGTATGGCACTAATGATTTGTAATATTCATCAAAATGATTTACCCATTCATTAATGAATGCTTTGTCATGTAAATCTTCATCGATAATATATTTTGTCACTGCTGATAACCATACTAAGTCTGTACCTGGTTTTGGTTGATAGAAATTATCAGCACGTTCCGCCATTTCATGCTTACGAATATCAAATACATTTAATGTATTATTATAAAGTTTATGACCACGTTTAATTCGTGACGCGATAACTGGATGTGCTTCAGCTGTATTTGTACCTATCAAGACAACCATATCAGCTATTTCAAGATCTTCAATTGAACCAGAGTCACCACCATGACCGACTGTTCTAAATAAACCTTTAGTAGCAGGCGCTTGGCAATAACGTGAACAGTTATCCACATTATTCGTACCAATGACTTGTCTAGCTAATTTTTGCATTAAATATGACTCTTCGTTCGTTGCTTTGGATGATGAAATAAATGCTAAACCATCTGAACCATGAGTTCCTTTTACTTTATTAAAGTTTTCAGCTACTACTGAGAGTGCTTCTTCCCATTCCACTTCTTCAAACTGACCATTTTTACGCACTAATGGCTTTGTTAAACGTTCATCAGAATCAACATAATCCCAACCAAATTTACCTTTAACACAAGAAGAGATTTTATTTGCTGGTGATTCATGTTGTGGTTGCACTTTTAATACTTCACGATTTTTTGTCCAAACATCGAAAGAACAACCTACACCGCAATATGTACATACAGTTTTAGTTTTTTCGATGCGTTCCTCACGCATTGCCGCTTCTGAATCTGAAACAGCAAATAATGGACCGTATCCTGGTTCTGCTTTTTTCGTTAAATCAATCATTGCCGCTAATGAACCAGGTTCTAGGTCAGTCATATAACCTGCATTACCTTCCATATTAACTTCCAACATCGCGTTACATGGACAAACTGTTGCACATTGTCCACATCCCACGCAAGAAGAATCATTTATAGAAGTATCGTTATCCCATATAACGCGCGGTTGTTGACGTTCCCAGTCAATTGTTAAAGTCTCATTTACTTGTACGTCTTGACATACTTCCACACAACGTCCACACAGGATACATTGATTTGGATCATAACGGTAGAATGGGCCATAATCTTTTTCGTATGGCTTCTCTTTATATTCATATGTTTGATGTTCAAGACCCCATTGGTCCATCGTATTATGAATTTCACAATCACCATTGTTGTAATCACACACCGTACAATAAAGCATATGTTTTTCTAAAATGCGATCTAACGCTTCTTTTTGGCTGGCTTGTACTTTGTCATTTTGCGTATTAACAATCATTGGTCTATCAATTGTGGTACTACAAGCACGTTCCATTTTACCGTCGATTTCTACAGTACAGGTATCACATGTTTGGATAGGACCTAATGATTCGTTGTAACATATTGAAGGCACAAATGTATCTTGTGATTTAATAAACTGTAGTAAATTGGTTCCAGGTTCAACAAGATAATCTTTGCCGTCTAACGAGACAATCAAATGTTCTTGCATAGTCTTCACCCCTATTATATATTTTCGCCCATGTATTTAACTTCATAAGATGTTTTGTAACATTACATCTAAAAGCCCCACACTTTTTAAAATAATGTTAATACTATTGTATAGGTATTTTTCTCAATTGTTAAGTTATTTCATTATATTCTTTATTTTTTTATTAAATAGCACAATGTTTAACAGCGCTATGCATCAGATTCTATTCAATCTACAATCTCATTGATTATTAAAATAGCTTTTTTGTACTCAATTAAAAACGCGTGAAAAACCAATCTAATTTTTAAATCAGATTTGATTTCTCACGCGCTATTCTTATATTAAATACCTAAATTATCTTTTACGTTTGTCTCAATTTCATTTAATGAATTTTCACTAGGTACAAAGTAATATAGTCCGTCATCTTGAATGCCACCTTGGCCTTCTAATTGATGTCTATTTACATTGTCATTTGCATCTTTATAATTACTTCTTACTTTATTTAATTCACCGACTGATAAATCTGTCTTCACATTATCTTCAACATGATTCATTAAAGAATTAAAATGCGTAATAGAACTCACACTTGTAAGTTTATTGGCAAGGCCTTGAATAACAAGTTGTTGACGTTCTTGACGTCCAAAATCGCCACCAGCTCCATCTTCTTTACGACTTCTGATAAACGCCATGGCTTCTTTACCATCCATTTTAGACCGTTCACCTTCAGTAAATTGATAACCGTCATAAGAGAAAGTTGCGTTACTTGTTACTGTAATACCACCAACAGTGTCAATCATATCTTGCATACCATCCATATCAATTGTTGCGTAATGGTCAGTCGGTACATTTAATAATTTTTCTAGAGACTTCACTGCCATGTCAGGCCCACCATATGCATATGCGTGGTTAATTTTTTCAGTTGTCCCTTTACCAACAATATCTGCTTGTGTATCTCTAGGTATACTAACGATTTCAGTTGTTTTCTTTTCTGGATTAACGGATAGTACCATAATCGTGTCACTACGTTGTCCACCGCCGTTAGCATTTCTTTCGGCATTAGAATCTACGCCAAATAATGCAATAGTAAATGGATCTCCATCATCCAAATTCACACTTTTATCTCTTAATGATGATTTATCTCTATCAAGAGGGTTATGGATAGATCCTCCAACAGAAAATATTTTATAGCCAAGATATATGACTGCAATTAATGCTAGCAGCACTAATATGCCTATAAACCACAAGAAAACTTTTGTCGGTAAGCCCATTTTTTTATTTTTTTCAGAACGATTCACTCTTATCATTCTCCATTTCTATGTCAATTTTCTACTCTATTTAATAATACATTATATAGTAATATAATAAATAAGACATAGTTCTTTAGACCTATTATTTATTTAATAAATAATAAAACTAAAACATTTTTTGTGATTTCCTAATTTTTATATCCATTACCTGAATTAAGTACATCTAACATATGTGTATGACAAGCTTTATTACTAATAATAAACGGACCTGCTGTTGAAAAATCTAACTTTGTATTATCCAATGTGGTCATTTTCAAGCCAAGTTCACTTGCAAATAAAAATTGTGCTGCTATGTCCCATGGCTTCGGATTCGTGTTGACATGTGCACCAAACTGACCTTTAATTACACGTATTGAATCTAGTCCACATGAGCCAATACAACGGTATCCAAATGATGCCTCGTTCAAATCTTGAATCGTTTCATCATTAATTACTAATGGATTATAAGAAATAATCGCATCTTTTAACTCGATATCTTCTGGCGATGATAATGGCTCGCCATTTACATAAGCTCCGAATCCTCTGACTGCTTTATAAAGTTTGCCATGTGGATAATCATAAATATATGACAGCATAGGCTCACCTTCTACAAAATACCCTAAGATAATACAATAATCTTCTTGTTGCTTAACTAAGTTGGTTGTACCATCGATTGGATCCATAATCCAAACATGACCTTCTTTAGCATTGATTTCACTATTAGACTTCTCTTCTGCAAATAACTGATGACTAGGATAATGTTCTTTTAAAAATGACTCGAACTTTTGTTGAATGGATTTATCTACATTGGTCACTAAATCAAACCTGTTTTTTTTAGTACTTGTAACCATATCATTGATTAACTTTGGAATAATGTCATCTAACGTATTAAACCAAGCATGAATTGAATCATCTATTTTAATAAGTTGTTCTTTTTCCATATGAGATACACCTCTTCATTTAAATAATATAAACCGAACCTATATACGCTATATAATTGTTTTATTTTATCACAGAATCCGCATTGAAATACATGTTATTTGGCTACGATTAAAATACAGTTAATCAAAATACCATTTATATACTCAATAATTACAAAATAAAACCGACTAGCGTCGCTAGCCGGTTAAATAGAAAGGAAAGTAAGTAATAAATATTGAAGATGTTTGATTAGTAACTCGAACAAATAGATATTAACAAAACTATATGTAATAGCCTACCCCTTTGCCATCTATTCGCTACCCCTTTGTTACTAGTTATATACTAACATAACCTCCTCATAAATGTAAGCGTTTTCTTTAAATTTCTCGAAAAAATTTTTCTAAATGTCATCATTGTCACTTTTGTGATATAATAAATGTAATATGTAATCATTTGGGAGGTAACTTTCTAATGAATAAACGCGAAAGACAAAATAAACTTGTTCTAGCTATTCAAGAGAATAGACAGATTACTGCTTCAGAATTAGCGACGGATTTAAATGTATCCAAAAGGACGATTTTAAGAGACATTCAAGATTTAGAAGATCAAGGTGTTAAGATTTTGGCAAAACATGGTAAGTTGGGTGGTTACCAATTGCAAGAAACACCAAATAGTTATGAAATTGAGCTAACTGAAAACCAATTATCTGCTTTATTCCTAGTTTTGAATGAAAGTCAATCTTATTCAACACTGCCTTATAAAGAAGAAATAAATGCAATTATTAAAAAATGCTTAAATTTACCTTATACAAAAATGAGACGTTATTTAAAAAAATTAGATCGTTATATTAAATTTGATCATAGTGAACATCTCAATTTACCCCCTATATTCTCAGAGGTACTCATCTACTGTACAGAAAGAAATGTGATGGCCGTGGAATATAATAATCGTACTGATATTGTAACTGAAAATGTTATTTTCATTGGATTACTTTGTGATGAAGGACTTTGGAAGGCTGTCATTTTTGAAATTGGACTTGGTAAAACAAATGAAATCCCCATTGTTGATATTCATGATATTTCGTATTCTTTTGGCAAAACAATCAAAACACAAGATATTACCGTCAATAATTATCAACAATTTTTAAATCCAACTGAGTCCTAATGTTCAGTTGGATTTTCTTTATCCATATATTTAATAAAATATAATTATCTATACCTCCACTACTCAGTTAATTCTGTACTCTACTTCTTCTAATTAACCTACTTTTAGACACTACTAAAAACTTCATCTATAATTCTGCCATTGCATTGTAAAATTTTAAAAACCCTTCGCTTATTTATTGTTTATTATGCCACAATTTAACGAAAGGATGATTCTATGTATCACCTAGAATTTCACAACTTAGAAAAACGTATAACCAAGTTACTCAATTTAATCGAGATATATAAATTTGCTTATGTTACCAATCATAAAAAGAAACTTCAATATAAACAGGATGTTCATGATTTTATAGAGCAAGAATATACTGAATTTAAACAAGATGCTTTGTATCAATTATCCCTTTTTCATTATAATTACTTTACTTTTTTAAGCAATCAAATGGAACAACCGCTCGACGAATTAACGATCGGCAATACCACGAAACATATCGAACTTATCCAACAACGTTTAATGCATATCCATCAAGTACTTTCCTATTATTTGTAATAAAATTTCATTTTAAATAAAAATAGAAATTCAAATTGTAATACTTTTTCATATGTTGTACAATGAAACCGATTACAGCATTAAAGGAGTGGTAAAAATGCATGGTTTTTCTATTTATCTTGGTCAATCCATCGATAAATCATATATAAGACGCATGGTTGAGTTAGGATACACGACTATTTTCACTTCAGTTCAAATTCCTGAAGACAATGAGAATACTAAATATCGCTATTTGGGAGAACTTTTAGACTATCTATCAAACGATCAGCTGACTTATATGATTGATATCAATCCTTCATTGCTGAATCAATCTTTCTATCAATTCTTGAAGCAATATCAGCAGGCGCATTTTATTATTCGCGTAGATCATAGTACTTCTATTGATATTGTCAATGAAATTATTGAAAATGGATTCCAATGTTGTCTCAATGCCAGTATTGTATCCGAACAATTGTTGCAACAGTTATATACTCAGTTAAATGATTTTAGTTATATATGCTATTGTCATAACTATTATCCTCGTCCAGATACTGGATTAACGACAGATTTTGTTAACGCTCAAAATAAATTAATTTTGAAATTTAATCCTAATGCCAATATCTATGGCTTTATAGTTGGAACTACAAAACGTGGCCCACTTTATAGAGGATTACCAACACTCGAATGCTCGAGATATATGCACCCCCTTAAAAGTGCTCAACTATTACTAGATCAATCAGTAAACCATATCATGGTTGGCGATACACAAATAACACAACGATACGCTCATAAACTCATATCACTTTTAACACAAAGACATTTCACTTTATCTATCACATTAAAAGACTTACAAGTTAAATCCATATTATCAAAACGACATAGCGTCCGTATCGATAACCCAGCAAATGTACTGCGCTCACAAGAAGCACGTCATTATTGTCAATCAGATATAAAACCTCAATTTAATCATATCCGAAAAACAGGCGCTATTACCGTAGACAACCAACTCAATGGTCGCTATCAAGGAGAACTGCAAATTATCAAGACAGATTTACACCCTCACGAACATATAAATGTTGTTGGTCAAATTATTGACGATGATATACCGCTCATTGATTGCTTACGTCCTAATGATACCTTTGAATTTATTATACAAACAAGGAGCTGAAATTTATGAATAATTCTATGACTGAAGCAAGAAATGAAGCAACCATGCATTTAGATGAAATGTCCATTATACAAGCCTTAGAAACTATGAATGCTGAAGATCAAAAAGTACCCCAACAAATTCATGATATATTACCAAAATTAGCAGAAGTAATTAAAGTTACAACGGAACAATTTAAACAAGGTGGTCGCATCATTTATATCGGGGCTGGAACCAGTGGTCGTTTAGGTGTCCTCGATGCAGCAGAATGTGTACCGACTTTTAATACTTCAACTAATGAAGTTATTGGACTCATAGCTGGTGGACAACGTGCAATGACAGTAGCAGTTGAAGGTGCAGAAGATAGTGAGTCGCTTGCGCGTGAAGACTTAAAACATATACATCTAAATGAAAAAGATGTTGTTATTGGTATTGCAGCTAGCGGCAGCACGCCCTATGTTATGGGCGGACTCAAATGTGCTACAGAGATTGGAGCACACACAGTCGCTATATCTTGTAACACAAACACCAAAATAAGTGACCTAGCACAATATCCAATCGAAGTGAATGTAGGACCAGAAGTATTAACTGGCTCAACAAGATTGAAATCTGGAACAGCGCAAAAGTTAATATTGAATATGATTTCCACAATTACAATGGTAGGTGTTGGTAAAGTTTACGATAACCTCATGGTAGATGTAAAAGCAACAAACCAAAAGTTAATAGATCGTTCCATACGGATTATTCAAGACATATGTGACATTTCATATAATCAAGCGCAATCACTTTATGAATCCGCTGATCAAAACTTAAAAGTAGCCGTCGTCATGCATCTCTGCGATATTAATAAATCTGAAGCCGTTACTCGACTTAACGATAATAATCATATCATTAAAAAAGCAATACAGAATTAATTCACCACGATATCACTAAGCAAATTTATTCAAGAATGATTACCTGTATTCAATATAAGAGGAGGTTATATTATGACAAAAGAGCAAATATTAGCAGAACATATCATTGACGCGGTTGGTGGCATCGATAATATGGATAATATCATTAATTGTATGACTCGCGTTAGAATTAAAGTACTCGATGAAGATAAAATTGATTACGAACAACTAAAATCAATTAAAGGTGTTATGGGCGTAGTTAAAGATGACCGTGTACAAGTCGTTGTAGGGCCAGGAACGGTTAATAAAGTGGCATCTCACATGTCCGAATTAAGCGGTGCCCCTTTAGGAGAAACAATCAAACATAAATCGAAAGACTACCGTGCAAATGCCGAAGCACAAGCCCAAGCAAATAAATCTGAATTCCAAAGTAAACAAAAACGTGGTAAATTCAATAAATTATTAAAGACCATAGCTAATATTTTCATACCTTTAATTCCTGCATTTATTGGTGCGGGTTTAATTGGCGGTATCGCCGCTGTATTAAGTAACTTATTAGCAGCAGGACAAATTTCTGGCGAGTGGGTAACTCAACTTGTTACGGTATTTAACGTTATCAAAGATGGTATGTTAGCCTACCTCGCTATCTTCACTGGCATCAATGCTGCAAAAGAATTTGGTGCTACACCTGGTTTAGGTGGCGTCATCGGTGGTACAACATTATTGACGGGATTAACAGACAAAAATATGATTACTAATATTTTTACTGGTGAACCCCTTCAACCTGGCCAAGGTGGTATTATTGGCGTAATCTTTGCAGTTTGGTTACTCAGTATTATAGAGAAACGTCTACATAAAATCGTCCCTAATTCAATCGACATTATTGTTACGCCTACAATCACTTTATTTATCATTGGTTTGTTAACAATCTTTATATTTATGCCTTTAGCTGGGTTCGTTTCTGACGGACTTGTTACTGTGATTAACGGCATCATCGATATTGGCGGCGTCTTTAGCGGCTTTATCATCGGTGCATTCTTCCTACCATTAGTTATGTTAGGATTACATCATATGTTTACGCCTATTCACATTGAAATGATTAATCAAACAGGTGCTACTTATTTACTTCCTATTGCAGCAATGGCAGGTGCTGGACAAGTTGGTGCAGCGCTTGCACTTTGGGTAAGATGTCGTAAAAATACAACCTTAAGAGACACACTGAAAGGTGCTTTGCCAGTAGGATTTTTAGGCATTGGAGAGCCATTAATTTATGGTGTGACATTACCACTAGGCAAGCCATTCATTACTGCTTGTATTGGTGGCGGTATTGGCGGTGCAGTCATAGGTGGTATTGGTCACATAGGCGCAACTGCAATTGGACCAAGTGGTATTTCTTTATTACCTTTGATTTCAGATCATATGTATTTAGGTTACATTGCAGGACTACTCGTAGCATATGCAGGTGGTTTCATATTCACCTATTTCTTTGGTACAACGAAAGCTATGCGAGAATCTGATACACTAGGTGATTAAAATGACCAACGTACTTTATAAAATTGATAGCAATTATAATCAATTAACTAAAAGCGAGAAAAAAATCGCTGACTTCATACTAATTACACCGCATAAAATGATAAATATGTCTGTCCAAGATTTATCAAATGAAATTGATACAAGTACTGCATCCATTGTTAGATTTAGTAAGAAAATAACTGGAAAAGGATTTCAAGAGCTTAAAATCGCTATATCTCGTTATTTACCTAATGATGCAATTAACAATAATCATCTAGAACTTGTAGATAATGAATCTGTAGATACACTTAAAAACAAAATGTTATCTCGTGTCACTGATACGATGAATTATGTATCTAATCATATTGATGACCAAATGATAGATCACATATGCGATACGATGAAGCGTGCACGTACAATCTTTCTATTTGGCTATGGTGCCTCTCTCGTGATAGTGACTGACCTTTTCCAAAAATTATCGCGCATAGGACTTAATGTTCGTCTACTTCAAGAGACGCATTTATTCATGTCGACGCTAGCTACCCATGATGAACGTGACTGTATTATTTTTGTTACGAATCAAGGTAGTCATAGCGAAATGCAATCCATGGCAAAAGTCGCTAAAGATTATACGATACCTATTATTACAATTTCTAGTTCAAATGATAATCCAGTTGCTAAAATATCAGATTACACCATTATTTATGGCCAAACAGATGAAAATGAATTGCGCATGGCTGCCACGACATCTCTATTCGCACAATTGTTTACTGTTGATATTTTATATTATCGCTATATTGCCTTAAATTACCAAAGTGCACTGGATTCAATTACACAATCTAAAATGGCTTTAGATAATTATCGTAAGCATTTATCTACCATTCGGTTTAAACACTAATTACTTTTTACAAAAAAAACACTTTCCCTAATGATCACATTGTATTGTGAACTTAGAGAAAGTGTTTTATTTGTTTTCTTAGTTATGAAATTGAATTAAGATGATTGATCATTTTTGAAAAAATCAAAGATGTTTTTGGCATTATCTGTATTATCAATGTTACCTTGGAATCGGTCACTACCTGGACCAAATGCATAAGTATTTACATCTTCACCAGTATGACCATACGTTGTCCATCCAGTATTAGACTTATCGTTAATTGGTTTTTGTACTGCATCTTGTAGTTTTTGTAATTGATCTTTATATTTTTCGTCATCTTCATCAAGATCTTTTAATTTTTTAGCTTCTTCATTAATTTTATCAATTTGACTTTGTTTTACATCAAATCCATAACCCTCTTTAATGACTTTCGCAGCGTCTTTACCACTAGCAATTTGCTTTGTCATATAAGAACCTGAATGTTTCATTGAGTGAATCGCATCTGGATTCCAAACGTAGTCTTTACCCTTAGCAATGGATAACCCACCTGTTGAATGGTCAGCAGTCGCAACGACTAGCGTATCTGGATTTGCTTTAGCGTATTGTGTTGCATAGTCAAATGCTTTTTCAAAACCTTGCATTTCAGACATTACGCCAGTAACATCATTAGGATGACCAGATTTATCAATTGAAGCACCCTCTACCATTAAGAAGAATCCTTTATCATTTTGTTTCAATTTATTAACAGCAGTATCTGTCATATCAACAAGTTTTGGATTTTGTTTTGGTGCATCAATTTGTAAAGGCATATCATTATCTGCAAATAAACCTAGTATTTGCTTGCTATTAGAGTTTTGCATTTGCGATTTATTCTTCACAATATCATAACCATCTTTTTTTAATTTATCTGTGAGGTTACCATTCTCTTTTCCGAAATATTCAGCACCGCCACCAAGTAGCACGTCCACTTTGTGTTGGCCATTTATTTTATCATTATAAAATTGTTGCGCAATTTCATCTTTTTTATCACGATCATCAACATGTGACGCATAAGCTGCTGGTGTAGCATCCGTAAGTTCAGCAGTAGACACAAGTCCAGTTGACTTACCATTTTCTTTAGCTTGTTCTAAAACAGTTTTAACATCCTTTTTATTTTCATCAACACCAATTGCACCATTATATGTTTTATGACCAGAACTAAAAGCAGTTGCCCCAGCAGCTGAATCCGTTACATTTTCTTTTGGATCATCTGGATTTGTACGTTGGTTACCTGCTAAATAATGATCAAATGCTGTTTTATCCATTTCTTTTGTTTCAGGATTATCTGCAAAATAACGGTATGCAGAGTTATATGAAGGTCCCATACCATCGCCCACAAGGAAAATCACATTTTTAGGATTTTTAGTATTTCCCATATATGAAACTTCATCATTTTGATTTGAATCTTGTCCTCCGCCTGATGCATAAGTTGGTTGTGCACTCCCCAATGCTGTACCAGCCACAATTGCACTTGCTACAGAAATAGTTGCTAACCTATTGAAGATTTTCATAAATTAATAACTCCTTTAATATGTATTATCGTGCTACACATTCAGTTTAAAACACTAGTTTTGAGTGAACATTTTAATATAGTTAATTTTCTGTAAATTAACTATATTATGAATATAAATAGCTTATTAAATAAATATGAAACCTTTTATGTTGAAATTATTTTAATAAAAAAACAAACAGAGCCTGAGACATCTATTTTTGTCTCAGACTCGTTATACTTCAATAAGCATTCAAGCTATTTCTAATATTTACTTTACTTATATCAGTTTGTCTTTACTCAATTTATGGTAGCCTTTTAAGAAAAAGAATAATGTCATAAATAATAAGAATATAATACCAATTACAACTGAAACGACGGTTTCTTTATTAAACAACATACCAATCAATACCATTATAAAGAATGCCATCGTAATATAGTTTGTTATAGCACCACCAGGCATCTTGAATGGGTGACCATCTAATTCGTCAGGATGATTTTTTCTAAATCTTAAATGACTAATTAAAATCATAAACCACGGTACCATACCAGGTAAGATTGACGCACTATATACGTAAACAAAGATACTGTCTGCACCTTTAATGAATAAAGGTAAGATAACATTTAATAATGCACCAATTAAAATACCAATTGCAATGGCAAGTACAGTCCAAATTGGAACACCATTTTTCATAACTTTACCAAAGAATTTAGGTAACATGCCTTTTTGAGATAAGTTCAATGTCATACGACTAGCACTGAATATACCTGAGTTACAACCTGACATTGCTGCAGTCAATACAACAAAGTTAATTAAACCAGCTGCAAAGGTAATACCTACTTTCGCAAATGTTGCTACAAAAGGACTACCTATGTTTCCTAATTCATCCCATGGATAAACAGTAACAATCACAAAAATTGCACCAATATAGAAAATTAATATACGCCAGATAACACCATTAACCGCACTTTTAATATTTTTCTGCGGATCTTTCGTCTCACCAGCTGTAATACCAATTAATTCCACACCTTGATATGAACCAATAACAATTGATAGCGCAAAGAAGAATCCAATCCAACCATTAGGCATGAAACCACCATGTGACCATAAATTAGATAAGCCGATCGCTTCTCCACCATTACCAAGTCCAAAGAAAATTAATCCAAAGCCAGCAACAATCATTAATATAATTGTTACAACTTTAATCATTGCAAACCAGAATTCAAATTCACCGAACGCCTTAACAGATACAAGGTTTGCACCTGCTAATAGTGCAACCACAATAACACCAGGAATCCACTGTGGTAAATCTGGGAACCAGTAGTTCATATATTCTCCAACGGCAATGACCTCACTCATTCCTACAACAACCCATTGGAATATATTACTCCAAGCTGTTAAGTACCCTGCCACTGGATGTATGTAATCACTTGCAAAGTTAGCAAAAGAACCAGAAGTTGGATGTAAGTAAACCATTTCTCCCATTGCTCTCATTACTAAGAATAAAAAGATACCTGCAATTAAATATGCGAATATCACAGAAGGACCTGTCCATTTTATAGTGCTGGTTGCCCCCATAAACAATCCAACACCGATTGTTCCGCCAAGAGCGATCATACGCATTTGACGAGCACCTAATCCCCTTTGTAATTCATTATTTTCTTCCATCATTCAAACCCCATCTCTTTCAAATATAAGTAAATTTCATTTCACTTATTATGTCGCTATTATACTATAAATTCAAAAAATTTAAACAATTATTTTGAATTATGTAAGGGTTTACATTTTCCGTCATTAATTGTATGCGATTTTAGTAAAAAAAGCAAAGTCTTTTTTTATTATTTTATTACTTCAATCCTACATTTTTTAAATATAGGTTTTAAACATCTATATAAATAAGTTTTAAAGAAAGCACCATATCACTATCCATCAGTACTTTGCGCATGATATTCAATGATTTAGGCTCATAAGGAAAATTCATTTTATTCAAACATCACTTAAATACTTTATAGCTTATCAAAATATATTTTGTGAAAATATTCACAATTTAATCACTTCGTAGTATACTATGCTTAATTAAAGAAAGTGAGGATAATAAAGTGAACGAAAAAAATGTTAAATGGGATAAAGTCTTTTACGGTAAATCTTGGATAAATCATGTAGTAGATACAATAAGAACAAAGGATATACTTCAAAGTTTTTATTTCAAACGTTATTTACTTCGCGCCATCATGGCTGGATTTATATTAGGTGTCATCACAGTATTTGTATTACTTATTAAAGCTTCTCTTGATACACATGTTCCCACAGGTGTTATCAATTTAGTGGCTGCTGTCGCATTTAGTTTTGCGCTTGTTTTAATACTATTTACAAATTCAGAGCTACTGACAAGCAACTTTATGTATTTTACTGTTGGTTTATATTATCGCGTTATCAGTCCAACTCGTGTTTTAAAAATCTTCATGCTTTGCTTTATTGGGAATGCCTTAGGTGGCCTAGTTTTCTTTCTTATATTAAAAGGCTCTGATGTTATGACAGTTGATATGTTTACGCAATTAGAGGCAACCATTGAACATAAAACATTATCTTCAAGTTTGATAGCGATATTAATTAAAGGTATTTTTGCAAATTTCTTCATTAATATTTCTTTAGTCATTGCGATGCAAATAGATGATATTTTAGCTAAAATGTTTGTCATGATGTTTGGTGTGTCAATTTTTGCATTTATGGGTTATGAACATGTCGTATACAATACTGTCCTTTTCGCAGGCGGTCTCATTTATCATAGTAACGTATTAGCTTTAACTCCTGCAGTTATCAATCTGATTGGTGCAGGTATTGGGAATTATATCGGGGGTGGTTTAATTATAGGTTTATTCTATGCATATTTAAATGATCACCATCAATATGATCACAAAGTATCAACTAAACCAGTGAAACATTAACTTAAATACATTGTATGGTATACTCTTTATTAGATTTGATTACAAAGGAGTTTTATATGAATCAACACTTACTGAAACGTACAATTACGATTTCCATCATTTTTGGTGTGTTATTTTTCGTATTAAATTATTTTAGTGGTTCCGATAGTTCCATTGGGCAACTCATATTAAAAAGTATACTTGTCATCGTTGTCTTTGGCATTTTATATTTTGTGCTTTTCTCTATAGTAAATTCACCTGAAAGAAAATATAAATTTGGAATAACCATTCCAATCGCATTACTTATTGCAATACTCATTAGTGCGATATTCTCCGCTCTGAAAGTAGGTATTGTCATTGGCTTAATTCTCGGGATTATTGCTGGTTATGTATGGGAATTTATTGCAAAAAATAAAAATGGTGGTGACAAATCATGAGTATTATCTTAGGCGTCGTTGTTATGATTTTGTTAATCGTAAGTTTGATACCCAACCTTAAAGCTGTTAAAAAATCAAAAGAAACAGGTGAAAAGAATCCTCGTTTTGCCATTATGGTGGGAATCGATGCGATTCTACTTATTCTTGTTATCGTAACACTTCTATTTAAATTTTTATCATAGAAACATAAAATGGCTGCCGTGTTTTAACACGACAGCCTTTTTTAATATCAAAATTGATTTTGTAAGACAAAATAATAAAGTGCTGCTGCGCCTAATAAATAAACTAAAGTACCCACCATAAACGAACGGAAATGAATATGAAACGGTATCTTTTTATTAAAAATAGGTCCTAGTACTAAATTACCAATCGCTAATATGATAGGTCCACCTAAGAAAAACAATATCAAATAACCATTCATAGTATTAACCCCTATTATTTTCAAAACATAATTTTATAATTTCTTCTGCAGATAAATCTTTTCCTATATAAGCAACCTCATTAAAATCTTGTAATTCTGTCATCTCGTTTGTATTAACAATGACATCTAATCCTGCGGTAACAGCAGCCGTGGCACCATTAACAGAGTCTTCTAACGCAAGACAATTCGTAGGATTGTAATTTAGTTTTTGCACTGCTGTTAAATATGGATCTGGATTCGGTTTAATTGCTGCAACATCCTCACGTCCTACAATAATATCTATATAAGCATCTAAACCTAAGTTTTTAAATGTTGGCAGAATATCTTCTCGATAACTACTTGTTGCGATTGCCATTGGTATATGGTGTTGTTTACAATAATCCATTAACTTTTGTACAGATTCAATAATCGGTAAATCCACACTTGTTTCATGATGCTCTTCATAAATTTTATTTTTATTGTCAATACCAAGTACTTCCTCTAAATAATTATGTAATGCGGTTGCAGCACCACCAATCGATTGTCGATAATAGTCTAAGCTAATTTCATTTTGCTTATGCTGTTTTAAATGTTTATTGATGATTTCAAATAGATGTTTTTCTGTATCAATCATCGTACCATCAAAATCAAATACCACTGCTTTATACATGAATATGCCTCCAATAATTGCTTCACAATTCAATAATTTAATCGTTTCTATTTAGTAATAGCTTATCATAATTTCAAGTGTAATTAATCTTCTTTATCTTATCAATTTCACACCAAAAAAAGTGGGTACCTAAATTCACTACTTAAAGTCGTAGTGTCATTTGTGTACCCACTGTTGATTAAGATTTTAACGTTTATTCCAGTATTTTGCTAAAATTGGTCCTGTAATATTATGTACTAAACTAAATACTGCACCCGGAACAGCTGCTAGCGGACTAAAATGCACAGTCGCTAACGATACTGCCAGACCAGAATTTTGCATTCCAACTTCAATAGATACTGCTTTCTTGTCTGCTCTCTCTAGTTTAAATATACGTGCTAGCGTATAACCAAGTGTATAACCTACTATATTATGCAAGATAACAACAGCAAAGATTAATAAACCAGTTTCAAGAATCTGTGATTTACTCCCTCCAACGACTGATGCTAAAATTAATGAAATAGCAACTACAGATACAATTGGCAATGCCGTAGCAGATTTGGCCGCAAAATTTTTGAATACCTTTTGTAATATAAAACCAATCAATATCGGTATCAATATAACTTGAATGACTGACCAAAACATACTCATGAATGAAACTTGTAGCCATTCATGCGCAAATAAATATATTAATGCTGGTGTCATAATTGGCGCAAGTAAAGTTGAAACACTTGTGATGGCAACTGATAGCGCAACATTCGCATTAGCTAAGTAACTCATAACGTTACTTGATGTCCCTCCTGGACAACAGCCTACTAATATAACACCAATTGCAACTTCTGGTGGTAAATGAAATAATTTTGCTATTAAAAATGCCGTTAATGGCATAATCGTATATTGTAAAATGACGCCAATAATAACTGAACGTGGCGACTGAAATACAATTTTAAAGTCTTTGGGATCAATTGTTAACCCCATCCCCAACATCACAATACCCAATAAATATGGTACCCATCCGCTCAATGTAGCTAACTGTGCTGGAAAAATAAATCCAATAATTGCAGCAATTAACATCCATACTAAGAATGTGTTGGTGGCAAATCTACTAACTTTTGATAACATCTTAAACACTTCCCTCTATGTATTAACAAAGAAAAATGTATCATACTTTAAGCCCTCAAACAACTGAATTTTCTAAATATTCTAATTTTTTAAATACTAGTGTTTAAATTTTTTTCAACTTCATTCTATAGACCTAGTGCTTACTGTAAAAAAGAGTGGTACAATCTAATAGAAATATAAATATGTAAAAATTTAAGTGTAATAGAATATTATGATTAATAACGATAAAACACTTTATATAGATATTGGGGGTATAATATGTTTTTAGATAAAACTGAAACGTTTGTGTTAAATATTGAAGGTCTTGGTAAGCGCGCGACGAGAAAGCACTTAACAAAACTTTTAAAACAAATTCACTTTTGTAATTCTTTTAAATTCACTATTTTCAAGAAAAATAATTTATATGCTTTAGAGATAAATTTACCGAAACAACAGCTACCATATTTGATTAGCTTTTTAAGTTTTCATAATTATGCCATCTATCAAATACTAGAAAGTGCACATTCAGATGAACTGTTAGCATTAGATCACTTATTATTATCATCGAAACGTTTTGAATTAGTCGTAGATGGTCTACATGATGCATTTATAAAAGATAAAGTCATCGACATCATGAATTTAATCAATCAAACTGACTATATCTCTTATACCTTCAATAGAAACAAGATAAATGTTTCATGTTCACCTTCTATATTTGCAAAATTAATATATTTAGTTGCAACACATAATATAGATGTACTCGGAGCAGTATACCAACCAAGACTGATGCATAAAGTAAGAATTTCATAAACTTCACATAAATTTGGAATAAGCATGACATATCGTTTTTCCTAAAATAGCGTTGACATGAACTAATTCCAATATAACTAAGTAGAGTCTGAGACAAAAATAGATGTCTCAGACCCTTTTTCATTTAGGCAGTAGATGACTGAAGTGAAAATGCGCTTATATCAAGCTATTTTCAATCCTAGTCATCCTTGCCGGGGTGGGACCACGAAATCTCTATTAGAAAATTTGATTTCTGTCCCACTCCCTAAAATCCACTATACTTTACTGCGATTCATTCACTATATTTTCAAAAGCCTCTCTTACTTGTGGCACAGACATACCTACAACGACTTGTACGTTCTTACCAC
Organism: Staphylococcus sp. ZWU0021; assembly: GCF_000798895.1. NCBI lineage: Bacteria > Bacillati > Bacillota > Bacilli > Caryophanales > Staphylococcaceae > Staphylococcus > Staphylococcus sp. ZWU0021. The sequence continues at coordinate 121,346 of NZ_JTLN01000030.1, forward strand.
TCTTAACTAATCCATGCGACATTTGGTTATGCGTAAAATACCCACTATCTTCTACTTTCTCTGGATCATTAACAGTCAATCTCAAACGTGTCGTACAATTAGTAACATCTTTAATATTTTCCTTACCACCTAAGCCCTCTAAATAATAAATTGCTTTATCTTCATACTCATTTCCAGTAGATGCAGTTGTTTTTGTTTCTCCTTTTTTATCTTTATAATCATGTTTACTATACAATTTCACATCTTCTTCATCTTTTTTACGACCAGGAAGTGGAATATTGAATTTTAAAATTAAAAATCTAAATAAGAAGTAATATATTGCTGTAAATACAAGACCAATAATTATTTGGAATACGTATGTTAGCCAATGGTTTTGTGCTAAAGGAATCCAGTTTGTTGCGAAGAAGTCTAAAAGTCCCCCGCCAAAATTACCGACAAGACCAAATCCATACATTAATGTATCCATTGTAGCAGCTAATAATGCATGTAATACAAATAAATAAGGTGCAATAAATAAGAATGTAAATTCTAATGGTTCCGTAATACCTACAACGACTGCAGTTAATGTTGCTGGTATAAGTAATGCTGCAATTTTCTTTTTATTCTCTTTAGGTGTCGTAGAGTACATTGCTAAAGCAATACCAATAGCACCAAATACTTTACCATTACCTTGTAGCATAAAGCCATAAGGAAATTGTTCTTTTAATGGTTTCGTACTCTTAGCAAACTCATTGACATGTTCGAACCATTCGGCTTTCAAACCGTGATTAACTACTACTGGGCCGACTTCAATTGGTGCATAAATGAAATGATGTAGGCCAGTTGGAATGAGCACTCTCTCTAAGAAATGGTACAACCATACACCAATATAACCTGAACCTATGATAAATCCTTGTAATGATGAAATGCCTCCTTGTACAGTTGGCCAAATAATACAAGTAATTAATGCAACTGGCAACATAACAAAGAATGAAATCGTAACAACAAAGGTCAATCCTTGGAATACCCCTAACATTTCAGGAAGACGTTTACTGTAATAGCGATTATGTATCCAAGTTATGATACTGGAGATGATAATACCGCCTAATATGTTTGTATCGAGCGTTTCTATACCAGCAATCGCTTTAAGGCCTGTTACATTTTCAACGCCTTTTTCCAAATTTGCGCCAAATGTATGTGGCCATTGCGTAAGTATTGCATTGATAAATGTATTAAACATTAAGTAACCCATTAAGGCAGCTAAGGCAGCGTGTCCCGGTGCTTTCTTAGCTAATGATAAAGGTAAACCTACTACAAAGACGATTTCCATGTGATTAAATATCGTCCAACCACCTGATTCAATCACAGACCAAATCTTAAACCAATTCGTTCCTTCTTCTGCAATACTCCCCATAATTGATGGATTTTTAAATAGTGTTGCAAACCCAAGTACAATACCAAAGAAAGCAAACATTAATACAGGTACGATCATTGCACTACCAAACCTTTTAATTGCGTTCATAACTGTGTTCCCTCATTTCCTATCAGTTCAATTTTCAAAATTTTAAACATCTATACTTTTTTATTATATTCAATCGTATTCATTGCTTATGCTTAATATTAAAGGAAACGCTTACATAAAAACAATAGTTTGACGTCATTTGGAATAATTTTGTATAATCAGATTATATTTTCAAAAGTTGAAAATATTTCCATTAAGTGTGAGGTGATTACCATTGTTTTTAGATGAACGCGTCAATAATAACTTTAATAAATTAAACGAAAATGATTTACATATAGCACATTTTATTAATACACATATTAATCAATGTAAAACGATGAAAATACAAGAATTAGCTGCGAATACCCATGCATCCAATGCGACGATCCATCGTTTTACACGTAAGCTTGGGTTTGACGGATACAGTGATTTTAAATCTTATTTAAAATTTGAAACAGAACAATCACATCAGCTGCCTTCCGACTCTATTGAAGGATTTAAACAAGAAATTGAAAATACGTTCACTTATTTAGAGCGCATTGATTATGAACTGATTACCGATAAAATTAACCAAGCCGAAACGGTCTATCTATACGGTACAGGTTTAGCTCAGATGAATGTTGCTCAAGAAGCACAACGGATTTTATTAACAATTCATAAGAATATTATTGTCCTACATGATGTTCATGAATTTAAAATGGTCTTAAATAAAGCAACACCGAAAGATATCTTTTTTATCATTTCGCTTTCCGGAGAAACAACGCAACTTTCAGATATCACTAATTTACTGCAACTGCGTCAAAAATACTTTTTCTCAGTAACTACATTGAAAGATAACACGCTAGCACAAAAAGCAAATTATAATATCTATGTTTCGAGTAATACGTTTTATCTCGTAGATGGTATAGATTACTCTAGCTTTATCAGTTATCATATCTTTTTCGAAACATTGCTACGGAAATATAATGAACGCCAAGAAAAAGGCGAACTCAACACACACTAAAAAAAGGACTTACAAGCAATCAATTCATTTTGTACTGAACCCCAAAAGTTGTACTTTGGTTTAGTGTAATATTTCAAAGGTTTGTTTCCTAAAATTTTTAGGAGACAAGCCTTTTAATTTTGATTTAATTCTTTCATCATTATAAAAAATAATATAGTTTTGAATAGCTAGCTCCAATTGATAAAAATGATCAAATTTTTTTCCATAAAACATTTCTTGCTTCAATAATCCAAAAAAGTTTTCCATAACTGAATTATCGAGACAATTTCCCTTTCTTGACATACTTTGAAACACTTTATTTTCTTTTAAAATATTTACGTATTTCGCATTTTGATAATGCCAACCTTGATCTGAATGTATAGTTAATCGATAATTAACATTTGGACATTTATTTAAAAGTTCTTTTAGTGGATTGATAGCCATATCTAGTGTTGGGTGACTTGAAATACTATAGCTCATAATTTCTGAACTATATAAATCAATATATGCAGATAAATATAATTTTGATCCATTATTTAACTTAAATTCTGTAATATCAGTCACTACTTTTTGATAAGGGCGATTCGTATTAAAACGTCGTTTTAATAAATGTTTTGCTATTTTGCCTACATTTCCTTTGTAAGATTTATACTTACGTCCTCTATGTGTAAATTTTGTACAAGTGAGTTTTAATTCTTTCATTAACTTTCTTACCTTTTTATGATTCACTTTAATACCTTTATTTGATAAGGATTGAGTAACTCTTCTATAGCCATAGATATATCCACATTCTTCACATATCGCTTTAATAGTTTCAATTAATTCTTTATCTTTATTTGGTTGTTTAAAACGTTCTAGCCAATAGTAATAAACAGATTTAGCTACTTTTGAAACTTTAAATAATAGACTGAGCCCAAAATTTAATGTTTCATGTAATACTTTTATGATTTTTACTTTTTCGAATGTTTTGTTTCGTAATTTTGAGTCAAGGCTTGTAACTTTTTTTGATAAGCTATACCTGCTTTTAATATCTCATTTTCATTTCTTAGTCTTTCTAATTCCTCGCGTTCACTTTCTTTTAATTCGGTTGATTTAGACTTTACTTTCGAATGTTTTTTATCCATTTTATTTGGACGTCCTTTCCGATTGTTGTCTAGTCCGAGGATACCTTTCTCTTCAAATATACGTTGCCAAGCACATATCATGGCGCTATTACTTATTTTAAAATGGCTTGCTGTTTCTCGATAAGACAACATGTTTTCTTGTCTAAATCTTAAAACATATAGCTTAAATTCTCTAGTATAAACTTTATTTTCAATCGTTTACTTAACCCTTCGGGTCCAAATTCTTTATATTGTGTAACCCACCTTTCGATTAAACTTTTATTCGATATTTCATATTTCTTTGTTAATGCTCTATAACCTAATAAACTATTCAAATATTCTTGAACTACCTTTAATTTAAATTCATATTTGTAATGTTTGCCCATAAAAAATACACCCCTAAAAGTTAGATTTTTAGTCCAACTTTTGGGGTGCACATCATTCATTTAGCATGCTTGTAAGTCCTTTTTTTATTTGTATTAAAATGATATTTTGTCGTTTTTTATAATTATAATTCCGCTTCAAATGTTTCTAATGCAATTTGTAGTTTATCAAATAACATTTCAAAACCATGTGCAGTAGAATCATGGTATTCTTTTTTCTTTTGCTTATATTCTAATGTTGTAAGTCTACGTTCTCTAGGAACATACGCAGTATAATTGAAAATCATTTGTGTGATGCCAGGTTCTCTTTCGAATATTTCAACTTCTATCGTATCTTCAGAATCACTTAGCTCTGGCATACCTATGGTCATTACAATATATTCAAAAGGCGTTAACGTACGATATGATCCTTGAATTTTATTTTCTTTGCCTTTTCTTACATCAATAATCGTATAGTTTCCATTTTGTTCAGCATCTACTTGGATTGATTTATTTGTTCTTTCTGTTGTCATAAACCATTGTTTAAGAAAACGTTCATCTGTCCACGCTTGATATAACAATTCTGGTTCAACTTTAAATAATCGTTCAAGACGTATCTCAACATTTTCATTCTCTACATTATATTTAGCCACGATGGATTGTTCACCTACTTTCACTCTTATTTCTATTCTAACGCATTATACAAGACTTCTAAACTATAATCATGCGAAATATGAGTGGTTTGTATGATTTTATCAAACTTTCAACAACTTTATTTTATCGTTAATAGTCAGTAAACGTCAAAATTTTGCATTCTTAAATCTTTAACAATTAGGATTAAACTTAATAAAGCATCGTGTACTACGCCGTTAGTCTATACTTAAAAAAGAGAGTCAGAAATCAAATGATACATAAGATTCCGCACTCTCTCAATTTATATTAAACTTAACAATTTTGCATGACGACTGTTAATCATCCATACATATGAAATATTCACTTCACATGATTGTTAGGGTTTATTTCTTGTCCAATCTCGGCAATCTAAAGGCGATAGCAATCAGACCACAAATCCCTAATATCATCGGATAAATCGCATACGGTACCAATTCAAACGGTGATATAGATGCCACACCTGCTGCTGCAATAAGCTGTGGACTATACGGTAATAGTCCTTGGAAACAGCTTGCAAACATATCTAGAATACTTGCTGATTTACGCGGATCTACACCATATTCATCTGAAATGTCTTTAGCTAATGGCCCTGCCATTAATATAGAAATCGTATTATTAGCAGTTGAAATATCGGCCACACTCACTAAGCCAGCAATTCCTAGTTCTGCGCCACGCTTAGATTTCACTCTATTACGCACAAAATTAAGTAACCATGTAATACCACCATTGTGTTGTATCAATGCCACTAGACCACCAATTAATAGTGCAATAATGGCAATATCCTCCATGCCAATAATCCCTTTAGAAATAGAGCTTAATAACCCAATCCAATCAAAGGTACCATAAAATAAACCTATAATTGCTGAAAGTATAATACCGCCAATAAGTACAATAATAACGTTGACGCCGAATAATGCGAGTATGAGTACAAATAAATAAGGTACTACTTTTATAAGATCATAATCGTAGCTCTTAGATGCATCAATTTGTGCTCCATTTGTTAAAAACCAAAGTACAATGACAGTAAATATGGCACCAGGTAACACGATTTTGATATTCACCTTAAACTTATCACTCATTTTTGTTTTTTGAGTTCTTACCGCAGCTATCGTTGTATCTGAAATCATTGATAAATTATCACCAAACATCGCCCCACCTACGACCGTCGCCATAGTGATGGCTGCAGAGACATCCGCCTGTTGGCTTAGTCCAAAGCCAACAGGCGCTATAGCTGCTACAGTGCCCACGGATGTACCCATAGAAAGTGACACGAACATACATATCACGAATAAACCTACAATGATTAAATTCTCAGGAATCAAAGATAGTCCCAAATTCACTGTAGATTTTACGCCACCCATATCTTCAGTTGTTTGCGAAAACGCTCCTGCTAATAAGAAAATGAGCATCATTAGTATAATATTGGAATGTCCTGCACCCTTAGTAAAAATTTCAACTTTCTTTTGAAATGATTCTTTTCTATTTAATACAAGTCCCACAATTGTCGCTACTAGTATCGCAACATTTAGGGGCATTGTAGTGAAATCGCCGGTAATGATACCAACACCTAAAAACATACCCACAAAAATAATTAAAGGTATCAGTGCCCATGCATTACCTTTCTTTGTCTCCTCCATACAAAACCAACTTTCCTTTAAGTTCAAACAGAACATCAATTTTTCTACCATTAAATAAACTTACTCAAATAAAAAACTCTTTCCAATTGAAGAAAGAGTAAACTTTGTACATTTATTCTTATCTTCTAGCATAAATGATGCTACTGGAATTGGCACACGCATAATCATGTTGCCGAAGTATCCACAGGCCAGTCCCTCCACTTCTCTTGATAAGTTATTTAATTTATTTTTCACAGTACAATATTAAATTAGTTTCGTCAATTACTGTTTTAAATTCTTGCTTAAACTTTAACAAATCTTAACAATTAGCTGATGAGCTAATGACTTCAGTCTTATCATTTATAAATTACTCTGTTGGTCGATTAATCGTAAATGATTGTCCTAATGCAGCATAATCATTTCCAGCTAAACGTGCCACAGGCGCTAATGCTTGTGCATCTATTTTACTATCATCAAAGTAAACTGCCTCATCAATGTGATACATCACAACCTCACCAATGATTAAATCTGATCCTTCTTGAGCATCGCCTAATGTAACGATTTGATTTAGTTTGCATTCCATTCGAATTTTGGCTTGTTCCACACCTGGTACAGGCACGACTTCTGATTTCACACATGTCAACTGCGTTCTTTCTAATTCATTTAGTGTTCTGTCTATAGGTGCAGCCGTTTTATTTATTTGTTCTACAGTCATTTCATCTGTAATATGAACTACAAATGAGCCTGTTTCTTCAATATTTAACGATGTATCTTTGCGCTTTCCTTGTGAACGTGCAGTAGAAATCATAATCATAGGAGGTGCGCTGCATACAACATTAAAAAAACTGAACGGTGCAGCATTTAAATTCCCATCTTTATCCTGTGTTGTCACAAATGCAACTGGTCTTGGAATAACACTACCACTTAATAATTTATAATTCTGTTGTTTCGTTAATGTGTTTGCGTTATATTGTTTCATCCACATTTATACTCCTTTTAAAAATAATAAAAAAGCGAGACAGAAACCAAACATTGAATTTGATTTCTCAATCTCGCCCATATAACGTCGGCTATATGACTCATTGTAATATTCGCTTATCAATCTAGAAGTCACAGGGTTTAGATGATACAACTTTAATGTGATTGAATCATCTCCACATTAGCTGTGACGTTTCATATAACCTAGTCTAACTGAGTACCACCTGTCACACCATATACTTGACCTGTTGTATAACTGGATTCTTCAGCTGCCAAGTGTACATATGTGCCTGATAATTCTACAGGTTGACCTGCTCTGCCCAAGACTTCCTTTTGTCCAAAGCTCGGAATTTTAGATTGCGGTTGACCGCCAGAAATTTGTAATGGTGACCAAAATGGTCCTGGCGCAACACAATTCACACGAATGCCTTTCGCACCGAGTTCTTCGGATAGACTTTTCGTTAATGAAATAATCGCAGCTTTTGAAGCAGCATAATCATGTAAAATTGGGCTTGGATTGTAACCTTGAACTGAAGAGGTCAGCGTAATGGTTGCACCAGCTTGTAAATAATCTACTGCTTTTTGAACTGTCCAAAATATTGGATAAACATTCGTCTCAAATGTTTCTGAAAACGAAGCTGTGTCAAAACCTTTTATGCTTTCTCTATATTGTTGATGACCGGCGACGATGGTTACATTGTCTAACCCGCCAAGTTCGTTGTAAGCTGTTTCAACTAAATCGTAATTAAATTGTTCATCTCTAATGTCACCTGGAATTAAGACAGCTTTTCTTCCTGCTGCTTCAATGACTTGTTGTACTTCTTCTGCATCTTGTTGTTCTGCTGGAAGATAATTAATTGCTACATCAGCGCCTTCCTTAGCGTAAGCAATAGCTGCTGCTCTGCCTATAGCTGAGTCTCCACCAGTAACTAACATTTTATAATCATTTAAACGACCATAACCAGTATAGGATGTTTCACCGCAATCAGGCTTTGGATCTAACTTACTTTGTAAACCTGGAACTGGTTGTTCTTGTTTTGGAAAATCTTTATTTGAAAATTTAGTTCTTGGATCTTGACCTGCCATTATGAACACTCCTTAAATTATGAACTAGTTATTAAATACCCAACATTTCTATTGTCTAATACATAATTTAAGTATATTGCCTTAATTTTCATTCAATAATTTTTGTACAAAAGTAACAAAATAGTCAGGTACTTTTTCTAAAATACGTTCATCTGGGTCATATTTTGGATGGTGCAAATCATATTCACTATTAGAACCAATAAAGACAAATACACTTGGATACTTATTAGAAAAACCAGAAAAATCTTCGCCAATCGTCAACGGTTTATCCATAACACTGACATTGTATCCAACTTCTTTGGCAATTGCTATTGCATCATTTGTTAATTGCTCATCATTAACCACAGCACCAGGCAAGCGGTGATAAGACGTTTCAATGTCTACGCCAAATACTTCAGCAAGTCCGCTTCCAATGGCTCTTAATCTTTCTTCAATCAGTACACGTTTATCTTCATCAAAACTTCTCACAGTACCTTGCACATAGGCTTCGTCTGCAATAACATTCCATGTATTCCCACATGATACTTCTCCAATTGTAACAACTGCATTATCAAATGCTGATAAATTTCTACTCACAATAGACTGAACACTATTAATCAACTGTCCCAATACAATCATTGGGTCGTTACCTTGTTCTGGTTTAGCAGCATGCGCACCTTTACCATTAATTTTAAATTCGAAACGGTCTACAGAAGATGTGATAACCCCCGATTTAACCGCAAATTCTCCAATATCTAACGTTGGATAATTATGATAACCTAACACGGCTTTCGCACCGTCAATTGCACCTGTATTAGCAACTTTCACTGCGCCATAGCCCAATTCTTCTGCAGCTTGAAAAATAATGCGCACGCGTCCGTTGAGTTGATTTTCTATTTCTTTTAATCTCACTGCGACCCCTAGCACACTAGCCATGTGAATATCATGTCCACATGCATGCATCGCACCTTCATTGGTCGAAGTGAATTCATGTTTCACTTGCTCATCTATTGGTAGTGCATCAATATCTGTTCTAACTGCAACGAATTGATCACCTTGTCCAACCTCTGCAACTAGTCCTGTTTCTAATGGTAAATCTAAAACTTTAATATCATATGATGCTAAGATGCGTTTGATACGTTTTGTTGTTTCATATTCTGCATCTGATAGCTCTGGATATTGATGAAATGTTCTTCTCCAATTTATGTAGTCTTCGTATTGTGGCATTATATGTCACGTCCTTTCCTTTTATTAAACCCTTGAATCAAATAGTATAGTAAACTAACAAGCACAACCCCGGCCGCTAGGTTATTCGTACTTAAAATAATCAACATTGTAAGTACAACGATCGCCCCATGCTTTATTGGAGATACCTTAATAAATGAAATCGTTCTCCTATCAAATGTATTAAGGGAAATCGTTATTAATACAGTTGCTAGCACTGCCATTGGTATTTGACCGATAATATCTCCAAAAACGAATAAGCTAATGAGTAAAAAAGCACCCGTGATCAATGTTGATACCCTCGATGTAGCTCCCATCGTTGCATTAAATCGCGATTGACCCACAAGTGCGCTACCACCATAGCCACCAAATAAAGCGACAATTGTATTGGCAACACCTTGCCCTATCGTTTCTTTATTTTTATCACTTTTAGTGGCAGTAACTGCATCCATCATCCGCGCTGTTAATGTCGTTTGTACAACAGCAACAATTGCCATTGTCACTCCATACATGCTTGAAATACCAACGATATGCATATCATAAATTGCATCTGGAAATGACAGCATCGGTACATGAATATGCAATGATGCTAAATGGTGTACATAGACAATATCTGGTTTAAGCCACCATGCACATATCGTTAAAATAATAATCGCAATCAATGGTGCCGGCATAAATCTGATATATCTTTGTGCTAACCAAATAATTAAAAAAGATGCCACCGCTATGACATAGGTCGCATTTGAAATATTTAGTATATTTTTTAGTTGCGATGTAAATAACAATACACCTAATGCATTCATAAAACCTATAACAACACCTGTGGGAATATAATCTAATAATTTATTGATTCGGCAAATACCCATCAAAATTTGTATTATTCCCATAATTAACGTAGCCAATATTACAGCGGGCATACCGTGGCTAGACATAAGCGGTGCGACAACTAAAGAAACACCACTACTTGGTGCTGACACCATTAATGTTCGATTGCCGGTCAAACTTATAACTAACATCATAAGTCCAGTACTTAGCATACCTATGGTTGGACTTACACCTGCAATAAAGGAAAAAGCAATTGCACCGGGTAGTAACGCGAGTGCCAACAAAACACCTGCAAGCATATTGGTGACTAATGCCCCGTGCCACTGATTAAAATAACTTATGTGACGCACATTCATTGTCACCTCCAAATTGCTTTAACCATATGGTATCATAATTGTCGAAATATTTAATCAACTCTGCCTAAAATAATACAAAAAAAGCCAAGTCAATTTGACTCAGCTTTAACTATTCAAATTATTGTTCTAATTTGATACGATTATCAATCAACACTTTACCATCTTTAATGACTTTTTCAGCGTGGTTAATACCATAGTGATATGGAATATATTCATGGTTAGGCGCATCCCAAATAACAATATTAGCTTTATCTCCTTGATTAATGGTACCAGCATCAATGTCAATGGCTTTAGCCGCATTAACAGTCACTGCGTTCCAAATTTCATTTGGAGATAATTTCAATTTCAAGGCAGCAATCGACATCACAAGTTGTAAGTTGTTTGTGACACAACTACCTGGGTTAAAATCTGTCGCAATCGCGATTGCGCCATCATTGTCTAACATACCTCGCGCATCTGCATAAGATTCCTTGCCTAAATAGAAAGTCGTACCAGGCAATAACACCGCGACAGTGTCACTATTTTTTAGTTTTTCTTTACCTTCTGTACTTGATGCTACAAGATGATCTGCAGAGATTGCATTTTCGTCGATAGCTAACTCTAACCCCCCCAATGGATCAATTTCATCTGCATGGATTTTCACATCAAAACCTAATGCTTTTGCCGCTTCCATATATTTTTTCGATTCTTCAACCGTAAACACACCAGTTTCACAGAATATATCTGCAAAATCAGCATACGGCTTAACTTCTGGTAATAAATCAATCATCTCTTGAAGAAAAGCTTGATTAGACTCAGCATCTTTAGGTACGGCATGCGGACCAAGGAATGTGTGTTTCATGTCTAAGTTATATTTTTCAGCCAAACGATTAGATACACGTAATTGTTTTAGTTCATTTTCTTTATCTAGACCATAGCCACTTTTACTCTCAACAGCTAAAACGCCATGTTCCATCATCGTCAACAAATTCTTTTCTGCCTTTTTAAATAATGCTTCTTCAGTAGCTTTACGTGTAGCTTCAACTGTAGATAAAATGCCGCCACCTTGTTCAAGAATTTCTAAATAAGAAACACCTTGTCTTTTAAGTGACATTTCATGTTCACGTGAACCACCATGAACAAGATGTGTATGTGCTTCAACCAAAGCTGGTGAAACCACTTTATCTGTTGCATCAATTGTTTCAGTTGCTTCATAGGCATCTGAGTGCTCTCCTGCGTAGACAATTTTGCCGTTTTTAACGACAACCGTTCCATTTTCAATAATGTTAAGTTCGTCTAACTCTTTTCCTTTTAATGGACGTTCAGTAGATTTTGGTAAAATTAGTTCTTTAATGTTTTGAATAATTAAATCGTTCATTATTTGTCTCCTTTACCTGTAATCATTGGGATTTTGATACCTTTTTCTTTTGCAACTTTAATCGCAGATTCATATCCAGCATCCGCATGTCTCACAACACCCATACCCGGATCTGTCGTTAATACACGTCCTAATCTTCTATCAGCACGTTCTGATCCATCTGCTACAACAACCATACCTGCATGTAAAGAGTAACCCATACCAACGCCGCCGCCATGGTGGAATGAAATCCATGAACCGCCTGCTGCTGTATTAATTAATGCGTTTAAGATTGCCCAATCGCCAACAGCATCAGAACCATCTTTCATACCTTCAGTTTCACGGTTTGGACTAGCGACAGAACCAGAATCAAGATGATCACGACCAATGACAATTGGTGCAGAAATTTCACCATCTCTTACTAATTTATTCAATGCTAAGCCCATTTTCGCACGCTCTTCATAACCTAACCACGCAATACGTGACGGTAAACCTTGGAAGGCGATTTTTTCTTGCGCTAAATCTAACCAACGAATTAATTTTTCATTATCTGGGAAAATCTTTCTCATTTCTTCATCTGCACGCTCAATATCTTTCGGATTTCCACTTAATGCTGCAAAACGGAATGGGCCTTTACCTTCACAGAACAATGGACGAATATAAGCAGGCACAAATCCAGGGAAATCAAATGCATTTTCTAATCCATCATTAAATGCAACCTGTCTGATATTATTACCATAATCAAATGCAACAGCACCATTTTTTTGAAATTCAAGCATGAGTTCTACATGTTTTCTCATAGAAGTTTGTGCTTCTTTAACATATTGTTTCGGATCTTTTTGGCGTATTGCTTTCGCTTCTTCTAATGAATACCCTTGAGGTACATAACCATTTAGCGGATCATGTGCACTTGTTTGGTCTGTCACAATATCAATTTTAAAACCTTTATCTAAGATTGCTTTATGTGTGTCAACCGCATTACCGACTAAACCAATTGATAATGGTTCACCCTTTTCACGAGCTTCATCAGCTAAACGTAACGCTTCGTCTAAGTCGTGTGTTTTAACGTCACAATAACGCGTCTCAATACGTTTATCTATGCGTGTTTCATCGACGTCTACGCCGATAACAACGCCACCGTTCATTGTAACGGCTAGTGGTTGCGCACCACCCATACCGCCTAGACCAGCTGTCAAAGTGACCGTGCCATTTAATTTGCCATTAAAATGTTGATTCGCAAGTTCTCCAAATGTTTCATAAGTACCTTGAACAATACCTTGTGAACCAATATAGATCCAACTACCAGCTGTCATTTGACCATACATCATTAAACCTTTTTTATCTAATTCATTGAAATGATCCCAATTTGCCCATTCTGGAACTAATACTGAATTAGATATTAATACACGTGGCGCTTCTTCATGTGTTTTAAATACAGCAACGGGTTTACCAGACTGCACTAACATTGTTTCATCTGCTTCTAATGAACGTAATGTATCTTCAATGGCTTCAAATGCTTCCCAATTACGTGCAGCTTTACCTATACCTCCATAAACAACTAAGTCTTCAGGGCGTTCAGCTACTTCCGGGTCAAGGTTGTTATATAACATTCTCAGTACCGCTTCTTGTTCCCAACCTTTACATTCAATGTCTAACCCTCTTTTTGCTTCTATTTTTCTCATGAAAAATCACTCCTTGTTTTTAATAAACATATCCTTTGTTTAACAATAACTAAAAAAACCATAGTACAAATGGTATGGTAATAAGCAATGTAAGCACGATACTTACACAAAAGCACACCTTTCTCTATATGAACCAGTATAATGTGTTATTATATAGACTACCAATATAAATAAACTAATTATTGATAGCTTTAAACTATAAATAACTAATTAAAGGAGCTTTCCTTATGAAAATCATACAATTAGAATACTTTGTTGCTGTTGTTAAATATAATAGCTTTACTAAAGCCGCTAACTTTTTACATATTAGTCAACCTTCTCTGACGACAACAATTAAAAAAATGGAAGCTGATCTAGGTTATGATCTATTTATGCGTACGACTAAAGATATTAAAATTACTGAAAAAGGCATTCATTTTTACAATTACGCACGACAACTGATACATCAATATCATCAAACTATCGAAAAAATGTACGATCTCAATATGGGACATGTACCTAAAATTAAAATATCTATTTTAGAATCGACAAACCAATGGCTTTCTCAAGTATTATCGACACATGCTAAACAATTTCCAGATCAAACTTACCTTGTATCTGAAATTCATGATCAAAATAAAATTTTTGAATTGCTCGTTAACTTTGAGAATCATGTTGCTTTCACTAACGAACAAATGAAGCATGATGATATTGAATCTATACCGCTCTATGAGGAGTCCTATGTGTTGATCACTCCTAAAAATGCTTTTCCACATTCACATACTACTTCTATTGCATCCTTGCCATTAATATTGCCAACCAAAGGATCCCAAGTTCGTAAACATCTAGATGACTACTTTAACCGTATGAACTTGCATCCTAATATCATTATTGAAGCGGATCGATTTGAAGCTGCCACGAACTTTGTGCATAGAGGTTTGGGATATGCTGTGATACCTAGAGTTTATTATCAATCATTTAATGCTAAGGATTTAGATGTCTTAGATATTCAACCTAAGTTAGGTCGTTCTATATATATTAACTACCTAAAAAAAAGAAAGCACTCATCACGTGTGCTTTCTTTCATCGAACAATGTGTTAACTATTGGAATTTTAAAGAATAAAATGATATAAGAAATTAGCTGATAATTTTGCAGTTCTGTTATCTACATCATACTTAGGATTTGTTTCAGCAATGCTAATTGTTGGGACTTTTTCATTCGGAATGATGCGTTTAGCTAATTCAAGTACGATGTGTGGTGATAATCCAAGCACACCATTAGCACTCACACCTGGTGCAAACGCGCTGTCAATAACATCCATACATATTGTAAACATGATGACATCATGATCATGTACAAAACGTTCCACCTTATCTTTGATTGGAGGAGAAATTTGGTGAAGCAATTCTTCTGAATAAACATAACCGATGCCTTTAGTTTCTGCATAGTCAAAAAGTGCTCGAGTATTGCCACCCTGTTGTATACCTAATACAAGATAATCTGTGTTTTCATCTTCTTCTAGTATTTGTCTAAAACTCGTGCCAGATGTTGAACCTGATTCTTCTCGTGTATCAAAGTGTGCATCAATATTAATGACACCAATAGAAGCGTCAGGATATGCCTCTCTCGTGCCTAGATATTGTGCATATGCAATATCGTGACCACCACCAAGTAAGAATGTTTGATTATGTTTTTTTATAGATTTGGCAACGTAATGCGCAAATTCTTGTTGCGTTTCTTCTAATCTATCATGATTGTGTTCAACGTTGCCATAGTCATATACATTACATTGTCTAATAACTGGTAAATTGGCAAACGTTTTTTTAATTGCATTCGGGCCTTCTTTTGCACCAATACGCCCTTTATTCAATTCAACACCTTTATCTACCGCGTACCCTAGTATACCTACACCATGACGTGATTCATTGTCATCATCTTCAATATTGCGAAAATTTATAGTTTGAAAGTGCCTAAATTGTGATTCATCTGTTTCACTATCAATTCTTCCAGTCCAAAGATCACGTTGTGCTAATTTATACATAATTCTCCTCCTTTAAATACTTACGGTCATTTAAAAGTATACGCTTACATTTTCCTCAATTCAATTTATAATAATATTTACCCAATTCGCATCATTATAAATTTAAAAATTCGTAATAAATATTTCAATTTCATGTTAGATTAACTCAAACTATTACATTTCAATGATAAATCGGGAATTTAATTTATTTCTATCTCATAAATATGTATAATTAGGTACAAATGATTTTTTTGAACCCTATTGGAGGTTACATAAATGAATACAAAACGTATACCAGGTTTTCAATGGGCAATGATGATTTTTATCTTCTTTATTGTTGCTTATGCATTACCTATTATACTTAAAGATTTACAGAGTTCCGTTCCATTTAAAGATTTCGTCTTTGATATGAGTACACTTGCACCATTCATAGCAGCTTTTATCTGTATTGCTATATTTTCACACAGAGGTACTCAATTAGCTAGTTTAAAATTGACTATTAGCTTAAAAGTGATTGAGCGTGCAATTTTAGCGCTTATTTTACCATTAATTATTTTTATTATAGCTATGGTATGCTTTAATATTTTTTCTGATAGTTTTGTTCTTTTACAAACAAAAGATTTATCTGTTTCAATTTCATCTATTATTATAGGACAAATTGTCATGGCTTTTTTAGTAGAACTCGGTTTCCGTTCTTATCTACAACATATTGTTGAAACTAAGATGAACACGTTCTTCGCGTCTATTATTGTTGGTTTTATGTATGCAATATGGAATGTAAACATCGCCTTTAGTTTTGACTTTGCAATATATAGTTTCCTATATTCATTTGCTTTTTCAATGATTATTGGGGAATTAATACGTGTAACGAAAGGCCGTACAATATACATTGCAACTTTATTCCATTTCGCAATGTCATTTGGACTTGTATTCTTATTTAATGAAGAATTAGGCGAAGTATTTGCTATGAAAGTCATCGCCTTATCAACTGCAGCCGTTGCTATACTTTATATTTTAATTAGTTTAATTATTCGTACAATCCTTTATTTCTTTACAAAACGTAATTTAGACGAAGTAGAGGAAAATAATTATCTTGATCACGTTAATGACACCGATGAAGATCTTACTGATGTTGGTGATGAATATAACGTGTCAGAAACCGACGAAACGCATCATTCAGCGAATGTAAATGCCGCTACAGCTGAGACATCTTCAGAAGTTCAAGATAAGGAAGATCCAACTGATCGTCATCACGAATCAAATGCATCAGACCAAGATAATCAATACAATTCGACAGAAGATACTGCACATGAGGACGACAGTCGAGCGAATATAATCTCAGAGAATACACCAAGTCCCTCATCAAATGATTCAACGAAAGTGGACGCTAAACACTCAGATTCACGTGCGAATAGTGCAGTAGAAGCATCTACTGAGAAGGCACATCCAGAATCAGACCAAGATGAAGTGAAAGTAAATTCTCGCTATACTTCAAATCGACAGTCATCTGTCGTATCTGATGCACGTACAACAATCGATGAAGAAAGTGATGAATCTTCAAGACATTTGAGTTCAGAAAGTGACGATGTAACGCAACAAGATAATCAACCTTTAGATACAGCTGATTCATCTAATGCTGATTACGAACGCTCACCTTTTGATTTGAAAAGTAAACGTGGACACCGTAGCTAATCATACTCAATATAAAATGATTCAACTGATTTTATGAATTTTAAAAACCAATGCTAAGCTATGTTTCATGACTGATAGCTTTAGTATTTGTTTTTTGTTTAATTACTGTAGCATGTAGCGATATGATATTTTCAAACGATACAAAAAGACATTGTGCTCGAATGAATAAGCACAATGTCTTTTTTAATCTATCAATGATGCTTTATTTTTAATCTTTACTCCATTCGTTGTACCAATAATGGCTTGGTCTGCAACATTTAAAAAATAACCTGTTTCTAGTACACCGATAAGGTGAATCAAAAATTCATGCATACCTGCTGCGTTGATACCTTCATTTAATACAACATCTAAGATATAATTACCGTTATCTGTAATAAATGGCACATCATCAACCATTCTACGTGTTACTTTTAATTCATCATATGCTTTAATTCGTTTAGCTACAAGTAACCAATTAAATTTGTCCACTTCAACAGGCAACTTAAACGTTTGTCCAAGATAGTCTACACATTTACTATCGTCAGCTAAGACAACAAATCTTTCGGCCATGGCATCTATTACTTTTTCTCTAAATAGCGCGCCTCCACCGCCTTTAATTAAGTTTAAGTCGTTATCAATTTCATCTGCGCCATCTATTGCAATATCGATATGATCCACATCATTCACATCAATGATATGGATACCTAACTCTTTGGCTATAAATGCCGTTTTATTAGAGGTACAGACACCTGTGATTTTTATTTGTTCTTGTTCCAGTTTCTCTGCTATTTTTGGGACAAGCAATTCAATCGTTGATCCAGAGCCAATACCAACAATCATACCATCTTTAATCTGGTCTAATGCATCATTAAATGTACTCATTTTTAACTGTTTCTTATCCATCATGCTTCCCCTTTTATACTGTACTTTTATCTTTATTGTACATGAGATTTATTAAAATACCTAGACAGAAAACTGATTTTCAAAATAAATTTATACATATACTTGCATAATTAACACATTGTTTTAAAATAATAATCAATCTATTGTTGGAGGTACAAAAATATGATTTATAAATTAGAAGCCATTTCTACTGGCAAAATACAAGATTTACCATATAGTACCAAAAGACCTATGCGTTCTGCATTAAATAAAGAAAAATATTCAGGAAAAATGTGGCTTACACATACTGGATTTGCTGAAGATGAACAAGAATATAAAGGACATGGCGGGCCAAATAAAGCCGTTTGCCTGTACAGTAAGAAAAATTATGAACTTTGGAAACATGACCTACCAGCGTTACCACCCTATGCGATGTTTGGTGAAAATTTAACAGCAACTGATTTAGATGAAGCGCATGTCTATTTTGGTGATCAATTCCAGCTTGGTGAAGCTATTTTAGAAGTTTCAGAAATCAGAGAACCTTGTTGGAAAATACAAGAAAAGTATAAAATCCCTGATTTGATTAAGAGAATGTCATCTTCTTGTAAAACTGGCTTCTATTTTCGTGTGTTACAAGAAGGCTACGTACACGACTCCGATCATTTAAAACTTATCAAATCTGCGGATGCATCAACACGTCTTTCTGTGTATGAGCTCAATGACATCTATTACAATGATAATAAAAATATTAATCGCTTAACCTATGTTTTAAAAAATCCATATTTAACAAGCGACAGGATTAGCAAATTTGAACGCTTCTTAAAACGTGCTCAAAAATAATAGCGTTTGCTGTAATTAAATTAAAATGAAATGAAAGGCGGGTATCTCATTTAAGATACCCGCCTTTCATATAGTCTATACTTAATGATTAACCACTCTCCCAAATGGTGTCATAAGTATTGACTCGTTCATTTTTATAGTTGCTTTTCAGAAATTTTATATGACGTTTTAGAGTAAAAAGGCTCATTAGCTTCTAAAATGGATGGTGCTTGATCGCCTAATAAATTAATATCGTTTGGAATACATTGCGTTTCTAGTGTAAAACCTGAGTGCGCTTTATAAATATTAAAATCACTATTCCAACCAGTTGTATCATTAAATGTGTAAATGACAATGTTTGGCATATCTGTGTTTACTTTTAATATAAAATGTTTATTTTCCACAGTCATTTCATTACCACCAATATCAAATGGATGATCAATACCACCAAAGCGTTGCATTTGTTCTTTAACAATTGCGTCTTCACTATCAAAAATATCTTTGAACTGGATATTTTGTTCTTGGAAGGTATTTACCAAACTTAAAGGTTCCATACTTTTCACGATATTGTCTTCCCCTAATAAATACATATCCAATTTTGAACTTGAAATGCTGTGATTATCAATCACATTGTTGTCTCTGTTCAAGTTAAAATATACATGATTCATCGGATTAAACAATGTTTTTTCAGTTGATTTCGCTTTATATTCTATCGTCCACTTATGGTCGACATTATAAGTGTGAATCACTTCTAAATCAATATCACCTGGAAAGTGATCATCTGCACTTTGAATTGTAGTAGTAAAAATAACCTTCACTTGTCCGACTTGTTCTTCAATTTTATAATCAAAGAAACGTTTGTCTATACCATTGGGTCCACCATGAATATTATGTACACCATTATTGGCATCTAACTCATATTTTTTACTATCTAACTCAAATGTTGCATTTGCAATTCTTCCGCCATATCGACCTACGGTTGCACCAAAATTATAAGGATTCGATTCATAAAACTCATCTGCTTCAACGACATTACCCAGTACAATATTATTATCGTCGTATTTCCACGATACAATTCTCGCACCATAATTTGTAAAAACAATTTTTGTTTCTTCATTATCAATTTTAATCAAATCGATACCATTGCTTTGACTTTCTACTTTTGCAAACATCATTAATGACTCCCTTTCAAACCTACACTTTAATAATAGGTTTTTCCATGAATAAAATTCAATCATAAATGTCGCCTTCGTTATACTTGATTCAAGGGGTTTTGAACAAGTATGAAGGCAATTATCTAATATAGATTTCGTTTACGAATATAAGATAATCATAATTTCATCATTAAAACACTGAATTGGTGCACACAAATGATCTCTAAAACATATATTTATGGTCCCTCAATCATAAAATATGCTTAGATGTTTAATTAAAAATAATTATGTAACATTTGAATACATTCAATCATTTTTTATATCTTCATATTACTCACTTATATTGTAACAATTTATTCAAATATTTATCTATACTAATCATAAATTCTATCAAACTATATAGAAAATTGTTATACATTTTTCTATTTTTACCTAATTCCCAACAAATTCATCATCTTCCAATCAATAATTATATGAATTAATAACAAAAAAACGAGCTAAGACGTCTATCATGCCTCAGCCCATTTCACAATCTAGTCATGTTATCTAGAGATCACGCAACGCCATTTGCTTAGAAAAAATAATTTTCTATCTCACTCTATTAGGTATTCATGCGTTTAACTTCTTTTAAAAATACGTTTCATTGCATTCATAAAGCCTTTATCAAAACTCAAAATCGTATTTTTGTAACTTCTTACAGCAATCCATAATAAAATAAAAATGGTAATAATGGATAAAATAACACTCACAACAATCTCCCAAACTGCAACATCAGGTGACGCTGAACGTACAAACATTACGAACGGAGACAATAGCGGGATAAAACTAGTGATTTTTGTAAGCATTGTATCTGGATTCATCACACTGAATAACGAGATATAAAATGCAATCATACTGAATAGTGTCATCGGCATCAACGCTTGGTTGATATCTTCAATACGTGCCGTAATGGATCCCAAAATAGCTGCTAATATAATATATGAAAGGATACCAATAATTAGTGAAACGATACCTACAATAGATATTTGCATCGTTAACTCGTTTGGTTCAATTTTAAATCCTTTCAACATATCACTTATATCAAATACGAAGAAACATATTAAGCCTGCCGCTACAAATATGATAATCTGTGTAAATGCCACAGCAATCACACCGGAAATCTTAGCTAAAATATGTGTGACTGGACTCACACTCGTAATAATCATTTCGATAACGCGTGACGTTTTTTCTGTAGCAATTTCCATCGCTACTTGACTTGCATAATTAAAGACAATAAAGAATATCAACATCAGTCCTGCGTATACCATTATTGTGTTAAAGCCTTTTTGCGCTTCACTTAAATTTGAATTGCTTGCTTTATCAGCAATGACTTCTGACGTAACTTTACTTTGTGATTGCAATTGTTTCAGTTCCCCTTGGGACAAATTCAAGTTCGCTGCGACGAGTTGTGTTTGAATTGTTGATAAAGAAGCTTTTAATTTTTGTTTTTGTTGTTCTGAAACTGTATCTTTACTTAAAATTTTTCCAGAAAGTTTATTATCATCTGTCATTTTGATAATGTATGCTTTATCTAATTTTTCGTTTTGAACTTGCGTTTTAGCTTGCTTCTCTGAAACTTTTTTAAATGTAGCCCCCTCGTCCAGTTGATCACCTTGACTTTTTATTACTTTATAAATTTCATTGTCAGATGAAACAACACCGACTTTATCAGGACCATCATCAAACAAATCAATAATCTTATTCATATTAGATGCTAAGAGCATTAAGACAATAACCAATCCAGTAAAAATCATAAATGATTTCGTCTTGACTTTGTTCTTGTACGTCAGTGAAAATGTTGCTAAAAATTTATCCATTAACGTCACCTACTTTGTCTATAAATATTTCATTTAGTGAAGGTTCTACTACCTGGAATCGTTTCACAAAGCCATATTGTTTCACTATGTCATAAATTTGTTCTGCGACGGATTCTGTCTCTATCATTACTTTAATCTCTCTCTTATTTCTGTCTACCTCTAGGACGCCATCTACTTTATCAATTTCTGGCATTTCGTGATCTGTTTCAATGACTACACGTTTGTTGCCATGATTCGTTTTCACTTCATCAATTGGACCCGATACAACAAGCTCTCCCTTATTTAAAATACATACGTTATCGCATAGTTCCTCAACATGTTCCATTCTATGAGAGCTATATATAATTGTCGTACCTGCATTGTTTAAGTCTTGAACCGCCGACTTTAGCAATTCAACATTCACTGGATCCAAACCACTAAATGGTTCATCAAGAATAAGCAACTCAGGATCATGTAGCATACTTGCTAGTAATTGAATTTTCTGTTGATTCCCTTTAGAAAGTGATTCGATTTTCTTTTCTCTATTTTCTGTAATATCAAATCGTTTTAACCAGTAATCAATTGCTTTTGTAATATCTTTAGATGCCATGCCTTTTAATGTAGCTAAATAACGTAATTCGTCTTCTACTTTCATCTTAGGATGTAAGCCACGTTCTTCTGGTAAATAACCAATACGATTATATAACGAGCGATCGATTACTTTATCATTATATGTGATGCTTCCCTTTGTAATGGGTGTCAATCCTAATATCATTCTAAATGTGGTTGTTTTCCCAGCGCCATTTCTTCCTAAAAATCCTAGCATCTTTCCTTTTTCTAAGGAAAGTGACATATCGTTTACAGCAGTAAAATTTTTATACTTTTTTGTTACATGGTCAATTATTAATGACATACGATTTCGCCACCCTTCTTATATAAATCCTCTACTCTGATGATACCATTTGTCTTTTGAAATATACATTTTTAAATAAATCACACATATTTATATTAATAAGACTGTATTTCTCAATAATCCAATATCACAATGATCTTAACTTTACATTATAATATGTAAGCACTATCATAAAGATAAATGAAGTCTCTAGGCTTATTCCACAAACTGATTAGGGGGCAATGCAATCATGACATATAGTATCGGCATCGACTATGGTACCGCTTCAGGGCGCGTATTTTTAGTAGATACAACAAATGGTGAAATTATTTCTACATATATAAAAGAATATCCACATGGCACCATTTCAGAATCATTAAATGGTACCGAATTACCGCACAATTATTTTTTACAACATGCAGCAGACTACACTTCTATATTGGAGGAAGGCGTTCAGTACGTCTTAAAAGATAGTCAAGTTGATCCTAAGTCCATCATTGGCATTGGTATAGATTTCACCAGTTGTACCATCGTGTTCTTAGATGATGACTTCAAACCTTTACATTTACATCCAGATTTAGAAGATCAACCGCATGCTTATGTGAAACTGTGGAAGCATCATGGCGCTCAAGATGAAGCAACCTACATGAAACAAGTAAGTGATAAGGTAAACCCATCCTGGTTAAATTTTTATGGTCATAACGTAAACAGTGAATGGATGATTCCTAAAATATTAGAAGTTAAAAACAAAGCACCAGAAGTTTTAGAACGTAGTGCCTATATCATGGAAGCTGGAGATTATTTAGTCAGTTTATTAACTGATAAAAATATTCGCTCTAATTGTGGCATTGGATTTAAAGGCTTTTATAACGAAACAGATGGCTTCAATTATTCCTTTTTTGAAGCTATCGATCAGGAATTACCAGAAATTGTTAAAACAAAATGCGAAGCACCCGTAGTCAATATCGGTGAAAGCGCTGGTAGTTTGAGCCCATATTATCAAAATCTATGGGGCCTTACAGAACAAGTACAAATTTCTCCGTATATCATTGATGCGCACTCCGGTGTACTCGGTGTCGGCGCAATTGAACAAGGTGAATTCACGCCTGTTATCGGTACAAGTACATGCCATCTGATGCTCGATCCAAAACAAGAACCCATACCTGCAATTACTGGTTCAGTTAAAGATGCTATCATTCCAGGTCTTTATGCATATGAAGCTGGACAAGCTGCTGTTGGTGATTTATTTAATTATTCTGCCAGCCTCGCACCAAAATCTTATGTAGACCAAGCTGAAAAACAAGGCCTTTCTATCCTTGGATACTTAGAGAAACTGGCTGCTGATATATCAATAGATAAACAGCATGTAACCGTACTCGATTGGCATAATGGTAACCGTAGTATCTTAAGTGATAGTAAGCTAACAGGTAGTATCTTTGGTTTAACACTGCAAACACCATTTGAAATGATACACAAAGCTTATTTAGAGTCTACAGCGTTCGGAACAAAAATGATTATGCAACAATTTGAAAACAACCACATTCCCGTAGAAACAGTATATGCTGCCGGTGGTATTCCTATAAAAAGTGAACTTTTAGTTGATATTTATGCTAATGTGCTAAATAAAGAAGTGGTCGTTATTGATTCAAGTAACGCTACAGCGCTTGGTGCAGCTATGTTGGGTGCAAATGTTGGTGGCGCTTATCCAACCTTAAAAGAAACTGTCAAACATATGAAGCAACCTGTTTATTATCGTAAACAACCAGAAGCTAAAAAAGTTAAACAGTATGCGCTTTTATTTGATCGTTATAAAGCCTTGCATGATTTGCTTGGTAAAGAATATCCACAATTATCTTATATTAATTAAATTATAAAGAGGGCTGTTTCAATTATATGAAACAACCCTCTTTATAATTTATGGCATTTAATATTTAAAATTATCGTCTTTTTTAGTAGCGTTCTCATCACTAGTGTTAACTTCTTCACTGAAAGCATTCTCTTCACTATTCACGTGTTTCACATTTGTGTCTTCGTGTATAGGTGCGTCTTGATTTGCATATGTGTTAGTAGATGATTTAATATGATTGCCATATTTATGACTAGCACCATATTTATTCGTTTTTCTTTCACTATCAAGACAACAAATCACTAGCATGTAGATGCCAAGTGCTATATAGACAAGGAAAATAATAGCAAAAAATATGATATATACTGGATTATTATATTCAGGATCTTGAATATTCACTACAAATAGCACCGGATAACTTATAACAATAACACCTAGATATATTAATGGCATGAGCATGGTTCTTCCCGTATCATGAAATCTTCTGATTAAAAGTGCCCATCCTGGAATTAATGTTGCCAAACTGTATATTAATGCGTAACAAATCGATAAGAATAATAATATAACTCCTATAGCAACCAATTCTTCAGAACTTGATGCTGCGCCTGATACAGTCATTATTAAACCGATGATATACAAAATCAATGCTGGCATCATAAAGATGATGTTCCATAATGCCATGAACCAGTACTCGCTACGACGTGAACGGCCTTTGAAATTAACATAGTTTTTCCAAAATAATTTGAGTGCCTGACCAAATCCAATGCTTCGTTCCATACTTTCCCCTCATTTCATATTCATTTTGTTTTCAATAAGTTTTGTCATATACTAGACTTTAACCAAAAGCATATGCTAATTCCTATTAATCTTATAATAATTAGTGTAACAAATAATCATGTACATAGTAACACAATTTTACAAATATTTTAAAAACATCTAAAAAAATTTAATTTCATATAATTAAAAGTGGAGGGCATCTAATGGATTTTTTACAACGCGATACCGTAACAATTGCTAAAGACTTACTCGGCGTAAGAATCATCTACCACGATGAACTACAAACCTTTACAGGTTATATTGTAGAAACAGAGGCATATATAGGAACAAAAGATCGTGCTGCCCATGGTTATAACGGAAAGAGAACACCTAAAGTTGAATCATTGTATAAACAAGGCGGCACTATTTATGCCCATGTCATGCATACACATCTACTCATTAATTTCGTTACCCAATTGGAAGGCCAACCTGAAGGGGTATTAATTAGGGCAATAGAACCCGAAGAAGGTATAGAGTTAATGGCTATTAATCGAGGAAAGAACGGTTTCGAACTGACTAATGGCCCAGGTAAATGGACTAAGGCGTTTAACATACCTAGACATTTAGACGGATCCAAATTGAATGAAGGTCGGCTAAAAATTGATACAAAAAATCGTAAGTATCCTAAAGAAATTGAAGCAAGTGGCCGTATTGGCATACCTAACAAAGGGGAATGGACACACAAGCCATTAAGATTCACTGTAAAAGGAAACCCATATATTTCACGAATGAAGAAATCAGACATGCGACAACCAGAATATACTTGGCGCATATAAAAAAATAAAGGACATTCAGAATATGTTTTTAAAACGCATATTGAATGTCCTTTACTTATATAGTTCTTTTCCAAAACATAAAGTAAGTGTCTAATGAGAGACAGATATATTTATGCTATTTTTGCTTTTTATCTCGATCCAATAGTCCAAATTGAATTGTAATGATTGTACAAATTACAAAAATCACAGGATAAAATGAATATTTTAAAACTTCTAAGTAAGATACATCACCGTATTGTTCTACCATTAACATCCCTGAGTCATGAGGTAATACCATTAATGCACAACACGCGAAAATATCTAGTAAACTTGCCATACGTTTTGGTGGTACTTTATACTCGTCACCGATTTCTTTTGCAATTGGCGCAGAAATAATAATAGCCAATGTATTGTGTGATAAAGCTGCTGAAAGCACCCCAGACATTAAACTGATAACATACTCAGCACTCTTGCGCCCTTTTGCTTTTGTCTTCATAGCTGTAATAATCCAATCTATACCACCGTAGTAACGAATTAATGCCACAAGACCTGATACTAAGAAAGCAACGAGGAAAATAGTGAACATACTTTCCATACCATCACCTATTGCTTTTGTAAATTGAAATACGCCCATTTGACCTTGCACCATGCCAAGTACGCCAGCCATAACGATACCAATAATTAATACAAGTATTACATCAAGACCAGCAATCGCTGCTATCAAGACGAAAATATAAGGCAAAATATTGATAAAATTAAAACTTAAATCTCCTTCTACTTTACCTGTTCCTCCTACAACAGCATAAAAAATAGCTGTAATAATAGCTGCCGGTAAAGCAATTAAGACATTCATCTTAAATTTATCTTTCATTTTCGCACCGACACCATTTGTTGCTGCGATCGTCGTATCAGATATAATAGATAAATTATCTCCAAAATATGCACCTGCGATCACCGCTGCACCCGCCGCTGCAACACTTAAATCTGCAGCTTGTGCGACTGCAACACCAACAGGAATGAATGCTGCCTGTGCACCAGTTGAAGTCCCTAATGTTAAGGCCGCAAAACCACTCATGATAAATATGCCGGGGATGAGTAAACTTGGTGGAATAACAGACAGACCCATATTAACCATCGCAGCCTTGCCACCCATTTCTGAAGTTACAGTAGAAAATGCACCCGCGAGTAGTAAGATTAATCCTAAATTTACTATGCCTGAATTACCAGCATGTTCAGTAAAAATTTGTACTTTTTTTGTGAATGCTGTTTTCCTATCATAGCAAGTCCACGCAATCACAATACCTATCATGATTGCCACATGTCTCGGTAACTGATCGAACGCATCCTCTTTACCCATTATCGTGAAAGTAATCCCTACGCCAATATATAAAATTAAGAATATCAGCAACGGCAATAAGGCTAACGCCCCATATTGTTTTTCACTTCGTAACGACTGTTCCATATATATACTCCTTATAACCTAGTATTTTCATACGATATATAGTAAATCAAAAAAGGAACAATGTCATTGAATTGACGTTATCCCTTTAAAATAAGCATATTATTTATTTAATTAACGCATCACCCGTATCTGTCTTAATCATGATCACATGATGGCCGTTACCGACTTTTTTATTTTCAAATTGTTTGTCTTCAATATTTAAATTACCAGTATCACTACTATACTCAATTTGACTGTTTTTAGGTTTATCCGCTGGTGTATCTTTCATTAAAATATCACCGGTATCCGTTTTGAAATCACCGTGTTGAAATTGCGTTTTGTTCAGTTTAATGTCTGATGTATCACCAGACGCAACCAATTGATTGAACTTACTATCATTGATGGTCAAATCCATTACATCTGTATTCAACTGTGCTTTATCCGCATTGATATCATTTAAAGTTGTACTACCATCATCTGAATGTACCTTTAAATTTTCTAAATCTTGAGGAACATATATAGTCATATCATTATATCGCATGTCTAAAAACGAAATATCCACATTTGATTGTCCTTTGTGGTCACTTACCATTAAGTTGCCATTTTTAACTTTTGCATGAATCTTGATTTTTTCATTAGAACCTTTTGATAATACCTTAAACGTTTTACCTTCTTTTATTTTCACATTACTATGTTTTAAATCTAAATCTAATCCTTTAATACTTTTATTATTATAAGTTTCATTAAAATTCGTTGTAATTTGATTTGCTTTTTTATGTTCAATTTTAAATTGTTGAACTGCACCTACTGCACAAATCACTGTTATGACTAAACCAATATCAAATATCCATATCAATGATTTTTTCATCTCGTAGCACTTCCTTTCACTACATGGATATTCCATTTTAGATATTTAACACAAAGTACATAAAATCCTTTTGTAATAAGATAAGTAATGACGAATAGTATGAGTCCTAAACCAAACATCGTGCCTGTCACAAAAACATCTAATAAGACAACTGCTTCAAACCCTTCTATAGCACCTTTAATTATAATACCTATCGGTGAGAGTATGAGAGATATCGTCGTAATGATTAATGAAATAACCACACTTAATAATATGATAAAAGGAATCGTTATAATGAAAAAGTTTAATATACTTAAACCCATAACAGCTAATGTAGCATGACCCACATCCCCTAATTTATTACTTTTTTCAGCCTTGACTATCGCAGCATTTGCATTTAATTCTTTCGCTAATTGTCTCGGATTACCTAATTCATCAGCGATTTGTTCTTCGGTTTTTCCTTCTTGTAATCCACTATAAAAATGCGTGTCATATTCATTAATAATATCTTGTCGTTCTGTATCATCTAAATTTTTCAGTAGTTTACGCTAAAAATATAACACACTACTGTACATTGCAAGGTACTGATCAATGTTTTTTCTCCTTTACTATATAGGTTGTTTAAATTGGCAACTATTGTTTTATTATAGGTCAAACTATCATTCTAGTTTTAAAGAATGTATAATGATGCTTGTATATTTTTGTAAACGTTTACTTAATATGAAATCATATTTAAATAATTACATAAAGTTAATGAAATAAAGGGGGTCTATTAATGCTAGAGTTAGATGCAATTACCACTTTAGCACTTGCAAGTATTTTATACTTACTTGGTGTATACATCGTCAATCATGTAAATATTTTGAAAAGATTATGTATACCAGCGCCGGTAATCGGAGGACTATTATTTGCAATTGTTGTCGCAATTTTGAAGTCAGCAAGTTTGTTAACAATCAAATTAGATTCAGAATTTATACAGAATTTCTTTATGCTCGCATTTTTCACAACGATTGGCTTAGGCGCTTCGCTTAAACTACTAAAATTGGGTGGTAAAATACTTATATTTTACTTTATCTTCTGTGGCATATTAGCAATTTGTCAGAATTTAATAAGTGTTTCGTTAGCAAAAGTACTCAATATTTCGCCATTACTTGGCTTAACTGCGGGTTCTATGTCAATGGAAGGCGGTCATGGCAATGCAGCTGCATATGGACAAACGTTACAAGGCATAGGTGTCGATTCAGCATTAACGGCAGCATTAGCCGCAGCAACACTGGGTCTTGTCGCAGGTGGGTTAATTGGTGGCCCTGTAGTGAAATTTTTAATTAATAAATATAACTTAAAGCCTGAACAAGCAGAAGAAACTACGCAAGATTATTCTGAAAGTGATAGAAACGAATACTTACACAATCGAATGGCGCCTACTACCGTATTTTTACTACAATTTACAATTGTAGCTATTTGTATGGCCATTGGATCCTATTTAGGAAACACATTTACCGATTTAACAGGTATCAATATCCCTATTTATGTTGGTGCAATGTTTGTCGCTGTCATAATCAGAAATATCTCAGAATACAATAATCTAAAAATAATTGATATGAAAATCATTGATCGTATCAGTGATGTATCACTTAGCCTATTCTTATCCATTGCTTTAATGAGTATTCAACTTACTGAAATATATCAATTAGCAATACCGTTAATCATCATCGTACTAGTTCAAGTTTTATTTATTATTCTGTTCTCGGTCATCGTATTATTCCGTGGCTTAGGCAAGAATTACGATGCTGCAGTTATGGTAGGCGGTTTTATTGGTCATGGTTTAGGTGCAACTCCAAATGCTATGGCAAACTTAGATGTTATCACTAAAAAATATGGCGCATCTCCTAAAGCATATCTCGTAGTACCAATTGTCGGCGCATTCTTAATTGACCTACTTGGTGTACCAATAGTGACTATATTTATCAATGCCTTTAAATAGATAACTTACAAATAAATTTTAGTAGCACTTATTAAGCTTTTTTGAAATATTTTTAGAAATGACAATTATTTTGTATTGAGCGCTTTTATTATTTGCTTTATTTAATACAATAAATACCAATCATGTTTATTTTATATACTATTACATTGATAGTGATTTATGCCGAAATTGTGAGTATAGTACTTGTTGAAGATTATATGCTAAGACAGTATCCGTGAAAATTATGGGTAAAAAAACTGCCAACAAAATCAAAGATTTTGTCGACAGTTTGTAGCAAGTAATTTAAGTGTTTGTATAAGTACTTGTCATTTATACTCCAATCTCTTATCACACATTTAAGCAAGCCGAGCATTTTTGCCGTGGCTTGCTTAATTTCGTTTTATTCTATTATTTTGAACTTTTCAAATTATCTGATGTCTAAACCTCTTTGTTCAATCCATGACTGTAATTTAGGACTAAATACCATTTGCGTTTGTTTTAAATCTTTTATTGTTTTGACATCAAGCATGGTCATAATCTTCTTCATATGATCTGTAAATTGTTCAGTATAATTAAGTGTTTCAGTAATACCATAGTTTTCAACTTGATTTAAAAATGGGCGTGACATCCCGACTGCGCTTGCACCCAATGCCAAACATTTAACTGCATCTAAAGGTGTTCTTACACCACCACTGGCTAAAATATCCATATCTTGTTGATATGAAGCACTTTCTAACAGTGATTCAACTGTTGTTTGTCCCCATAATCCTAAATAATCCATATCTTTGTATGTGCGTCTTTCATTCTCAATATCCACGAAATTTGTGCCACCTCTACCGCTAACATCGACGTAGCGTACACCGATTTCATTGAGGCTCTTAATAGTTTCCTTACTCATACCAAATCCTACTTCTTTTACAATCACTGGCACGTCTACGCGTGAGACGATTTGTGCTAAGTTTTCCATCCAAGTAGAAAACGTTCTATTACCTTCTGGCATTACAAGTTCTTGTGGAGCGTTCACATGAACCTGCAGTGCTTGAGCATCGAGTAATTTTACAGATTCAACCGCTTTATCTACAGGGACATCTGCACCAACATTACTGAAAATAATACCATTCGGATTCGTATCTCTGACAATACTGAAAGATGATGCCATTTTACTATTTCTTAATGCAGCATGTGTAGAACCAACTGCCATAGCGATACCAGTTTCACGTGCTATTACAGCCAATTTTTCATTGATTTGCTTCGTCCATTCACTACCACCAGTCATAGCATTGATATATAAAGGTTGATCTAGTGTGAAGTCTTTTAACTGACTTGTTAAATCAATATCATCGACATCGACACTAGGAATTGAATGATGTACAAATCGTATTTCGTCAAAATCAGAAATCGTGGCATCTCCTTGTGCCATCGCAATTTCTACATGTTCATTTTTTCTTTGTTCTCTTTTATTATCGCTCATCTTTTGCTCCTACTTTCAATCATTTTATAATGCTTTGATATATTAAATAATGTCTTAAATTACATACTAAAACCATTTTTCTTTTTTAAAATAATAAATACATCCTGCACTGATCGCCAACATAATACCTAATACAATATAGTAACCATAATGCCACTTTAACTCAGGCATATTGATAAAGTTCATGCCATATATACCTGTAATTAACGTTAATGGTAAGAATATCACAGATACTAGGGTCAGTATTTGCATCACACTATTCATTTTAAATGAGGTATAGGACGAATAATTATCTCTTATTTCAGTTGTCACTTCTTGTGCAGTTTTTAAAATACTTTGTTGTTTAATAATATGATCCTCTATATGTTGAATATACATATGATTTTTACTATCTACAAGTAATAGCTTACTTTCTTTAATATTATCTATTAATTCGTTCATAGGGTATATAATGCGTTTCAATTTAATAATGTCACCACGAATTTTAAATACATCTTCCATGATACCTTTAATGGATTGACTGTTTAAATTTTGGTCTTCGAATTCAAACACTTTATCTTCGATGTCATAAATGTGTTTAAAATAATCATCTACCAATTTATCTAAAATATACAGTGCCACATCAGACGTATCTAAATCTTTATTAAATTGATGTTTAATCATTTGTTCTACATCTTCTAATATTGAAAATGGTTTGTGATGGTATGTAATCAAAATATTATCTTTGATAAACAAATTTAACGCTTTATCCCTATTAAAAGGGGTATCCATACTATGAAAGACGAGATATTGATATGTTTCATAGGCCTTATATTTTGCTCTCGGTGTCCCTTTTATCGTATCTTCAATTTCAAGTTTATTAAATTTAAATTGTGATTGTAATACTTCGTTTTCAATTTCCGTTGGGTCATTAAAATCATACCAAATCAGCGTAGCTTCTTTTGGTATTTCATTATAGTGAGCTACCTGAACGAAAGGTTGTTCAGAAGTTTGATATTTAATCGTTATACTCATTATTCCCCTCCCGAAATCGTTTCCTTTATTTTACCATGAAATAGTATGTGTGTATGTTTTAGATTTATTTCGTTAAGCATACTTTAAAACATGTTAAACTTTAATTATATATTTTCAAACTTTGAGGAGTTGTATTCATGAAAAATCCTTTCACAGTGATTCAGCAAGTGAACGAAGATATGATTGATCACAATGGTCACATGCATGATGCTCATTATAATATGGTCTTTAGCGATGCCATTAACCAATTCAATTATCAACACGGATTATCCTTGGAAGAGCGTGAAGCCTTAAACTATACACTATTTACAGTTGAAGAACACACGGCCTACCTTTCTGAATTAAAGAAAAACGAACGCTATCACATTACCATCTATTTATATGATTATAATGAAAAAAGCGTCCATTTCTTTTCCATAATGACAAATGAACATGGTTCAAAAGTTGCTACGAATGAAGCACTCATGTTAGGTATTAATCGTGCAACTAATAAAACTGCACCTTTCCCAGAACAATTTGCACAAGCAATTATCAATTATTATGATAATCAACAATTAATTGAATGGCCAAAACAATTAGGCCATCGTATTCGGATTTCAAGAAAAGGAGTTTAGATATTACTATGACAAATCATATACATTCAGCAGTAGCATCACAATTGTATGATTTATTCGATGATACTAAATATGAATTAAGCGAATTAAATCAAAGTAAGCAACTTGTATTAAACGGACCAGACAATAAATTAATTAAACGTGGTTTAGATATCAGTTATTTACAAGGTCAGAAGAAAGCGATTGATGCCATAGATTCAATATTAAAAAATGATTCTGACGATGCAGCTTTCAAGCTTAATTTTACGGAATTTAGCACTCAAGTCATCAAATCATTCGAATCATCTGCAGCTAAGTTTAAAAGCCTTGCGCTACCCACCGAAGACTATGATGTAGTACTTGCACATCATTATTCATTAATGGGTCAAAAATTAATTATCGACACAGTTCACACAACGATATTAAACCAAACATTTTAATGACATGTGCAACAAACCTAATGTAGCGTAAAGCTATAAAACTATAATCACAACCTAATCACAGGTCGTTGTATGACAACCATATATGCATTTAGATTCGCTATTTCTAGCCATATAGCATTTTATTAATGATTATAAAAAAACAAGCTTTGACATCCATGTTTCAGCTTGTTTTAAAATATTTAGTTATCTGTTCATTCATCTTTTAACGTTTCTACGATTTGCTTAACCACTTTATGAGACTCTCTTATAGGTAATAAGGGGAAAGCATGAATCATTCTTTTATATTCATAAAAATGTATTTCTTGTGATTTATCTGCTAAAATATGTGCAAATCTTTGCATGTCTGGGAGGTAAATTTCGTATGCACCGCCAAACATATATATCGGTGGCAAATCTGTCAGTTCTCCATAAATTGGTGACACACGTGCATCGTCTAATGGCAGATTATGAGACCATACGTTTAAAATGCGTTGTACGCCATCTTTATCAACGATGACATCTTTTTTATCTAGTGATTCCGTGATACCTTCATTATCCAATTGGGCATCTAGTAACGGTGAAAACAAATATAATTTACTTGGTAAAGGGCGTTGTTTTTCCTTCAGTTGTTGCACAAAACTTAGTGCTAAAGCAGCACCAGTGCCATCTCCCATAATGACAATAGCATCACTATCCACTTCAGTTAGCAATTTATTGTACATCTCAAATATAGCATTATAAGTATCATCTATATGAAACTCAGGTGTCTTTGGATAGATTGGCATGACAACTTCACTTAATGTACTTAATGAAAGCTTATCCATAAATCTCCAATGAAAAGCAGATGGCTGCAATGTATTATAACCACCGTGTATATAGAGTAATTTTCTTTCGTGGCTATGTCTAAAACGAAATCTAAAGACTTGAATATCCCCTAGCATTTGTTTATCTAAATCAGATTTAACATTCAATGTTTCAGGTTGTTTATGTTTTTTTTCATTAATTTTCTCGCGATCATTTAAAAATTGCTCAAAAGCTTCATCTGAACTAAAAATAATAGATCTATGAGGTAAGAGGTACTTATTCACAAATTTAGTTGTCAGTCTTGATTTCATTTATAATCCATCCAATCTAAGTTTATTCTCCAAGTATTTAGAATGTTTCATTTTACTTACTAATCAAAATTCATAGTATGGTAAAATTAATACAATGACAAAAAAATACAGTTATAATATAATTTGAGTTCCCTAATAATCGAATCTATCAATAACTAGTTATCACAGTTATTGCATATTATAACAAAATAGAAACAAAAGTCATAAAATATTTAGATGTAGCATTCTACAGTAATGAAAGGAGTATCCTATGGCAGAACAGAACCATCAATTTAAAGATTTTGAACATACCCTAACAAGTGAACCCATGCAACGTGGGATGCGTTTTGAAAAAAAGAAAAAGTCTTGGGTAAGTATGCTTATCCAGATTATTGTCCTTATTTTAATGGCCATAACGGGTTATAGCATGTTTAAGGAACCTATTTTTAATTTAGTCTTCGCGCAAGAGACAATCAATTTTCATAAACTCACTAATTTCCAAACTACTATAAATGATATTTCTAACTTAAATATTAATGTCGCCTCAATCGATAATTTACAAACGAGTATCGATCGATTAATCCTAGTATTTTACGTGTTCTTTATCGCCTGTATTTTAAGTTTAGTCTTAACTTTCTTTACTTTACTATTTAACAGAACCGTATTAAAAGTAGTAAATATGTTTGTCATCGCGATTATGTTAGTCATTACATTTGGTTTTTCTTATCTAATTAAAAATATTGCTTCTAGAATTTCAGACTCAATGAATCAATATTATATTTCAGTTAAACCTACCCAAATCTTAACTGAAGCTGATGCAATTCATAATGCTTTTACATTGTTAGGATGTAGTATCGCGCTCGTATTAATTAGCATGTTTTTCAGAAATCGTATAGTGCGTAAATAAGCTTATCGTCATCTATTTAAAAACATACTGTAAAAGAAAAAGCCGCTTCCAACATTTAAGTTGGAGGCGGCTTTTATGTTAATCAAAAAATATGATTTAATTTTCTTTAGACATATAGTGATCTTTACCTTTTAAGAATAAACTTAAAATAAATGCAAGTGCACTTAGCGCTGTTGCAATTAAGAATGCACTATTGACACCATTGATAGAAGCTAGTTTTTGAACAAATTCTAGCACTTGTGAAGTTGCCATTTGTTCGCCGCCTAACGCTTGCGCCATTTCTTGTAAACGATCTTTAATAAATGGGTTCGTTTTATCTAAATCTTGTGCGTAACCTGCAGCATATTGCGTTGTTTGTGTAGACATCACTGTCACTAATAACGCCGTACCAATTGAACCTGCAAGTTGTCTTAATGTATTTGATAAGGCATTACCATGTGCAATTAATCTCTGTGGTAATGCATTCATACCAGCTGTCATAATTGGCATCATAATAAAACTCATACCAAAAGAACGAATAATATAAATAAGCATTAAATGACCATAAGTCGTATTCATATTTAATTTCGTTA
This sequence comes from Staphylococcus sp. ZWU0021, assembly GCF_000798895.1. NCBI lineage: Bacteria > Bacillati > Bacillota > Bacilli > Caryophanales > Staphylococcaceae > Staphylococcus > Staphylococcus sp. ZWU0021. The sequence goes on from NZ_JTLN01000030.1 coordinate 158,022, forward strand.
ATTCCCAAGTAGCATAAGTCATGATTGCAGTACCTACTAATGCCAATGGTTTGATACCAATTGTGTCTAATAATTTACCAGCAATTGGACCCATAACACCCATAATCAAGGCACCAGGTAGTAATAACAGACCTGATTGAATTGGGGTAAAGCCTCTTAAGTTTTGCAAGTAAAGTGGTAAAAGAATCATACCACCAAATAAACTCATTGTAACGATCATATTGATGACTGTTGTTAACGTAAATCCTGAGTATTTTAATACTTCCATACTTAACATAGGCACACGCATTGTAAGTTCTCTGATGACAAATGCAATAATAAAGATAACACCTAATATTAAGGAAATGACTACGATAGGTGAACTCCAACTATTGTTACCTGCTTCACTGAATCCGTAAAGTAACGCGCCGAAACCAATCGTACTAAAGATAATTCCTGGTACATCGGCTTTTGGATTTGTTGTTACTTGATATACTCTAAACCAAATATAAGCAATGGCTAAAGATACCAAACCAATGATGAACATACCATAGAACATAACATTCCAATGATAATTTTCAACAATATAACCAGATAATGTTGGACCAATCGCTGGTGCTAAAATCATAGCGATACCAAGCGTACCCATCGCTGCCCCACGTCTTTCAGGTGGGAAAATTGTCATAAATACATTTGTACCTAACGGCATTAATATACCGGCACCAATAGCTTGTAATACACGGCCTACCATCATGATTGTAAATGATTCAGACAGTCCACAGACTAAAGAACCAATCGTAAATAATGTCATCGCAACTAAGAATAGCTTACGATACGAATATTTATTAAATAAGTAGGCGCTGACTGGAATTAAGATACCATTTACTAGCATAAATCCTGTCATTAGCCATTGACCCGTATTAGCTGAAATATTGAAATCTGTGTTTATCATCGGTAACGCTACATTAAGTAAAGTTTGGTTTAATATAGCTATAAACATACCAAAGATCATCGCAATTAATACTTTGCCTTGGGTCGTACCTTTACCAAACATAAATGTACTATGCTTTTCTTTTAATTTTTCATTTACTTTAGCTTCTTCTGAATTAGGATTGATCGCTTCATGATCTGAATCATCTTGTTGTTCTACTTCTGTATCATTGGTATCAGTAGAAAATGTGTTTAATTCATCATTCTCATCTTTATTTTCACGATCATCTTCGTTCGTTGCTTTTGACTCCTTGGATGATTCCTGAGAATCTTCCGTATCGTTCACTTTAAATTTAGATTGATAAATTTCATTAGAAACATGACTTTCATGCTTTGTTTGTTCCACTTGTTGATTTACTTTATTATGTTTTCTTTTAGTTAGAAAAACATTAAGTAACCCAACTAAAATGAGCGCTATGACTACGTAAATTATAATGAAGGTCATTGTCATTTAAAGACCCCCCTTAATTTTTATGAATTTTAACTTCAGCGTTCATTCCTGGAACAACATTTTTAGATGGTTTTGAATCGAGTGAAATTTTCACAGGTACAACTTGAGATACTTTTGTATAATTACCATCAGTGTTTGATGAAGGCATCATTGAGAAACTTGAAGCTGTAGCTTTACCAACTTCTTCTACTTTACCTTTAAGTTCAGCGTCTTCGCCGTCAAGTTTTACATTTACATCTTTGCCTTCTTCAACATCTGCAATATCTTTTTCATCAACATTTGCAGTAATGTAAGAATCATCTAAATTATAAGCATAAGCAATTGGAGTCCCTGCTTGCGCCATTGAACCTTCCATACCATCTGTTTTTACGATTGTACCATCTTGTGGCATTTTAACGTCCATGTTTTGTGATTGGCCATCTTCACCTTTAGCTGCAATTTCTGCAACTTTATCACCTTTATTTAATTTTTCATTGTTTTTTACATCGAATGATTTGATTTCACCTGATGCTGGTGCAGATATTTTAATTTGTTCTCCATCTACTTTCGCATTATCAGTACTTACAAATCCTGTAGCTTGATTATAAAAATGGAAACCGACTACTCCTATAATCACAAGAACTACAATGGTAACGATGTTGATTAATACCATTTTTTTCATTACTCTTTCCTCCTATTTGCTTTTAAAATTCACTTTATATATTATAGATACATAACATTTAAAAAAACACCGACACTTCTATAAAATGTGTCGGGTAAGTTATTGTATGCAATTTTTGAAGGAGATAAAATGAAACAGAAAGCTAAAGAAAAAATTATTCGAAATATGATTACTTTGCTAGAAGAACATCCTTTTGAAGACATTACTATTAAAATGATCTGTGCTTATAGTGGCATTAATCGAACGACCTTCTACGATTACTTTGTAGATAAGTATAATCTTTTATCTACGATTCAAACATATCATCTTCAAAAATATAAAAAATTATTAAATGCACTATACTTCAGTTTCGATAAAAATGAAATTAATCATTTTAAACTCTATCAATTTTTCAAAGTCATATTAACTTATATTAAACGTCACTATGGATTTTTCCATGCCATATTTGTCTCACACCCTAATCGAGATTTATTTACGGATTATGTAAAAATCACTAAAGAGACGTATACGAATATGCTTGTCGATTACACGACAGTATTGAAGAAAAAACAATTTGTCACGTATGCTATTGGCGGACAAATTGGTATTATATACTTTTGGATACGTGAAGAGTGTATCGAAACACCTGATGAACTGGCACAAATTTTACTAGCAAACGCTATAAAACTTAGACGCTAATATCATATGAGTCATTGCGCATAAGCATAACATTTTAAAATAATTAAAGCGGTCGAGACATGATACGTGTCTCGACCGCTTTAATTATTCAATACTATTTTTAGATGGTACATACTTAAACACAAAATAATTGATACATTGCAAAATAATGAGCAAAATACCAGCTATCATAATAATCGTAATATATGGTATATAACTGTCTTCACCCATCATGCCGACTAAAGGCGAAACAAGTCCACCTAATAAGGATTGAACTAATCCTAATAAACTAGATGCACTGCCGTTACCACCAGTGCGTTCATCCATTGCAATTGAAAAGCCTAATGTCGCCACACCAGTAACTGGTGCTACGAGAATAACAAAACCAATAAATAACAACCACATTGATAAATGCATGACTAGCGTCATCGATACGACTGCTACACCAATAATTTGTATTATGGTTAAAATTCTTAACAAAGTTAGTCGATCTATATAATCAACCATTTTACCAGTCAATTGGCTAGAAATAATCAAACTGATACCTATGACTGCAAACATAATACTAAATTGTTGCGCCGACATTTGATAAATACTTTGCGTAATAAATGGCGAAGCAGATATGTAACTAAACAACATAATAAATGTTACACCTTGAATCAACATCGGTAATACAAATCTAGGTGTAATTAATAATTGCTTGAAATTTTTAAATATACTACCAAGATGTGGACTGTCTCGTTCTTCTAATTCCAAAGATTCTGGTACTTTAAATAGTGAGCCAATGACCATTGAAACACCGAACAACGTTAAAATAACAAAGACCATACGCCAAGTAGCGAACGATAATATAACGCCACCTAGAGCAGGTGCTATGACCGGCGCCACACCATTCACTAGCATAAGTAAAGCTAAGAATTTTGTTAATTGCTTTCCACTATATAAATCACTAGATATCGCGCGTGATATGACTGCACCTGCACCGCCACAGAAACCTTGAACAAATCTTAGAGCAATCATGAGCCAAATATTATCGACGAAAATAATACCTATACTTGCCAATGTAAATAATGACATGGCTACAACAAGTGGCGTTTTTCTACCTATCGCATCAGAGATTGGACCAACAAATAAATTACCTAAAGCGAGACCAATCATAAATAGAGATAATGTTAATTGTGAATTTGAAGTTGTTGTACTAAAATCTGATTGTATTTGAGGTAAGCCAGGCAAGAACATATCAATAGATAAAGCGCCGATTGCTGTTAAAGCCCCTAAAATAATGACAAACAGTAATGATTGTTTGTGCTGCGTTTGTTTATTAGTCATTTAAGTTCTCCTAAAAATAATTCTATTCTTATCATTTTATACATATTAACACCATTATAGCTTTAACCTTACCACTTTTAAATACTTGCTTGTATATTCATTTCTCTATACAAAAAGAACGAGGTTAAAAGCACCTCGTTCTTCCTCATTCCAATTATTTAATATTATATGGTCTTACAATAATATAGACCAATTAAATACCTTTATTAATTACTCTGAATATTTAACTACTTTTAAATTATCTGCATCTCCATCACCTTGTAATTGATAGTCAACTTCTCCATATTGACCATTCTCTTTCAAAGCTTGTCCAGTTACATAAAATGTATTACCTTGTTTAATGATTTCTGTTATTTGTGGTTGTTGTATAAAGAATAAACGGTTTGAATTCACATCACTTTTAGTCGACTTATAGTTATCTGTGTTTTTCTTCAAATAAGATGATACTAAAGAAAAATCACTTTGACTATGTGCACTATTCATCGCTGTAGTGAAATTACCGAAAAAATTAGTCACCTTATTTCTAAAGCTATTCTCTTCTTTTTCTTTTTTATCTACATAGGATTGTATTTCATCATCATCAAAATTTAATGTTACTTTTGTTTTATCTTTTAGATTATCTGTTTTCACTGTCGTTTCAGCTGACTTAAATGTTTTCTTCTTAGCTTCGCCTTCAGCAGAAACAGTAATATCATTTGTTTTTGGATATGGACCAATCTCTTTTGCTTTAGCATAATCGTAAGTTTTATCGTTGATTTTTACTTTTACAGTGTCTTTATCTATTTCTGATGCGCCACTTAATTCAACTTGAATATATGCCTCGTTAAAATCTTCGCTGACATCTATCGTTTCATTATTACTATTATTAAAATTAAACTTTAACTGACCATCAAATTGGCCATTAGCCGTTTCTTTTTTAGTTTCTAGTAAGTAATCACCTGGAATAAATTTACCTATTGCTGTCGTTTTATTTTTTTCAGCAGTGACTGTTTTTTGTTTATCATCAGATTTAAATTTATATGTCGCATCATATTTAGGTTTGACGATAGCTTCTTTAGTAGGAGCCGTAAAACTCATGTTATCAAAAATTAAATAACGTCTTCCATTTTTACTAACTCTCAATACATTTTCTCCATTTTTAGCAGTGACAAAATCCGCTTCTTTGGTCTCGCTCTCATTTAACTTCTTGATTTTTTGATTCACATCTTTTACAAAGTTGTCCATCCCAACCTCATTTTTTATATATTTAATATAAGCGGTTGCTTCTGTCTCATCCACACTATTGTTTTGTGTACTTAGGATTGTAGAAAGCTTTTGTGTATCATTATTATCGACTGCATTTATAAGCAACTCTGATTGTGCTTCAGGCGAATTGAAGTTTTTTAATAAGAAGAAAATAATAATAAGTAAGATAATGATAAAGAATGCAATTCCCCAGGGGATAATTTTACGTGCTTTTATATTTGCGCTTTTTTTATTATCTTTTAATGAACGCGTGAGTTGTTCTGAGTGATTGTCAGTGACTTCATAACCACAATGGCCACACTTACTTTGTTTATCTCTCATATTCCCCCCACATTTAGGACATTTTCGCATTTTATCACCTCTTTATCTCTAAATTCATACATCATCACATTATTTTAACACACATTAAAATGAAACCATATGTAAGCTTGCTGTTGCTACTTTAATTAATCCAATATGCAAACATAAATTGCCTATTTTATTCTACTTACCTTATTATATGTAACGCATGCTAAAAATGATATACATCGTTAGTCCAATAACACGATTAAACTAGCATTGACGCAATAACGTCAATGATCAATATTTAAGATTGCTTTTTACTCATCGTATGTTACGTCAACTAAATTTATGTGTGGTTTTTTAAATTAAAATTCTTTAGTCGACGATCAATAATCTCGAGCACATATCTCGCCTGTTCGATTTCTTCATCTGATAAATCATGCAACATGTCACTTACGATATCGTTGATGATAGATTTACTTTCTCGATTGAATTGCTTACCTTTTTCCGTTAACTTAATATATTTTAAACGCTGATCTGTATGCGCTTCGGCTTTATCCCATTCTACAACTTCAGCTTGTATCAATTTTTTTATTCTTCGACTAACTGCTGCTTTATTAACCCCTTGTTTCTCTGTAATTGCTGTCAAAGTCATTGCTTTTTCATTTTCTAACATCAAAATCACGTTAGCTTGTTCTTTTGAAATTTTATATTCTTCTCTCAATGCTTTCAGTAACTTCGCCATCAATGTATTCACATCATCAATGAATTCTCCCATAAACTCAATATGATTACCTAAATTTTTTACCATACCTGCCACCTCAATGTTCCATTAAAAATCATTTAATTTTGTTTTTTTTATATTATGTTAATGATATCAATATTTTATTATGTATAAAAGTTAAAACTCGCAACTTATACTTATATTAATTCATGTTTTTACTTGGTTACCTTAGTATTAATAATTAAATTTGCTTATTTCGAAAGATTACACTACATTTAATATACTATAAAAATCGGAAGTGAGGCATGGGTATGTTAACTTTGGCTTTATGTATTATGATATTATTTACATATTTGTGTATGTTTTTTAACTTCAAATATTCGGCACATCTCTCAATCTATATTTCCCAGGTAATATTAGGTTATGTTGTCATTATTATACATATTGGTGAGCATACGCTACCTATAGATATTCTTGTTGTCATGTCCTTAGGCGCTCTATTATTACACATCAAACATAAGCATTTAATGCAAAATCGCATGAGTGCCCTTTTCTTAAAACGTCTCTATTATGTGGCTTTTAAGCTCGTTGTTTTCACGCTTGCATGCTTTTACATTAGTTTGATTCCTATTGGTATTAACGTTATCTTTCTATGGATTTCAGCTATATCTTTTAGCGCGCTTTTCACTTTTATTTGCTACATGATGTGTTCGTCGAACTTTTTAAATCTGAATAATAAACCTGACTTCGATGTCATACTTGTCCTAGGTGCTGGTATATTTACAGAAAATGTAACGCCTATGTTAGCTAGCCGTTTGGATCGTGCTTTAACTTTATATGTGCAACAACCAAATGCTAAGTTTATTGTGAGCGGCGGACAAGGGCCCGATGAACCCATCTCCGAAGCGCTAGCCATGAAGCGCTATTTAATACATCATGGGGTTGAATCAAATCATATTATGTTAGAAGATCAATCCACAAGTACGTCAGAGAATATCCAATTCTCTAAATCACTCATTGAGAGCCACTTCGAATGTGTCCCTAAAATTGTCTGTGTCACAAGTCAATTTCATATTATGCGTGCTTTACGCTTTGGACAAAAATTCAATTTAAAATTAACTGGAGTTGGAAGTCATACACCTTATCATTTTTTTGAAATTGCATTAATTCGTGATTTCTTAGCATTAATGTATCAATATAAATTATTATTAACGGTTTATTTTGCAGCTTTATTTTTCATATGCATAATCGCATATTGGTTTATTCCAAGTATCCCTTTATAACATATTTTAAATATGTCCACTGTATCGCTACGCGTCATTGAGTGAATAAAAAAATCTGAGACATCACTAAATGTCTCAGATTTTTATTTATACTATTTGCGGATGTAATAAATTAAATACTTTAAGTATACATTCCGTTTTATCTTAACGCCCTATTGCATTGTATCTAAAATAACACATCTATCATTTAGGCATTGGTAATAACGCCATCATCTAATTCAATGACTTTGTCAGCATATTCAAATAAACGTTTATCATGAGTAATCATGATGCCAATCATTTTTTTACTTTTAATTTGATTTTTGATCATTTCAATAACTTCCGTCGCACGTTCCGCATCTAAACTTGCAGTCGGTTCATCAGCTAAGATAATTTTAGGATGATTCATTAGTGCTCTCACAATTGCCACACGTTGTTTCTCCCCACCAGACAGCATATGAGGAAAGGCAGTCAAGCGATGGTTTAGTCCTATTTGTTTTAGTAAAGTTTCTGCCCTTTGATTAGCTTCTTGCATAGTCATTCCTGCCTCTTTACCAATCGTTGTCAATTGTGCTTTTACTTTTAAATATGGTACTAAGTGAGACGATTGAAAGATAAAGCCAATCTCATTTAACCTTAATTCTGAAGCCTTTCTATCTCTAGTAAATAAAGGTTGATTATTATACAAAATATCTCCACTACTTTGTGAAAGTAAACCACCTAAAATAGTTAATAATGTCGTTTTACCAGATCCAGATGCACCATTAAGAATAACAAATTCGCCTTCATTCACATTGAAATTGATACCTTTTAATACAGGGGTTTCTGATTGGCCATTACCAAATGATTTTTTAATATCTTTAACTTGTAAACTCATTATTCTCCACCTCCAATTGCTTCGATAGGATCTACTTTAAATAATTTGATAAATGATAATATTGCTCCAATTATAGCAACAATAATAAATACACCTACAACTAACAGTAGATTTGATGTTGTAACATGGAATGGCATAGATACTGGCATTAAGAATGACAATCCCGTAATAATAGCAACTGATATAATCACGCCTATCATCGTCGTAATTAATATTTGAATAATTAATGCGCTTAATAAGTGTTTTGTTTTCATACCAATCGCTTTTAATATTCCAATTTCTGGTATTTTTTGAATTGTCATAACATAGAAGAATGCACTAAGTACAATCGCTGAAATAACAAACAAACTTACAATCATCATATTTAATGGCGCTTGTTCTGCTTGATAACTTGGAATTTCACTTGTTATGTCATTTTCTGTAAATACTTTCACGCCAGAAATATCATTCACTTTCTCTTGCTCTGATTTTGATAAATCTTTAACTGGATAAATAGTGCTAGCTTGTTTATTCAATGTGTTAAATCCATTATCACTCATCATCACAACTGAACTATGTGAATACATCGTATCATTGAGTACACCTGATACTTTTAATGCTTTACCATCTTTAAGTTTAATTTTATCTCCTACGTTAATACCATCAGCAGTAAGTTTATTATTAATTGCCACTTCATTGTCTTTAGTAGGATAATGCCCTGCTTTTAATTCAGGTTTTTCGTTTTTAACCGTATTGATCATTAAGACGTCTTCTTCATTTTTATCAATCTTTAATGTTTGAGGTGCCATTTTTAATGGTTCTTGACCTGTAATATCTTCAATTTTATTTTGTTGTTCTGGTTTAATAATCGACTTCTCAATTTGTGGTTGCTTATTATCTTGTAAAACATACTTTTCGGATTTCATGTTGTCTAACATTGAGATATTTTCTCTTGCTAATCCTTGAGCTAATCCACTTATAAATAACACCATAATACCTAACAATAATATGATGAGCATGATTAAAATATAGCGAAACTTATAATATTTGATTTCTTGCCATGCTAATTTCATCATTTTCAACTCCTTCTTTAAAACTTATATTTGGAGTTTATGCTATCAATGTGAACTCAATATGAACGCATCTAAATTATTTCATTATTATAAATTGTATCGTCGAAGTGTTACATTTATAATAATCATAATACTTAATAAGGAGACCTTGCGTATGACAACCTGTCTAATTGTCGATGATGACCCAAAAATATTAGAATATGTTTCGAAATATATTGAACGAGAGCATTTCGAAACAATTGTCCAATCTAGTGCAGAAAATGCTTTATCTTATCTTGAAACACATCAAGTTGATATTGCAATTGTAGATGTGATGATGGGAAAAATGAGTGGATTTGAATTATGTAAAATACTTAAAGAAGATTTCGATATCCCGGTCATTATGTTAACTGCACGGGATGCTTTAAGTGATAAAGAACAAGCTTATTTAACAGGTACAGACGATTATGTTACAAAACCTTTTGAAGTTAAGGAATTGATGTTCAGAATTAAAGCGGTACTTAAACGTTATAATGTTAATATAAATAACGAAGTTTCAATCGGTAATCTGACATTAAACCAATCCTATTTAGAAATTCAATCTTCATCAAAATCAATGAATTTACCTAATAAAGAATTTCAGTTACTTTTTTTACTTGCTTCTAATCCAAGACAAGTCTTTAATCGTGATGCATTAATTGAAAAAATATGGGGCTTTGATTATGAAGGTGATGAACGTACAGTGGATGTTCATATTAAGCGTTTGAGAAAACGACTTGAAAAAATAGATGCTTCTGTAACGATTCATACTGTAAGAGGATTGGGCTATAAGGTGGATGATCATGTTTAAATCACTCTATACACGAATAGCCATTTACACAATCACTGTTATGATATTCTCTGCAGTTGCTAGTTTTCTCTGTACTAATATTATTTATCATAACTACTTAAAAGAAAATAACGACGCTAAAATCATGCGCACATTAAAGGATTCAATTCAATATCAAAAAGAATCAAGGATTGAAGCATCTGCACCCTTTTTCAAACACTTGGGAGAGATGAATTATCAAGTGATGACAATTTCTGAAGATGGCCATCGTACATATTATGGCACTGAATTCAGAAAAGATAATATTAGCAAAAAAACAGCTGAATCTGTATTACATGGTAAGGATTATCATGGTATTAAAAATTTACCCTATAACCCTATTATCACTGGTTTTTTTGAGAATACAACGAAAAATACCGTTGGTATAGCTTATCAATCTAAAGGACATACATATGCTGTTTTTATGCGTCCTGACATTGGCAAAACCTTTAGTGAATTTAGAATATTTCTTGCGATTCTAATCACATTATTACTACTTTTCTCAATTATATTGGTTATTTCATCTACTTATGCGATTATCAAACCGATACAACAGTTGAAACGTGCTACAGAACGATTGATGCATGGTAACTTTGATGAGGTCATTCATGTAACACGTAAAGATGAATTTGGTACATTACAATATCGTTTTGATAAAATGCGCCTATCTCTCAAACAATTAGACGATATGAGACAACATTTTGTTCAAAATGTATCGCATGAAATTAAAACACCGCTAACTCATATTCATCATCTACTTGATTTATTAAAGTTTGCTAAAACGGATAATGCACGTGAGCAATATATTGAAGAAATATATGAAGTCACAACACAACTTAGTGAATTAACAAAAGCATTGTTACTGTTATCAGAAATAGATAATGGCGCGCATTTAGACTTTGATGATGATATTCAATTAAATCAGTTGATTAAAAAAATAATTAGACATGAGCAATTTTCTGCCAATGAAAAAGATTTAATTATAATGTCAGACTTAGAAACAATTAGTATGAATGGTAACGAACGTTTATTACATCAAGCCTTTCAAAATTTGATTACCAATGCGATAAAATACTCAACAACGGGTGGCATGGTTGACGTCACACTTTCACAAAACTTAGAGACAATTACATGTACAATTACAGATGACGGCCAAGGCATGTCAGCCGAAACACAAGCTCGTATATTTGAACGATTCTACAAGTCAAGTAATCATGATAATAGTAATGGCCTCGGTTTAGCGATAGCAAAAGCAATATTTGAACTGCACCATGGCACAATAACGGTAGATAGTGAAAAAAATGCTGGAACGACCTTTACAATCACATTCAAAAAGGTGCCTAAGACAATAAGTTAATTCGATAAAACGATGCCCTACATTTACAACCCATACAATGAATTAGGCCGAGACACATTTTGATGTCTCGGCCTAATTTAACATGAATAAAAGATATACAATGCACAATTTCTACTTCATTAGTTCACGGCTTATTTATTTGTCGTCCTTAATCACCAATAACTCTAGTTAATTTTAAGATATTTCGTAATCTCTTTGTTTAATTGCGTATAAAGTGCTTCATTCTCAGATAATTTCATACCGAAAGAAGGAACCATTTCTTTAATTTTTTCTTCCCAACCTTCAAATTCATCTTTATAGCAACGTTTCAATAAATCTAACATAATATCTACCGCCGTAGAAGCGCCAGGTGAAGCACCAAGTAATGCAGATAATGAGCCATCTTCAGAAGTGATGACTTCTGTACCGAATTGTAAGGTACCTTTACCTTGATCAGTATCTTTGATTACTTGTACTCTTTGTCCTGCAACAACAACTTCCCAATCCTCACTCTTTGCGTTCGGTACAAATTGACGTAAATCTTCCATACGTTCTTCGTTGGATAAGGTAAGTTGTGAAATAAGATATTTCGTTAAATTCATCTCTTTAATTCCCGCAGAAAGCATGGTAATTATGTTATTAGGTTTAACAGACTTGATTAAATCCATATTTGAACCTGTTTTTAAAAACTTCGGTGAAAAACCAGCAAAAGGTCCAAATAAAATTGTGCGTTTACCATCTATATAGCGTGTATCTAAATGTGGTACAGACATTGGCGGCGCGCCGACTGGTGCCTTACCGTATACTTTAGCTAAATGTTTTTTGGTAATCGCTTCATCTCTACACACTAAGAAGAGCCCACTAACTGGGAATCCTCCTATATGTTTAGATTCTTTGATACCTGTTTTTTGTAATAATGGTAAACTTGCGCCACCTGCACCGATAAATACAAAGTCGCTTTCTACAATTTCTATAGTGTTTGTATCAAGATTTTTAACTTTCACTTCCCAAACACCGTCTTTACGCTGTTTAATGTCTTCAACTTCGTGTTTATAATTTAATGCTACATCTTTATCTTCTAAATTTTCAAATAATTTTTTAGTCAATGCACTGAAGTTAACGTCTGTACCTGTTTTATCATAACTAATCGCCATGGGGATATTAGAGGTACGTCCTTCCATAATTAAAGGCGTCCATTCAGTTATCTTATCTTTATTGTCCGTGATTTCCATATTACTAAATAAAATGTTTTTATTTAGTTTTTCTACACGTCTTTTCAAAAAGTCTACATTTTTAATCCCTTGAACAAAGCTCATGTGAGGCACTGGTTTAATAAATGCTTCTGGATGATCGAGTTGCCCTTGTTTCACTAGATAGCTCCAAAACTGTTTGGAAACTTGAAATTGTTCATTGATTTTAACCGCTTTTTTGATATCAATTGTGCCGTCTTTATTTTCGCTCGTATAATTTAATTCACATAATGCAGAGTGCCCTGTGCCCGCATTATTCCACGCATTCGAACTTTCTTCAGCAGGTGTTGATAACCTTTCATACATCTTAATTTCTTTCTCAGGAGCGATTTCTTTTAAAATCGTCCCTAGTGTTGCGCTCATGATACCGCCACCAATTAAGATGACATCTGTTTTGCTATGTTGTGTACTCATAACAAATACAGTCCCCCTTTTATATGTGTTTAATAGAAACGTTATCTTTACTTTTATAATACGTTCACTAATTTAGTAAAGCGTTTTCTATAACTTAAAAATAAAAAATTCGTCTTATTGCCATTTATGTATTTAACGCAATAACACAATTACTTCATACCTCTCTAATTATATACGTAATTATCGCATGAAAAAAGGGGTTTCAGTAATTTTACACAAATTTTGTTAATAAGTGTTAACTAGAATATATCATATTTTGATGATTATACTTATTAAAACGAGGTATACTTTATTTATCACAACGTTTTATAAACAAAGAAAATATAGAAATCCACCACACATTTCGTGATATAATGGATTTCAATTTAAGTAAAGTACGCTTGGAGGTTTTTATGAAATCAATCACTTTTTTTATGCATAATTTTTATGCGATGGGTGGAACGGTAAAATCGATTTCCCAAATCGCTAATGTTCTAGCTGAAAAAGGACATCACGTGGAAATTATTTCCGTTTTTAAAGGAGACACATCACCTTATTTTGATATCAATCCATCCATTAAAGTTAAGCCCTTAGTTAACTACCAATTACATCCCTTTAATTTTAAAGATATCTTATTTAATCGTATTACTAAATGGACATCCTTATCGAAACCCAAGTATATTTCCCAACACGAACCTGGTCTTAATCAATTTTCACATTATATAGAAAAGAAAATGATTAAAGCAATTAAACATGTTAATACCGATGTCCTAATTGGGACACGCGCAAGTTTTAATATACTTATCGCTCAACATGCGCCTATGAAATGTGAAAAAATTGGTATGGAGCACATGAATTTTGATGCGCATCCAGAAGCATATCAACAAGAAATCATTAATGCCTATAAAAATCTAGACAAATTAACAACATTAACTGAAACTGATAAAGTAAAATATCAAGATTACATACACATCCCTACTTTTGTAATCCCAAATATTATCAATGAAACACGCTTACAAGAACAAAAAGTTAAAAATATTAGTGCCGCCGGACGTTTAGAATACGAAAAAGGCTTTGATTTACTGATTGACAGTATTAATCTAATTCAAGAAAATATGAGACAATTTGGATATCAGGTCCACATATATGGTGATGGTAAAGAACGAAACAACTTATCCAAGTTGATCCGTAAAAATAACTTAGAGGATATTGTTTTTCTTCAAGGCGCAACACATCAATTAAATGAAAAATTAGCTAAAAGTGAACTGACAGTTATTCCATCCCGCAATGAAGGGTTTGGCATGGTTATATTAGAAGCAATGAATCAAGGCAGTGTCGTAGTAAGCTTTGACGGAAATGCTGGTCCTGAATCAATTATTCAAAATAATGTAAATGGCTATTTAATTGAACATGGCAATGTAGACGCTTTAGCAAACAAACTACGCCGTCTCATTAACCAAGAATTTAAAGATCAAGTTATTATCGAAAATGGTTATCAAACGGTTGAGAATTATGAGCCAAATGCAATCTATCTTTCTTTTAGACATATGCTTGATACTTAGACATTAGATAAACCGACAATCATAGGATTTTCACCTTACACAATGCAAAAACGCCTACAAAGTAGACATACATATGACTACTTTGTAGGCGTTTGTTTTATAATAAGCTATTAAAAATAAATCCATTTGAAATTAATATCTGTTTTTTCTATATAAATATATTTAATAAGAAAGTCCAAATACATACGAAAACCAGTAAAGCCACACTATAACGAAGTGTCATTTTAAGTAATTCTGATTCTTTACCTACTTGTTGTACAGAGGCTGTTGCAATAGCGATTGATTGAGGTGAAATTAATTTTGCTGCAACACCACCCACGGTATTTGCAGAAACAAGTAACGCACCACTTGCACCAATATTGCTTGCTACCGCGGCTTGAATTGGCGCAAATAAAGTATTGTTATTCGTAACTGAACCAGTTAAGAATACACCAATCCAACCTAAAATTGGTGATAATAATGGGAAAATACTACCTGTTTTCGCAATTCCCTCACCTACTGCATTACTCAAACCTGCATAAGTCATTAATTTAGAAATAACTAAAATAAAACAAATCGTAATGATTGGTAACCATAACTCTTTAAATGCGTTCTTGAATAAACGCACACCATCTTTAAAATGTACTTTATTGGACATCAAAATTGTAATAACAATAACGATTAAAATAGCTGTTCCTGTTTGACCTATGATGTTTAACGGTAATGTGATCGCCTTATTAGCGATTTCACTATATGTACCTGGTAGTGCAATGTTGAACACGAATGATTCTAGCGCACCACCTGGAACAAACAACGCTTTAAAGAAAGATGCACTCCAAATCATTACAACTACTGTTAAAATGACGAATGGACTCCATGCATAAATAATCTCTTTAGGTTGATGTTTGCTGATTTTTGGAGGTTCTTCATCTTTATTAATTCTAAAGATATGTTTTGGCTGGAATTTTTTAGAAAATATTGCAAGTGCCATCATTGCACCTAATGGTGGTATGATATCTGCTAATTCTGGGCCTATAAACACCGTAATGATTGCTTGTAAAACAGTGAAAGTAATCGCAACTACAAGTATCGCTGGTAGTGTTTCTTTAATACCTTTAAATCCGTCTATAATCCATATTAATAAAAATGGAATAAGCATATTCATAAGCACAAGTGTTAAGGCAGACATAGAAGAAACTGCCATACCTGTCACACTATCGTGTAAACCTAATGTGTCTATAACTGTAACTGGTAAACCAATGGCACCAAAAGCACCTGCTGAAGCGTTTGCAATCAAACACAACATGGCAGCTTGCAATGGCGCAAATCCTAATTGTGTAAGTAATAAAGCACAAATAGCGATAGGTACACCAAATCCAGCAGCACCTTCTAAAAATCCATTAAATGCGAATCCAATTAATAGCAATTGAATACGTTGGTCCTGAGAAATGCTCGATATACTATCTTGAATCGTATCGAATTGACCAGTTTCATTCGTAATCTTATAAAGTAAAACTGCCATTACAACGATATAACCAATGGGTATAATCCCTTGGAAAAATCCTTCTACAACAGCACCTGATGCAATATTTACAGGTAGTTTAAAGAAGACGATAGCAATAATAACTGTAACAACAACAGTTGTGATTGATGCATAAATGCCTTTCATTTTAAAAATAGTTAAACATAAAAGAAATAAAACAATCGGCACTGCTGCAACAATTGATGATAACAGGACGTTATCAAAGGGGTTAAACGTATCTACAAACATTTTGACTCACTTCTACTTTCTACATATATTTATGATTGTGTATAAAAACGATTCCTTATTGTGAATTTTTTCACAATTAAATTATAGCATTTTTTCTACCAAATTCAATAAAAATTTAAAATATTATTTTTAAATGCGACAACTTATACCCTATAATTACATTTAATTTACATTGCTGTAAAGAATAAATTTAAATATAGTGAGTTTTGCTCGGGGTTTTTTATTCACGGATATCTTTTGTCTCACGTACGCAACATGGTAAAATAAGATTATTAACTATTAAGTAGAGGGATATTCATGATAAAACAAATTGAAATTACTGCAGTTCATGATTTAGAATCTGAGCTGGAGAAAGCTAGACACGAAGACTGTACACACTTTGTCTTAATAAATGACAGCATAGACATATATCAACCCATGCTTGAGGCTGTATCATTAAAACCGTGTACGATTGTAGCGGACTATACAGTGAAAAATCAATATATCAACGATTGCACATACTTCGGTAAATCAGACATTACATTTAATGATTGGATAGAAAATATTAATCATTTTCCAAATGTGATATATCATATAGAAACAACACAATCTATCTTAAATAATTACGATATTAATAATATATTCGATTTGGCTCTGATATCTTTAATGCAAGATGATGTCATTACAGATAGTCATGTCGTTTTTAACTTTAATTCTGAATTTATAACAAGTAGGCGCATTTGGCATGATATTAAAAATCTAACGCCATTAAATACTACAAAATTCAATTTAAACAAATTAGCTTATACGCATAATCACCCGTTGCCCTTTAAAAACAACGAAATATTAGCTCCTGATCAAATGCGTTTTACTGACAAATGTTTAAATCGCACGCATTTTAAATTACCACATTGGTTATTTAAAATGATTCAAAATCACTTTGTAAAGAAACACCAAAATATGAGCTACATATATGAAAAAGATAAATCAAACATTAAAGACCATATTGTATTCTTAGGTTTTGATTATGGTTTCAGAGGTAATTCTCGCTATTTGTTCAATCACTTTGCAAAACATTTTTCTAAGTTACCCATATATTTCATTACGAATGATGTAAATGGACCCAATTTTATAAAACCAGATGACCCTAAAGCCAAGTCTCTCATAGAAAGTGCCCAGGTTGTTATTTTGGAAAGCTATATTCCAGACAATTTAAAACCAAATGGTACCATTATCCAACTATGGCATGGCACACCAATAAAAAAATTGTTTTTAGACAGTATGGAACCAACGCAAAATCTTAACATTTATAATTATCGAGCACGTAAATATAATAAATGGTTACAGCAAGATTATTTTATCAGTGACTGTGCCCCAATTATTGAACACTTTAAATCTGCTTTTCCACAACAACAAACTCATATTTTAAATTGTGGCTATCCAAGAGTTAGATATTTAATGGACAAACAATCTGATAAACATTATATTTCTTTCATCAAACAAGAACTTAAATTGGATCCTGACAAAGAAACACTATTATATGTTCCAACTTGGCACTCACATTTTGATGAAGTTGATTTATTGCCTATAAGTGACGGGTTACTTAACAAATATAATGTGATATTCAAAGGACATATTGAAGATCAATCAGATTATATGCCTGAAAATGCAATCATTGCACCTACGCATATTGAAGTTCAAGATTTATTGTTAGTATCTGATATTGTATTGACTGATTATTCATCGATTATATTTGATGCCCTATCGATAGATAAAGTTGTATGTCAATATACACCAGATCATGAAAAATATGTAACAGAACGTGGTGTATATGATGACGTGATGCACGCATTATCAACTGTACGTTATAGTGATTCAAAAGCATTGTTAAATGATTTAATCAGTCATCAAATGAAAGATGTTCATCATACTGAATTTATTAATAAAGATAATCATGCCTTTGAAACAATTTCTCACATCATTCATAAATGTATTAAATCTAAGTAATTGAGACTATGTCATAACTAAATAACAAACAAAAAAGTGAGCCAGACTTCATTAAAAGACTGGCTCACTTTTTCTAAACCTAAATTCAATATTATTGTTGATAAGCAGGGTCCACTACTCTAACAGTACCTTGTTGATCAACTGTAGCTATTGTATATGTTCCAGGTTGCGCTTGATTTTGGAAACTGAAGATATAGCTATAATTTCCTTCGCTACCTTCAATTGCATAATCATTATATGGATTAGATTGTCCATTTAAACCATTCACTTCAGTTGTAGCATTATCTAAAGCATTTTGGAAATTCGGTAAGTTTTGTAATGCAGCTTGTGAATCAGGTGTACCAGATGTAATATTTTGTGCTACTGGCACTGCATTTTGACCTTGATACGGCGCTACGTATTGCGATGTGTTGGCACTAGAAGCACCATTATTTGCATCTGCACTTGCATTATCATTTGAATTACTACCATTAGCATCATTCATAGCACCATTCTCGTTGCCATTACTTTCTGAAGATGTGGCATTGTTAGCATTGTCATTGTTTCCTGATGCATTATCTCCATCAGCATTTGAACTTGAGCCATCACTATTTGCGTTACTGTCATTGTTACTTGATGAACTATCTGAACCTGACGCATTATCCGAGCTGTTTTCATCATCTCCATTATTGCGATCACTTGAACTACTGTCATCAGATTTACTATCTGAATTTTTGTCTGAATCTGAATTGTTATCTTTGTCTTTATCAGAATCATTGTTCTTTTTGTCATCGTTCTTAGAATCTTTGGACTTATCATCAGAAGATTGATTGTCTTTTGAACTATCATCCTTTTTACTGCTGTCATCATCACTACCATTTGAACAAGCAGCTAGTGCTAATGATAAAGTCAAAAACCCTGCTAATAATTTTTTCATATATGAAAACCTCCTTGAATTTATAATACTCATGACACAAAGGTTACTTAGTATGTATCACGCTATCATTTAGGGTTGATGAGAATTATTATGTTATTCACTATAAATTCAAAAATAAACATCTTTCATCAAAATTCTTTCAAAAGAAAATATAAATTTAACAAAATCAAAACAATTTTTAAGTTTATATTGATAGATTACACATCTTCGACAATTTAAATCATTACACATGTTAAATTAACATACCTAGGTCAGATGTCTCTCTCCATTATCAAGTCGGTATCTACAACATTCCCTGTATAAAATTGATGTTCACCTGTCACCGACAATCCTTGCTTTTTATAAAAATTAAAAGCCTGTGCATTATGTTCCCACACGCCTAACCATATTTTCTTTTTATTTAATTCACGCGCTTTCGCAGTGGCAAACTCAATTACTTGTTTGCCCCGCCCACCACCTTGGGCATGTGGTAAAAAGTAGATACGTTGAATCTCAAGATACGCATTCCCCTTTGGTTCAGTTTGTGCTTCATTAATGTTTAATTTAAAATATCCAACAATGTCACGATTTTCCTTATAGAAATAAATGAATGAATTGTCATCTTTTAACTCTTGTAGTAATTGATCTTTTGCATAAGCCTCATCAAAGTATGCGTCGAAATCTTCATCTGTATATTCACCATGCTCAAACGTCGTCCTAAACGTAGTGATACTTAATTCTCTTAATACTTTAACTTCATCTAGTTTAACCATTTCTATAGATTGATCCATTCCGCTTTCACCCCACATTATATTTTATTGTCATTATACTAAAGTCGAAGACAGGTTACTATTTTAAAAAGCACCTGACTCAGTTCTAACTTATTCACTCTATATAGAATAAATCTACGAATTTTATGTAATTTAAAAGTTTTTTTAAATTAAAACGCTTTCTTATAAATACTCTAGGTTTGGCTTATTGTGTAATATTCAATTACATGATAAAGTAGGTCTTGTTTTTTAATTGTTCGTAATTTTTATACATAAGGGAGTGCCATTCAGTAATGACTAACACATTCAAAGCCTTTGTAGTCGATGAACAAGACGGCAAAGTCGTGAATCAATATAAAGATATTTCAGTAGATGCTCTACCAGAAGGCGATGTACTTATTAAAGTAAAATATTCTGGAATCAATTATAAAGATGCGCTTGCTACAGTAGAAAATTCAAAAATTGTTTCTTCTTATCCAATGATTCCAGGTATTGATTTAGCTGGTGTTGTAGAACATTCAGATACACATGCTTTCGAAAAAGGCGATGAAGTCATCGTTACGGGTTATGACTTAGGGACTAGCCATTTTGGTGGTTTTAGTGAATATGCACGTGTTAAAGAAGAATGGATTGTACCATTACCAAAGGATTTAACATTAGAAGAAGCAATGATTTATGGTACAGCTGGATATACAGCTGGATTAGCTATTGAAAAGTTAGAACATAACGGACTTTCTATCGAAAAGAAAGATATACTCGTACGTGGTGCTACCGGAGGTGTTGGTACATTAGCGATTATGATGTTAGATTCAATTGGATTTGATGTTATTGCTAGTACTGGCAAAAAAGGTGCAGAGGACAAACTAAAAGCGCTTGGAGCTAAAGAAGTTATTTCCCGCATTGCTAATAGCGATCAAAAAGCACTTGGCAAACGAACTTGGCAAGGTGTCATTGACCCAGCTGGCGGAGAGAGTTTATCACAAATCGTGAAACAATTGGATTACAATGGTATGGTTGCTGTTATTGGTATGACAGCAGGTGCAAAATTTGATAGCTCAGTATTTCCATTTATCTTGAGAGGCGTAAGTATTATAGGTATTGATTCAGTTTATACTGAAATGAGACAACGCAAACATATCTGGCGCCGTTTAGCTAAAGATTTAAAACCAGATAACTTACATGATATTAAAAAAGTAATCCACTTTAATGATATTGAAGATAATATTAAACAAGTACTTGAAGATAATAATTCAGGTAGAATCGTCATTGATTTTAATGCTTAATCCTTAATCCTTAATCCTTAAAATAAACCTTAGTTTTCTTTTAAAAAGGAAATTAAGGTTTATTTTTTTATCGATTTAAACGCGTCCCTTTTTTATTCGTATATGAATAAAATGATATCTAATATAAATAGATATGAATAAATAAAAATCTTATATTTTAATATTTACAACCAAAATATGAAAGCGTATACTTATTGATATCGAAACTTATCAGGAGGGTTTTTATGGGAATTAAAGTAGATAAAAAACTCATCTTTTTCCTTGGTGCATTGGGAGGTTTACTCTATGGTTACGACATGGGAGTAATATCGGGTGCTCTATTATTTATAAAAGATGATATACCATTGAATAGTGTTACAGAAGGATTGGTTGTTGCATCTATGCTTGTCGGTGCCATCTTTGGTTCTGGTGCAAGTGGGCCATTATCTGACAGACTTGGCCGTAGACGTGTGGTATTTGTGATAGCTATTGTTTATATTGTTGGTGCACTTATCTTAGCATTAGCACCTTCAATGCCCGTATTAGTTATAGGTCGTTTAGTTATCGGATTGGCTGTTGGTGGCTCTACTGCCATTGTTCCAGTTTATTTATCTGAAATGGCACCTACGGAACAACGTGGTTCTTTAAGTTCTTTAAACCAATTAATGATTACGATTGGTATCTTATCTTCATATTTAATCAACTATGCTTTCACACCTATCGAAGGTTGGAGATGGATGTTAGGTCTTGCAGTTGTACCGTCACTTATTTTATTAATTGGTGTCGCATTTATGCCTGAAAGTCCTAGATGGTTACTTGAACATAGAAGTGAAAAAGCAGCACGTGATGTTATGAAATTAACATTTAAAGACAGCGAAATCGATAAAGAAATCGCAGATATGAAAGAAATTAATAGTATCTCTGAAAGTACATGGAATGTTTTAAAATCACCATGGTTACGTCCAACACTGATTATTGGTTGTATATTTGCTTTGCTACAACAGATTATCGGTATTAACGCCATTATATATTATGCACCTTCTATCTTTAGTAAAGCAGGATTAGGCGATGCTACTTCTATTTTAGGTACTGTTGGTATTGGTACTGTGAACGTTATCATTACGATTGTTGCAATTATGATTATTGATAAAATTGATCGTAAACGCTTATTAGTCATTGGTAATATTGGCATGGTTGCTTCATTACTTATTATGGCCGTATTAATTTGGACAATTGGTATTCAATCTTCTGCTTGGATTATCGTGGCTTGTTTAACGTTATTCATTATATTCTTTGGTTTTACTTGGGGACCTGTATTATGGGTAATGTTACCAGAGTTATTCCCTATGCGTGCACGTGGTGCCGCAACGGGTGCCGCAGCATTAGTATTGTCAATCGGAAGTTTATTAGTTGCTCAATTCTTCCCAATATTGACTGAAGTCTTACCTGTAGAACAAGTATTTTTAATTTTTGCAGTGATCGGGATTTGTGCACTAATATTTGTCATCAAATACTTACCTGAAACACGTGGTCGTAGTTTAGAAGAAATTGAAGCTGATTTACGTTCTAGAACAAATGCCACAGATGCAAATATTCATGAATCAAAATAATTTATAAACTGACACACATAAGGGTGAATCGCCATAATGCGACTCACCCTTTTTTATTGCCATACTATGCTTAAAATTTGATATACATACCACAAGAATGAGGTTCTGTAGTGATAAATCCATATTGTGCGTATAATTGATCTGCTGGATAATCAGCCATTAAACTAACATAAGTACCTTCTTCAGCTTCATTTTCTACATATGACATGATATGCGACATAATCGTTTTACCATAACCTTGTCCTTGAAACTCAGGGTTTACAGCAATATCAATAATTTGAAATGCTGTACCACCATCACCGATGACACGTCCCATACCTATCAAGTCTGTTCCATGATATATGGTCACATTAAAACATGCATTGCTAATGCCCTTTTCCGCAGCTTTTTGTGATTTCTCACTTAACCCTGCTACTTTTCGCAAATTTCTATAATCAACTACACTAGGTGCTTCATGCTTTATCTCTATCATCGTGCCACATCTCCTATAACTTATGTTTTCTATATTATGATATAGTCCGTAATAATTCTCAAACTATCCTTCATATAAATAATGATTTTTGTATAAAAAAATCGACAACGGTTTTTCCGCTGTCGTTTAAAAAGCATCATGTGCTGTAAGCTATAAATATTTTTTCATAACTACCTTATTAGATTCTTTGAAAATCTCATTATGGCTAGAAACATAGCCTTCTGCTTTTGCTTTTGGTTCTATATAAAGTTTAGCTAGGTTAGCTGCATTCGCAGCGTCACTAAATGCACTTGCAATTAAATGTGCTTTAGCTTCATGATAAATAATGTCACCACATGCATATAGACCATCGATGCTTGTAGCAGTATTACCAAAGCCCTTAATGCTATATTCATTAAACATATCTACTTTAGCAGAAGATTGTTCAAGTAATGTATTCTCTCTATCAAAGCCATGACTAATGATGACATCATCAAATGATTTTACAGTATGTTCCCCAGTTTCAATATTCTCTAAGATGACTTGCTCAATCTGCGTTTGCGTTTCATCACCAATTAATTGATGTATATGTGTATTCGGTAATTTTTTAACGTTTAATTGTTCCAATTTTTCTTTCATGACTTCATAACCTTTAATATCAGCTTTTCTATATATTAGCGTTACACTTTTAGCATAGCCACTTAAATCATTTGCCCAATCCAATGCTGAATTGCCAGCTCCTGAAATCAATACATGTTTGTCTTTGAATTTTTTTAATGACTGAACGACGTAATGTAAATTTGTCAATTTGTATCTCTCTGCATCCTTAATATCGAGTTGCTTCGGATTAATGATGCCGCCACCAATCGCAATAATAACTGATTTACTAGAAAATACATTACCTTTATCAGTTTCAACTTCAAAGTGTTGTTGTTCTATTTTCCTGATATCAATCACACGTTCTTCTAAATTTACTTCTGGTTCAAAATGCAAACCTTGCTTAACTGTATCTTGAATTACTTCAAAACAAGGTTTTGGAGCTAACCCACCAATATCCCAAATAATCTTTTCTGGATATACATGCATTTTACCACCAAGTTTATCCTGGATATCTATAATACGCACACGCATACCCCTTAAGCCTGAATAGAAACTAGCAAATAATCCTGCAGGACCTCCGCCAATTATAATAACATCATCCATAAAGCATCCTCCCAAAATTCAGCTTGTGTCTTTCCTACATTATGCTATAATTGATAACGATTATCAATGAAAACCTTTTAATTTTCAAAATTCTTAAAATTTAGGAGCTGTTAATCTGTGAAGAAATTGTTATTAATTTTAATTTGTTTGACATTATTTGTAGGCGCTTGCAGCACACAAGATTCAAGTAAAAAGAACGATAGTGAAAATAAATCCACTGAAAAATCTTTTAAGGATGATACAGCTAAAGAAGTTAAAATTCCTAAAAACCCTAAAAGAATTGCTGTTTTACACCCAACTTATATCGGCGCATTGGTAAAATTTGGCCATAAGCCGATTGCCGTACCAGAATTTGTAGAGAAAAACAAAGTATTAAATGATGCTACAAAAGGCATTAAGCGTATTGATAATACCAGTGTTGAACAAGTTACTAAACAAAAACCGGACCTTA
This sequence comes from Staphylococcus sp. ZWU0021, assembly GCF_000798895.1. Classification (NCBI taxonomy): domain Bacteria; kingdom Bacillati; phylum Bacillota; class Bacilli; order Caryophanales; family Staphylococcaceae; genus Staphylococcus; species Staphylococcus sp. ZWU0021. The sequence goes on from NZ_JTLN01000030.1 coordinate 183,297, forward strand.
TCGTAACGACAATACAAGATAAAAATATTAAAAAATTACAGAAAATTGCTCCAACCGTAGCTTTTGATTCAGAAAAATCTACTTATAAAGACCATGCAAAAAAACTTGCCGCTTTAGTCAATGAAGAGTCGAAAGCTAAACAATGGATTAAAGACTGGGATAAACAAATGGCCGACGATAAAAAAGAATTGTCACCATTAATTAAAGGCAAGACTGTGTCAGTATTGCAACAAACTCCAAAAGGTACTATGGCATTTAGTGATCATTTAGGTAGAGGCACAGAAATCTTATATGATGGTTATGGTATGAAGCAACCTAAAGCGCTAGAAAAAGCAACTCAAGACAAATTTGCCACACCTATTAATCCTGAAAATTTCAAAGATTATATAGGCGATTTTGCAGTTATTGCGACAAATGGTGATCAACCTGCACCGTTCGAAAACACTAATTATTGGAATAATCTACTAGCAGTTAAAGATAATCAGGTGATTAAATTTGATGTTACAGAAACACAGTATAATGACCCTATTTCTTTAGAAAAACAACGTGATATTTTTTATAAAGCATTAAAATCAAAAAAATAATATAGTACATCTCGTTTCATTTTTACTAGTACTGTAGATAAAAATTATTTATAAAAAAGCAAAAGCTGCCAACAATGGTTTACGCATTGTTAGCAGCTTTTTAATTAATCCCTTGGGTCTTTCACTATTGCATTTCTTAATAAGAAGAATAATAGTATAAAGCCAGCAGTTAAAATCGTATGACCTATACCTGCATATCCCGCAAAAGATTCAGGCACAGTCAATCCAATGACTTGGTATGTACCTTTTGTAAACATCATACCTATTGTCGTTAATACGCCAATATTATAAACAATAAAGAACCAATTAAATAAATAATAACTACTTAGTTTAAATACTTTTACAACAGGCAATAAAATCAAATGCATAAACATCCCTAATATAAGGGTATGAGTATGTACTACAACGAGTTGTGTATCACCAGTGAAATGATGTGCAAGCGTCAATTCACGATAATAGAAACCACTGAGTAAGCCTAAAACTGTATAAATTAAAAAAGCATATAATACTCTACGCATAGATAATCCTCCTCAAGCATATTATATGACAATTATCTTAAAATTACAGTGACAATTCTTCAAACATATAGAAATACTACGACGTCTTTGCTTTACCTTATATATAACCACGTCTTGTTTATCACATAACTACAAATTAAAAACTAAGCATCCTATTTTTAGCGCTAGTATAGGATGCTTAGCCTTTATATTATTAATCCAGTTATGTTTTACTTATTTTCACTTTCTTCCACTTTATCGATCTTATCAACTTTGCGCTGTGAACCACCTTCCCAACTCACATTAAGATAAGCTTCAACATTTTTTTTAGCAACTTCAACACCTATAATTTGTGCCCCCATAGTTAAAATCTGTGCATTATTGCTTAATTGTGCACGTTCTGCAGAATAATAATCGTGTGCTAATGCTGCACGTATGCCTTTTATTTTGTTTGCAGTAATTGCTACACCAATACCCGTACCACAAATCAAAATACCGCGTTCGTTTTCACCTTGTTGAATGCTTTTTCCAACTTCAGCCGCTACATCAGGGTAGTCCGTTTCAGCACATTGATGACAACCAAAATCTTCAACTACATGTCCTAAATGCTCAACATGCGCTTTGACCGCTTCTTTTAAATCATATCCATTATGGTCTGCACCAATTGCTATTTTCATTAAAATTCCTCCTTAAATTTTCTTCATACCTTATATAAATGTTTTAAATGTATCTAGCATCAAATAGGCAGACATTGCGCCAGGATCTACATGTCCTTGGGAACGATATCCCAAACGTTTTGATCTTCCTTTATTCGATACAATATCTTTAGTACTTTCCATACCATGTTTTGCTTCACCTAACGCTACTTGAAATGCATCAGCAAACGATTCCCCTGATTGTTGTGCATGTTCTAATGATTTGTAAAAAGGTTCAAGTGTATCTATCATCGTTTTATCGCCTATTTTAGCTTTACCTCTATCCTGGATTCCTTTACAAAAAGCAATCCAATATTGATAGAGACCTTCATCATCTAAAGATGTCTCATTTTTAACAGCAACGGCACCTTTTAAATAGCCAGAAGCGTACAATGGTCCGACAGATGAACCGACAGCATCTAAGAAACGCTTACCAACTGCTACACTAATTTTTGAAATATCATCTTGGTCTGCCAATTCATTTTGAATTGTTTCTTTAACAGCTTGATAACCGATATCCATCGTTACGCCATGGTCACCGTCACCAATTTTTCTATCCAATTCGCAAAGTTCGTCTTTTTTATTTTCAAAAAGTTCGGTTAAAGCTAAAATATACGCTTTAAATGATTCATTTGTTAATGTCATAATGCGCTCCTCCTAAATGACTTTGAAATTTGGACAATCTATAGGATGATCTATACAGCGCTTCAATGTATCATCAACTTTCATCAATGTAATTGAAAATCCACCCATTTCCATTGAAGTAATGAAATTCCCTATAAATGTTCGGTATGTGTTGATATGATTATCTTTTAAAATTGCATCTACTTCTTTATTGGTAATATAAAGTTCCATTTGTGAAGTGGCGCCCAAACCATTGATTAAGACAACAACATCATCTTCAGCGTGATAGATGTCTTCTTTTAAAATATTTTGCATAATAACTTGAACCGTTTCTTTAGCTGTGCGAATTGTTGTTTTTTCAATACCAGGTTCACCGTGATGACCTAAACCGATTTCCATCTCATTATCTTTTAAATCAAAGCTTGGTTTACCTGTTTGCGGCAAATAACATGGACTCAAACCAATACCCATTGAACGCGTTTGATCGTTTGCCAATTGCGCAATACGTCTAACTTCTTCTAAATCATAACCAAAGTCTGCAGCCGCACCAGCCGCTTTATAAACTAATAATTCTCCTGCAATCCCCCTGCGATCATCTATATCTTTGGAAGAAGCGACGTCATCATTACCAATCACTGCCTTAGTCACAATATCATCTTCAATTTCCGTCATTTCACTCGCCATTTCAAAATTCATTAAATCTCCTGCGTAGTTTCCATAGATATAAAGTACGCCATGGCCATGATTTATTTCTCTTGTAACTGCCTGTATAGGTATTGGCGAAGGTGAAGCAAAAATATTTCCAACGGCTACACCATCTGCCATACCTTTACCAACATATCCTAAGAATGCTGGTTCATGACCAGAACCGCCACCTATCAATATGCTAACTTTTCTTTTGTCATTTCTCTTTTTGCCTATTAAAGCTCTCTTATGGAGTTCAGAACGTCTAATATATTCTGGATAAGCAATTAGATAACCAGACATTAGTTCCTCAATCACATTATCTGGGTTATTAATCATTTTTTTCATTTTAAAACGCTCCTTTTACGACGTTGTGTTTGACAATATTAATTTATGGTACTAGAACCACTTTTAGCGATTGATCTCCTTTTTTCATCAATTCAAATCCTTCTTCAAAATCTTTTAAAGGTAGTTGATGTGTGACAACGCCATCTGTAGAGAAGTCGCCTTTTTGAATACCATCTATAACCAATGGATAACAATAAGGTCCTAAGTGACTACCCATTAAATCTAATTCTTTACGGTCAGAGATAATACTCCAATCCACCGTGACTGGATCTCCAAAAACAGAAAATTCTACAAAACGACCTAATTTTCTAATTGCACTTAAACCTTGTTCTACAGACTTAGGATGGCCAGTTGCTTCAATATACGTATCACAACCATATCCTTCTGTCATATCTTTAATTTCTTTTACAACATCCACTTTTGATGGGTTCATAACAATATCAGCACCAAATGCTTTAGCTAATTCTAATCGATCATCTTTCATATCTAAGACGACTAATGTTTCCGCACCCGCTTTTTTAGCTACGCCAACCATACCTAAACCTAGTGTACCGGCACCAGATAGGACAACAAAGTCACCTAATTTAATATTGGCACGTTGAATGGCATGCAAGCTACATGCATATGGTTCAATTAAAATGGCTTTTTCAATAGGCATATCTTCTGGTACTTTGTAATTAATAGCCTCTTTAGTAAATTTCATATATTCCGCCATACCACCGTTAACATTGTTTTGGAATCCATAAAGATCATGTTTTTCACACATCCAATATTCGCCGCGGTTACAGAATCTACAATTCCAACAAGGTACGATTTGTTCTGAAATCACACGATCTCCAATTTCAAAATCTGTAACATCTTCTCCTTTTTCTACAATGCGTGCTATAAATTCATGTCCCGGAATCATAGGTGCTTTAATGTATGAAGGTTGCTTTTCATCACCCCAAAAACTTGGTGCACCGCCATAAGCCTTTATATCACCAGCACATATACCACATGCTTCAACTTTCACAACAATTTCTTTAGGATGTTCTATCGTTGGCGTTTCAACTGTTTCATATTTATATTCTCCAGGCGCGTATGCGACTACTGCGTTCATTGTTTCAGGATAATTTTTCTTACTCATCATTAACAGCTCCCTTATCATTTTTAGAAAACGCTTTCATCTATATGTGTAATTCTAATATACTTTTTCATTTATCACAAATATTTTTTCATTTATTTTCGTTTTGTTTTCTTTTTGTTTTCTTATATAGAATTTATGTTAATATAAAAGTGATACTAAAGAGGATGTGAAGCACATGAAAATGTATGCAGATGAACGCAGAGAACATATATATTCGTATATTAAATCTCATAAACGCGCAACAGTAAAACAACTATCTGATTACTTAAGTGTTACTGAAGCAACAGTAAGAAGTGATTTACGGAGACTAGAAAGTGAAAATAAATTAACACGTACACATGGTGGCGCTAAAGTCACAGAAAATATAGGCTCTAAATTTAACTTTTCTTATCGTTTAACACAAAAACACGGTGAAAAATATAAAATAAGTAAGTCCGCCTTAAAAAAAATCAAACCGCAACAATGTATTATGATTGATGCAAGTTCGACTACTTATGAACTCGCCAAATTACTTGCAGAAACTACGATGGAACTGACAATTATTACAAATGGTCTAGAAAATGCCGTACTATTAAAAGAAAATCCACATTTAACCGTTCTCGTAGTTGGTGGTTTTGTTTCACAAGATTCAAACGCGATAACTGGGAATATCGATTCTCAAATTCTAGAAATGTATCACATTGACTATTTCTTTTTATCTGCAAATGGTTTTACGTTAGAAAATGGATTAACTGATTTTTCATTACCTGAAGTACAATTAAAAAAACAAATGGTACAAGAAAGTGAAAACGTCATCGCTCTCATTGATAAAAGTAAATTTGGTGTTTCTTCAACACTTTCCTTTGCGAAAATATCTGATATTAATGAAGTCATTACGGATGAAAAACCAGAACATAAATGGCTTAAACATGTCCCGTTTTCAGTAACCGTTGCACAATAACAATAATGAAGTTTCACTGAATCGCACATGCATATGGTATATTTTTAATTTCAACATCTTACAAACGTGATCACTAAATAATTCGCGACATATAAAACGCCCTACAAAGTAGACATGCATAAATGCAAACTTTGTAGGGCGCTTTTCATTTCTATAACCCATATGATTCAATTTTCAGTTATACGCCACCTGACCAACCAACAGCTGTAAATATAAAAAGTACGATGGAACCAACTACTAGCCATACGATGAATAATGGTATCATAAATTTGAACCATGAGCCAAAGTTTGCTTTAGCAATCGCAATGGCACCTATCGTAGCACCTAAAGTAGGCGTAATTAAGTTACCTAGCCCACCACCAAAAGATAAAGAAGTTAATAAAATTTGATCATTAACACCTAATGTTTCTGTTACCGGTTGTAATATCGGTACCATGACACTCATTAGACCTGAACCTGACGGAACTAAGAAGTTAAAGACCGTTGCCACTAAAAATACGATTACGGAAACAATACCTAAAGATGCACCATCAAGTTGTGTTGTAAGTGTATGAACAATCGTGCTAAGAATTTGTCCTTTTTCCAAAATAACACTTATCGTATTCGCCATGATAATAGCAAACGCAACGACCAACATTGGCTTTGCACCTTCTAAAAATCCATCGACCATTTCGCTAGGGGTTTTGCTTTTTACAATATAAGCCAATACAAAACTTATTCCGAAAATAGTAATAAATACACCATTTCCGTATTTTTCTGTCCATCTAAACAAACCATTTCCTAAAGCTAAGACAATTGGCGTTAAGACAACTAATGCAACGACGATACTGTCTCTCCAATTGACTTGTCTATCCTCGGTAGCCATTTCATGATGCGCTGTTTGAGTTATATCTTGTCGCCATTCACTTGTATTCATCACACTCTTACTGGGATCTTTTATTACTCTTCTTGCATACCAAACAACATACAATAAAGTAACAATTAAGAATACGCCATACATAATCGCTCTTCCACCATAACCCGAATACAATGCAACCTCAGGATATACAATTTGTCCTATCTTTGCCATACCGGATGGAGATACTGAAAAAGCCATGTACAATGGTAAAAAGGTAATCGCTAATGCCATGATTGGATCTAGTTTCAATCGATTCACTAAAATGACACCTAATGTTACAAATACAATCATTTGATCTCCGCCAATAAAGAAACCAATAAATGCCATTAATGAAAATAAGCCAATAATAAGTGGCAATGCGCCGGCATGTTCAAAGCGATAAATCATATAATTCGTTAATTTTTTTACAGAATCAAGATATAATATACCTCCCATTGCGCCGCCGATAAACAGTAATAAGGTTACTGTTTGTGCTGATTGAATACCGCCGTTTAAAATGAGTGTTATAGCATAAATTGGATTCACTGGATTTTGATCAATAGCATGATATGTGCCTTGGATAATTGAACCATCTTTATTAGTATCAAATGCACCTGCAGGAATAATATAGGTCAAGAAACAAGCAAACATCATCATGATTAACATGATTAATAGAACGTGAGGTAATTCGAATTTTTTCTTAGTCTTTACTGCTATATGATCAGAAGTCTGATTTACATTTTGATTACTGACATTTTGATATGATGTTGTGCTTGATTCTGACATACGGATTCACTCCTTTTATAATATAAAAATAGACACAACTGTATATAACATAGATGTGTCTATCTATATAAGTACGTATATTTAATTATTGCGTTACATGTGACTGACTATATCTATTTTCTTTAAATGGAATACCTATGTGATCACGTAATGTATCACCTTGATACTCCTGAGTGTAATAACCTTTTTGTTCTAATATCGGTAAGACATGATTGATAAATTCATCATAAACCGCACCATAAATATGTGGTCCAAATATAAAGCCATCTGCTGCACCATCTTCAAACCATTCAATAATTAAATCGGCAACCTTTTCATATGTGCCCATGAATGGAGAACGGCGGACAGTCTCTTCTAAGGCAACTTCTCGTAAAGTAAGCTGATGTTCTTTAGCGCGAGCTGCGATCGCATCTGCAGTAGCACGGAAACTATTTTGTCCAACTTCGCCAAGCTCTGGGAATGGTGCGTCTAAATCATATTGACTAAAATCATGATGATCATAATATCTTCCTAAATAATCTAACGCCTCATCAATATTAGCTAATGATTTTATTTCCTCAAATCGAGATTCAACTTCATTTTCAGTTTCACCAATAATCGGTGCTAATATAGGGTATACTTTCACTTCATTAGGATTACGTCCAAATGCTTTTGCTTGCGCTTTGATACTATCATAATTGCTTTGAGCGATTTCTTTGGATTCACCTAACGTAAATACTGCATCCGCATATTTAGCTGCGTAAGCCTGACCTTTCGGAGATGCACCAGCTTGGAAAATGACCGGTTGACCTTGTTCAGAACGGCTTGCATTTAGTGGACCTTTGACCTGAAAATACTTACCTTTGTAATCTAAAGTATGCATTTTATCTTTATCAAAATACTCACCTTTTTCCACATCAAAAGTAAATGCATCGTCCTCATATGAATCCCATAAGCCTTGAACTACTTGAATATGCTCTTCGGCAATATCATATCTAATATCGTGTTCCGGATGGTCACCTTTACTATAATTATCTGCACTACCTGCAAGTGGTGATGTAACTACATTCCAACCTGCACGTCCATGGCTAATTCTATCTATTGTTGCTAACTGACGTGCTACTGTAAATGGTTCACTATAAGACGTTGAAATTGTCCCTACTAAACCGATATTTTTTGTAACTGGTGCAAGGGCAGCCAGCAATGTAAGTGGTTCATGTCGATCTAAAAAATGAGGTATAGATTTCTCATGTATATATAAACCATCGGCAACAAATACAAAGCTAAAACCTGCTGCTTCTGCTCTCTTAGCAATTTCCAATTGAAAATCAAAATTTGTACTCGCATCATCAGGCACTTCATTCGATTTCCAAGCATGCATATGACTACCTGGCCCGTTAAGCATAATTCCAAAATCTATTTTCCCTTTAGTCATACTATCCCTTCTTTCTCGTTAATCACATGCTTTGCAGGTGACATTTGTTTAACTGTTTTCATTCGTAATTCATGATTTTGAACCGGTATGTGTAACATAAATTCATCTATCAATCCATCGACATTTAATTGTTGCAATTGTTGTTTTACTTCGCTTGCTAAACCATCTAATACTTCAATTTTTTTAGTTTCAACTTCAAATGTTTCCGTACTTTGTTCTGTAAATGTGTCTAATTGTTGTTTCGTATTGACTGTAATTTTCCGACCGTCTTTAAAATGAAGTGCATAATTTGTGCGCCCTTCTTCTACCAAAGCCTTATCTGATTCACTTTCAGTTACTACTGTAGCTACACCCACGATAACTCTTCCCTCAGGATATTGTGCTTTATATGCTTTAATCGACTGATGTAACACGTCAATATTAGAATTAATGAAAAATGCATATACAAAACCTACTTTTTCGTCAGCAGCAAATTGTGCTGAATTTTCACTTCCTCCAAGTAAGTAAAGTTCTGGTGACGGAATTTCATTATTACGTATAGATGTTTGTAGCTGACTATATGCTTCTTCATCTGTGAAATCATTTTTATTAAAACGATTTAATAAGTGAAATTTTTCGTTAAAAGTTGTTTGCGGAGATTTTAATTCAGATTGTAATGCTTGGGTTGCTAAAGGAAAACCACCCGGCGCCTTTCCTATACCTAAATCCACTCTTCCAGGTGCAATATTGCTAATCAAATGAAATTGCTCAATCACTTTAAACGGACTATAGTGTTGTAACATAACGCCACCCGATCCCACTCGAATACGTTTCGTTTGATTTAGTAAATGTGTCACTAATATTTCTGGACTCGTTCCAGCGACTTCAGGTATATTGTGATGCTCTGCAACAAAATATCTTGTGTAATTTTCTGTATCGGCAAGTTGAGCTAATTCAACTGTACGTGCGATACCATCCCTAACAGTTTCATCAGTATCTATTGGACTTTGATCTAAAATACTCATTGATGTCATACATAAACCCTCCCAATCAATTTTCTGAATATTATATTAATAGTAATACTATGCCTGCCTCGCACATTTGTCAAGTATTCCTATCGTTTTAATAAGGATTAAAATAACAATAATGACAGGTCATTAATTCATGTTCATATCTGATTAATGACCTGTCTTATATAGTTTCATTTATTTATAAATATTGTTGGTTGGTATATTGAATAGACCTTACCAAAACTCACATATATGAATTTAAATAATCTATACTATAACGCTGTATAACCGCCATCGATTGTAACAACACTTCCCGTCACAAACGATGAAGCATCAGACGCTAAATATAATGCAGCACCTTGTAATTCTTCTGGAACCCCTGGTCTACCAAGTGGTGTAAATTTCATCCATGTATCAATCATATCTCCGCCTTGTGCGAAATAATCTTTTGTAAGTTCTGTCTTCATGTATCCTGGTGCAATAGAATTTACACGAATACCATGTTCAGCCCATTCACTTGCTAAACTTTTCGTAAACATAATGACAGCACCTTTCGATGTATTATAGGCAGCTTGAGGTTGTGGCGTATTCACTATAATACCTGACATTGAAGATGTATTAATAATTGATCCTTTTTTCTGTTCTATCATCACTTTACCAACTGCTTGTGAGACTAATACCATACTGTTAATATTCACATCCATATTTTTTACCCAACGATCGTATGGCATATCTTCAAATTTCACATGTTCATTAATACCTGCATTATTAAATAAAATATCAATACGGCCAAATGTATCCATGACATCTGTAACCATTTGTTCAACATCCGATACGCTTGTAACATCTACTTTACATGCGATTGCTTTGTTACCTGTTTCATTTTTAAATTCAGCAGCTGTCTCCTTGGCCAATTCTAAATTTATGTCAGCAATGACTAAGTTTGCGCCCGCTTCGGCTAACCCTTTACCCATAGCTTTACCTAATCCAGAAGCACCACCCGTAACAATTGCCACTTGGTTATCTAATTTAAACTTATCGAAAACACTCATATTGTAACCTCCATTATTTCCTTATGTTATTACTAATTGTAGGATAAAATAATTAATTAAGATAGTGCAAACGCTTACTAAATTTAAAATTAATAAAGTGAGACCGGCATCACAGTTTCTAAAAGTGATTCCAGTCCCACATTCACCTCATTAAACGTAATTTAATGTGACCATTCTAATGCATGTTCCGTCTCTTCATTTGTCTCAATTTCATCGATGTCTATCATTGATTCTGAAATATTTCTCGAATGATAACCGATACGTTCTAATATACCTATCATATCAAGATATAATAAACCACCTTCTGGTGTACACTCACCTGAACTTAGTCTCTTAATATGTTTTTTCCTTAAATCATGCTCTAAACGATAAGACTCATTACTTATTTTCACAATTTCATCTCGTTTGACCCTGTCATAGACATCAAACATATCGATTGTTTTGTCAAAAGATGTCGTTACATGATCATACAATCGATTGATACTCGCTTCTGCTTTTTCAGAAATTTGAACTTGATTCGTTTGTTCTTTTTTCTTATCTAATAAATAAGCTTCAGATAATCCTGCCACTTTCAATATTGTTCGGTTTACATCTTGAAGTACAGTCATTCTTTCCGCATCTTTTTTAGATAATTTCTTTTCAGATATCTTAGTTAAATATTGACGTACATTATCATTCATATTATCTATAGCCGCGTGTTTATGCATGATGTCTCTTTCTTTTTTATCATCATATTCATTTACATTCTTAAGCATAGAAAATGTCATGTGCCCAATATTTTGAATTTCTTCTTGAGCCTCTTGGAGAGCAATGCTCGGTGCTCTATTAATAAGATTTCTGTCTAAATTTCTAGGTTTATATTTTTCATTTAAATCTTCACCTGGAACAATTTTAGTCACTACCCATGCGAGTACAAAAATAAACGGTAATTGTATTAATGTATTGGTAACGTTGAATGTACCATGTGCAAAAGCAATAACCATTTCCGGTTTTAAGTTGAGCAGACTTTGCATCCATTCAATAGCCATTTGATACAGTGGCAGTATAATTAAGAATATAGATGCGCCTATAACATTAAACATGACGTGCACCGCTGCAACACGTTTAGCTGCCAGTGAGCCAGCAAGACTCGCTAATACTGCAGTGATCGTCGTACCTATATTATCACCAAGTAAAACTGGTAATGCGCCATGTAAACTAATCAAGTCATTTGCAAAAAAGCCTTGCAAAATACCGATTGTTGCACTTGAACTCTGAATAACTACAGTCAATATTGTTCCTGCGATAAGGCCATAAATTGGATTAAAAGACATATCCAACATCAATTGTTTAAAACCTTCTAAATCAGCTAAAGGTTTAACTGCGCCACTCATCAGTTCTAAGCCATAAAACAATGCACCGAAACCAAATAGGATCATCCCTATATTTTTCACTTTACGTTTTTGAATAAAGAATATTAAAAATGCACCAATAGCTAAAATAGGAAGCGCATAAGCACCAATGTCTATACCTATAATAAATGCTGTAACCGTCGTACCTATATTGGCACCCATGACTACTCCTATTGCTTGACGCATGGTCATAAACCCTGCACTTACTAGCCCAATTGTAATTACAGTAGTTCCCGAGCTACTTTGAATTAAAATCGTTACAATCATACCGGCAAGTACACCCATGATTGGATTACTTGTAAATGTATTTAAAATGTTTCTAAGACGATCACCCGCAGCTGCCTGTAGGCCATCACCCATTTGTTTAATTCCGTATAAAAATATACCTAAACCACCTATAAAAGTAAAAATAATCTCCATTACTGAAGAATCCATCATTACACCTCTTTGAATTATTTGTAAACCATGTTAATTGTATCTAATTTTTGTTAAGTCAATGTTAAACAAATATTAAAATATAAGGTCAGTTAGTCAATAAATTTGTAATCATATTGCAAGGAGATAATAAATTTCCTTAAAAGACTGGCGCAATCGAACTTTACCTTATTGATTATTTTAATTAATATTAAAAATCCGAATCGATTTTTTAGTATCGACTCAAATTTAAAACTTGCTTATTTTTATTGATGCCGCTTTACGTTTATGACTGTCATCATTTTATCAATTGAAGTGACACATAATGATAAGTGCTTTCCCCAATTTTTTACGTAAACAAAAAAAGAGCCTGGGCATCAATAGATGTCTCAGACTCAAAAATTTATTATATTTATTTTTATGACGGAATTTCAGTACGTTTACCACTATGTTTTCTTATCATAGCAGCACTAATAGAAGATACAATACCAAAGATGATAAATCCTACAAACATCCACATTGTAGCATTCATTTCTAACGGTTGATTCATATAAAGTAATTCTCTTAGGTACTCACCATAGTGTGTAAATGGATTCCAACTTACAATATAATCTTGATAGAACTTAGGTAGCATTTGTTTAGGGAACATAACTAATTGCATACTAAAGAACATTGCAATAAAGAATATTGGTATTGATTTCATACCTAACCAAGTCATTACGCCTAAAATAAGTCCAATAAATCCTAACAGTGCAATTGAGACAAATACGGCTATTTTATTAATGTCAGGAAAATCAAACCCTTGGACGGCAGACATAAAGTAAACATAGCCAAAGCCACCAATAAATGCTGTAAGTACACCCACACCTAATTGACCTAAAGATGCAATTAAACGGTGAGAAATTTTAATATTGTCAGATGTTCTAAAGGCAAAGAATAACAAGATTGATGCCACAATTGAACTGATCCACACTGGCATAAACATTAAGAAAGAAGCATTACCATTACCTTGATGATCTTTCACTTTGTGCACTTGTTTATCAGCTACTTTTACAGGATTTGTCAGTCCTTCAATTTCATTAGCACTCACTTTTACATCTTGCTTTTCTAAAGTATCTAAACTTTGTTGCGTGATTTGTTTATTTAAATTGTCACCAATACCGTTTAGTACATTAGATGAAATTTGAGATGCCTGCATATTTGCACCCTTATTAGTTATCGTTTTAAACTCTGCACGTTTAACTTTAATATCTTGAGAAGCACCTGATTTAGCCATTTGACTTTGCATTTGTTTGGCTTGTTCTGGTGGTATTTCACCTGATTTAACTTTATCTTGCATTTCTTGTTTTTTGCTATCCATCACTACTTTTTGAGTTTGACTCATAGCATGTTTTGAAAAATCTTTTTCGAAAATCGCTGCGCCATAATATTTTTGTTCGTCTAGTCCTTTTCGAACGTCTTTTTCATTATCAACCTTTACCCATTTTACTGTATCAGAATCACTATCTAAGAGTTTATCCTCTAAATTTTTCCCTATATTAATATCTTTATTTTATATAGAAGTACCTTCATCATGATTAACGATTGCTATTGGTAATTCCTTAGGTTTTGGATTATATGCTGGATAAAATGCAATTGAAAAAATTGCAAGTATGATTAGAATTGCAATAGGTGCAATCCATAATAATTTACTTTTAAAAATATTCATATTAACTTACCTCCTTCTTAAACACCTTGTTGATTAATAACTACTTTGTTTATTATAATGAGATTGTTTCAATAAACAATATGCAATGATAACCATTATGTCCGTTTTTGAACATTTTTACTTAAATTGTCTATTAACGTACAAGGAGTTGACAATATATGATTGAAGATCGACGCGTTCGTAAAACGAAACAAGCAATTAAAAATGCATTCATTAAATTATTAAATAAAAAAGATTTAGAAAAAATCACGATACAAGATATCACAGAATTAGCAGATATTAACCGTGGCACTTTTTATTTACATTATGAAGATAAATATATTTTATTTTCAGATATAGAAGATGAGTATATCAGTGATTTAGCAGATGATATGCTTTTCTACAAAGATATGACAAAAGGGCTCAACATTGAAGCTTTCGCTAAAGTCTTTTCAGAGAAAGTGCTAAAAAATATCATGGTTTATATCAATAAAAATATCGAATTTTATCAAATTATTTTTAAATTAGAGCGAAAGAGTCATATAGAAGAAAAAATATCAGAACTCAAGTTTGAGAATATGTCTAAGAATGTTAATGATGACCATAGCATTTCTGGTATACCGTTAGATTACTTTCATAGTTATGTTTTTGGTGCTACGATTTCTTTTATTAAACACTGGGTTCAAGATACAAATAGAAAGGAACCTGACATTGTCGTTGGCTACTTATTTAAAATTATTTTTAATGGTCCATTGCGCTTAATGGCAAACGGACAATTAAAATAATGAATTGTATGCTTGTCAATATCATGTTTCTTCGCTAACATTAAAAAGAATTTCAAAGAAAGGACATCATTGTCTTATGATAACTGCTTACAAGCATTCACAAACCCAAGAAATTGTTCATACTGAATTAGATCAAACCGCTTCATGGATAAATGTTGTTGATCCAAATTGGGAAGAAATAGAAACTTTAATCAATCGTTATGATATTCCTGAAGATTTCATTCGCGATCCACTAGATTCAGAAGAAAGCGCCCGTGTAGAATACGATGAGGATACACGCTACTCGCTTATCATACTAGATTTACCTGTTGTTAATGACACAAACTTGAAAGTATTGTCATTTATTACGATTCCTTTAGGTATTATTATCGGTAATAAAAAGATTATTACTGTTTGTAATGTAGAAAATGAATTTCTTGATAATTTTGCACGCCAAAATATTAACTTACATTTTCACAGTCGTTTTGCATTAAATATATTATTGACCATTTCAAATCACTATAACAGAAACTTGAGATTACTCAATAAAACGCGTCTACGTATAGAACGTGACCTAAAAAATAACGTCACAAACAAACAGTTATATAATTTAATGGAAGTAGAAAAAAGTTTAGTCTATTTTTTAGCCGCGCTAAAAGGAAACGAAAGCATAATCAAAAAATTATTTAGGTTGCCAGCCATTAAACGTTTTGATGAAGACGAGGATATATTAGAAGATTTAGTTATAGAAAATAACCAAGCATTAGAAACAACAAGACTTTATACAGATATCTTAGAAAGTATTACAACATCATATGCTTCCTTACTTTCAAATGAAATGAACAATACCATGAAGACATTAACGCTTTTTACAGTATTTTTAACTTTACCAACATTGGTATTTAGCTTTTTTGGGATGAACGTCCCATTACCAATCAATGATCACAGTTACATCTCATGGATTATTGTGATCTGTATTTCACTTATCATTGTATCAATTGTCGGCGCATTTTTATGGCGAAAACAAAAGTTATGATGCTTAATTAAAATGTAGTAATTAAATACACAATCCTCATTTTAAATATGATTTCGTATGAATGCTTTAGCACATATATGATCAAAAAGGTTTGTTCATTTTTAGAGTAATAAAGAAAACGGTAATTTCTATTTTATTTCAATAGAAATTACCGTTTTCTTAGTTTATGTTTTCAACTTGTAATCTATAACAACTTTTAGCTATTTTGAAATGGCTTTATTCCCTTTTCTATAAGATAGCCCATATGTTAATCCAAATGCTACGATAAAGGCGATTAACATGCCTATTCCATAATGTAACCAACCATTATGTTGGCCACTTATAGAAATAAAACCAGGGATTCCTGCCGTACCTAACGCGATTGCTTTCACTTTAAAGAAAGATATATAGGCTGCTCCTATACCTGAACCTACTATCGCACCAATAAAAGGATATCTAAGTTTTAAGTTAACACCAAACATAGCTGGTTCGGTAATACCTAATAATGCTGATATACCCGCTGCAGATGCGACGCCTTTAAGTTTTTTATTTTCTTTAACAATAAAGAAAGCTGCTAGTGCTGCTGCACCTTGCGCAATATTCGACATTGTCGCAATTGGGAAAATAAATGACCCACCTGTTGAAGCACTATCTGCAATCAACTGTGTTTCAATCGCAATAAAGCTATGATGCATACCAGTAATTACAATAGGCGCATATAATAATCCGAAAATCAGACCGCCAATCGCACCACCAAATTCATACAGCCATGTTAAACCATCTGACAACCAATAGCCTAATGTCCGTGTAATTGGTCCTACAAATGAAAATGTAACAAATGCAGTAACTAATATAGATAATAATGGCGTAAGTAAATTATCTAAGACAGTTGGTACTACTTTACGTAGTGCTTTTTCAATTGTCGCAAGAATATATGCAGCCACTAACATAGGAAGCACTTGCCCCTGATAACCAACTTGGTTAATGTCTAAACCAAAGAGATTCCAGTGAGGGATTGCCTTACCTTCTTCTACAGCTTTCGGATAATCATAGGCACTCATTAAATCGGGATGTACCAATATCATCCCTAAAGCTGCACCAAGAAAGGCGTTGCCTCCAAACCGCTTCGCAGCACTAAAACCTATTAATATAGGTAACAATGTAAATGGTGCATTAGCAAAGACATTGATCATCTCAGCTAGCCCTTTAAACTGGTTATGTACGTCAATTAATGATTGACCATCATAAAAAATACCTGGTGCTGTTAAAATATTATTAATACCCATTAATAGACCACCAGCTACAATTGCCGGTATGATTGGTACAAAAATGTCCGATAACATTTTGACAAATCGCTGAAATGGATTCATATTTTTATTACCTTGTGCTTTCACTTCAGAAGTTGTAGAAGCTTCTTTACCTGTTATGTTTTCTAATTCATTAAACACTTTATTCACAGTACCAGAGCCAATAATAATTTGATATTGACCACCTGTTGAAAACGTTCCCTTAACGACATCCATATCATTCAATACTTTCTCATCAACTAAACTTTCATCCTTAAGAACAAGTCGTAAACGCGTAGCACAATGCGCCATTGCGTCTAGATTGTCTTCTCCTCCTATTGCATTTAATAGTTCTTCCGCAGACTTTTTATAATTCAATTAAATCCCTCCTCATTAAATGGAACCGGTACCAAAAATCTTTATCCTTATTGTAACCGGTTCCAACTAAGAACGCAATATCCCACTTTAATTATTTATTATTACATCTATGGCAACTACAACATATTACCCTACTGTTTTTAATTCTTCATCTGATATACAACTAGCATAGGACTTAATTCTTTCAATAAAATAATCTTGTAATATTTGTATCGTTTGCTGATTTGTTTCTACGTTACCTAAATGAATTTTCCACGCTCGCGCAGGACATTCAGTGTCAAAAAATTCCTTATGCAATCTCACTGTTTCACGGTTTATAGGTAAATGATATTTGTTCAATATAAGTGCAGCCATTTTGAAACTAGCTTCTTCATTTCTCATAAATGCCTCATCATCTAAAACACCATTTATTTTAGATTGGCAACGTTCTATACCTACATAATGTGAATTAGCAAATGCGTTACCACAGTGCCATTCTATATATTCAGATGGATGAAACCAATAGCACGTATTAGCGTCTACATAGAGACATGCCCAGCCTTTCTCTAATTCATTTCTATTTATTCTGCGCTTCAACCACTCAATGTATGCTTTAGCCGTATAATTTTCAGCATCATCATGAAGTACTACGCCTAATACTTGTAATTTAGGTTCTGTGATCTTTTCTGTTTGTCTATAAAATTCAGAATAAATATGTTCCATTGTGAATCCTCCTTCGTATTTTTGAATTTGTTTTAAAAATTAACTCTCTTCATTCAGAAAAATTATCCAACCTTGAAATTGAATTGTGGTAAATTTAATTTTTAGCTTTAAATCACTTTGTAAGATTTAAATTTATTTATATTTAAAGGATTAAAATTTTCAACTTTTTATAATATAATGTATTTTGTTCAATATATTTATAGCATGTTATTTTATTATCAGGAGTTGCTTTTACGATGGATAATACAACTTTATGTATTCATGAGCATTTAAACACCATTACACGCCGTTGTATCAATCAAGTGATCTTATTGTTTTCACTGAGTAATCATTTAGACATAACTTTAAATGGAAGAAAAATCTCAGCTGGAAATAACATTATTATCATTAACCATAGTGATTTATATCAAATATCGAATGCACAACAAGTAGTTGAAATATGCATACCTATTAGACATTTTATAAAATTAGAAAAACACTTTTTCAATTCCAATTATAATTTTAAATTACTAAATTCTGAACCATATTTAAAATATCAAATTTTGACAATGGCGCAACAATTAAACCAATCATTTACTATTGATACTTCTCTAATGACAGAAATTATCACGAAATTAAACAAAGAAGCCAGAGTCGAATATGATGCGCCTTATATTCCAACGATAGACACTGAAAATAGTTTATTAAATAAAATTACTGAATTTATTAAAGCTAATATTTCACTACCTCTTTTATCTAAAGACGTGTCTAAATCATTCTATATCTCGGCATCTTATATTTCAATTCTGTTCAAAAAACATCTAGGCATGAGTTTTAAAAATTATATTACGAGCTTGAAAATTGCCCTTTCACTTTCCGAACTTGTTCAGAATAAGCAAACCATTTATCAGGTTTCCGAACAGTTTGGTTTTAATCATTATTCAAACTATACGCAACAATTTAAACATTTTATGCAAATGACACCAAATGAATTCAGAAAAAATGTTCAATCTAATCCTAAAATGATTGTTCAACTTGTTAATGAAGATATTAGCCCGTATCAAAGTGCTATAGATACTTATACCTCAGATAAACCGCAGACCATAAATCAAATCAACATTGAGTTAAATCAATTAACTTTTAATGATGCTATTAAATCACCTACTGTTTTTATACACGTTGATAATTTGATGGATATTGTGCAATCTGACTACAATACAAAGCTTAGCTTTAAAGATTTAACGAATGCCTATATTTTAATAAATAATAGTCGTAATTTAGCATTAGAAAACCTAAGTCTTACAGGTATGATTGACTTTATCGATGCTTTATTTTCAAATTATGTTGGTATTGCCATAAGAATTAAATCCTTAAATCAGTTTGATCTCATCGAAGATAGTATCTTTCAATTTTTAAAATATAAACCTGAGTACGTCAAACAAAATCGTGATTATAATTTCCTATTGTTACTAGATGCGACACATTTATCTCTAACAGATATTAATCGTTTATATATTAAAATCAAAAACTTCAATGTGAAGCTCAATATTAAAGTTGGCATCACAGTTGAAGGTGTCATAGAGCAGACACACTCATTAAAGAATGCGTCAAAATTATTAAATCGGTTTAATTTTGATTTTCATTTCATCGATATTGAGCAAGACAACGTACAAACATTACTTAACAAAAAAAGTACGCATTTCAATAACTCAATGAGTCATTTTGAATACTATAATAAACTCATCGAAGAAACACAAATTGATGCTTCAAAATTTGTTTATACGAAACTATCTAAAAAAGGTTTTTTACTTTATGACGGAAAACATCCCTTACAAATTACAGATTTAATGTGCCATATGCTTATCATGTTAAAAAGAGGCAGTGGCGTCGGCTATGAATTAATACGTAAAGAAAAATATGATATCGCCTTAATGAATAACCATGGTATTTATGAACCATTAATGTACTTATATCAATTTGTTAAACCTTTCATTAGTAAATATACAGCCATTCATCAAAACTATATTATTCTGCATGAAGATCATTCTATTCATCTTTTATTGTTTAACGCACCATATCAAAGATCATCAACACAAGATGTTCAAAAATTCATTTTAAAAGAAAAACATCTACCAGCTAAAACAACGTTGTTCATTCAAACATTGAACAGAGAGCATGGATTTGTTGATTATGCATTACCTTCTTCATTTAATGACACTTATATTGAAAGATCGTTATTACGCTATATTGAAGATTCCACAATTCCTAAAGCTGAAATAAGACACTTCTCTCGTTCAGATTCACCATTATACTTCACTTTACATCATGATGAATTGAAATATATACGTATTTTACCATCTTAGAATCACACTAATGTTAAACTTAACTTAATTTACATCCCAATGAATCTGTACAATTATAGATTATTAACAAGGTATCTGAATCATTTCATTTTGAATGGCAATGTTATAGAATGTTATTTGTAACAGAAACAAATAGTTCGAAAAGGAGCGTTGCACATTGAAAAATAGTAAAGTATTTGCTATATCGTTAAGTGTAATCATGTTAGTTATAGCTGTTGTATTGATTATAATGATGTTCACAAGTGGACAAAAAGAAACTTATTACGGATATATGAAAGATGCTACGACAGCTGATAAAGTCATAAGTGAAAAAGATCATAAAATTGAGAAGAATGTTAAGTTACCATCAAAGTCTGATTTTTCACCTAAAAAAGGAGACTTTGTTAAATTAGTAAAAGCTGACGGTGATGACACTTATAGTAAGATGGAAGTTGTAGATCATGACGATATTCCACATGGCTTAATGATGAAAATCCATGATATGGGCGGCATGAAGGGTATGTAAATATATATTCCACATATCAAATTCGATATACTAAAATAGCTATGAAGAAATCTATAGTAGTAGATTTTTTCATAGCTATTTTTACATTTATAGAAATATGTCTCACTCAAATTAATTATAAAAGCGTGAGAAGTAAAGTCAGTTTAGGAACTAAATGGCCTTCCACAACAGCTTTTTATAATTAAATCGATTTTAAATATGCTTGTCCTTTTTCTTTATCATAAGCATTCTCTCATTTTGCTATAACAATTGTAGACAATGCATTCCCCATGACATTTACGCATGTTCTAACCATATCTAATATACGGTCAACACCTATAATTAATGCAAGTCCTTCTGCTGGTAAGCCCATAGATGTCAATGTCGTTATCAATACGACTATAGAAACACCTGGTACGCCTGCCATACCTTTAGACGCTACCATCAAAGTAACCATCAACATAATTTGCTGCTCTATGGACATATCGATACCATACATTTGTGCTACAAATAATGCTGCGATTGATTGATATAATGCTGATCCATCTAAGTTAAATGTATAGCCGATTGGTACGACAAAAGAGGTAATGTCTTTCGGTGAGCCAAAGCGTTCCATTTTTTGCATTATAATAGGTAGCACTGATTCAGAACTAGAAGTTGAAAAAGCTAAGATTAATTCGTTTTTCAAGATTTTCATTAAAGCAAAAATACTGACACCACATATTTTTGCAACAATGCCTAATATGACTACTACAAAAAATATCATAGCGCCTATAACAACTAAAAATAATTCTAACAATGGAATTAGTGCTGATGCACCAAACGTCATAATCGTTGTACAAATAAACGCAAACACACCAATAGGTGCAAGTTTAAGTATCTTGTTTATCATCCAAAAAACAGCTTCTAATGTACCTGATAAAAAGAGCTTTACAGGTTCAGCTTTTTGACCTATTGTCGATAAGGCAATACCAAAAAATACTGCAAAGAATATAATTGGTAACAATTCACCACTTGTCAAAGCTCCAAAAATATTGGTCGGTACAATATTGACAATCGTATCTATAAAATGGTTGCCATATGTAGATTGTTCTGCAGCTTTTGCTGAACTTTCATAATGACTTATATCCCCTTTAGGTAACTTATTTGGCTCTAAGCCTGCGCCTGGTTTAAAAATATTAGCAAATATAATGCCTAATCCAATAGCAATTGTTGTTATAATTTCAAAATAAAGAATTGTTTTAAAACCATAACGACCCACTGTTTTAGATTCACCAACATCAGAAATAGATCAAGCTAGTGAACAAAATACTACTGGTATCACTATCATTTTTATTAAATTTAAAAAGATGTCCCCAAATGGTTTAATATAATTAGCGACGTCACTATGACCATAGAGCAATAACCCTACTATGACACCTAATACCAAAGCAATCATAACTTGCATTGGTAAACTTATTTTCTTAAATATTGTCATGATGTTTCTCCCCTTTTATAATATCGACTAATTATACCAAATTAAATCTTTTTACACATCTATTTTTTCTACATTTTAAAACTTTATACACTTAAAATAACATAATTTATTTTTGATTATTATTTAAGTTACATAATTAAACCTTTAAGACAATCAATACAAAGGCTTTAACAATAACATGATGTTTTTCTTAACTTTAACTCTTTTTAGTATATATAGTAATTATGCGATTGAATTGAAATTTTTCTATTTAATTTTATATTTGAGTAACATAAAAAAATCATACTTCTTATATATTTAAAAGCCAGAAATTCTAACAAAACAGTATATTTACAAAAAAGAACGAATCCATAATAAATGGATTCGTCTTTTTTAAATATTAACTTTTAAGCGTACTTGATAATCTACAGAAGTAACTCATATAATCATTTGATTTCTGTGTTATTCCTAATTTTAAAGGCCTTCATACTTCAGCTATTTTATGAGCTAATCCTTAGGTTTGTAATCTTGTTTAAATGCATTGTGCTTCGCATCTTTAACATTTTTATTCGTTTCACTATCAAAACCTTGAACTAATATGCCTTTATAAGTACTAATCGGTTGAACAACATAAGTGTATTTAGGATCATCCTTAAACTCTACTTTTTTATAATACAATCCTTTTTTAGCACTATAAAGTGTCTTTTCTGTTTTAATTTTTTCTGTTAAATGCTTTTCGTCCATATAATGGTCAACTAAGTCCAAATTTTTATGACCTTGATACGTTCTCATACCAAAGAAAAATACGATAGCAATAATCAATGATATGACCAATAGCCCTATGATTTTTAAAAATGTTTTCATCATTAAACTCCTTTTATTAAAACATAACCTTCTATAAACAATGATAAATCATAATTGTTGTAACTTTTTATACATAAAACGATATGTATATATTAAAATCCATAATGTTATTATTATGACTGATTACAATTCATTAATAAAGTATTAAAGCACTTTTGTAACAAAATCTTCTTAAATTCATTACTCATTATAAGTAAATTACGCCCTGTCATTTGTTAAGAATAAATCCTATCAAATGAGTTGGTTTTCTATATATTGTTTTGCATTATGTATTATATATAAAATATTATAACGAGGGGGTAAAAGAGGCGCACAACTGTTGCTTGACAATAGACAACGTTCATAATAAGGTTAACTTTCATAAGGGGTGATTTATAATGGAGGAAAAAGATAACACGCTAGAACGACAACTATGTTTTCTTTTTTATGTTTCTTCTAAAGAGATAATTAAGAAATATACATCTTATTTAAAAGAATTCGATTTAACATATACAGGCTACATTGTTTTATTGGCAATCGGAGTGGAAGAAAAATTAAATATTAAAACACTAGGTGTACGTGTTTTTCTAGATTCAGGTACACTTACACCATTATTAAAAAAACTAGAGAAAAAAGGTTACGTGACTAGAACACGTGAAATTGATGATGAGCGCAATTTACAAATAGCGCTTACAACAAAAGGTAAAGATATTAAAGAACCACTTTCTAATATATCTAAACAAGTCTTTAACGAATTTGATATGGAAGTTGATGAAGCGATTGACTTAAAAGAAACATTACAAAATTTTGTTAACAAGCATTTCCAACAAAATATTTAATTTACGATGGATAAGTTAAAGTTAGAAGTACATTTTATAATTATTTTTGACTTTACTTATCTTTTTTTAACTACCACTGTATTTCACTATTTTTGCCATATGTAGTTGTATAAATCTATTTACATATATTTATTTAATGAACGCCCTATTACAAGTGGTGTTTTTTTATGTCTAATGCTTTGACTTTGACTTTCTTTGACTATAGTATTATACTGTAGTTGTAAGGTTAAAGGAGAGGTGATTAGAGATGATACAAAATACCAGTAATCTTCCACAAGATTTATTAGAAGGTTTATTATCAGATCATCATGAATTCAAAGTAAACGTTTATCAGTCAGATAATCAATACACAGTTGAAGCTGAGCTTCCTGGTTATCAAAAAGAACATATTTCAATCAATTATGAAGATAAAACACTAACAATTACTGCAAAACATTCAGATGCACAGCAAGATGATATGACATATCTTATCAAAGAGCGTAGTACTGATGAACAAAGCAGACAATTTATATTCAAAAACATCGATACAAATGCTATTAAAGCCACAATGGATGATGGCATTTTATCTGTTATACTACCAATCAAACAAACAAAAACACAAATTTCAATAGACTAAATTTTTATAAAATATTATTTAAAGGAGAGATGTACGATGGCTTTTGATATGAGACCATTTAACAATTCATTTTTTGAAGGAAATCCTGGAGATTTATTTAAAGATTTTGGACGTCAGTTTTTTGAGCAATTCCCAGATAGTACAAGCATTAAATCAGACGTAAAAGAACTAGATAATGCCTATGTTGTGGAAGCTGAACTCCCTGGTTTTCAAAAAGAAAATATTAGTTTACAGTTTGAAAACAATGTTTTAACTATTGAAGGAAAACAAGTTATTGAAAACAATGAGGAAGATGAAGCAGGTCGTCTAATTCATCAAGAACGTAGTACGAGCAACGTCAAACGTCAATACCCATTTGAAAATGTTGATGAAAATGCTATTAAAGCTTCATATGAGAATGGCATGTTAAATGTAACATTACCTAAAAAAACACAAGAAGAACGTTCTTCATCTAATATTCAAATAGACTAACGATAATGAACGTTTACACGAGTTAATTTTTATAGTAAAAATCATAACGGTAGAGTCACTTTATTGGTGACTCTACCGTTTTTCTTTATGTTGATCTATTGGGTTTCCCCTACTTACACATAGGCTAATAATTAAGGACATATAAGCATATTAAAAAACCCATCTCCAAAAATTTATGGAAATGGGCAATAACTTTATTTAGCCTATTGGTAGTTTAGACAGCTAGATTTCTATTTTCGGATTCCTCTACGCGCATTAAATGATCAACAATACCAGTATAAAATTGTTCTAATTCTTCACCAGTGCGTTTATAATCTGTAGGATCCATACCAACAAAATCCATATGATCCCAATCCTTTTTAACTGGTAAGACTTGCCAAATACCTTTTTCATTAGCTGAACTAATATCTGTTACATTTTTATAGGCTTGTCCATTTGGATATAAGGCTGAAATAGTAGGTACAATACCATCATTTAATCTCAATTGGTGATTCTTATCTTTACCAATGATTCGACTTGTTAAATCCATTAGTGGATATTGTCTAATATTTGGAACATGTTTGCCAGATAATGTTGCATGTGAAGCTTCCCCAGCATATGACGTATAAACAATATTAGGGTTCAGTGAGGTATTTTGATTTAATTGTTCCGAACCTTCGGCTGTTAAGTCGGTTAATGCATTATCCTTTGTATCCCATAAAGGACTATTCTTTATACGTTTTGAGTATTCGATATAACTTTCATTCGCACGTTGATGGAAGCCCCATTGTACAAAGCCTAAATCTACGGTTGAGAATTTATTACCACCTACTTTGCCAATTGTATTAATAATATCTCTGGCAAATTGACGTACACCTAATTTATCTGAACCTTGTGTACCATTATGTGTTGCACCTAATGTTGTCATTGAAGAAATCATATTATCATGATTACCCTCGAAAAGCGGTGATATTTCTCCACCATGTTCTTTTTGATAATCAATTTCTTCTTGATTTCCAAAACGTAAATAGTGTTCAAGCAAACGAATCATTTGGCCACCCATACTATGTCCAACTAAATGAACTTTTTGACCTGGTTGCCATTCTGGCATCACGCCAGTATATGTACGTCCGTATCTATCATGACCATATTTTTCAGCATGTGCTTGACCATAATCTACACGACCGCCTTTGATATAATAATAAAGTTCCGTTGCTCTATCATGGTTACTACTGAAAGTACCAACTGTAGCTTCATGTACTTCATACCCTGACTTTTCAAATTGCTCTTTGATATGGAATTTATCCCCACCCCAATAATTAGGGTAAAAAACAGGTCTATTTTCACCTACACCACCAAAGAAACCGTGTACTAAAATCAGCGGGTATTTGTTTTTATATTCACCTTGTTTTGCAGTTTTTGAATCTTTAAGTAACTTATCCGCTTCTACTTCTTCAGCATCAGCACGTTTTCGAGGTGTAGCTGTTTCATTTTCAACTTTATCTTTTGCTTTATAAGGACTATCTTTCGCGTTTGGATCTAAATCTACTTTTTCTGTATCAAATTTTGTTTTTGTTTTTAAATTATTCTTATCGCCATTATTTTCTATACGTTGTGGTTCTTGTGTTGTTTCATCTTCTGTGAGGCTTTGTTGGTCTTGTTGCTCATTTTTTGTGTCTTCTTTTGAATTAATATCAGGCGCAGTTTCTGGTTTAGCTTTATCTTCTGATGAAGTTGGATTCGCTTTTACGTCTGCTTGATCATCTACTTTTTCATTTTTAGCATTTGATGTTTCTGTTGAATCTTCTTGAGTTTCAACTTCCAATGATTGACGTTTTTCTTTTTGTTCATCACTTAAATTAGATGAACTTGCTTGATGGTCTATCTCACTATCATTTTCATCAGCCGTTGATTGTTTATCTTCTGTGTTTTCATTTAGTTTACCTGTATCAACTTTATTATCTGATGAATGCTTATCAGATGCATTAGGAGTGCCCTGTTCATCATCTTTTGCTTGATTTAGTTCTATTGGTGGATTAAATTCTGTTTTTTCTGAATTTTCATCTTCTACTTTATTGCTATCTTCTTTCTTTTCTTGATTATCATTGTTTTGGTTTGATTCAGGAATTTTTTCCGTCTTTATATCTTCGGTCGAATTTTCTTGTTTAATTGGTGGTTGTTGAGATTTAGACTCTACTTTTGTAGGCGTATTTGAGCTATCATTGTTAGCTTGTGATTGATTTGTATTTTGAGGTTCATCTTGTGGTTGTGCTTGAAGATTTTTTGTTTGGTCATCCGTTGATTTGACATCAGGTTTTCATTTGTAACTGACGGCGATATTGCACGATTTGACTCGTCTTTCGCTGAAGTTTGTTCATTCTTTAATTCATTACTTGAAGATTCACTTGCAAATGACACATTTCCGCTAGCAATAAAAAATGTAGCCGCTAATACAGATACTGTGCCGATAGAATATTTTCTTATACTGAATCTTTGCCTCGAATTACCATTTTTTTGGATATTGTTTTTCTTCAAAAAATCCCTCTAAATTATTTTTTGTGAAACTACATCCCTTGTTAATAATTTTCCCCAAAAATTATAAATAACTGTATATATAAGATAACATATTTTATATTGAAGTAAATTAATTTCAATTATTAATACATTTCTTTAATGCATAATTGATTAAAATCTCATTTAAAAAGCAACTTTTGTATAGTTAAATGTAATTGCTAATCATTGGAAAAATTAAGGTTTATTTCTTTATAAAATTAAAAGTAAACCTAAATGCGATTTCGATATCATTTGTTGTGTTTATCAGTTTTATCTTATATAAAATCATCAAAAAAGGAATCCTCTTATTCAACTAATAAAAGGATTCCCTGACTCATATATTTATTAATGGAATGGTGGTTTTCCCAACACATCTTCATCAAATCTTTCTGGTATAAGTACTTTTCTCATGATAACACCTAAATCGCCATCTTCACTTTCATGTTCATTATAAATTTCATATCCACGTTTTTTATAAATATCTAGAAGCCACGGGTGTTTACGGGCTGAGGTACCTAAAGTTACAGCTGGTACTTTAAGTGTATCTCGTAAAAATGTTTCTTCTACATATTTTAACAATTTACTACCTATCCCTTTACCATCATATGAAGGCTTAGTTGCAAACCACCACACAAATGGATATATGGAAATACGTCGTTTACTTTCCCATGGAAAACGCACTGTTATAGTTGAAATGATTTCTTTATCATCTTCTAATACAAATGTAGTATTTTTTGTTAGATTATCTTTTACCAAAGCTAAATCAGCATTGACAGATGGCCAATCAATTCCCAATTCTCTTAATGGTGTAAAAGCCTCATGCATAAGTTGTTGTAGCGCTTCTGCATCTGACTCTGTTGCAATTCTTATATTGTAATCAGACATGTTGTCACTCCTATCATTCCCAAGCTTATTAAGTCATTAAAATAAAATGATTTTCATAAACTTACTTTTAAATTATATAAATACAATATGTCTTCTTTATAATCGAGTCAATTGATATGTTTTAGAATATAGATCTAATACATACGTGAAGGCAAAGCAATCACACTTTGCTATCATGTTTTCGTGAATCTACGTCAACATTAATTGCTGTTTATAGCGTCACAAGTGTTAAAGCTATTGTGTATACATTATGTATTTGTAAATCAATCAGTTACAGTACTATTGATTAAATTTTAGAAATACTATCTGTTTTCATAGATGCTCATTTTATGATTTACTATGCCAACTATCTCTTCTTCCATTCAAATATGCATAAACTAACCCTACGAAAATACCTCCACCGATAAAATTACCAATAAACGCGCAGACAATATTTTTCAATACATGTAACCATGCTACCGCGTCGAAATCATAAAAAACCATACCTAAATATAACCCAGCATTAAACACAACATGCTCGTATCCCATAAATACAAATACAATCACTCCACAAGCGATGAAAAATGCTTTGGATAAACCATCTTTAAATTGAATTGATACATAGATGCCGATATTAATAAAGAAATTACAAAAAATCGCTTTTACTAAAATCGCATACCAACTACTATCAATGGTTTTGCCGTCGACCATACTAGTTAAGCTACTGATCATTTCTGGTGTCATAATAGGTGTAAATTTCATTAATGCAAAAAGTATAAAACCACCGATTATATTAAATAAGAAACAAACCAACATAATACCTAACGCTTTATTCATACCAATGATTTTATAATACCAACCCACTGTCAGATACATAAAATTACTAGTTAATAATTCTGAATTAGTTAACACAATCAACACCAATGCTAAACTAAAAGAAATGGCGCCCATCAGATTCACTAAACCTTCATTCGTTCCTGCAAATTGTGTTTTGATACCTAGCATAAATACTGTAACAATAGCTAATAGAAATCCTGACATAATGGATTTTAGTGCATAGCGTCCTGGAGTTTGGCTAAACATGACTTCTTTCATTTGTACCTGATTATTAATATTTTCAATTGTTTCTTTTGACGTATATGTATCGTTTATAGACTTGCCATTATCAACCATAAATCATTCGCACCCCTTATCAATTTTTAAAAAATCAAATTTTGCTAACAATATTATTATAAGAGTTTATACCTATACTTAATAGTCGTTTTAGAACATTTTATTAAATTAATACATTGCACGTTTAAATAATATATCGTAAACTCTACTTGTAACTAAAATTTACACAAGCACTAGCAAAAGGAGTCTTAATCTTGAACACTCAATTTTCTGTGTCCATACACATTCTTACACTATTAGCCACTGAAAAAGAACCAGTGTCTAGTCAATATATAGCAGATAGCATCAATAGTAATGCCACACTAGTTCGTAAAATATGTCGTTATTTAAGAGACGGTCATTATATTCAAAGTAGTCAAGGTATCTCGGGATACAGTCTATCTTCTTCCGCAAATGACATTCACTTAGGCGACCTATACCAACTTATCTTTTCAGAAACAATGCATTTCGCAAAAATTCATAAAGATACCAATCAACATTGTCATGTAGGTAAAAATATTAGCCATGCGCTAGATGAAATTTATAGTGAAGTTGATACAACCATAATTAATAAACTAAACACGTATACAATCCAATCGGTCATTGATCATTTTTAAAAATGCTTACGTAACTTACTTTTTAATGGGTTATACACCATGGGGAATCATTGATATTATTTCATTTACAACTGGAGAAATGAAAAAACGTTATGGTCTCATTTATGTAGATAGAGATAATGAAGGACATGGTACTTTAGAACGTAAGAAAAAAGCTTCCTTTGATTGGTACCGTAATGTGATTAAAACAAATGGTGAGTCCCTCAATTAATATTATAAATAAAACAGCCTGAGACAAAATAGATGTCTCAGGCTGTTTTCAATTAGTCAGTAGATGACTGAATTAAAATATAAAGACTCACTTGTTTAAAGAAATGATTTTTCCATTCCCATGGAAACGAGACGCTCTAATGCATAAGCCAAAGCCTATATACCACATGAAATTTCTAGAAAGACATATACATGAGCATTAGTTCAGGTGAACCTTTATACAAGTCATCGTTGCCTTGATTGCATAGGTGGGAGTACGAAATCTCTATTAGAAAATTTGATTTCTGCCCATCCCCTTTTTGGTTAAACAACTATAGTATTATTGTTTAAATTTACTTAAAAAATGTAGACCATAGGCAAAAATACCATATCCAGCTAATGTACGTAAGAACCATTTAAATGTATGACTACTTAAGGTTTTTTCATTTAATAATACTGTAGGAATTAATGTACTAAATGAATACAAACCAAGTACTTTCATGTAACGTTTATTCAATACACACACCTCTTTTCAATACTATTATATCGAAAAACGCTAAATGATTACTATGCCAATTACAACATTTTTTTGAAGTTTTACTGTTATAAAGTTTCTAATAATGTCTCTAAGTTATCAAACGTACTATTCATACCTTCTTCGACACCCATATCTAATAATTGTTGTGCCGCTTTAGGGTCGGGTAATACAGCAACTGAAGTAAGCTTTGCTACACCATTATCGTTATCTTCAATATGAATCGTATTGTGCATACCAGCCATTTTTTGATCAATATTACCATCTTTATCTGCAAAATAATCATTATAATCAATCAGCGTGGGTTGTATCACTTCGGTATATTGCGTTACAGTATAGCTCGTACCTTGTGGTGCGCGTATAGCAAAAAAGGCATTCCCACCCGTTTGTACATCAGATTCATACACTTCTGTAGTGGCACCTTGTGGGTGAAACCATTTTTCAAATAAATTTTGGTCTGTATATGCTTTAAAAATTTGTTCTGCAGTAGCTTTAAATTCCCTCGTAAATATGATGTTATTTTCTACAATTTTTACACTCATTTATGATTCTCCTTCATTCATTATTATATATGATGTTATTGATTTAACTTTGGCATCTTTACGGTGACTTGTAAATTCAAACATATCAGCAAAATAAATCGTTGTACCATTTTCCAAAATCTGCGTACCATGCAATGCACCAGATTTACCGTGACTTATATTCATTTTCACATCTATGGATACAATAGTTTCTTTGTGGTCTTCAAGCTCTTGATAAAATGCGTCAAATCCAGTTAATTGAAATGCGTCTACTACTTCCCATTTAAAATCCTCTGCAACGATCGCTTGCAATTTGTCTTTATCCACAAGTGCTGAGCCAATTAAAAAATCTAGCATGACTCTTCTCTTAGGTGCGTTATCACATTTCAAATCACCAGTTAAGTGAAATGGCACATCAAATCCAATATCCTCTTTAAAATTCATGTTATGTTTTTTCAAGTTATCTTCCAATATATCCATTGCTTTCGGTCCTACACCATGTATTGCTAATAATGTCGTTCTATCATATCCAGCAATATCTTCTAATGTTTTTACCCCTATATGGTGTAATGCATTCGTCGCTGGTTTCCCTATTTTAGGTAAATCTATCGTCATTTTATCAACCCCTTCTTTTTAATAACTATACCCAATTTAAACATTAATCAAAATTTATACTATCTTTTATTATAAGATAGTGAAAAGAGGGATTATATGTCAATATCTGATCAAATGATGAAAGGATTGTTAGATGGAGCTATTTTAGGTTTAATTGCACAAGGCGAAACTTATGGCTATGAAATATTAGACAAATTAAAATCACAACAATTTCCAGAAATCAGTGATGGCAGTATTTATCCAGTATTATTACGCTTAAATAAAAAAGGTTATGTTACAAGTGTTTCTAAAAAATCGATGACTGGTGGACCTAAACATAAATATTACTCAATTACTGATACTGGTAAAAATGAATTAAATCAATTTAAAGCAAATTGGCATTATTTGAATAATGGTATGAATAATTTGATGAGGAGTGTAAACGATGTTAACTAAAAAAGCTGAAGATTTTTTACTAAAGCTGCGTATCGAATTATTATTTCGTGATAAAACGAAAAAGATGTTAACGCGATTGAAGAAGAATTACGTGACCATATTACCACTGCTGAAGCACAAAACGAAAATGTCGATGACTTATTGAATACACCTATAAAAAACTATGCCGACACATTTTCAAAGGAACTAAATTTAACACAAGGTATTTATAAATATATATTTTATTTCATTTCTTTCATGATTATTATGGTAGTCATTCCTAGGATGCTTGATAACTCATTTCAACTAACGTTAGCGCTCATGCTTTATATACTATTTATATTTATAGGTTCTTTAGTACTTATATTATTTGTCATTAAAAAATTAATTATGACATGGGGAGATAGTAAAAAGACTTATATTGCTGTCGGTTTTTCATCAGCTATCGTCTTCGGTATTTATATATTAAGTGAGTATTTATTACGACATTATCCAATATTTATTTTTTGGTCACCTAATCAAACTACTAATTTTATTATTGGCATAATACTTTTATTACTAACAATGGCCATTTGCTTGCTATTAAAGAAAAAATATTTTGCTGGTCTTATTTTAATCTTAAGTCTGCCTAACATAATAAGCCGGATATTTACTGGCGGCGATTACTCTAATAAAAATTTCTTAATCATTTCATCTATTGTATTAACAATTATCTCTTTATCTTTCATTGCTTATATTGTTGTACAATATTATCGTGACAAAAAATCAATCGACAATAATTAAATATAAAAAGCTACTCGATTAACAATTTGTTTCAAATATAGACCAAGCTACTGCATTAATTTTGTGTTAGTTTGGTCTATTTTTTTATCGTTTGCGTAATTCAATGTAATAAACATTACGGCTTTTTAATTTAGATTTTCTCATGTTTTTAATGTATTGGCATTTATTTGGACCGACTCCTACGGGAAAAGCACTAGCCGAAGACTACAGGTTATGGCAGTGCCAACGGAAAGCGTGCACAAAAAAACTGCCGACAAAGTCAAAGACTTTGTCGGCAGTCTGAACCTACTCGATAATCTAGTAGTTTTTTATATAGTTTAGTCTTCTAATGCGAATTCTAAACTCACTTGGAATTTCACATCTTTACCAATCATTACGCCACCAGTTTCAAGTGCTTGGTTGAACGTGATACCATATTTTTCACGGTTAATAGAACCGTTAACAATAAATCCAACCGTTGTTGCACCGTTCATTGGGTTTTTACTTTGGCCTTCATATGATAAGTCAAAAGTTTCTTCATTCGTTTCGCCTTTAATTGTTACATTACCTGTGATTGATTTTTCATCTGCTTTAGTAATTTCAAATTTGATTTCTGGATTATTTTCTACATCTAAGAAATCTCCACTACGTAAATGCGCATCACGATCATCTACACGTGTATCAATAGAGCTCGCATTAATTGTAAAATCACCTTTAATTGTACTTAAATCATTAATGTCGCCATCAATATTTGCATCAAACTCTGTAAATCTACCTTTAATATTTGAAATCATTAAATGTTTTACTGAAAATTCTACTACTGAATGTGCTGCATCGAAATTAAATTTTGTCATTATCACTATACCTCCAAAGTATTATAAGTTTTGTTTATACATTTATTATACCAAGTATATAAAATATATCAAACAAAAATCTTAAATATTTTCTTCTAAATTCATTATTCCCATTTCTGAATAAAGTATTCATTTGAAGATTCAAACAATTGTGAAGGTTTTATTGAAAATTATCATTCTTAATGAGCTAACATTTCCTCTTTAATTTCCTCGCTACTTAACGAATTTGGATAATATGTTGGCCAATTATCTAATTCTTTTAAAATTTTATCTTTATTATTGCCCATAAAAATATGGAAATGTGCAGCTTTTTTCGGTTCAATATTATGATCACTGAACTGTACATATTTAGGTAAATGACTATTTTGATCTACTAATTTAAAAGTATATCTCACACCTCTGTTACCTTTTTCATATTTTAAAATATCTTTGCCATCATATACATATTTCCCAGTTTCTTTTTTACCATCTTTTTCAAACGTTATTGTATCGTTTGAAATAGTAATATGACTTATATCTGTTTTATAACCTTTTTCATAATATGACTTATATGCTTTAGCAGACATGGAATCATCATCTTCTGCTTTATGTTCCATAACTTCATCCAAAGTGCCATCTTTTAAGTAAGGATAAACTGATTGCCAGTTGCCTTTATAATCACCCAATGTTCTATCTTTAACTTGGCTATCTTTAAAATAACCGTCAGAAATCGCTTTATCATGTTTACTTTGTTCCTTATCGTCTTCAGTTTGAATAGAATCACTTAATGCTTTATCCATATTTATAATATTTTTCTTCATCAATGATTGATAACTCAACTTATAATCTTGTTGCTGCGATTTATTTAAAGATTCCATATTATAAAATTTTAAAGGTTTTGCCTCTGTTTCTTTACGTATTGTGTCTGTCACTTTATTTGATACATTATCTTCATATAAAATATATTTAGCTCCAGAATCTTTAATTTCTTTCACAATGTTCGACAATGATTTTTGTGAAGGATCTTCAGCATTCATATTTTGTACACCTTTTTGAACAAAATCATATCTTTCTGCAAGATATCCAATAGATTCATGAGATATAAATATCGTATTACCTTCTTTATTTTCAGTAATAGATTTCAAATCTTTATCTATTTCTTTTAAATCCTTATTTAATTTTTCATAGTTTTTTTCATATGTTTTCTTGTGTTTAGGATCCTTCTTAATTAGTTCATCTTTAATCTCTTTAGCAAATGTCTGATCAAATTTAGGATCTAACCAAACATGAGGATCGTATCCGCCATGATGGTGATGTTCATCATGGTCATGTCCTTCTTCTTCATGACTATGTTGGTCCGTAAGCAATTGAGATTTATCTAATTTATCTTCAAGTGCTAATTTTTTATCATCTTTTTTAATTGTACTTGCTACTTTTTTAGCAACTGGATCTAAATTGTCACCAGTATATAGAAATAAGTCCGCTTTTGATGCATTAATTATATCTTTTTGTGTAGGTTCGTAATTATGTAAATCTGTTCCAGCTGGGTAGATAGAATTCACCTCTACGTGTTTACCACCTATTTGTTCAGCAAATGACTTCAAAGGGAAAACAGTTGTATTTATTTTTATTTTTTCATTCGATTTTGTATTATCGGACTCTCCTTTTCCACAACCGGCTAGAACTACCATGAATGCCAGAACCATAATACTAATGTATGTAATTTGTTTCAATTTTAAAACCTCCTAAATAGTAATTGTTACGATTTATTATTATATGCTTTCTTCCTCATAAAAACAATACTAAATATAAAATTTTCGTAATTATTACGATTTAATGCTGAGAAAAAACACAGACAAGTAAAATCAAAAATGTGATTATACTTGTCTGTGCTCATTTCAACTTTTAGTTAAATTTCTACTCTTTTTCTAATATTTTTTTGTAATTCTCAAAATCATAAGGATCTTCTACTTTTTGGCCATGGACGAAAACAGTAGGCGCTGTTTCAATATGGTTATCTTTATATTGCTTTTGATCCTTTTTTGCAGCTACCCAAGATTTACTATTTTCTTGTTTATAGTCGTCTTTGATTTCTTTTTTAAGCGTCGTATTAATTTTAAGTTTATCTATTTGTTGATCAACTATTTGATTTGTAATCCATGCTTTTTCTGAATTAGGTTGTTGTTTAAACATTAATTCTTGAAATTTTAAATATTGTTCTGGTGCTAGCCTTTGTACAGCATGACCTGCTCTTGAACCAATAATAGAATCATCACCTAAAAATGCCATATTAACAAATTGATAGTCCACTTTATCTGTATCAATATAGTGCTTTTTCAATTTTGGCATTACATTTTTTTCGACTTTTTTACAATATGGGCACTTAAAATCGCCATACTCAATAATCTTTATTTTCCCATCAGACGTTGTTTTATCATCTTTATGTGTATCTTCTGGGTTGGTACAAGCAGTTGCTAATACAAGTGTAAGCACTAGCACGATTGATAACCATGCTTTTTTCATTTATTACACCTCAATTTCATTTACTCGTTATTCGTCTAAATCCATATTTTCTTCTTTATAGTCTGGGTCATGTTTCTGTATATAGCCTTTTGAATTAAAATCTTTTTTAAATGTTGTTTTACCATCTTTATATTCATAAGCATAATAATGAATCTCTTCATCATTCTTAATAGGTTTATAGGCAATGATTACAAATTTGCCTTTTTCATATACATATATATTGGCATCTTTTTTGTCAAATTTGCGTTCAATATCACCTTTGTGTTGTTCTGCAAGTTTTTTCTGATAATGTTGTTGTTTATTTACTGCTTTATCTATTTTATCTGCATATTTACCACTACTACACCCAGCAATCATTAATGTAGAGATGACAATTAGCGTTATAATCTTTTTCATACTTTATTTCACTCCTAAAACAATCCTCTTTTTAAATTAAATACTTTGATATACATTATAACCGTAAGTAATATCATACACTGAATTAGCAAAATGTACTATAATATTTTTAAAGTATATAGCCTACCAATGTGATACACTATTTAATAAAAATATTTTTAATATTGCAATCTGTTTTTTTGTAAAACATGGCATTTAATAGTAAATTTGGTATACTACTTATAAGTTGTCCAACTCAATTTCAAAATAAACGTTGCCATTTAAGGAGGCAAAATATATGTTCTTTGTGAATCTTACCCCTGAAGAATTCCAAACATTCACACAAAATCACTTTTCACATTACACACAATCACGTGTTAATTATGAAGCTCAATACAATGCACACTTGTTAGGTGTTAAAGACGACAATGACGAAGTCATTGCTGCTGGTATGTTTACAGAAGCACGCGCGCTAAAATTCTTTAAATATTTTTATAGTCAACGTGGACCTATCTTAGACTATACCAATTTGTCACTAGTTGATTTTTACTTTAGCGAATTAACAAAATATCTTAAACAACATAATTGCCTATACGTATTACTTGATCCGTATATCTTAGAAAACTTGAGAAATGCTGATGGCGAAATCAAGAAATCTTACGATAATCGAATGCTTATAAGCACTTTAGAAAAACTAGGTTATAAACATCAAGGTTATCCTGTAGGTTATTCAAAAA
This sequence comes from Staphylococcus sp. ZWU0021, assembly GCF_000798895.1. NCBI lineage: Bacteria > Bacillati > Bacillota > Bacilli > Caryophanales > Staphylococcaceae > Staphylococcus > Staphylococcus sp. ZWU0021. The sequence goes on from NZ_JTLN01000030.1 coordinate 221,270, forward strand.
CGAGCCAAATACGTTGGCTATCTGTCTTAGATTTAAAAGACAAATCAGAACAACAATTACTTAAAGAAATGGATTACCAAACGCGACGTAATATCAAACGTACTGAAGAAATGGGCGTTAAAGTACGTCAACTTCCTATAGAAGAAACCGATCGTTTTTTCAAACTATTTAAGATGGCTGAAGAAAAACATGGCTTCAGCTTCCGTGACGAACCATACTTTGAACAATTACAAAAAGATTACCAGGGCTTTGCTTCAATACAATTAGCATATATTGATTTAAGCGAATACGTTAACGGCCTTAAACAAAAACTAGACACATTAAATCATCAAATGAAAGACGTGGAAGCTGCATTACAAGAAAGTCCAAATTCTAAAAAACAAAAAACGAAACAAACACAACTTAATCAACAAATTGTCAGTACACAACGCAAAATTGATGATACTAATAAGACAATTACGACGGATGGCCCAGTCTTAGACTTAGCAGCTGCTATCTATATTTATAATGATTATGAAGTATATTATTTATCTAGTGGTTCTAATCCAGACTATAATGCCTATATGGGTGCTTATAAGCTGCAGTGGGAAATGATTAAATTTGCAAAGAATCACAATATCGATCGTTATAATTTTTACGGGATCACTGGTGACTTTAGTGAAGACGCCATTGATTATGGCGTTCAACAGTTCAAAAAAGGCTTCAATGCAGATGTTGAAGAATATATTGGAGATTTTGTTAAGCCAATCAAACCATTACTCTACAAACTAGGAAAACGAATTGGAAAATTATAGCCTCATTGTGTAACTATGAAATAAAAAAGGTTTAGGACATGTTTTGATGTCCTAAACCTTTTTTCATGTACTAAGTTATGCTTTTACAAAATACATTTCTCTATTATGGAACTAAATGTATTTCAATTGCTAATGCACCCAAATGAAGTTCGTCAGTTTGATTATATATTTGATAGATAGATGCTAATTTTTGAGATAATTGTATCTCATCACTAAAACCTACTTCTTTATTTGAATAATGTTGTAGTAATGCTTGGAACGAATCGTACACTTTAACATTACCCACTTTCACCTTCACTTGTTCACCTGTTGCTAAATTAGTAAATTCTATGAAATCGCCTATTTGCACTGCTTGTCTTTTCTCATCATTCAATCTAACTTCTACAGTTTTTGTACTATTACTTACTAACCGAAATGGTTCTTCATATAAACGCATCGAATGTTCTATAAAGCCTTTCACCCTTTTCCTATAAATCTTATGATGTAACATTAAAAATACCATAATCCTATCATTTAAAACACTAAATTCGTCTTGCTCGATAATAATATAAAAACTGTCGGCAGCATACACGCTGCAGACAGTTTCGGTCTTTTAATAATTATTTGCTTTGTTGTTGTTCGAGTTCTTGTTGCTCTTGATTTATTTTACGTTTACTTTTAAGCATAAATACACTGATTAAACTGATAATAGAAATGATTACAGCAAACCAAAATGCTGCGTGATAACCACTTAACAATGCTTCATGTTGTATTTGCATTGCCATTTCTTTTTTATCCATTCCTTTATAATCACTCATATTAGGTGAAAAGTCTTTTGCTACTTGACTCATAATTGTTATTAAACCTGCCGTCCCTATGGAAGCTGATATCTGTTGAACTGTATTAGTCATAGATGAGCCATGCGCATTCATCTCTCGTGACAATTGGTTCATTGTATGCGTCATAAGTGGCATTAAACCAAGTGCTATACCAATCATTCTAATAGCGTAAATTGTCGCTAATATAGCTGATGATGTGTTTTCATCCATAAATATAAAGTATGAACTTGTTACAACGACAATCAGCATACCTATAAATGCAAGTATTTTTGCACCATATTTTTCATATAGGAAACCTGAAGCCACTGACATAATACCCATCACAATTGCACCAGGTAATAATATTAAACCAGACTGTAATGCTGTATCTTTCATAATATTTTGCACAAACATTGGTAATACTGTTTCCGAACCTATCATAGCAATCATCGTAAAGGCCATGATAACAATTCCCACTGCAAATTGACTATTTTTAAATACTGAAAAATCAAGTAACGGGGTTTCTAATCTTGTTTGACGGAAAATGAATAACACGACTAATATTAAGCCGCCAATAACTGTTGTCAGTACAACAGGATCATTCCATCCATCTCGAGATAAAGAACTTGTCCCATAAAGTAAACCACCAAAGCCTAAGACTGATAAGGCTATAGATAATATATCAATAGGCGCTTTCCTGTTGGTACCAACATTTTTCACAAATTTTATTGCACCAAGAAATGTTAGCGCTGCAATCGGCGCAACGACATGAAATAGTGAACGCCAATCAAAATACTCCACTAAATAACCTGAAAGCGTTGGACCAATGGCAGGCGCTAAACCGATAACTAAACCAAAGGTCCCCATGTATTTACCACGTTCATGTGGTTCGAAAACATCTAAAATTGTAGTCATCATTAATGGCATCATAATACCTGATCCCATTGCCTGCACAATTCTTGCACATAATAAAACCGTAAAATTCGGACTAAATCCTGCAATGATTGTACCGATAAAGAATATAAAAATTGCAGTTAAGAAAACTTGTCTTGTTGAAAAACGTTGTATAATCATTGCTGATAACGGAACAACAATGCCGTTTGTTAATAAAAAGGCAGTTGTAAGCCATTGTACTTGCGTATAATCTATATCAAAATCTTTCATTATACTCGGTAATGCGGTTGTTAACAGTGTTTCATTTAATAGTCCAAAGAAACCACCAAACAACATCATTAGAATCATAATTATTTTTGTTTTTTGAGTCATTTTTATCTCCTATTTACACATTCGTCTTTAGCATATTTATTTGTCGCATTTATGCATTATACATATAAAATGTTTATCTGACATTAAAATAACTCAAAAAAATGGTAATTTTTACAAATTAGGTTATTAGATAAAAAATTAATCGTAAATCGTAATAATTACTATTTACAAAACGTACTTTTTAATTCATAATCAATTTCTATAAAGGAGGTTTTATGTATGAAATTAGACTTACAAACAGCACGTAGAAATTTAAATAGTCCTAATATCAAAACACGTAAACGCGCACGCAAAATTATTCAACAACATAAGCGTAGTAAATAATTTATCTTCATAGCATGTCGCTGTCATTTTAAACATGCCACGTTATTTTTAATATCCAACTATTTTTTCCACAATTAAAAGAGTCTAAGACATCTATTTTTGTCTCAGACTCTTTTAAACATATGCATAATAATTATCTTCCTTTAGATAACCTATTTGATTAGCTATCCTTGGTGCCCTACTACTACAAACTCTTATTAAAATTATTTTTTCTGACTGGTTTGCTTTTTAAAGGCTATTTACTATTACTTTCAATTATAAGTAATATTTGTCTATAACTTGTAAGTCATCTGTAAGTTCATATATTAATGGTGCACCTGTTTTAATTTCATATCCAACGATATCTTCATCAGAAACATTCTCTAAATACTTAATCAATGCACGTAATGAATTACCATGAGCTGATACTAACACTGTTTTACCATCTAAAAGTTGTTGAGAAATTTGATCGTTCCAATACGGTATCACTCTTACTAACGTATCTTTTAGGCTTTCAGATTCAGGCATGACACGTCTATCCAAATGTTCATATTTACGGTCATTTAAATAACTTTCTCGTTGTGCTTCATCTTGTTTTGGCGGTGCAACATCATATGAACGTCTCCAAATATGTACTTGATCTTCACCAAACTTTTTACGTGCATCATCTTTATTTAGTCCTTGTAAACCACCATAATGTCTTTCATTTAATCTCCAAGATTTAATTATAGGAATAAATAATTGATTAGATTCATTTAATAAGTGATAAGTTGTTTTAATCGCACGTTCGAGTAAAGATGTATAAACTATATCGATTTCAATGCCTTGTGCTTTTAATTTTTTACCAGATGTTATGGCTTCATTTTCGCCCTGTTCTGATAGATCAACATCTGCCCATCCTGTAAATAGGTTTTCTGCATTCCACACACTTTGTCCATGTCTACATAAAATTAATTTTGGCATAATATTCCTTCTTTCATTAAGTGAAATTAAATTTTTTGCGATATTTACAGTAATATTACAATTCGCATATGCATAACATATCCCATAAATACTTTAATAATCGCATTTATGCTGTCGTCTTTGCTTTGATATATTAAAATTATAACAATTTACAATAGCTTTTGAAATAATTGTAGTCCTTTATTCACAAAAGATACTTTCTTTTTATTTTACTGTAACCTACGTTATAAAATTAGGTGTTATAGTTGTAATCGTTGAAAAAAAGCAAAGCAAATAAGGCAGTAAATTAAATAAATAGTACTTTAAACAAATTAGAACACAAACCTGTTCATTCATTATATTAAAACAGACAGGTACATTCATTAGGAGGATTTTTAAACTATGAAAAAATTATTATTAGCATCTTTCGCATCAATTACAATTGCAGCTACTGGATACGGCGTAACATCAACAGCGGATGCTGCAGAAACACCAGTACAACAATCATCTCAATCTAATAGCGATGTATACAGCCAATTTATCGAAGCTGGTGGAACTAAAGCATTATGGGACAATATTGTAATGCCTGAATCAAGTGGTAATCCTGATGCAGTAAATGAATTAGGATATAGAGGTTTAGGACAAACGAAAGAAGCTTGGGGAAAAGGCTCAGTTGAAGAACAAACTAAAGGTATGATTAAATATGCTGAAGACCGTTATGGTTCAATAGATGCAGCAATTGACTTCCGTTTAGCTAACGGTTGGTGGTAAGTATCATGTCACGAGAGTGACTTTAAAATAAATAACTTAGACTAATGAAAACAGCAATTTCTATTGTAATAAAATAGAAATTGCTGTTTTTTTACGATGATATCAAATCATTTTTGATTCTAATTAGGCCTGTATTTAAAGCTACTCAAGAAAGCAATAAATGCCTTTGTAAGAGCATAACTGATTTTGATAACATCATTTTTATATACAAAATAACTGATAGTTAAAATATGAATATTTAGATCTCAAACGCTTTTACAGTCAAGTCACATATTGACACGCTCATTTTTCATTGTATGGAAACAGGTTCTGGATGTACATAAACTGAAGAAATACCTTTTTCATGCATGTGATGTTCTACTTTGTCACAAATATGATGTGCTTCTTCCAAAGATAAATCAGATTCCACTACAATAGTGACATCTACAAAGATGCTACTGCCATGATATCGACCTTTAATTGACTGAACATCAATAACCTCTTCTATTTCTAAGACATAATTTTTATATGCATCTAATTCTTGCTCATTGAATCCATCGCTCAAAGTGAAGATAGATTCTTTAAAAATTCCAAAGCCTGTATATATTATAAGTAGGCCTAAGATTGTCGCTAATATTATATCCACAATTGGAAAGCCGATTTGTGTAAATACTAAGCCAATAGCCGTACCAATACTGACCAAAGCATCAGACAAGTTATCTTTTGCTGCAGAATTTAGAGAACTACTATTTGTACGTTTAGCTAATTTTTGATTAATAAAGAAGACTATGATCATGATGACACCACTGATAACACTGACATAAATCGTGATTGCATTTGGTGTTGCATGTGCCCCTGAAAAAATTCGAGGGAAATTTTCTATAACAACTTGAATACCAACAAACATGATAATAAATGAAACAAGCAGTGTGGAAATATTTTCTGATTTTAAATGACCGTATGGATGATTTTTATCCGCAGGTTTTATTGAAATTTTCAATCCTATAATTACAGCTAGCGAAACGATAATATCCGTCATATTATTTAAACTATCCGCTCTTACTGCTGCTGAGTCATATACATAACCAACAAAATACTTTACTATAGACAGAATGATATAAACAATTAAACTAAGATATGCGCCTTTTTGAGCGATTTTTAAATTCTCACTTTGTGTCATGTCTGTTTCCACCTTAATTGATATTGGATAATATATTATGACGCATCAAAACAACATTTACAACATTTTTTATTATAAAATTATTTAATATAATTATTTTAATTATTTATTTAGCCTTTCCTAAAAATCACTATCAAATTGCATAAAAATAAAGGAAACAATTAAGAAATTAATTATTAGAAATTGATTTCTTGGTTGTTTCCTTCAACTAAAAAGACTAAATAAAGTTGGTGTTCCCTTTTATAACAGGAACTTTGTATCACTCGTCTCTTAATATATATTTTGATAAGACAAAGGTAATTGGAATCGTGATAATTAATCCAGCAAACGGTGCAATGACCGATGATATATGAAACCATTGTACAAATACGTATAATAAACCTGTTTGCATTCCCATGTTTACAACCTGTGTCAACGGAAATTGTATAAATTTTCGCCATGTAGGTTTTACTTTATAAACAAAATAGCAGTTCAAATAATACGAAATAATAAAGCTGACTACAAACCCACTTACATGACTGATTAAATAATTAATACCTAATAATTTTAATAATATTAAATAGACCACATAATAATTAAACGTATTTATGCCACCTACTATGATGAATTTAATTACTTCATATTGTGTTTTACTTAAGCTCATTCATTTACTCCTTTATAACCAAACATTATCTATCTTGTATCTCAATTGTGTGATTTAAATGATTCGTATTGTGATTCATTGTAAATATGCTACATTAAATTTATTCATAATCTATTGTATTATATAACAATGTTGATATCATGCAACATACATTGCATTTCTACAAGAAATTTTCCCATTGCATTTATCTTTACGTATGGGATAATAGTCTAGTTAAGAAATTATCCGTTTTTTCACACTATACTTTAATCCGATTTTTAAGGAGTATTATATATGGACAAAACTTCAAATCCCCGATTACCCATCATGATCATCATTATGTTGGGAATCATGACTACCTTTGGTCCTTTAACGATAGATATGTATGTGCCATCGCTTCCAAATGTACAAAATGCTTTTGACACAACGGCTTCACAAGTACAACTCACTCTTTCATTTGCAATGATTGGTCTTGCAGTTGGACAATTTATCTTCGGACCACTATCAGACGCTTATGGTCGCAAAAAAGTAGCATTAATTATTATTTCATTATATGTCATCGCTTCATTAATAGCCGTGTTCACGACTTCGCTGTCTATCTTACTTACACTTCGTCTCATACAAGGGTTAACTGGCGGTGGCGTCATCGTCATTGCTAAAGCATCCATTGGCGATCAACATAAAGGAAAAGCGTTAGCTAAAGGCTTAGCGTCTCTACTTGTTGTTAATGGCATTATCAGTATCATTGCGCCATTAATTGGAGGATATGCACTAACTATCGCAAATTGGAAAGCAATATTTTTAATATTAACCATTATAAGTTTTGCAATTTTGTTATTTGCCTTTTTTAAAATGGAAGAAACAAGAAGTAGACATCTCTCAAAACTTAACTTTTCAGCTATTTTTAAAGATTTTGGTTCCTTATTAAAGAAACCAGCTTTCATTATACCTATGTTACTACAAGGGTTAACGTATGTGATGTTATTTAGTTTTTCATCAGCTGCGCCTTTTATCACTCAAAAAATTTATGACATGACGCCACAACAATTCAGTATTTTATTCGCAATTAACGGTATCGGGTTAATTATAGTGAGTCAGTTAACCGCTACATTAGTTGAATATATAAATCGTTATTTGTTATTAATACTACTAACCTTGATTCAAATAGCTGGCGTTATTCTAATTTGCTTTACGCTTATATTCCACTTACCACTTTGGGTATTAGTCATTGCTTTCTTCTTAAATGTTTGTCCTGTTACTGGAATCGGACCTTTAAGTTTTACTTTGGCAATGGAATCTAGAACTGGCGGTAGTGGCAATGCATCAAGTTTACTTGGTTTATTCCAATTTATATTAGGTGGTATAATGTCGCCACTTGTGGGATTAAAAGGAGAATATAGTGTCATGCCTTATATAATCATTCTGATTATAACGACGATTTTCATTGTATTACTCGAAATCTCATTAAAATCATTTACGTTCAAAAACAGTTCTAATTAAAAAATCAAATAATGAGAGGCTGCGACAAACATAGATGTCGCAGCCTCTTTTTATATTAGGTAATAGATGACTGAATTGAAAATGCAAAGTCTCACTTATTTAAAGAAAATATTTTTTCATTTTATAGAAACGAGTCATTCTGATGCATCAGCAAACGCATATATTGCCACATAAAAATGCTAGCAAGATTTATGCATGAGCATGAGCGTTAGCTTAGTTATACCTTTAACCAGGTCATCCTTGCATTGATTGCATAGGTAGGACTACGAAAACGCTATTAGAGACTTGGATTTCTGTCCCACTTGTGATTACTTTCTATTTTATTAAACAATAGGTAACCATATTTCTGTGACATAGTCATCTTCTCTAATGGCCCCTTCTTTGTATAATTCAAAAAATGGTGCATGTCTTATTTCATAATCCAATTTAGGTAAAATATCTTTGTTAATTTGTTGCATCGCTTTTTTAATTGACTCTGGTACTGGCCCTTTAGCATCAAATACTAAGTATCTGCCACCTTCCAATTCTATGTTTCGCCATTTGTCATATTTATGTTCACTGGTTACGCCTATCAAATAATGTATCTCTCCACTATCATGGGGCTTGCAAACACCAAGTAAGCCCGGCAATTGATTATTTCCTAGCTCTAGTAATTGATCTTTTTTTCCACTATCATCAAATTCCATCCAAAACATAAAAATATTTTCTTGTGCTTTTTGTCCAGTGGCATATATCTTTTTCTCACCAATAACAGATAACGTTGGCAACTCTTCAATTATATAATTCATTCGCATTCCCCACCCTCTTTTTTGCTATTATAACCAAAACATATATAGAATATCCATGACAAACTATTACTTCGAAATTCAAGCATCTTAATAGGCAATCTTTATGAATAGATATATAATAATAGCAATTAACTTCATTCACACTTTTGTTGAGTAAAATTTACTAGGAGATTTTCATCATGAATTCAAATATTTTATCAGTAAAACCCATCAGCCAATTGTTTCCAATTCCGATGATCATGGGTTGTGAGGGTGTTTCTGCAGCAATGATTTTACAATTTAACCACCTTAACATACCAGCCACTGAAATTATGCGTCACTGGCCGAGACATAGAAATAACCCATATAAAGGATACGTAGGACATCATTTATGGATAAAACTAGGTTATCATCAGACTATTTTTCCAACTGCTCTCGTTCCACATCTTAGACGCTATTCAAATCATGTCGTTGATAGCACTGGTCAATCCTTAACTGATTTATGTCACATTATAGACCAAGGACAACCCGTTGTTATTTATCATACCGTACTGGGTAAAAGACCTTACCGTCGTACTTATAAATTAGATAACCAACCAACAAAGTTAGTAGCTAATATTCACGTCACCGTTCTCGTTGGTTATGATGCTCAACACTATTATTATATTGATCCCTTGTGGTCCCACTTAGGAAAATCATTTATCTTACCAGCTATAATACCGACCAAATATCAATTGATGAAAATCAAAAAATCAAAATTAGAGCAAAGTTATGATGCGCCTGGCCGCATAAGTTTTCATTTATCATAAAACTGCTAATAAAACGAGCGCCCAATCAAACATAAAATGATAAAATCACTTATGGTTGATCGGGCGCTAGTTCTCTTTTTTTACTAAACGACAATGAAATTAAACTCATTATCCTATTTATAGTTTCTGCATGTTTTAAATCTGAATGATATTTAGCGCATGATCTATTTCACGAGTCACATCATCTGAACGCCACTCTCGTTGATATCCAAGACACGGACAAATATAAGTGACACCTTGTTCATCAAAACGATTTCTAAAATGTACATGTCCCATAATACTATAACGGATTGGATACTTTTTATAAATTTCATCAAAATCAGATGTTCCAATAAAAGCATTGAAATAATCAAATAATCGATGTGGCATCGGCACTGCAAACTTCGGATGTGTCACAATATGGGTCATTAAAATAATTTGCTTGTCTTTGACTTTTTCTATATCTTTAATGGCTTGATTTGCTGCAATTCTCGATAATTTTCTATCGTCCATGGGCCAATCAATTTTCACCTTATCTTGCCACGTTGCACCATAGTATTTTCTACGTGCAATGCGTTCAAGTGAAAATTCAGGACTTGCATATGAATAATCATACCACCCCGTATTTCCCACTATTGCCCAAGCGTCATTTAAATGGTATGGTTTACCGATTAAACAGGCTTCCATCCCCATATACTCTTCTAAGATTTCAGCTGATGTAGCATTCGTATCAGCAGACCAGAAATCATGATTGCCCGGAATAAATAAAACTTTTATTTGAGCTTGTGCTTCTACTGATTTAATAAAAGCTTGAGTTAACTTGTAATTATTCGAAATATCTCCAGCAATTAATAATAATTCTACTTGATTACGCTGTATTGCCTTGATGAGTTCGTATTCATAATCCTTTGGCTTTAGAGATTTATGCCTATCAATATGTAAATCCGAAATAACACCAATGTTCATATTTATCACATTCCTCTATTAACTTAACATCACCATTATGACATATTCCGTTAAATAGTATTAAATGATGCGCCTAATCAATCCTTTGAAATACTTATTAAATTTAGTGACATTCTATATATGACTATCTATGATTTTTATATAATGATAAGATATAATAATCAAAAAAATAACTAGGAGTCTTTATGCTATTACTAGAAGCTTTTCTAATCTTTATTATTGCTGTGATAATCAGTTCAATTATTCACAATAAATTCCCTAAAGTGCCAATGGCATTTGTTCAAATTGCGTTAGGTGTCTGTCTTTATGTCCTTCCTATCCCCTTGCATTTTGAATTTGATTCAGAAGTATTTATGATGGCTGTCATCGCACCATTACTATTTGTTGAAGGCACACATGTATCAAGAACTAAGCTGTTAGAATATCGTAAACCTATCATTTTGATGGCTATGGCGCTTGTATTTACTACCGTTATTGGCGTCGGCTACTTTATTGCTTGGATTTGGCCGGAACTTCCTATGCCAGCAGCATTTGCAATTGCTGCAATCCTCTGTCCAACGGATGCCGTTGCAGTTCAAGCAATCACTAAAGGTAAAATCCTACCAAAAGGGGCACTATCTATACTTGAAGGTGAGTCTCTGTTAAATGATGCTGCTGGTATTATTTCGTTCAAAATAGCAGTGACTGCTTTAGTAACAGGCGCATTCTCTGCATTTGATGCAATTGAACAATTTATTATTTCTACAATATTAGGGGTTGTAATAGGGATTGTTATCGGCATGTTAATTGTACGTTTGCGTATTTATTTATCAATGAATAAAGGGCTTAAAGATGGTAATACAATGATTTTCATTCAATTACTGACTCCCTTTGCAGTCTATTTTGTCGCTGAAATGTTACACGCGTCCGGTATTATCGCAGTAGTCATCGCTGGTTTAATTCATGGATTTGAAAGAGATCGTTTGATACGTGCTCAAACAGAGTTACAAATGAACTACAATCAAATTTGGAGTACCTTAAGTTATGTACTTAATGGCTTTGTTTTCGTAGTGTTAGGTTTCATCGTGCCAAAGGTCGTTTCTGAAATTATTAATAAAGAACCAGAAAATATTAAATTTTTAATTACCACAACGTTACTTATCGCTCTAGCCATTTATGTATTTCGTTTTATTTGGGTGTTCATCTTATTCAAACAATTTTACTATCCGAATAACATTCAATCCTATTTAAATGACAATCAAGAAACACCGCCAAAACGGGTGCATTACGCATTTATCATGACAATGTGTGGTATTCACGGTACGATTTCGCTATCTATGGCACTAACCTTGCCCACTTTACTAGCACAGCAACAAACGTTTACTTATAAAAATGACTTACTATTTATTGCTTCTTTGATGGTAATTATTAGTTTAGTCATGGCACAAATCGTTCTCCCATTAATTACACCGTCTGAACAACGCAAAGCATCAACTTCTATGAGTTATGTTGCTGCCAAAGTCCTTATTGTTCAAAATGTAATTAAACACTTTAAAGTTAAATCTAAAGAAGATGAGTCTATAAACTATAATACTGTTATATCAGAGTATTTTGATGAATTATTCTTTTTACTGCAAATGTCACCAGAAGATAATAATGCTAAAGAAATGAAGCGTCTTGAAGATATTGCCAATGAAGAAGAATCTGAGACGTTGGAACGCTTAGTTTCTCAAAACAAAGTAGACCGTCAAACTATTTTAAATTATCGTTCTGCATTAGAAACTTCTAGACAATACAAGGAATCATCTGCACTTCATAAATTCAAAGTAGTATTACAGATGCTCATTTTGAGAATTAGAGCTAAAAAACATGCAGACACATCACAGATAAAACAATTTAAATCTAATTTCCAAGAAGTAAAGAAAATCATGCGTATTGTAAATCACAACGTTGCATTACGCTTAAAGTCTGAACAAACAAGTGACAACGTATTAGAAGTAAATATTGTTTTAAACCAGTATTACAATAGATTACACAGAATTAGAAAAAATCAAAATAAAAACAATCAAACACCCGCTTCTATTACAGAAGCGCATAAACTTGAAGGTTTGTACATGCAAAGAGCATTCTTAGATAAACTTGTACAAAATAATAAATTGGATGCACATATCGCTTCACAAGTTCGTGAAAATATAAATTATAATGAGATTGTTTGGGCATCAAAATAAAGCAATGTAATAGAAATCAATTTTTTTAAACGCTTGCTTAATTAGACGCTCGTAGATAGATAGTGTCACAACATTAAAATCATCTCTATATGCTGATTGCGTTCTAGTGTAGGTTGTTAAGTCCTCGATATCAACTTCACACTTAAGGTACTACTTTAATTTAGTCATAAGGCTATACTAAAGTGGTGCCTTATTTTTATACTTATGGATAAATATAATGCTTCCGATTTTTACTACTTTAAAAATACTTAAAAATCTCATTCAATTGTGTTAAAGTTATATTTATATCAACACTAATTTGGAGGGATGAATGATGCGTATAAAGTGGCTATTCTTATTATCGATTCCCCTTTTCCTAACTGCATGCAATAAGTCACAACAAACTCATAATCATGATCAAGGCATTTTCAATATGATATTCGTACAACCCATCGATAAGTTATTACATGCCTTAGGCCATTTGTATGGAGAAAATTATGGTTTAGCAATCATTACCATTGTTTTACTAATACGTGTGCTCTTACTCCCCTTTATGGTATTGCAAGTTAAAATATGCACATGATGCGTGAAAAAACTGAAGTGGTACAGCCTCAAATTGATACATTGAAAGAAAATGTAAAGCTTGCTAAAACTCAAGAAGAAAAACTAGAAGCAAATAAACTTTTGATGGATACATATAAACAATATGATATTAACCCTTTAAAAAATATGATTGGTTGTTTACCTATATTAATTCAGTTGCCTATCTTATATGGTTTAATTATCACTTTAAAATTCCCGAGTGATGGAGGCATTGACAGCCATCCACATTTTCTTTGGTTTAATTTAACTGAGCCAAATCTATGGATTTCTTTAATTGCAGCAGTGGTTTATTTTTTCCAAACTTTAGTAAATGCCATTCACTACCCAAAAGATCAGCGAAAAACGCACTATGTTTTAATGATACTATCTCCCATATTTATCACTTATATTTCGTTACAATCTGCTTCCGCTTTAGGACTTTATTGGACAGTAGGTGGTTTATTCTTAATCATACAAATGCATTTTGCACATGCATATTATGGCAAAATTGTACGCAATGAAGCTTCATTACTTCAAGATGAATTAAAAGAAGAAACGAAATCATAAAATCGTTTATACTTTAATACAATGTATCTCCCATTTCTAATTACATACAATTTTGAATTGAAAAATTTCTTTTTCAAAAATAATGATGCTATAATAATATCAATTTAGTATGTAAGGGAGGCATTCTATGGAATTTACAATCAGAGCTTTAACTGAAGAAGATCGACATAGCAAAGCAAATGTCCATTACGAAAGTTGGTTGAGCACTTATAACCATATATCTGTAAATGACTATCTAGAAAATCTTGATAAAGCACAATTTATTAAGAAGTCCTCCTTGCATAACTTACCTACGTTAGTAGCAATTGTTAAAAATGAAATCGTAGGTTTTATCACTTATGGTAAAACAGAATCCATTTCAGAATCAGATGACTGGAGCGAAATTTATGCATTATATCTATTAGAAGCTTATCAGCGTCATATGATTGGTTACGCTTTAACGCAACGTGCATTAGAATTATCCTATCCTGATAATGTGACGCTATGGGTAGTTGAAGAAAACACAAATGCCATTCATTTCTATGAACAAATAGGCTTTAAAGCAACTGAGCATAAAAAGCCAACATACTTTGGTAAAACCTATAATGAAGTCCGCATGGATTATACACGTACAGAACATGATCATTAAAAAAGCGGCGCAAAATCATTGCTTGATCTACTTTTCCAATAAACAAATAATGAGACCGGGGCATCTATACATGTCTCGGTCTCATTATTTGTTTATTTTATTTAGTGTGTTTCACCTAAAGCGACTTTTATATCTTCTCCTGATTCAACAATTGCTTCTAAAGCAGCATATAAACCAATTCGAATCGTTTCTAATGACATAGACGGTTTTTCTGGTTTATCAGTAACTTGTTCAGGAACAAATGGTACATGAATAAAGCCAAATTTTATTTTTGGAAACGCTGTTGCTTGTAAATAACCTAGCTGATATAAAATATGATTACAAACAAAAGTGCCAGCAGTATTAGATAACCTTGATGGAATACCCTGTGCTTTAATCGCTTCTGTTATTCGTTTGACTGGCAAATTAGAAAAATATGCTGCATTTCCATCAACTTGTATCACTTCATCAATCGGTTGATTACCTTCATTATCGGCAATGCGTGCATCATCCACATTAATCCCAACACGCTCAGGTGTTAATTCATATCTCCCACCAGCTTGTCCTATAGCCAAAACGATATCATATTCATAACGCTTCATTTGAGATAGAATGACATCTTTACTTTTGTGAAAAACAGTAGGTATTTCTAACTTATCTATCTTATGTGCGCCAATTTCATCAGGTAATAATTTCACAGCTTCTAATGCTGGGTTAACGCGTTCTCCACCAAATGGATCGAAACCAGTTATTAAAATTCTCATATAAATGTTCCCTTCTTAACCTTATTTTTTCTAAAACGCCCATACATACATTAAAGCGATATGTACTATAATCATTATTATTGCAATGGGTGCTTGCGCTTTAATCACACCAAACTCTTCTTTCATTTCTAGCAAAGCTACGGGTAACGTATTAAAATTAGCTGCCATTGGCGTTAATAATGTGCCACAAAATCCTCCTGTCATTGCTAATGCGCCTGCAATAACTGGATCACCACCTTGTGCAATAACAAATGGTATACCAATACTTGCAGTTATCACAGTAAATGCTGCAAATGCGTTCCCCATAAGCATGGTAAATAACACCATGCCTAAGACATAGGCTGTTGCACCAATTAAATGATTACCTTCTGGTAGTATTGTCGAAATGCCTTTAGATATCACATCTCCCACACCACTAACCGTAAACAGCACACCTAAAGCTGCAAGAAATTGTGGTAGTATGCCCACCGTGCCAATTTGTTGTGTTAATCGATCGCTATCATAGAAAATATATTTCACTTTAGGTTTAATCACCATATATGCTGCAATTAGTCCCAATATAGAGGAAATGCCCAAACCAATTGCGCCACCCAATGGCGTCCAGTTTGAGACAGCAATAGCAGCAATCGCTAATATAAGTGCTGGTATAAATAATTTATTACCATATTTTTGTGCACCCATATCTCCTTCTTTTTCTGTAACATGAACAATATTTTTAATGGTAACTTGTTTAAATAAAGTCAATCCGCCCATCATTAATATGAATATGCCATTAAAGACATTAGGTATATAAGGTCCAGCGATAAATGTAATTGCTAATAAAATCCAAAATAATGCCGTACCATACTTTTTATGATGCTTAGAAGATTTAAGTATTCGAAACGCAGTATAAAGTAATTGGAGACCTATTAATATGTAAAAAATTTCTAAAATATGATTTAAAATACTTTCACTCATCCTTATTCACCCGCTTTGTACCATATTTCTTATATAAATATTTATCAAACCGTATATTATTTATCCATACAATTAAAAATACGATAATGGATATCGGTACAGACGCTAATACAAGTTGAACTGCGTCCACTTTAATACCTAAGGATTGAAAAGTACCAACCATCAATAATATACCAGCTGCACCAACAAATAAATTTTGACCAAAGAAATTACCATAGTTTTCCATTGCCGATGTCTGAGCTTTTATTTTCTCAATATCTTTGGCATCAATTTCTTTTTCATTTAAATTATAACGCGTCCTTAGTGCGCCCTATACCATCGGATTTATCAATGGACGTACGAACTGTGGATGACCACCTATACGAATTGATGCTACTCCAGCAAGTTCCCTAATAATTAAATAAATCGTCAGTAATCGACCACTCGTCACTTGCTTAACCTTGCCAATCATATTAGAGGCTTGTTTCTTCAATCCAAATCTTTCAATAAGTCCGACCATCGGCAACGTCAATATAAATAATGTAACTAAACGATTATCTACAAACGCTTTTCCTAATGTATCTAATATGGCATATAAATCTAAACCTGAAACAAGTCCTGTCACGACAGCTGCAATTAAAATAACTGCAATGGTATCTATTTTAAGTAAAAACCCTAAAATGATAATTATAATACCTATTAATTTTAGCCATTCCATAAAATCCCTCCTTCAGTTATATTATAGTTTTCTTCTGTCTAAAAACAATGAATTTTCAGATTTTTTAAATGAAAAAACGTGCTTTTCACAAATTTTTATTAATAAAAAAAACATGGAGATAGGAATCACATTTCATCATAATGATTTCCATCTCCATGCTTTATATTTTATAACCATTTTAATTGTGCATCTTCTACATTTTTCGAAGGTAGTAGTGTTTCTATCACTAATATAATAGTACAAATTATTGAAACAATGTTTAAGAAGACTGCTATACTGTCAACTTGGATAATATCAAAGACAATATTAACTACCACAGATAGAATAATTAATATGATCGCTGTTGTCCGTTTTCGACCAGCATCATAAAATCTTCGCAAGGTCACTGCAGCCATCGGGACAATGTTAGCTAATCCAAACAACCCTATTAAAGCTGACAATACTGCTGCTACAATGAATATACCGACAATAAAACTAAACGCACCAATCAACGCAATGATAAAAATACTGATAATATGTACCAATACTGGCGTCCAAAATTCTAAACGATTCGATTTACCTTTAAAATCTATATATCTTTTCCAATAATCTTTATACGCCTCTATCATAGCATTACCTCTCTAATTTAATTATATGGTTCCTCATTTGTATATAATCTTAATATATCGTAATACCCACATCACACTCAACCCATAGATGATAATCGGAAATTAAATATATGATTTTATGAGTTTCTCTAACACAAATGGTAATTCTTCAAAAGCACTTTTTTTATGCAATCGTTCACTCACTTTATGCGCATCTTTGCCAATAGGACCACAAAGTAATGTCGGCGCACTAATTTCTTTAATCGCCTCAAATGGAATCGTATACGTTGCATTAAAATTCGGTGTGTTCTTTTCGTAAGTTATCATTTGAGACATATCTCCAGCAAAATTTAAATAACTACTATCACTGATACCGTTAAAATAATGTATACGTTTACTCTGACATTGAAATTTTTCTTCAAATGTCTCTTTAACTAATGCGATGGTTTCCTCAATTTTTTGATCGTATGAAACATTTACAGCAGGATAATATGGTGTCGCAAAAAATGTCACAACTGCAGGTGCGATATTGCGACAAATTTGCATTAAGCGGTCTGTCACACGAATGCTCTGCATATGAAGCCCCGGCGTTTCTTTGATAACCTGTTGTATTTCTTTATCGATGCGTGATTCGCCATAATGTTTAATCGCATATTGTTTTAACTGATCAAAGGTGAGGACGTTGATTTTTGTCTCAAATTCAATGTCTTCGTTCTCTAATATTTTTAACCAATCACTTTCACAACGCTCTGTCGCACGAATGACCGTATCTATAAATTGTCTATATAAATCCGCTGGCTTTTGCTTAAATAGAAACATGTTATATAACCCCATTGTCCTAAATGGCGTTTGAACATCATACGTTTGTTTAATGTCTTTCGTCATAAGCGAAACAGGCAATGGTGTCGTTTCATTTTCAAATTCTTCTTTAAATAAATGGTTATACTCAATTGCTTGATTCATATAACTCATCATAAAATTAGAACTCAGACCATCTAATGGGTTACCTACATGTGTTTCTTTTCCGTAGCACAATACCCCAGGCATAATTTTACCTATAGAGCCAGAATAGATATAATGTTGTTCATCTGCACTTGCTTGTTGAAACGTTGGCTCACTATTCAAATGTAGTTGAATGTCTAATTGAAATGTTTGTTTTATTGAAGCTATCGTTTCCACTGCTTTTCTCATACCTGATGAATTTACTTCTTCATCTGGCACAGTTACTAATATCAAATTGATATCCCATACTTCTATACTTGCTAATTCGATTAATGATAAATGCAACATTAACCCAGCCTTCATATCCATCACGCCCCGACCAAAGAGGTAGGTGTCATTTTTTAAATCTTCAATAGCATCTGTACTTAAATAACTGCTGTATTGTGTGAAATCATATTTTAGTTTATCTGGGTCAAACGCATCTTCACGAAATGAGCCATAATCATCTACATCTACTGTATCGAAATGACTAATTAACACAATCGTTTTAGTTGTCGTGGGCGCCTTATAAAAGGCTACAACGGCCTCTTTATTATCTTCTGTAGTCTCAAGTAAAATTTGTGACTGATTTTTTTCAAAATAAGGAATCTGTAATAATAATTGCTTTATAAAACTCGGAAATGTTAATTCACCTTCCGTATTCGTCACAGTTTGATGATTTACTAAACGTTTTAATAAAATCAATCTGTCTTCATATGTTTGCCATAATAATTTAGTCAATTGATCACCCCCATATGTAAGCGCTTACTAGATTATAAACCGTTTTGAATTTCATAATCAATGCATTTAGTATTAAAATTTTTCAATACACTTATTTAACTATTAATTCTTAAATTTTCTTGATAATAAAAATAGAGCGGAACAGCAATCAAATCTTCTAGAAATGATTTCTCTGTCCCGCTCTAATAACAATGACGTTCTATGAAAGATAAGCTTCCAGGATCAATTCATATCACAGTTTGCATTCTATTTTAATTATTAAATTGATGTTTAGGCACGAGTAATAGAACAGCTAAAAATGCAATAATAGCTAATGCTGCATTAAATAACAAACCATACATGGCACCTACATGTATATTCGCAGTGGTTGTCATAACCGTAAATATTGTTCCTGACAACGCAACACCAAACGAATTACCTAAAGAGGACGCCATTTTATAGACACCAGAAGCGACACCTACTTTGTCATCAGGCGCTGTCGTAACAGCAGTGTCTGTAGATGGCGTTGCATACATACCTAATCCGATACCATAAATTAAGTAACCAAGTATACACATAACGATATACATCGGTGTAGGTAGGAATGTGAGTGAAATTAAAATAATACCAACAGCATTTAACCCTGCACCGATTAACATTGGACGTTTAGGTCCAATGTGTTGAAGTATTTTTTCTCCGACTCTAATCATTACAAGTACAGCCACAAGATAAGTAATCGTCATTGCGCCAGATTGGAATGATGTAAAATGAAGGCCTGATTGAAAATAAGTATTCGCTACAATTAAAGTACCGGCAACGGCATTTAATAAAAAGTTCGATACTGTTGCACCCGTGTAACCTTTATTTTTAAATATCCTAAAATCAATCAGCGGATTGTGTATTCTTGTTTCATAAAATAAGAATCCAATAACTGCAACAATAAAAATGAACATCAATGACAAAATGAGTGGTGAAAATAAACCATAATTTGAAGCTTGTGTAATAATCAAATTGACACTCAACATTGCAATAATTAAAATAATAAGTCCAATCGTATCAAATTTGGCGCGTTTCGTTTCTTTTGTTTGAACCGCCTTTGTTTCTGGCGCATGCTTCATTAAATACATCGCTGCGAGTGCCACAATAATAGAGATAATAAAAATTGATCTCCAACCTACAAAGGTAGACACCATGCCACCGAATAATGAACAAATACCTGTACCGCCCCATGAACCAATAGACCAATAGCTCAGGGCGCGTTGACGTCGGCTTCCTATGTAATACTCGTTAATGATTGCTAACGTTGATGGCATAATACACGCAGCAGATAAGCCTTGTATGGCTCTACCAACTACTAACAATGGTATAAATCCAGGAATAATAATCAGTAATGAACCGACAATACTTAAAATCAATCCTATATATGTCATTTTAACTCTACCATATCGGTCAGCTAGCCCACCAGCACCGACAACAAACAGCCCACACAATAATGCTGTGATACTTACTGCCACGTTAATTGTGCCATAATTTGTATCAAACGATGACTGAAGATCTGGTACGATATTTACAAGAGATTGTGCAAATAACCAGAATGTAATAACTCCTAAAAATATACCTACAAGAAGCCTATTATCTCCTTCAAATGATTGTGATGACTCCATATTCTTTTTTCCTCCTATATCCCCCAAAAAGCATTGCATCACTTCAAAAAAGATATACACGTTTTTAAACTCAAATTAAACATATTCTAAAAAAGTCTATATCTATTTCAAAATGAATCTTTTAAAATGAAATTAAGCTTTATTTATTTGTGAAAACATCAGACAATTATTTATTATATAATTTCTTTCGTTTTCACAAAATATTTAAAAACCCAATATTAACAAAATAACACTTAGCTATAGATATTGCTAAAAAACAGCGTTAAATGTATATTTGTAAACTCAAAGAGTAATATTCTCTTTAAAATTCATCGAATTATACTAAAATTTTATCGCTTAAAATGATAATTACTTTTCTGCAATAACATATAGCTAAAAAATTTCTGTATACTATATTAAGACAAACTATGATAAGGGTGCATTATGTTAAATTTATTTATACTACTTCTTGAACGTGTGGGCTTAATCATACTTATTGCCTATATACTAATGAACATCAACCATTTTAAAACAATGATGAATGAGCGCGAGAAACGACGTTCACAATGGCAATTAATTATTATTTTTGGTTGCTTCTCTATGATTTCAAACTTCACTGGTATACAAATCCGAGGCGATGAAATAATTAATGGAACTGTTTATAACCATCTAGACCCTGATGCTTCTTTAGCAAATACACGTGTTTTGACTATTGGCGTATCAGGACTTATCGGTGGTCCATTTGTAGCATTAGCAGTTGCCGTCATTTCAGGTATGTATCGTGTTTACATTGGTGGTGCTGATGCATATATTTACTTGATTTCATCTATTTTCATCGCTTTAATTTCTGGCTATTTTGGCTATAAAGCGATGCGTGCTAACCGTTATCCTACGATAGTCAAAGGTGCGTGCATTGGTGGTACAACAGAAATAATTCAAATGCTTTGTATTCTTTTATTTTCTGATAATACTGAACATGCGTGGACATTAGTAAAACTCATCGCTATCCCTATGATTTCGATTAATTCCATCGGTACAGCAATATTTTTATCTATTATTTTATCTACTATTAAACAAGAGGAAGAAACGCGTGCGATACAAACACATGATGTGTTACAGCTTGCTAACCAGACATTGCCTTATTTCCGCTCTGGTTTGAATGAGCAATCAGCGAAAAAAGCAGCAGAGATTATACTTAATTTAATGCGCGTATCTGCGGTAGCAATTACCAACCGTAAAGATATTTTGACTCATGTTGGCGTAGCGAGCGACCATCATGTTGCCCAAAAAGCAATTATTACTAATTTATCTAAACGAGCCATTCAATCTGGCACTTTAAAAGAAGCATATTCTAGTGAAGAAATCGGTTGTAACCACCCAGGATGCCCTTTAGAAGCAGCAATCGTAGTACCTCTACGCGTCAAGAATGATGTTGTCGGGACATTAAAATTATATTTTACAAATAAATATGATGTTAACTATTCAGATAAACAATTAGCAACTGGACTTGCTGAAATATTTTCCAGTCAACTTGAATTAGGTCAAGCTGAAACACAAAGTGCCTTAATACGTGATGCTGAAATTAAATCACTTCAAGCACAAGTTAATCCACATTTTTTCTTTAATGCAATTAATACCATTTCTGCATTAATACGTATTGATAGTGAAAAAGCACGTGAATTACTTTTACAACTCAGTCAATTTTTCAGATCTAATTTACAAGGTGCGCGTAATAACACGATTTCTTTAGAAAAAGAATTACAACAAGTAGAATCCTATTTATCTCTAGAACAAGCTAGATATCCGGACCGCTTCAATGTGTCGTTTGACATAGATCGTACTTGTTACGGCGCACTTGTACCGCCTTTTGCTATACAGATACTTGTTGAGAATGCCATTAAGCATGCTTTTAAAAATAGGAAATACAATAACGAAATTATCGTAAAAGCACACAAAGCTCAAACAGGTTTAGTCATTTCCGTATCCGATAATGGTCATGGTATCCCTTATGAAAAACTTGATAAAATTGGTAAAACCAGTGTCCATTCAGAATCTGGTACAGGCAGCGCGTTAGAAAATTTAAATCGCAGATTAGATGGATTGTTTGGTTATGAAGCAAGTCTTCAAATTCATTCCGATCACCAAGGCACACAAGTGAGTTGTACGATTCCGTACCATAATTTAGAGGAGGAAAAAATTGAGAGCAATCATTGTAGATGACGAACCCTTAGCACGTAATGAACTTCACTATTTGCTAAATCAAATAAACCATTTTGAAAAAATTGATAAAGCAGAAAATGTTTCTGAGACATTAGAACTATTACTTTATGATGATTATGATGTTATTTTTCTTGATATTAATTTAATGGACGAAAGTGGTCTTGATCTTGCCAACAAAATAAAGAAAATGAAACATGCGCCTTTTATCATCTTTGCCACAGCGCATGATACTTTTGCTGTAAAGGCTTTTGAATTGGATGCCATCGATTATATCCTTAAACCTTTTGAGCAACAACGTATTGCACAAGCAGTTCACAAAGTAGAACAAGCTTTGGGGCAAACTACCGAACATCATAGTGATAGTTATACAACAGCTTCTATGGATACTCAAAACAACGAAAAAACAAAAACAAGTAAAGTGCTCCCTATTGAGGTAAATGAACGCATTCATATTATTAACTTAGATGATATTATTGCAGTTTCGGTCAACAATGGTATTACTACAATCAATACAACACTCGACGATTTCGAAACTTCAGAGCCTTTGAGTCATTATGAAAAGAAAATTGAAACGCAAAATTTCATGCGTATCCATCGTGCAACATTAATTAATAAATCCCATATTCAAACCATTGAACATTGGTTCAATTATACGTATCAACTTACCATGACAAATCAATTAAGGTTTCAGGTTAGCCGCTCCTATATGAAAACTTTCAAACAAATGATGGGGCTTAATTGATAGTCACATTTCAATTTATGCATTTCAGCTCTAACGTGTCGTAAGTCACATCAAAAACGCTCCATCGTAATCGCTTTCATTTTATAATTAACTCAAGATCATTTTGGGAGGCAATTTTAAATGGGAGTAGAAAAAGAACAACGCAAAACGCACAATAAAATCTCTAAAACATATAATTTTTTCCATCAAGCGCTTGTTATAGCGATTATTATGTTTATTTCAAACATCATCGAAAGTTTCATGCCGGTGCCAATGCCAGCTTCAGTAATAGGACTTGTCCTATTATTTATTGCTTTATGTACTGGTATTGTAAAACTTGGCCAAGTAGAAACTGTTGGAACCACATTAACGAATAACATTGGTTTCTTATTCGTACCAGCAGGTGTTTCAGTCATTAATTCATTAGGCATATTAAGCACAAGTCCAATCCTAATTATATTATTAATTATCATTTCAACATTGCTCTTGTTGTTATGTACAGGATTTTTATCTCAGTTGCTTATTACAAAATCCTTTATTCCGAAAAATTCAAAACAAAAAAATTGGCGGAGGATAAATTATGATTGAACATTTAGCGATTAATACACCTTATTTTGGTATTCTACTATCACTTATACCTTTTATCATCGCAACTTTTTTATTTAAAAAGACAAATGGCTTTTTCTTGTTCACACCATTGTTTGTCAGCATGGTCGTCGGCATTGCCTTTTTAAAATTAACTGGTATTGATTACGCAAATTATAAAATCGGTGGCGATATCATTAATTTCTTCTTAGAACCAGCAACAATATGTTTCGCTATACCTTTATATAAACGTCGCGATGTCTTGAAAAAATATTGGAAACAAATCCTAGGCGGCATCACATTAGGTACAACTGCTGCACTTGTTTGTATCTATCTTATCGCCGAAGCATTCCAATTTTCTAATGGCATCATAGCATCTATGTTACCTCAAGGTGCGACAACTGCCATTGCATTACCCGTATCTGCAGATATCGGCGGCATCAAAGAGTTGACATCACTAGCAGTTATTTTAAATGGTGTGATTATATATGCTTTAGGATCTAAATTAATTAAGTTATTTAATATAACAAATCCTATTGCACGTGGTTTAGCACTTGGTACAAGTGGCCATTCGTTAGGTGTTTCTTCTGCACAAGAATTTGGTGAAACTGAAGCATCTATGGCATCTATTTCTCTAGTTATTGTTGGTGTGATTGTTGTAATCGTAGCTCCAATATTAGCAACATTACTATTATAATTTAATAACCCGCACACGTATAAAGTTAAATGACGTGTGCGGGTTTATTTTTTAAAAACTTAAATCTATACACGTATATTTTCTTACCTTACTGCACCCATTACAATTTAACCGCTAACTATATACTATTTTTATAATTTATCAGAAAATTTAAATTACTTATTTTCATATCCTTGTAATCTGATAAGATTTATTGTATTATACACCTACTATTAATATTTGGAGGTTAAGATTTATGACATTATTTTTACTAGAAGCAAACGATTTGGCTTTTGCCTCAAATAAAAAAGAATTAGAAGATAAAGCTGCTCAATTAACAACTGGTGATGTACCTACTTTAATTGAAGTTCAAGCTACTGAAGACTTAACACATGGTTACTTTATTGTAGAAGCAAATAATGATACTGAAGCAAAACAATTTCTAGAAGATGCTTCAATTAATATAAATTTAGTTAAAGAAGTGCGTCTAGTTGGTAAAGAACTGGATGAAGTTAAAAAAGGCGATCCTAAAATTGACTACCTTGTAACTTGGAATATCCCAGAAGGTATTACAATGGATCAATATTTAGCACGTAAGAAGAAAAATTCAGTTCACTACGAAGAAGTACCGGAAGTACAATTCCAACGTACGTATGTTTGTGAAGACATGACAAAATGTATTTGTATGTACGATGCGCCAGATGAAGACGCTGTACGCCGTGCTCGTAAAGCTGTAGATACACCAATCGATGACATCGAAAAAATATAAAGAACTACTTTCTCAATAGAATTGAGATTAGTAGTTCTTATGCATTAGCTTTAGCTAATGTAATCCTTATATATTTCTCAATAGAATTGAGATTAGTAGTTCTTAGGGAGAGGGACAGAAATCATTTGTTTTAATAAAGATTTCGTAGTCCCACCCCGGCAAGGATGACTAGGGTTGAATAAGCTTAATATAAGCGCAATTCAATCCAGTCATCTACTGCCTTTTTACAAAGTGATTAATCACTAGATTTTCTAAAAAGTAAATTCATAAACAACCACTTCACGGGCTATGTACTTGCATAGCCCTTTAGTGTAAACACAATTCTTATTAAAACGATAAGAATAATTGAGGTGTCTACCGTGATTCATATTAATCGAGTTCATCATCAATTTGGAGAGAATACTGTCATTAACGATTTCGAACTAAATATAGATAAAGGAGAAATCATTACTTTTATTGGGAAAAGTGGATGTGGCAAATCAACTTTATTAAATATTATTGGAGGTTTCTTAACACCCTCATCTGGTTCTGTTAATATCAATGGTCAAATTAAACAAACGCCATCTCCAGATTGTTTGATGATATTCCAACATCATAATCTTTTTCCATGGAAAAATATCTATGACAATATACGCATTGGTTTAAATAAGCGTATGAGTAATGAAGAAATTAACCATCATTTAAAAAGTGTCGATTTAAATAATAAAGGCTCAGCATTCCCTGAATCATTATCTGGTGGGATGAAACAACGTGTTGCACTTTGTAGAGCACAAGTACATCAACCGAAAGTTATTTTAATGGATGAACCACTTGGTGCTTTAGATGCATTTACCCGTTATAAACTACAAGATCAATTGATTCAATTAAAGCATCAAACTGACGCTACTATTATTCTTGTCACACATGATATAGATGAAGCATTATATCTTTCTGACAATATTATTTTACTTGGAGAGGGTTGTGAAATTATCGATCAATATAAGATTAAGCAATCACATCCTCGTAATCGCAATGATAGCCATTTATTAAATATCCGTAATACTATCATGGAAAAGTTTGCCTTAAATCATTATATGGCAGAACCGGAATATTATTTATAAGGAGGCAGCATATTGAAAAAATTATTAATCCTTTCTCTAATATTCCTAGTATTACTTTCTGCTTGTACACAAAGTAATAGTCAAAAACAATCCGATAAAAAAGAAACTATAAAAATTGGTTATTTACCTATTACACATTCAGCAAACTTGATGATGACCCAACAAATACAGCAACAAACCAAAAACGCGAATTACAACTTAGAACTAGTAAGATTTAATAATTGGCCTGACCTGATGGACGCTTTAAATAGTGGCAAAATCGATGGTGCATCTACCTTAATCGAACTTGCGATGAAATCTAAAGAGAAAGGTTCAAATATTAAAGCAGTTGCTCTAGGCCATCACGAAGGTAATGTCATTATGGGACAAAATAACGAAACAATTTCAGACTTCCATAATCACGAAGATTATAGCTTTGCGATACCACATCGGTATTCGACACATTACCTACTATTAGAAGAAATGCGAAAACAACTTCATTTAGACTCTGATACCTTTAGTTATCATGAAATGGCACCTGCAGAAATGCCCGCAGCTTTAAGTGAAAATCGTATTTCAGGATACTCAGTAGCTGAACCTTTTGGTGCCTTAGGAGAAAAACTAGGCAAAGGACATACGCTAAAACATGGTAGCGATGTGATACCTGATGCATATTGCTGTGCACTTGTGCTCAGAGAGGATTTAATCAATCAACACCATCATACAGCACAAGCTTTTATGACTGATTATAAAAAAGCTGGTTATAAAATGAACAATAAAAAGCAAAGCGTAGAAGTCATGAGTAAACATTTTAAACAAGATAAAAAAGTTTTAAAACAATCAGCAGATTGGACTTCTTATGGAGATTTAACAATTGAAAAAGAAGGCTATAATAAAATCACTCATTTAGTCAAAGAACATAAATTATTTAACACACCTGACTATAAAGATTTTGTTGATCCAACATTATACAAGGAGGGCTAGTACGCATTGACACATGCATTAACTAAAAAATTCACTTTACCTATTATTAGTTTCATCATTTTCTTATTTATATGGCAATGCGTGATTTGGATAGGAAATTATCAACCTATCCTCTTACCTGGTCCTTTACTTGTTGCTAAGAGCATTTGGCAGTTCATCATTTCCGGGGAAATATTTTCTCATTTGTTTATTAGTTTATTTCGTTTCATAGTCGGATTTGTTCTTGCCATTTTAATCGGTGTTCCTATCGGATTTTTATTAGGTCGTGTAAATGCACTATTCCATGCCATCGAACCACTTTTACAATTAATTAGACCTATATCACCTATCGCTTGGTCACCTTTCGTTGTACTTTGGTTTGGTATCGGTAGCTTACCAGCTATGGCAATTATTTTTATCGCTGCTTTCTTTCCGATTGTTTTTAACACAATTAAAGGCATTAGACATATTGAACCTCAATATTTAAAAATCGCTTCAAATCTTAACTTAACAGGTTGGCAATTATATAAAAATATCTTATTCCCTGGTGCCTTCAAACATATTATGGGTGGTATTCATATGGCTGTAGGTACGAGTTGGATATTTTTAGTTTCTGGTGAAATGATTGGTGCCCAGTCTGGATTAGGCTTTTTGATAGTAGATGCAAGAAATATGTTGAACTTAGAAGATGTATTAGCCGCAATATTTTTTATTGGTTTGTTCGGCTTCATTATAGATAGATTTATTAGTTATTTAGAAAAATTAATTCTAAAACGATTCGGAGAATAAAGGAGACGTTATTATGAGTTTACAAACACTTATCGAAAATGAATTAGATCCATATTTAATTGAAATAGATGAAGGTACACACTATCCTAAACAATTTATTCAAACTTTATTTAAAGAAGGTTATTTTAAAGAAAATGATTTGAAAAATAATTTAGAAATTATTGAAGAAGTATCCAAATCTTGTCTAACTACAGGATTTTGCTTATGGTGCCAACTCGCATTCTCAACATACTTAGAAAATGCTGACCAAGCGCATTTAAATCATGATTTACAACAATCATTATTAAATGGTGATATATTAGGCGCAACTGGTTTATCAAATCCTATGAAATCATTTAATGATTTAGAGTCTTTCAATTTATCTCACCATTATCAAGAGGGAAAATTTTACGTAAACGGTAGACTTCCAGCAGTAAGCAATATCGGTTCTGATCACTACTTTGGGGCCATTTCAAAGTCTGAAACTGATGATGAATTAGTAATGTTTATTGTACATGCCAATCAAGATGGTATTATACTTGATGAGAAGTCGAATTTCTTAGGTGTCAATGGTTCAGCAACATTTGCGATAACGATGGATGATGTACTGATTCCTGACACGCAAATCATCACGCATGACGCAAAATCATTTGCCTCAGATATTCGACCAAAATTTGTAACACTACAAGTTCCTATTGCCCTAGGTTCCGTTCGTGCTTCACTTGATTTAATTCATAAATTCTCTGACGCACAAAATGGCATCAATAAATATTTAGAATACGACATTTCAGATTTTGAATCACGCTATAAACAGATCAAGCAAGACTTTTATAATCTTGTTGCAAAAAATGATTTGGATAATCAATTTGGCGAACTTATTCGACTTAAAAAAGAAGCTGGATATTTACTATTAGAAGTTAATCAGGCGTCTATGGTCAATGGTGGTTCAAGAGCATACTCTCCTAAAGCACCACAAGCACGTAAGTTGAAAGAAGGATTTTTCTTTGCAGCATTGACACCTACCTTAAGACATTTAGGTAAATTAGAAGAAGAATTTAAATCATTTAATTATACTGTAAATTAGTTTAAACTTTTCTAATATACGTAAAAAAGAGTCTGGACATAATAGTTGTCTCAGACTCTTTTTCGTTTAGGCAGTAGATGACTGAATTGAAAAATTTGATTTCTGTCCTACTCCCTCAAGACATAGACAAACATTGCGCAATAAATGTGCAGGGTTTGTCTATTTTAATTTTTTTCTTATTTTTGATTCCTAATTGTCTTTGTATAAGTAATATTTTAGTAAAATAACAGGTACTTTAGATGGACTGCTATTAATATGACAATATTTGTCTTCGATAAGTTCATAAATAAAATCTAAATATAATGCTAAATAGACTATAATTAACAAATGATTTTTTGGAACTAATATGTAGATAGGAATCAATCCCTATTAATGTGTTTAATTTATATATTATAATTTAGGCAGTGATTTATGCCGACTCCTGCGGGAATAGCACTAGCCGAAGACTACAGGCTAAGGCAGTGCCCGCGGAAAGCGTGCATAAAAAAACTGCCAACAAAGTCGGAGACTTTGTAGACAGTCTGAAGCATCCCCCTATGAGGATGCTTTTTTGTGACTCATATCATTCCAATTTGATTTTCTATATTCCTTCTATGAACCACTTGATTGCACGTTGTATCGCTTTATCCCAATATGCGTAATCATGTTCACCAGGTCCATCTTCAAATATGTTTGGTATTTGGCGTTTATTTAAATATTGTACAAACTGCTGATTGTCTCGGTATAAATCATCTTCTGTACCACACATGATAAGCAATTCGGGAATTTCTTTTTGTTTCTTAATCGCTTCATCCACTAAATAATACGGATCTAAGTTTGTATTTGCTACTTGTGCATTTGGACCAGCAATTGCAAATCCAGAATAATCATACCAATCATAATCAATCAAACCTTGTGCGTTAAATGCAGCAGATAAAGGACAAGCTTTCGCAAAACGATGACCTTCTAACAGCGCATATTTGATTGTGCCATAGCCACCCATCGAATGTCCCGCAATAAAATTGTCCTCTTTGCTAGTCGAGAGTGGTAATATTTGATGCGCATAATCCAATACTTCAAGTATATAATCATAATATTTATGACCATACACCATATTACTATAACCACTATGATCTGCATTCGGCATGATTACTGCTAATTGATGCTCATTTGCATACCGTTCAATACTCGTATAACGCATATACGACGTTTCGTCACTTGAAAGTCCGTGTAAAAGCAATAACGTTTTCAACGCTTTCGGTTGTGCATTTGAATCAAAATAAGTAGCGTCTTCAGGTAAAATCACTATAAAAGGATGATGCATACCAATCGTCGTCGAATTATAGTTTATTGATAATATTGCCAAAGTCAGTCACAACCTTTATTAATTAATACTTTGTGTTTCGTGTTTTTTCTTCTTATGCGTTTTATTAGATGGATCTAAACGTTTTTCCAAAAATCTTAAGAAGATATCAATTAAAATTGCAATTAAAGCAATTGGAATTGCACCAGCTAAAATAAATGTTGTTCCGTCTGTTGCATTCGTACCTCGAATAACAATGTCACCTAAAGTTGGCGCACCTATGAATGAGCCGACTGCAACAACCCCGATGGCTACAACAAGCGCAATTCTCAGTCCACCAAGAATGACTGATAAAGATAATGGTAATTCAATCATACGCAAGACTTGATTGCGCGTCATTCCCATACCTTTACCGGCATCTTTAATATTTTCATCGACACCAACAATACCAGTAAATGTATTTTTTATAATTGGTAATAGTGCGTATAAGAATACCGTTACCACTACAGTTGTAGGACCTAGTCCCATCACTAACATTAATATTGCTAACATCGCAATAACAGGTACAGTTTGAATGATGTTTGCAATGGTAATAATTGTCCAAGACAATTTTTTATATCTTGCAATGACGATACCAATAGGAATACCTACAATAGCTGCAAATAGAACACCATAAACAGACATAAGTAAATGCTTAATAAATAAATCCCATAGGTAGCCAAAGTTTACTGAATAATATTCAATTAATTGTTGAAATAAATTACCTTCCATTACTAATGACCACCTTTCTTATCATTTTCAAAATAGTTATGTGCTTTTAAGAATTTTTCAGCGACGACTGCAGGCTCTTGACCTTCACCATCAGCTTGATAATTAAGTTTCTGCATTTCACTCGTTGAAATTTTATTGTGTAATTTTTCTATTGTTGGTTTTAATTCTGGATGCTGTTTTAATAAATTATTTGTCGCCACTGAACTTGCGTCATAAGGTGGGAAGAAATGTTTGTCATCTTTCAATACTTTTAAATCATATGCGGCAATTCGACCATCCGTTGAATACCCGACTGCTACATCTAAATTATTCGAATTCAATGCATCATATACTAATCCGATTTGCATTGGTCGTACTGTATTAAAATCAAAGCCATATGCTTTCGTAAATCCTGGATAACCATCGCCTTCACGGTTTAACCATGAACTATCGACACCTAGTTTCAATTTATCGCTATGCGCTTTTAAATCAGACACAGTTTCTAAATTATATTTTTCAGCAGTTGCTTTAGTTACCATAAATGCATAAGTGTTTGCAAATCCATATGAATCAAAAAATGTTTGATCAAATTTCTTTTGGAAACCATCTTGTGTCGCTTTCATAGCTTTTTTTGGATCTTTAATAGGATCTTCATTTAATGCACCTGTTAAATCCGTACCATTATAACGGGCACCTGATAAGTTTGCATCACCATTTACGAGTGCGTTATGTTGAATGGTACTCGATCCTAAGTTGTTAATTAATGATGGTTTGATTTTTCCTTCTGTATCATGTTCTATTAATAGTCTCAACATATGAGACATAATTTGTGACTCGCTCGTTGCAAGTGCTGTGATTTTGACCTCGTTGTCTGAGCTATTTCCACCTAAACCGGGTAAACTACATCCAGATAACACCGTCAGACACAGTACAAGCACGATACAATACTGTTTTATCTTTTTCATAATGTCCTCCTTAAATTATCTGGATACTTTTAATCCTTTGGGTACTGCCCATTTTTCTACTAATGATAATAGTACATCCACTATTAATGCTAATGCTGTAACTAATACAGCTGCACTCACAATCATTAATGGGTCATATAAGTTCAATCCATTAAATACAAAGTCACCTAAGCCACCTGCACCTACATAACTTGCAAGTGTTGCCCAACTAATGACATAAACAGATGATAATCGAATACCACCCAAGATTAATGGTAAAGCTAATGGTAATTCAACGTCTTTCATTAATTGAAAGCGTGTCATCCCCATACTGATTGCTGCTTCTTTAAGATTACTATCAATATTCTTAACACCTAATACTGTGTTATTTAATATTGGTAGTAGTACATAGATAAATAATGCGACAATGGCCGGTAATTTTCCAACACCAAAGATTGGTATCATTACAGCTAATACTGCTAATGTTGGTATCGTTTGTAATACACCAGCAATTGTGAGAACAATGTTTGAAGTTCTTTTCATTTTGGATAGTATAATACCTAATGGTACTGCGACTACGATTGCAATTAACAAAGCGATCATTGAGATATAAAAGTGTTCGACTGTTTTGGAAATCAGTTGCCCACCATATTGCTCTATGAATTGTTTCATTACTTATCAGCTCCTACATTATCGGGCTCAACAATTGCGTCTTGTGTAGCATCATCGTCTTCATCTGTTTCTCCCCAGATACTGTCATACACGATATCTACTAAGTTTGCTCTCGTAACCAATCCAATTAACGTTTCTTCATCACTATCCACTACAGGTACGTTTCTTACATTTCTTTTCAATATTGTACGAACTGAATCTTGTAATTTACTGTCTATTCTTACGCGATAGATATCGCGTTGCATTGTATCAATCAGTTCTTTATTTCCACGTAAACCTTGATTGATATCTTCAATATCTAAATATCCAAGTAATCTACGATTGTTACCCACAACAAAGATGGTATCAACACGACGATCTCTCATAATCTTAACTGCTTCATTTAATGAGCTATCCGCATGAACTGTTACAGGTTTAATCATCGCATCTTTAACTGTACGCATGTTAGGTCTATCTTGAATCAATCTATTTTGACCAATAAAGTCTCGTACGAAATCGTTTTCAGGATGTCTTAAAATATTGTCTGGCGTATCAAATTGTATGACACGTCCCTCAGACATAATGCAAATTTTATCTGCCAGTTTAATAGCTTCATCCATATCATGTGTAACGAAAATGAAGGTCTTACCTAACTTTTGTTGTAGTTCTTTAACCAAGTCTTGCAACGTATCTCTCGTAATTGGATCTAACGCGCCAAATGGTTCATCCATTAAAATGATATCTTGTTCTGCTGCTAACGCACGCACAACACCGATACGTTGCTGTTGTCCTCCTGAGAGCTGTGAAGGATATCTATCTAAAAATTCTTCTGGTAAATCCACTAATTTTATCAGTTCTTTAGCTTTTTTCTCTTTCTTTTCTTGAGACCATTTTAAAAGTTTAGGTACTAATACGATATTTTCTCTAATCGTCATATGTGGCATCAATCCAATTTGTTGTATCACATACCCAATTTTTCTACGTAGCTCAACTGGGTTCATTTTGCGAACATCTTTGCCATTTATAGCTATTTGCCCTTCAGTTGCTTCAATCATTCTATTGATCATTCTTAAAGCAGTTGTTTTACCACTACCACTTGTCCCTATAAATGCAATAAATTCACCGGCTTCAATCTCAAGTGAAATATTATCTACAGCTTTCTTTCCTCCACCATAGACTTTAGATAAGTTTTTAATACTTAACATGAGTCAATTCCTTTCTATGTACATATTCAATTTAAAATATTTCATAATAAATATAGGACTATCTGTGGATGTTATACAAATACTAAAAAATAAGTAAAAACATGAGCACACATAGCCCTACTTTATTCGTGTGTAAACAATCAAAACAGAATAATCAATTTAGCTTTGATTTTATCATCCTATATATAACAAGATACATTAATAAATAACATTAAACAATTTATAACCAAATATTTGGTTATATAAAATATTTTTAACACCTTTTTATTCAATCGTTTCAAACTCATTCAAAAATTTTATTTACGTTTTATACCAATAAGATGTCCAAGTTCTTTGGGTTGTTTTTTTATTGAAGCATGTTGTGCATAATCATCAATTGCTTTTTGTATATCAGTAGGAAAAGCATCAGGCTTATGCAATTTAGTATTCATTCCCATTAACATAACCTCATAAGTTGCACACTTATCATTTGCTTCATCACTTAATGTCATAAACACATGTAATCTTTTGGCGTCGTAATCAAATAACTCAACTGAAGCAGTAATCGCTTCATTTACTTTAATTTCTTTTAAATACATAACGTGGTTTTCTAAAGTAAAGACAGTGTAGTCCAACGTTTCAATTGTTTGCACATCTAACCCTAAAAATGCGAGCCATGCATCCGTTGCATCACTAAATACACGATTATATTCTGCGTCATTCATATGCCCATTATGGTCGACCCAAGCTTCATTTACATGCGTCTTGTATTCATATAATTTGTTTGTCATTTTATTTCACCGATTGTTGTGTTTTCTTTTTCATAGAGGGTGTATCTTCTGGCCAATATGACTCAGCAAGTTGTTTTACTTTTACTAAGAATTCATTACGTTTTTGGTCAAGTTCCGCCATTGTTTGTCCTTGAGAAGATGATTCACAGCCATTGACCACTTCTTCATACAGGTCCTGTGTTAATTCTGGTGCTACTAATTTAGTCCATGGTTTTTTTAAAGCTGGACCAAATTGTTTCAGCATGTGACGCATACCGCCTTCACCACCGGCCAAATGGAAAGTCATGAATGGACCATATTGTGCATAGCGCAAACCTGCAGCATGTGTAAATGCTTTATCAACTTCTTCCGTTGTCGCTATACCATCATTAACAATGTGCAATGCCTCTCTCCATAGTGCTTCCATTAATCTATCTGCTACATGTCCTTCAATCTCATGTCTAACATGAAGTACATCCATACCAATGCTTTCGTAAATTTCTTCAGCTTTTAATGTTGTTGCTTCCGTTGTTGCTTTACCAGGAACGATTTCAACGAGCGGTAAAATATAAACTGGATGAAATGGGTGGGCTACAATCAATCTCTCAGGATGTTGTAAATTTTGTTGCAATTCTGATGGCATAATACCAGAAGTACTCGAACCAATCGTTGCATCTGTTTTCGCATAAAAATCAATTTCTGTCAGCACTTGATCTTTTAAAGATTCAATTTCTGGAACATTTTCTTGTATATGATCTGCATCTTTAACCGCTTCTTCCAAATAAGGTGTAAATGTTAAATTATCGATTGCAGCGCCTTCTGCTAAACCTAATTGTTCTGCATATGGCCAATTTTGTTTCACTTGTTTTAACATTCTTTCATATGCGCCTTCACTTGGGTCTGTAGCAATGACTTCATGCCCATGAGCTAACATTCTAGTAATCCATCCACTTCCGATAACGCCTGTACCTACAACTGCAAACTTCATTATGCTCCTCCTTGTGGATCTCTTAATTGATATTTTTTACGTGCTTCTGCCGGGGTCATTGGTTCTATATCTAATCCGTTCAATATTTCGACAGCTTTTTCAACTAATTGCTCATTTGTTGCCTTAACACCTTTGGCTAAATATAAATTGTCTTCTAATCCAACACGAACGTTGCCGCCACGCTTTGCTGCTTCTTCAACCGTTGGAAATTGCATTCTTCCAATACCAAATGCTGACCAGTGGGCATGCTCCGGTATACGCGTTTTAAAGTATTCTATCGTTTCTGGATCATTTTCAGCTCCCCAAGGTATACCTAAACAAAATTGGAACATTGGTTCACCATCAATTAATCCTTCACTGATTAATTGCTTAGCGAATGAAATATGACCACTGTCAAAGCACTCTAATTCAGGCTTAACACCAGCCTCTTTTACAAGTTGAGCTTGTTTTCTTAACCAATCAGTTGGACTTAAATAAACTGTATCTCCCATGTTGACACTACCACAATCTAAAGTACACATTTCAGGTAGTAAGCTGCCTATCGGTTCATGTCTTTCTTCTGGTGTTTGTATATCAGATCCTTCTGCAGCGAGATATGGATCTTCAAGGTTTGGAATAAAATCTCCGCCACCACCTGACGTAATATTTATAATAATATCTTCATCTGCAGCTCTAATAAGTCGTACGGCTTCTTTGAAAAATTCAACATCGTGGCTAATACCACCTGTCTCTGGATCTCTCGCATGAATATGTGCAACTGTCGCGCCTGCTCTTGCACATTTTATTGCTGATTCAGCAATCTCTTGAGGTGTTACAGGAACACACTTATTCTTTGCTGTAGTATCTCCAGCACCTGTTAAAGCTGCTGTTAGCATCACTTTTTTCATTGATTATAAACCTCCACAGAGTTATTTAACACATCGCTAAGTGTACCAACCAGACGGTTTAGTTTCAAGTTTTATAAATATAAAAAATAAGGATAAACAACATTCAAAAGTTGATTATCCTTATACTATCAGTGGTTTACATGAATTAAACATTTTATTATTTTTTTATTAATTTAGAACATTTAGCCATTGCTTTCTTGATTTTTATTGGGGTGCGTATATTCGGTTAATCTATTCAAAACTTGTTCTCTCATGTTTTCATCAAGTCCATCTAGTCCAAATATTTCTGAAAGCCACAAACCATCCACTGCCAGACGAATAATTGTAGCGTCTACTTTGTCTAATCCATCATTTTCAATATTAGTTTGCCACTCTTTATAAGTGTCCTGTAAAGGTAATAACAAATTGCTATTAATACCTTGTGCAGCAAGCATTCCTGAGGTAATCGATCCATTTTCTGAACGATGAGATCTCGTCGCTTCAATAAACGCCCGTGCCCATTTCCCTTGGTCTTGTTTATCTGCATGTACATGTCCATTCACATTTTCTCTATATAATTCATCGGCATGATCAACAAGACCTTGAATTAATGCAAACTTGTTTTTAAAGTGATACAATAGCCCACCTTTACTGACACCTGCCTTTTTGGCAACGGCATCTAGCGTTAAATATTCACTACCTTGCTCATCTACAATTGCTGCAGCAGCTTGTAGTAATTGTATCCTCTTGGAAACTCTCGGCATTCATACACCTTCTTTCTCAAAATACGTTTCAAAATATGACTTAACCGTAGTTTTATATTCGAGCAAACTATATACGATATATGATAAAGTTGCAACTTCATTTTTGGATGCTAAACTAAAATGTGTGCTATTTTATCATAACTCAAGCGTTAACCTTCATAAGGCAATCCGCTTTGTATTTTTGCATACGTCGTTCACATGATAACTTCTTTTACTTATACAAATGCTTTCAAGTATTTAATCATTCATGCCTTTGCCATCCAATATATAATCAATATATTTTTCTACTCGATTTTCACGTGTTGCCGCTCTCTTTGCCTGACCAATATGATACATATATTGCCTTTGTCTACCAGGCGTTAAGTTATTGAATGCTTCTTTTAATTCTGGCATTGCATCTAATTTTGCTTGTAATTCTTCAGGCATATCATAGTCTTCAGTTTTTTTCATAGGTACTTTCTTACCTGATTTTTCTATTCTAATCGCTTCTTCAACATACCATTTAATCTCGTCTCTACGTTGATTAACTTCATCTAAACTTTCGAAACGTAATTGTCTTGCTGCTTGTACATTTTTAGTTTGTTGTATAAGTGATTGATAAGGATCTTCCATAATAGCACCTTTTTCAAAAAGTAATGCGCAATAATGCTTAAAGTCTTGTATGATAACGACATTTTTATCATCTAACGTGTAGCAAGGATGCATCCATTTATAATCTTCAGTTAATTCCGTTTCATTTATAATTTCACGTAAAATTTTAAATTCCTCTTGCCATTGTTTCAATCTATCAATAAATGCATTTACTTTAATATTTTCTTTTTCATTAGTCATAAAAATTACACCTCTTAATAATTTTTTTATTAACTTTATTCTACTATGAAAACCTTTTATTTATCTATAATTAGCTTTTTCAAAAACTTAACTCTTGTTTTCCGATAAGTTTACTATGAATTAAGGGATAATTATGTTATAATTTTTTTATTATTTTTAAAAATACATATAATTTAGAGATGATTGAATGCAACAAGCAACAAACTTAAAAAAAGTATTAGGCTTTACGGATGTAATGGGTATTGCTATAGGTCAAATTATCGGTGCTGGCGTCATGTCGCTAACAGGCATTGGCATACAAATGACCGGAAGTGGTATCACACCCGCATTTATCTTATCCGCAATCATTACATTACTAACGATGTTCCCAATTGCCATATTAGGATCCACATTACCTACGACTGGTGGTATGTATCAGTATACAAGTCGTTTATTGTCCCCTAAAATCGGGATATTTTGGTTATTATTATTCATCTTTTTACAGGTTACATTATCTTTATATGCTTTATCATTCGCACAATACTTAGAAGGACTCTTACCAGGTATTCCTGTTAGACTTGTTGCTTTTGCCTTACTTACCATTTTATTTATTGTTAATATCATTGGTATTAAGTCAGCATCTATCATTGGTAATTTAATGGTTGTCATTCTAATTATTGCTTTGTCTTGTTTTATCATTTTCGGTCTGCCACATGTGGATTTTGGTGTTTTTAATATGCATGCCATGCTTCCGGATGGATTCACAGGATTCTTTACTGCCGTTGGGCTTGTTTCGTTTGCAACTGGTGGCGCGCAAGTTGTTGCTGAACTAGGTGGAGAAATGAAAAATCCAAAAAGAGATATTCCAATAGTCATTATCATTGCAACTATATTTGTAGGTTTGTTATACGCTTTTATCGCTTCTATTGCTGTAGGGGTACTACCAATTCCAGAGGTTGCTGGCAGACCATTAACGAGTGTTGCGCAAGAAGTCTTGCCGACCCCAGTATTCATCTTCTTCATGGTTGGGGGCGCAATGTTCGCATTAGCGACTACACTCAATTCAACGTTTACTTGGGTAACTAAAAGTTTATTAGTTGCAATACACGATGGTTATTTACCTAAACGTTTAGGTAGTGTGAACAAACGATTTGGTACACCTCATTGGCTTTTATTACTTTTCTACATTATTGGTGCATTACCTATTATTACAGGTATGTCACTAAATGTTGTAGCACAGTTAGGTACTGGGATTTCATTAATTGTTTTTGCTTTTCCAGCTTTAGCTTCTACGCAACTACCCAAAAAATATCCAGATGCTTATAAGCAATCGCCATTTAAAGTACCCTATCCAATACTTGTAACGATGGCAATCATTGCTATTATTGTGCTATTGTATCAATCTTATTTATTAATTTCTGATTTAAAAATAGGTTATATTATTGGTACATTAATTTATATTTTACTTTCCGCTATTATTGCGCAAGTTTCTAATAAGAAAAATAAAATTGCACTTAGCGATATTCATTTTAATACAGCCCAATCAATAGAAAAATCAACTTTATAAATTAAAAAAAGGACTTACATCCTCTCTTCTACATTGAGAATGTAAGTCCACTTTTATATACAAAGCACTGTTCATTTTATAAGTGTAATTGATTTACCTTAGGCTCTATTAAATTTAGTCATTTGCTTTAGACTAATGATTAAAATAAAAGCTACGAATGCGATGGCTGCAGTGAAGTACGTAGTTGCTAAAACATCTATTTTAGAAACAACTAGACCACCGACAATACCACCAATGCCGATACCCGCATTTAAACTAGACATATTCCAACTCATCACTTGGCTTGTATCACCTTCAACATGTTCTATAATACCACTTTGAACAGCTGGATTTGTACTCCATTGCATGATATTCCATATGAAGATAATCATTAATAATACGCCTGTCACTGATAAGAATAAATTCAACAGTAACATCATCGTGATAAATATAATAGTGGCAATCGTTAGCCAACGTTTACTCGTCAATTTATCTGAAAGGAACCCACCCATCGATGTTCCAATAACACCTGCAACACCATTGATTAATAATACAATCGATACGAAAGATAAGTCATGACCACTTGATAACATAAGTGGATTAATATAAATAAATGTCACAGAATTTGCAACTAGCAATAAGAATGTGATAGCTAAAAACTTAGCGACTTCTCCTGGTCTAAGTATTTTAGAATAATTACTTTCACGCTGCTTAGTACTAGACTCTGTATTTACCGTTTGATATTGAGGTTGTGGTACATAGAAATACATCAATATACCTACTAACACACTTACAAAGACAATAAATAAGAATGTATATCTCCATCCAACTAAGTCACCGATAATTGTCCCAATTGGTACACCAAGTACATTTGCGCCACTAAAGCCTGAATAAACAATACCTATCATTTTCCCTCGATGTTGTGGCGCAGTTAATAAAGCTGTTAGCGCTAATATTTTAACCACGATAAGTGCTGCTGCTGCAGATGATATGATGCGTCCAAATACTAAAATAGAAAAATTAGGTGCAAAAGCAATGATCATATTTCCGACAATAAAAACAAGCAATGCATATAATAATACAGGTCTTGGAGAAAACCGATTCGTTATTTTCACTAATATAGGTCCTGCAATGGCAAATGTGATGGCATAAAGCGTCACTAACTGTCCAATAATCGCTTCCGAAACATGCAAGTCAATGCTCATCAAATTCATAATCCCTGCAACCATCATTTCAACCATACCTACGATAAAGATACTCAAAATAAAGGTGGCAATTCTCATAATCGACATCTTTTCACTCCTCCCTTAAATTAAGATGTAAATTTTTACATAACTATTACATTATAAACCATACGTCAACACATTTGAACACTTCTGAATTTGCTCTCACAGCAAATATCCAACCATACAAAAAAAGAACCTGAGACATCAATAGATATCTCAGATTCGTGTTTATATTGAAACATAACAATAAAGCTCTGCTCAATTCTTTTTAAAATTTTTATTAAAATGCTGAACAGTGCTTTTTATACTCGCCGTCTATCCAATATTTATGCGTCTTCTTGGTTTAAATGTCTACTTATCAGTTGATCGCGGTGATTAAAGAATTGTTTATAACTTAAATAAGTCGCAATAAGCGCAGACATAATCGTCGCAGTTGTGTGAATAAAGACAACCATTAATTGAAATTTAACAGCTTGTAACGGCTCTACGCCTCCAATAATTAAGCCGGTCATCATACCTGGTATCGAAACAATACCATACGTTTTAACGGAATCAATTGTTGGTACAATCGCCGTTTTCACACTATTACGTATCGTTTCTTTAGAAGATAATTTGGGATTCGCACCAAGTGCTAACTTAGATTCAATTTGGCTCATTTCTTTCACAAATTCTCTATCTAAATTTTGATAGGCTAAATTTATAGCAATTAAACCATTACTACCTAGCATACCTGCAATCGGTATCACTTCATTAGGCTTAAACTCTATCGCCCCTGTTAAAACGACACCAACTAGAGGTAACGCTACACCAACAAAAATGGCAACAAACGAAATCCAAAATACATGATGCATTACTGGAGATGCTCTACTAATTGTATTCCACGAAGCATTAATAATAATGACTAGTACAAATACGATTAATAGCCATGTTTGATTCACACCAAATATAAAATGCAATAGAAAGCCGAGAATAATTAATTGAATAATTGCTCTAACCGTCGCAATTAATAAATCTTTAATAATATGTAATTTTTCTTTGTAAGAAACAATAATCGGAAAAAGTAAGAGGAGACCCGTTAATGCTAGTGCAGTTGTACTCATGATAAACGCTCCTCCTTATCGATTTTGCCATCCACAATTCTAATTTTCTTTTTAAAATGTCTATTACTTTGATCATTACTATGTGTAATCCATAAAATAGCAACGCCTTCA
The DNA here is from genome assembly GCF_000798895.1 of Staphylococcus sp. ZWU0021. NCBI lineage: Bacteria > Bacillati > Bacillota > Bacilli > Caryophanales > Staphylococcaceae > Staphylococcus > Staphylococcus sp. ZWU0021. Next base: position 264,093 of record NZ_JTLN01000030.1, read on the forward strand.
TCAGCCAATTTAAAGATTAAGGATTCTATTTTTTCACTATTATGCACATCCAAAGCACTTGTCGCTTCATCTAGAAGCAATACCTTTGGTGTGTACATGAGTTGTCTCGCTATCGTAATACGTTGTCTTTCACCACCGGATAAATGTTCAACACGTGTATTAAAATTATAATGACCTAAACCTACTGTTTTCAATAAACGTTTAGCTTGTTTACGATCGAATTTATCTTGTCTAACTTCTGCTGGAAAAGCTAGATTTTCTCCGATAGTTCTATCAAATAAATCACTTTCTTGTAATAGATAACTTACATTCATACGTAGTTGTTCTGGGTTTATTTGTTCGTAAGGCTTATCATTTAAATATAGTTCTCCTTTTGTTGGGCTAATCAAATTACTAATCAAACGCAACAATGTACTTTTACCACTTCCGGAAGGCCCTACAATTGCTATCGTATCGCCTGCCTCAATTTTTAAATTTATATCATTGATAATATCCCGGTTATCTATCTTATATGTTATGTTTTTTAGTTCTAACATAGAAGCCCACCTTTTTTAATTTCTCGCATTACTATTCCCTAACTTTTCAATTTTAATAGCTTGTTTCATCAATAAGCTCAAAAATCATTTATTTTAAAATAACGATAGCTATAAATGATATGAGATTATTTAATGCATGTAATGTTATTGAAACAGCCAAATTCATTCCGCTCTTCACATATACAAAGGCTAAACCAGCCCCAATGATGAGATAACTACCGATTTCAAATGGTGATGTTGCACCTAACACATGCACACTTGCAAATAATATCGTTGAGAGTATCGAGGCAACAGTATATGTTATCTTTTTGCCTAACTCATGAATAATTAAATGTCTAAATAATAGTTCTTCGATGATTGGTGTGAGTATGACAATATCTATAAATAGAAATGGTAACATCCAATTATTTTCAAACATTTTTTCTAAAAGCATTTGATTTTGAGTTTCTGTATATTGCAATCCTTTAGGTAAAAATTCCATCATCCAATCATATAAACTATTTAATCCAAGTGTGACAATATAAGTCGCCACGATGATAAACAGATATTTAGGGATTGCATGAATGCGTTGGTTGGAAATCGGTATTAAACGATCTTTTAAATGCATTGCATAAAAACTAACTAATATAACGATTTCGGCAAGCAAGCCACCCATAATTAGTATGTTTTCATCAGTTACAAAATCTTCATTTTTAAAATTAAATACTGAATAGACAATATATATAGCAGCAAATAACAAGAGTGGCATGATGTTATTCGCTAATAAATAAATTGGAATAAGCCAAAAATCTCTTTTTACAATTTTTTTGTTATCCCAAACACTTTTATCTTGCTGATTATTATTTTTTAATTCGGTTGATTTCTCAGTCATATGACACCTTCCTAATTCGTACATATACTAAATATATCATGTCTACTTATAGTGTATATACAAATTATTAAATTTTTTATCAACTTCCTTTCTAAAATATTATAATCTCAAATAACTTACGTATTCAACTCACTATATTATTGTAATATGTTCATTTTGTTGTACTATATAATTAACATAAGGGGGGCTGATTTTTATGACTATATTAACTACATTACAATTTATCGTTAATATTATAATTGTATTCTTTTTATTTAGTGTTCTGGTAATGGGGGCAGTGTTACTTTTTAAAGATAAACGACAAAAGCAACATAGTGTGCTACGCAATTATCCACTACTTGCACGCATACGTTATTTTGGAGAAAAAATTGGGCCTGAATTACGTCAGTATCTATTTTTGGCTGATACCAAAGGTAAACCATTTTCAAGAAATGATTTTACAAATATTGTCGTTGCGGGTAAATATAATTCTAGAATGACAAGTTTTGGAACACAACATGATTATGAAGATGGTTTTTATATACAAAACACGATGTTTCCTTTACAAACAGCTGAGTTACATATCGACCAATCACCTATGATTTCTTCTTTTATTTATAAAATTGATAACGAACGCTTGTTTAACCGTGATGAACATAGAACAAAAGTTGAAATAGATCCTTACTATTTATCAGATGAAGACCAAATTATATTAGGTGCTCAACTTGAGCATCCATTTAAAATAAAACGTTTAGTAGGTCAATCGGGTATGAGTTATGGCGCTTTAGGTAGCCGTGCTATCACTGCCCTTTCAAAAGGGCTGGGTCAAGCTGGTACATGGATGAACACGGGCGAAGGTGGTTTATCGGAACATCATCTATCTGGAAACGTTGATATTATATTTCAAATTGGACCAGGCTTATTTGGTGTTCGTGATAAAGCAGGAAAGTTTGACCAACAAGCCTTTATCGATTTATCCCATAATCAACATATTAAAGCATTTGAAATCAAATTAGCACAAGGCGCCAAAACACGTGGTGGCCACATGCAGGGCAACAAAGTCACAGAAGAAATCGCTTCTATAAGAAAAGTAGAACCTTGGCTGACAATAAACTCACCTAACCGTTTTGAGCATATCGACAGTCCAGATGCCTTATTGAATTGGGTCCATGAATTACAACAAACCGGACAAAAACCTGTTGGCTTTAAAATGGTCATTAGCAAAGTATCTGAAGTAGAAAACCTTGTTCGTACAATGGTTGAAAATCAGCAATATCCTAATTTCATTACCATCGACGGAGGAGAAGGCGGTACTGGTGCAACATTCCAAGAATTAGAAGATGGTGTCGGCTTACCTCTATTTACAGCGCTTCCTATTTTAACAGCATTATTGGAAAAATATGGTATTAGAGATCAAATTAAAGTTTTTGCATCAGGCAAATTGATAACGCCAGATAAGATAGCTATCGCATTAGGACTTGGCGCAGACTTGGTAAACATCGCCCGTGGCATGATGATTAGTGTTGGGTGTATTATGAGCCAACAATGTCATATGAATACTTGTCCAGTAGGTGTGGCAACGACTGATCCTAAACGTGAAAAAGGATTAATCATCGATGAGAAAAAATATCGTGTCACTAATTTTATTACAAGTTTACATGAAGGCTTGTTTAATATTTCTGCAGCTGTAGGCGTAGATTCCCCTACAAAAATTACAAAAGAACATATTATCATTAAAAGTAAAGATGGTGGTATCCAATCTATACAAGACTATAAATTAAAATTGATTGAACACGCTTAACTGATTAAGTTCGCTAAAGTTAAAATAAATAATAAGCATTGAACTACTCAATACTTTTGCAATTCACATGATTTAATCCAAGCTAAGCCAAAAAAAATCTCAAACGTTAAAGTAATCACTTTAACGCTTGAGACTTTTTTATTTTATAGATTACTTTAATTTAGAAATAGCTTCATTTAACAATGACTCAATTTTATCTTGTTCATCTTTTAAGGGGTTAAATTCAAATTTTTCGTTATTAATAAATACAGTGGGTATCCCTTTAATACCGCGTTCAAATGTTTCTTCATTGATTGCTAAAGAGCGTTCATCTGCATCTTTTTGAGGTGTTAAATTAAATTCATTTGCCATTTTATCTTCAACAGTGGCAAAACTTACTTTCCATTGATCTTGTGTATCGTATAATTGGCGAATAATTGCTAATGTTTCTTCAGGATTGTCATAATTTAAATGAATGTTTGCAACCGTTCCTTTTAATAATGCTTGTTTTGTTTTATCAAAATGTTTAACGACATGTTGCACTTCACCTGACTCAATATAAGGTGTGAGTGCATGATCTGCTGCTTTAAAATAGTTCTTGCAGAACGGACATGCAAAATTGATAAACGACTCAATTGTTATTGGCGCATTTTTCGAACCAAATGTTAGATGTTTAACTTCTGTCATAATTAATCCCTCCACTTTATCTATAATACTATTGAAACATGACACATTACATATTGCACTCATTTAGTCTTAGTATTTTAGTAAGGATTAACAATCATTGTTGTTTCTTATGATTTGAATTTGTATTCAATCAAAAAACTATATTATTAAATTCTAAATGGTAAAATATAGATACACATAAATTTTTAAGGGGGAATTCTTATGAATGATTCAGTGAAATTACTAAAATCACTAACGGATGTCGATGGCATTGCTGGACACGAAATGGCAGTCAAAGCATTAATGAACGATTATTTAACACCCGTAAGCGATGAAATTATCGAAGACAATCTTGGTGGTATTTTTGGTAAAAAATCAGCCACTAATGGAGATAAAACATTAATGGTTGCAGGTCATCTAGACGAAGTTGGTTTTATCGTTACTAAAATTGATAACAATGGTTTCTTAAAATTCACACCCATTGGCGGTTGGTGGAACCAGGTCATGCTTTCGCAAAAGGTAACGATTACAACAGATGAAGGTAAAAAAATCAGAGGTATCATCGGTTCAAAACCCCCTCACGTATTATCACCAGAGGAACGTAAAAAAACAATTGATATGAAAGAAATGTTTATTGATATTGGTGTTAAGAGTAAAAAAGAGGCAGAACAATTTGGCATCGAAATCGGTAATATGGTGACGCCATACAGTGAATTCGAAACATTGGCTAATCAAAAATACTTAACTGCTAAAGCATTTGATAACCGCTATGGCTGTGCACTTGCCATAGATGTATTACAAAATTTAAAGAATGAAGCGATAGATATCAACTTGGTGGCTGGCGCAAATGTACAAGAAGAAGTCGGTCTGCGTGGCGCCAAAGTTGCTGCCAATAAAATCAAACCTGATTTGGCAATTGCCGTTGATGTTGCCATTGCTTATGATACGCCAGGTATGTCAGGTCAAGTCAGTGATACGGCTATTGGTAATGGACCGGTTGTGATTATTATGGACGCATCCAACATTGGTCATGTTGGTTTCACAAAACATATTAAAGACGTGGCTAAAAAACATAATATTACTGTTCAATTAGATACCACTGCTGGTGGCGGTACTGATGCCGGCAGCATTCATGTCGCTAATGAAGGCACACCAACCGTCTCTATCGGGGTTGCATTGCGTTACATGCATTCTAATGTGTCCGTTTTACACACAGATGATTATAAAAATTCGGTAGCGCTTGTAACTGAGATTGTAAAATCATTAAATAATGATGTTGTCGATCAAATTATCTGGTAATATTCGCTAACCTAGTTATAAATTAAAATCCACACAGAGACTGAGTTAATCAGTTACTGTGTGGATTTTATTACATTTCACATTCGTTCATAAAAACAGCTACCAAATTATTTCGTTGTATTTTTCCAACTATCATCACTTAACATTTCTCCTGGCCATGTATACGCCATAACACCACCATCTATTGTGATAGACTCACCCGTTATAAATGAACTGTCATCAGACGCAAGGAAGGCTACAAGTTTGCCAACTTCTTCAGGTGTTCCTAATCTACCTAATGGTGTAACCCATTTTTGATTATCTCTAAATGCTTTACCCGCTTCATCTTCAGCCGTACCTGTTAATTTATCTACAAGTGGTGTTTCAATCGTACCTGGTGAAATAGCATTTGCTCTAATATTTTCACGACCATATTCAATCGCAGTCGAACGCGTGAAATTAATGACCCCACCTTTGGCTGCATTATAACCTGAACGATTTAAATCTGCAGCTAATCCAGAAAATGATGCCGTATTGATAATCGAACCGCCCTCATCCATCATAAGCGGTAGTAAAAACTTAGTCATTAAAAATGTACCTCTTAAATCAACACCTAATATCTTATCGAATACTTCAACTGGATATTCATGAATACGCCCCGCCGCATTATCAACACCAGCGTTATTAAAGAGCACATCTATTTTTCCATGCTTTTCTTTAATTGCTTGAGCAAAGCGTTCAACTGCGTGCGCATCGGACACATCTACGATATAACCTGAAGCTGTATTGCCTGCATTATTGATTTCTTTGACAGTGTCATGCACTTTTTCTGAAATATCCACTGCCAATACATGCGCACCTTCATTCGCTAATACTTTTGCTGAGGCAGCACCAATACCTGTACTTGCACCTGTCAAAATAGCGATTTTGTTATTTAATCTTCCCATCATTCATCACTTCTCCTATCTAAAAAATGTATTTCCAGTTCTGTAAAAACGTTTTTTTACATAATTCCCTTTTTCTAGAAAATTGAAACTTGATTACGCTTTTTGATACTTTTTTACATGCATATGTGTAAATTTTTTCTTAAGCACATATTTATTTTCAGAATATTTGTTCAATTAAAAAGATTATTCTGATATACTTTCGATAACTTAATTAGGAGGTAGTACATATGACTTCAAATACAAAGCATAAACCGACACTCGTATATAGATTTTTAAATATTGTAGAAAAAGTTGGTAATAAACTACCTGATCCAAGTATTTTATTTTTCTTGATGTGCTTAGGACTTGCTATTATCACATGGATTGTTTCACTATTTCACATCACCGTAAAACACCCTGGTACTGGAGATACAATTGCTATTAAGAGTATTTTAAGTAAAGACGGTCTAATGATGATATTAAATGATGCTGTGAAGAATTTTTCTGAATTCCCAGCTCTAGGTCTCGTATTAGCTGTTATGCTTGGTGTAGGTGTCGCTGAAAAAACAGGTTATTTTGACAAATTAATGGTTCAAATTGTACATAAAGCACCTAAAAAATTTATCGTTCCAGTCATCATACTTATTGGAATCTTAGGTAATGCAGCTGGTGATGCTGCACCTATCGTTTTACCCCCGTTAACTGCCATGGTATTTATTAAATTGGGATATCACCCTATTGCAGGATTAGCGATGGCATACGCATCAGCCATTGGTGGGTTTTCAGCAAATATCATGATCGGTATGTCAGATGCCTTATTATATGCATTTACTGAACCTGCGACTAAAATTGTTTCTGACAATGTTCATGTCAATGTGGCCATGAATTGGTATTTTATTGCTGCAAGTGTACTTGTTTTACTCCCCGCCGTTTATTGGGTAACTATGCGCTTTGTTATTCCAAGATTAGGTTCATACGACGACTCAAATTCTGATATTCAAGTTGATGATGAAAATACTGGACTGACAACAGAAGAAAATCGCGCTGTATTTTGGGCAAATATAAGTTTTTTCATCATGATTGCGTTACTTATTATTTTAGCTATACCTCAAGGCAGTTTTTTAAGAAATGCTAAAACAGGTAGCTTACTTAACGATGCCCCTATTATTAATGGCGTTGGGCTAATTATCCTTGTTTTATTCTTAGTACCTGGTTTAGTTTATGGTTTAATGATGAAGGAATTTAAAAACTCTAAAGATTTAGGTAAAATGTTAGCTGATTCTATGTCGTCGATGGGTTCATTTATCGTCATCGTATTTTTTGCAGCACAACTACTAGCATTTTTAGAATGGAGTAATTTAGGCGTTATCGTTGCTGTTAAGGGAGCCGCCTTATTACAAGGTCAAAATGGCATCATACTTATCTTAGGCATTATTTTGTTAAGCGTAATCATCAATTTATTGATTGGTAGCGCTTCTGCCAAATGGGGCATTTTAGCACCTATTTTTATACCTATGCTCATGCTTGTAGGTTTCCATCCTGCTTTCACACAAATGCTTTATCGCATCGGAGATTCAATAAGTAATCCGATTACACCGATGATGCCCTACCTACCACTGTTATTATCATATGCACAAAAATATGATAATAACATGAAGTTAGGCTCATTATTATCGAGTCTAATGCCTTATACAATTGTGTTAAGTATCGTATGGCCTTTATTTATGATTATCTGGTATTTATTAGGTTGGCCATTAGGTCCAGGCGGTCCTTTACAGGTTAAATAAACAATTATAACCAAGCATACAAGTAGCGATGTTACTGTATGCTTGGTTTTTTTCATCATTATCATTCAAACAATTGACTTATTTGTATTTACATTGGACAATATGAAAATTTTTAATCACAAATTTTATTTTTTAATGTAATATATAGGAAAGAACAGGGTAAACAAAATAGAGCATATGATAGAACCTCATTTTTTACATAGGAGGCAAACATGGAACGTATAGGATTAATTGATATCGGTTCAAATACAATCAGGTTAGTTATTTTCGAATTTGATAAAAAAACAGGTCTAAACGAATTATTGAACATTAAAACACCAGCAAGGCTAAGCCAATATTTAACAAAAGATTTGGCGATGAACAACGAAGGTATTGAAGTATTAACTAAGACATTAAGCAGTTTTAAAACTGTAGCAGATAAGTTTGAAGTAACTGAATTACATCCCATTGCTACAGCGGCAATTAGACAATCAACAAACAGAGACAAAATTATTGAAAACATCAAAAAAGAACTGAATATAAAAATCAAGTTAATACCTGAAGAAGAAGAAGCATTTTATGGTTTTTATGCCATTACTCATACCACAGACATCCAAGATGGTGTTTCTGTCGACATCGGTGGCGGTTCTACAGAAGTTACACTTTTTAAAGACAAAAAGTTAATAGAAGCACACAGTTTTCCATTTGGTGTCGTCACTTTACAGCGTAAATTCTTTGACGGTAAAGATCATAATGATAAATCTTCAATCAAAGATATGGAGAAATTTTTATCTAAACAATTTGATCAACTCGCTTGGTTAAAAGACCAAGAAGTCGCTTTAGTTGGGATAGGCGGTTCAGCTCGTAATGTTGCACGCATCCATCAATCTGAACATTCATACCCTATTGGCGGTGTCCATAATTATACAATGACGGACGATAATATCGATGAGGTATATTCTATACTTAAAAAAAGTTCTCGTGATGAATTGAAAGACATCGATGGTTTAAGTAGAGATCGTGTAGATATTATACTGCCTGCTGTCTCCGTCTTTAAAGTACTGTTTAATAAAATAGAAGCTTCGCAGTTTACATTTTCTCGTAAAGGTTTACGCGAAGGCTATGCCATGAATATTATTAGTGAGCGTTATCCAACAGAATTTAAAAAAGAAAACATTAGAAAAGATGCCCTTTTCCACTTAGCTAATGAATATGGCATAGAGGAATCGAGCGCAAATCAACGTGTTAAATTGGCACAGTCTTTATTAAAACAACTTATCAATTTAGATAAAATTGAGGTATCAGATGACGAAAAAACATTATTTGCCGAGGGTGCTTACCTGTATTACTTAGGTAGATTTATTGATTCAGATTCTAGTTCACCGCACACATATTATATTATTGCTAACTCTATGATTGATGGTTTCAAACATGAGGACCGCGTTAAATTAGCATTGCTTGCAAGTTTTAAAAATAAATCACTGTTAAAATTCTTTAGTCATGAGACGGAATGGCTACGTGGTAAAGAATTGGATAATGTTCAATCACTTGGTGGCATTATAAAATTTGTTAATGCGCTCAACATCTCTCATACAAGTGCTGTTGAGTCGATAGATTTAAAAGAAAAAGATGGCGAGTATACATTATACGTTTACTATAATGGTGCACCAATTGCTGAAGAATATCAGTCACTTCGTCAAAAAAAACATATTGAGAAAATTTTAAAAGAAAACCTTTCTATTATCTTTACAAAATCTTAAAATTCATATGATACGGTATACGTAGCAAAATATGTATTTTAGACTACAACGAGGTGTATAAAGCGTTATGCATAGAAATTTGGGAGATAAAGACTTAAATTTACCGCAATATTATAATAATAGAGAGCTTAGTTGGTTAGATTTTAACTACCGTGTATTACAAGAAGCACAAGATAAGAACAACCCACTATTAGAACAACTTAACTTTATCTCTATATTTAGTTCGAATTTAGATGAATTCTTTATGGTTCGCGTAGCGGGCTTACAAGATCAAGTCAAAATGGGATACGATAAACCTGAAAACAAAGCACAATTAACACCTAAGCAACAACTCGTTCAAATTAAGCTAAAGAACAAGGAAATTGTTGATTTACAATACAAGCGTTATAACGAATTAATTGATGACTTAAAACAATATCAAGTAGAAATCATAAAACCAGAACAACTACCTGACGATTTATTGCCTCAACTTGAATCAGAATTTAAGTATGGCATCTTGCCAACACTAACGCCCTTAGGGATTGATGCTTATCATCCTTTCCCTAAATTAAATAATAAAAGCTTGAATATTTTTGTAGATATCGATACAGAAGATGATATTAATTCTGCTATCGTTCAAATACCTTCACTTATTTCTCGATTTTATTCATTTAACAAAGGTGATAAACAATATATCATTTTGATTGAAGATATTATCACCTACTTCATTAACGACTTATTTTCAGGATATACGGTCTTGAACACATTTACGTTTAGAATCACACGTAATGCTGACTTAACTATTCATGAAGATGGCGCAGAAGATTTATTAATAGAAATTGAGCGCTTCTTAAAAGAGCGTAAACGTGGTACTGCTGTACGTTTAGAAGTAGATGGCCGACAAGCGACACATGAGGATATTGTGTGGATTATCAACCAACTAGATGTGCACGATAATGACGTCTATTTTGTAGATGGGCCTCTCGATTTAACCATGTTGACTGATTTAGTTGACCACCTATCCAATAAGCTGAAATATTTGAAATATAATAAATATGTCCCACAAATACCTCAATCTCTAGGAAATCACAATATTTTTGATTTATCTTTAAAAAGAGATATCTTCTTCCACCACCCATATGAATCATTTGAACCTATTGTTGATTTTATACGGGAAGCAGCTGAAGATCCAAATACTATTGCAATAAAACAAACACTCTATCGTGTAAGTAAGGATTCTCCTATTATTAATAGTTTGAAAAATGCAGCTGAAAATGGCAAACAAGTCACTGTGCTTGTCGAATTAAAAGCACGTTTTGATGAGGAAAACAACGTACATTGGGCAAGAATGTTGGAAGAAGCAGGTTGTCATGTTATTTATGGTATGACACATTTGAAAACACATAGTAAAATTGCACTCGTTGTTAAGCGAATGAATAATAAATTAACTTCATTCATTCATTTAGGTACTGGTAACTATAATGATAAAACAGCGAATATTTATACCGATATGGGACTGATTACAACGAATGCTGAAATTGCTGAAGATGCGATTAATTTCTTCAATTATTTAAGTGGCTATTCAGTAAAACCTGAATATAACAAATTGATTGTCGCACCTTTCGATATTCGTGATGTCTTTTTAGCTAGAATAGATAACGAAATCAAATCACATCGTGAAAATGGTAACGGTAAGATTATCATGAAAATGAACTCATTAACGGATAAAGATATCATTCTTAAATTGTTTGAAGCATCCTGTGCAGGAGTAAAAGTTCAATTGATCATTCGTGGTATTTGTTGTCTCAAGCCAGGTGTTCCAGGAATCAGTGAAAACATTGAAGTCGTAAGTATCGTTGGTAGATTCCTAGAACATTCACGCATCTATCATTTCCATAATAATGGCGACGACATCATATATCTTTCTTCCGCCGATGCAATGACTAGAAATATGATTAAACGTGTAGAAATTTTATTCCCAGTTGAAGATAAAAATATTGCGAAACGTTTATTAGATTATATGAACTTACAACTCTCAGATAACCAAAAAGGACGTTACCAAGATGAATTAGGTCAATATCATTATATTGAAAATAATTTATCACCTTTAAATTCTCAAGCATTTCTAATGAAAGAAGCTATGGATTATGGCCAACAATTAAAAGAGGATAATACACGCCCACAAGTTATGTCTGTTAACGAGCGTAAAGGCTGGTTTACTAAAATACGTAAGCAATTCAGAAAGTAATTTGTTAGTAAGATAGCTTAGACAAAGCAGTCATTTTAACTAGTCCACAAAGAGTCAGGAACATTCAAAGTTGTTCCTGACTCTTTTTTATTTATATTTCATCAATCATTTTTCTAACTTACAATTAAAATAAGCAATCATGCTAATTTGTAAAAATATTATCGTTCACTCTGTGTAAACCCATTTTTGAATCGAGTCAATGGTTCTAACTACAATAACCAATATCATCATATTATATCGGCGAATCAGGCGATTTCATCTATTTTTTGCTATAATTAATGTAGCGTGAAATTTATATTTCGTACTGTTATTAAAATGATACGGAGGTATTAATATGAACGATTTAGCAACACTTAAACAAGATTTCCCTCTCATAGATAGTATGCAAAATTATAAGCCTATTTTTTGGGAAAACCCAAATTTTCGTAAACCAGCGTCATTAACATTTACTTTAAAAGATATGGAAGATGCTGCGCAACGACTTGAACGATTTAGTAGTTACATAAGCACTGTATTCCCAGAAACTGAAAATAATCATGGCCTTATTGAATCACCTTTAAAACACATACCTTTTATGCAAAATACTTTGACAAACATAGAGTCCTTACCCATTGAAGGTAAGCTATGGCTAAAATGTGATAGTCACCTCGCTATATCTGGATCAATTAAGGCGCGCGGTGGTATCTATGAAGTACTTAAATTAGCTGAAACGATAGCGATGCAAGATGGCGATTTAAAAGAGACAGCTGATTATCGTATACTGGCTGAGCAAAAATATCAAGATCTGTTTAGTAAATATAATGTTGCCGTTGGTTCAACCGGTAATTTAGGATTAAGTATCGGTATTATGAGTGCAAAACTGGGCTTTAAAGTGACGGTTCATATGTCTACAGATGCACGTCAGTGGAAGAAAGATCTTTTGAGGTCACGTGGTGTGGAAGTCATAGAACATCAGTCAGATTATCAGTACGCTGTAGCAGAAGGAAGAAAACATGCTGAAAACGATCCTACCTGTCATTTTGTGGATGACGAAGGTTCATCTGACTTGTTTTTAGGATATACAGTCGCTGCATTAAGATTAAAAGCACAATTAGCTGCTGAAAATATACAAATAGATGCTGAACACCCTCTATTTGTCTACATACCTTGTGGTGTCGGTGGTGGCCCAGGAGGAGTGACATTCGGTCTAAAACAAGTCTTTGGAGAACATGTTTATTGTATTTTTACTGAACCAACACATGCCCCTTGTATGCTATTAGGTATGATGACGCAATTACACGATAAAATTTCAGTTAAGGATATTGGCATTGATGGAAACACAGACGCGGATGGTTTAGCAGTTGCGCGTCCATCTCGCTTAGTCGGGCAAATTATGAATACGTTACTCTATGGTATACAGACCGTATCTGATAGCGAAATGTATCGTTATCTATATCTTTTAAGTGAAAAAGAAGATATCTTTATTGAGCCCTCTGCCGCGTCAGGGTTTGCTGGCATTAAATCAGCAATAACATTAGCCAAACAACAGGGTATCCAAATGAATCAAGCAAATCATATTGTATGGGCAACTGGTGGTAATATGGTGCCTAAAGAAGAAATGCTAAAATATGTTAATCATGGTAAATCTTGCTTATAGTATTAATCCCTTGCACTTTTTTAAATGCAAGGGCAATTTTATACCGCTTAACCAAAAACATTTTCAGAATATTTATTGAATTCTAAAAATAAATGTGTTAAAGTATTCTTTATCAATTTACTTTAGTTCGGTAGAGAAACAAAGTATATGCAAAGGATGGTTTTAATATGGATGCAGCAACAATCATTAATAACAAAGAAAAAGAACTTAACTTTTTAAAGCATTTTCAACAAGCTGACTTTAACTTAGTAGATTTTAGCTTTATTGAATCTCTAGCTTGGCAAACATTGAATAAAGATGATTTACAGCAAATGACTGAAAGAAGTTTCTGGCAACATGACCATCATATCTTTGCATTACGTAATGATTTCACCGACCAATTATTGCGTTATTACAGTAATTATCCTCCGCGTCATCAAAAAGTAGTTTATGCGGGACCGATTGTTCGTGATAACCATGTCTATACGCAATTGGGTATCGAACATTACAACCCTACCATAACGGATATGCAAGAAGATTTTATGACGTTTTATAAATATATACAACAATATCTTAATGACGATATCGATTTTGTCATTTTAGGACATTATCAACTTATCGATTTACTGTTAACTACTAAAGAACAAACAACAACGATTTTAAAATTAGTACAAGAGCGTAATATTTCAGAACTTTCATCCGAACTTGGCACTTCTCATCCGCTTGTTCAATTATTGACAACAAAAACAACGGATCAATTAGATTTACTTAGTCAACTCTTTCCTTACGATCATCGTACAATACAAGCTTTGCGCCGTTGGGAACAGTGGTTTAAGTCATTAAATGTAAAAGATATACATTTAGATATCACACCACAACCGCCTCGTTCATATTACAAAGGTGCATTTTTAAAATGTTATCTAAAAAATGATAAAAACCACCAACTTACTGGAGGTTTCTACAAAGGTGAATTAGATGGTTTTGGATTAGGTTTTATATTATAAATAAAAGGAGTTCTTATTATGCTTACAGTAGCTATAGCCAAAGGTCGATTATTAAAAAGCTTTATTACTTATTTAAAACAAGCTAATGAACAAGAACTAGTAGATGCATTAGAAAAACGAGAACGTCAATTATTAATTTCTGTAGGATCTATTCAAATCGTATTAGTTAAAGGTAGCGATGTCCCTATTTATGTAGAACAAGGTGTAGCTGATGTCGGGATTGTTGGTAGTGATATTTTAGAAGAAGGAAATTATACAATTAATAATTTGGTAGATTTACCATTTGGAGATTGTCATTTTGCTTTAGCTGCTAAACCAGAAACTTCTTCTTTCAATAAAATTGCTACGTCGTATGTAAAAACTGCACGTGCCTACTTCGAAGCACAAGGTATAGATGTAGAATTGGTAAAACTATCAGGTTCTATTGAATTAGCTTGTCTCGTAGAAATGGTGGATGGAATAGTAGATATTGTGCAGACTGGTACAACACTAAAATCAAATGGCTTAGTTGAAAAAGATACGATTAAACCCATTAACGCGAAACTTATCACAAATAAACAATCCTATTTTAAAAAATCATCTGAAATTGATGCTTTTTTATCAACACTGGAGGTGTCACTCATTGATCATAGATAAAACGCTATTTTTGAAAAAGTATTTAAACCAATCTTCCTTAAATGAAGACCTATACCCCATCGTAAAGGATATTTGCGAAAACGTCAGACTTCACGGAGATGATGCCCTCAGAAATTATAATCAACAGTTTGATCAGGTAGAGACTTGCAATTTAGAAGTCGCTTACCAAACTTTAGAAAATGCCTATAATCGCCTAGACAGTGATTTACGTGAGGCCTTACAACAAAGTCACGCGCGTATTCAATCTTACCAAGAATCCATTAAATGGACTAAGCAACAAGGCACATCAGATTGTTATGAATTGTACCATCCTTTAGAACGTGTTGGCGTATATGTACCAGGTGGTAAAGCCAGTTACCCATCAACCGTCTTAATGACAGTAACACTGGCAAAGGTAGCTGGTGTAAAAAATATATCTGTAGTCACGCCCCCACAACTAAATGGTATACCAGATATCGTATTAGCCGCCTGTTATATCGCAGGTGTCGATAACGTTTATCAAGTTGGAGGTGCTCAAAGTATTGCTGCCCTAGCTTACGGTACAGAAACATTGCCAAAAGTTGATAAAATTGTAGGACCTGGTAACCAATTTGTTGCCTATGCTAAGAAATACCTCTTTGGTCAAGTAGGAATTGATCAAATCGCGGGCCCTAGTGAAATTGCATTAATTATTGATGACTCTGCTGATTTAGACGCCATCGCATATGATGTATTTGCACAAGCAGAGCACGATGAACTTGCAAGAACTTTTGTCATTAGTGAAGATGAAGCATTATTAAAACAACTTGAACAAAAAATACAGCACATACTTCCTCAAATTGAACGTCAATCAATCGTTCAAGCAAGTTTAAATGATAACCATTTTTTGATACATGTGAATAACTTTAGCGAAGCGTGTGATTTAATGAATCAAATTGCACCCGAACATGCTTCAATACAAACAGTTTCGCCACATGATTATCTAAATCATGTCCGTTACGTCGGCGCACTATTCTTAGGTTATTATTCACCCGAAGTTATTGGTGACTATGTCGCTGGCCCAAGTCACGTACTGCCAACCAATCAAACAGCTCGATTTACCAATGGTCTATCTGTTAATGATTTTTTAACACGTCATTCAGTGATAGATTTATCAAAAGATACATTCGATACCGTAGAACTGACTGCGCGTAAATTAGCCCATGTTGAACAATTATATAATCACGAACAATCCATAGAAATTAGAACATCAAAGGAGTTTAACGATGATAAGAATTAACAAAAATGAAAGCCCACTTCGCCCTTTAACAGAAGCACAACTCACATCGATTATACATCATGCTTCATTTAACTTTTATCCAGATGAAGAATATGAACGATTTAAGGCAGGTTATGCGCGTTATTATAATCTATCACCAGACCAAATTATTGCAGGTAATGGTTCTGATGAATTAATTCAAAAATTAATGCTTATCATGCCAGAAGGTCCAGCATTAGCACTTAATCCAGATTTCTTTATGTACCAAGCCTATGCCGACCAAGTTCATCGACCAATAGCGTTTGTAAATGCAGATAACGACTTAACATTTAATCTAGAAAATATATTAAGTCGCATTGAAGCAGTGCAACCCGCATTCTTTATTATGAGTAATCCACACAATCCATCTGGCAAGCAGTATAATCTAACATTTTTAACTGCAATTGCAGATAAAATGAAAAATATTGGTGGTTATTTTGTTATTGATGAAGCTTATTTAGATTTTGGGGATGCCTACACGCTTGAATTGCAACCACATGTTCTTCAAATGCGTACCCTTTCAAAGGCATTTGGTATTGCCGGTTTACGTTTAGGCGTGTTAATTGGAACACCTGAGACGATTCAACTTATACAAAGTATTGAACATCCTTATCCATTAAACACACTCACTTTACACATTGCACTTTTCATGTTTGAACATATTGATAAGACACGCACATTCATTGAACATCAGCGTGCATTAGCTGTTAGATTAAGACAAATGTTCCAAGATAATGTTAGCGATATAATGAAAGTCTTCCCTTCATCAACTAACTTTGTCTTAACAAAAGGATCCGCAGCGCAAAGTCTTGGCCTTTATATTGAAGATCATGGCTTCTTACCTAGACGTTATGACGAACCAAACATGAACGATTATGTAAGATATTCCATCGCCACAGACGACCAGTTAGACCAATTAGAACAGCTCATTAAATCATGGAGGTCACAATATGATATTTCAAAAGAAACGTAAGACTGCAGAAACAGAGTTATCAATCATTTTAGCCGATGACAAACGAACAAGTGAAATTAACACAGGGGTTGGTTTCCTAAATCATATGCTCACACTCTTTACGTTTCATAGTGGGCTGTCAATTATAATTGAAGCAAATGGAGATACCGAAGTAGATGATCATCACGTAACAGAAGATATTGGCATCGTACTAGGTCAGCTATTATTAGACATGATTCGAGAACGCAAATCTTTCCAAAGATATGGTGTGAGTTACATCCCTATGGATGAAACTTTATCTCGTGCTGTAGTTGATATTAGTGGACGCCCTTATTTATCGTTTAATGCCACTTTGAGTAAAGAAAAAGTAGGCACATTTGATAGCGAATTGGTTGAAGAGTTCTTCCGTGCTTTGATCATCAATGCACGTTTAACTACGCATATTGATCTACTTAGAGGCGGCAATACGCATCATGAAATTGAAGCCATATTTAAATCATTTGCCCGTGCATTAAAAATGGCACTTTCAGAAAATGATAATGATAACATCCCTTCATCTAAGGGTGTGATTGAGTGATTGCGATCATTGACTACGGATTAGGTAATGTAAAAAATGTTCAACGCGCAGTTCAGTATTTAGGATACGATGCGATATTGACCGATAAGTATAACGAAATTGCAAATGCTGATGTCGTCATCTTACCCGGTGTAGGTCACTTTAAAGATGCCATGCAAGCAATTAACGAGCGCGGTTTAGCAAATATAATCACATCCATTACGGATAAACCAGTGATTGGTATCTGTCTCGGTATGCAACTATTTTATCGTTGGAGTGCAGAGGGTGATGTCGAAGGGTTAAATATTTTCCCGGGAAATATAATTCCAATACAGTCCCCTTATCCTGTACCGCATTTAGGATGGAATAATCTAATAAGTAAACATCCTTTATTATTACATGATGTTTACTTTGTCCATGCGTATCAAGCTGAAATGTCACAACATGTGGTTGCTTACACAGAATACGGCACAAAAATCCCAGCAATTGTGCAATATCAAAATTATATCGGCATTCAATTCCATCCAGAAAAAAGTGGTGATGATGGATTAGCAATACTTAATCAAGCACTGAAAGGCGGATTTCAAGATGATCAAACTATGGCCAGCAATTGATTTAATCAATGCTACTAGCGTGCGACTTACTGAAGGTAAATACGATTCAGAAGTTAAAATGGCGCGTAGCGCAGAAGAAAGTGTACTTTTCTACAATCAGTATCAGTGTGTAGACCGAATTCATATCGTCGATTTAATTGGTGCAAAAAATCAAGTATCCATCGAGAGTGACTATATCAATCAATTACGCTCACTGACTGATAAACCTATGGAAGTTGGCGGTGGTATTAGAGATAGAAATACCATTGACACTTACTTTAATAATGGTATTGATTATTGTATCATCGGCACCAAAGGTATCGAAGATTTAGCGTGGTTATCGCACATGACACAAGCATTTCCAAATCGTTTATATCTATCCATTGACGCTTACCGTCGACAAGTCAAAATTAATGGCTGGGAAGAAGATGCTGGCCTCGATATCTTTGATTTATTACAACAAGTAGAATCTCTCCCACTCGGTGGTATCATTTACACAGATATTTCTAAAGATGGCAAACTCGAGGGCCCTAATTTCGAAATCACACAACAATTAGTTCAAGCAACTCAAAAACCAATTATTGCTTCTGGTGGTATTCGTCATCAACAAGATTTAGCCCAATTAGAATCCATTGGCGTTCATGCAGCCATTGTTGGCAAAGCTGCACACAACGCTACCTTCTGGGAGGGATTGTCATGATTAAAAAACGCATTATTCCATGCTTAGATGTCAAAGATGGTCGCGTCGTCAAAGGCATTCAATTTAAAGGCTTGCGTGATATTGGCAACCCTGTAGATTTTGCACTTTATTATAATGAACAAGGTGCTGATGAACTTGTTTTCTTAGACATTTCACGTACAGAAGCTGGACATGATCTTGTACTTGATGTTATTTCGGAAACAGCAGAAAAACTTTTCATTCCATTGACAGTTGGCGGTGGTATTTCAACCATTGACGATATCTCTCAATTGTTAAACCACGGTGCAGATAAAGTATCCTTAAATTCAAGTGCACTTAAAAATCCAAGTTTTATAAAGGAAGCCAGCGAAAAATTTGGACGACAATGTATATGTATCGCCATAGATAGCAATTACGATAGCGAACTAAATGATTATTTTTGTTACACACACGGTGGTAAACAGCGAACGGATAAACGCGTTTATGATTGGGTTCAAGAAGTTGAAGCCCTAGGCGCCGGTGAACTTCTCATTACAAGTATGACGCACGATGGTATGAAACAAGGTTTTGATGTCTCACACTTACATGAAATTGAAAAACTTGTGAATATTCCCGTTATCGCTTCTGGTGGTGGCGGAAATCCTGAACATTTCGTTGACTTGTTTAAAGAAACAAACGTTTCAGCGGGACTTGCGGCAAGCATATTACACGATAAAGAAACAACTGTGAATCAAATTAAATCATCAATGAAACGAGGAGGTATTCCAGTAAGATGACTACTCAAGAGCCTGATTTTGACAAAGGACTTATTCCTGTTGTATTACAAGATGTACGTAACAAGCAAGTACTTATGCTAGGATATATGAATGAAACTGCCTATCAAAAAACACTCACTGAGGGGATTGTTACATTTTACTCTCGCTCAAAAGAACGTTTATGGACTAAAGGTGAAACTTCAGGTCACACACAAATAGTGAAACATATCCATCTGGATTGTGATCAAGATACATTGCTTATTGAAGTACTTCCAAACGGACCAACCTGTCATACAGGTAGTCAAAGTTGTTTTAATACGTCCGTACCTTTTAATGTGCAACAACTTGAACAAACAGTTGCAGCAAGTGCGCAGGCAGATAAAAGTAATTCGTATACTCAATATTTATTAAAAGAAGGACTTGAAAAAATAACTAAAAAATTTGGTGAGGAAGCATTTGAGGTGGTGATTGGTGCAATGAAAGGCGACGTTGAAGAGGTGACGAATGAAACCGCCGATGTTATGTATCACCTTTTTGTATTATTACATGCTTTAAATATTAAATTTGAAGATGTTGAAAAAGTACTAGCAAAACGTCATCAAACAGCCAATAATTTTAAAGGCGAACGAAGTGATATTGATCACTGGTAAGCGTCAAAATAAACTAAGCACGTCATAGATATCAAATTATATAAATTCGATGACTATGACGTGCTTAGTTTTTACTTATGCTTTAAAAGTTCTTTTTTAAATAGTTCAGCTTGTTTCTCTACTGAAATTAAATCTGCATAAATTGCTTCATCCATAGAATAATAAATAACATTACCGTTTTGAACAGCTTTATTATTTTTCCAAGTATTTGATTTCACAAAATCATTATTCGGTTTCTTACCATCTTTAGTAGGAAGGAGTAAATAATCTCCCGAATACGTATTGAATTTCTCTTTTGGAACTTTCATAAACTTCTCTTTTGGCATTGCTTGCTTAGCTTCTGGGTCCTCTTTCAACTTAAACCCTTCATATATAGCTTCACTTCCGCGGCCGAATCTAGGGCCAAATTGATAAATATCTTTTGCTTGAATATCCATAATTGAAAAAGTATTATCTTTACCAATTGCTTTCTTAATTTCTTTACCATCTTTAGCTAGTTTTTCTGATAGTTTATCAGCTTGTTTTTTAGCTTTAGCTTCTTTGTTTACTAATTTCCCAATTTCAATATGTGTATCTTTATAGTCCATATCCTGTACTTTAATAGGTACTGTCAGTGCAATTTTAGCTAATTTTTTATTATTCTTGTTCTCTTTATATGTAATAATTAAATCTGGTTTTAATTTTGCCGCCGCTTCAACATTTTCAGGATCAATTTTTTTAACCTTACTCATATCTAAATATTTAGAATCTGGAAATACATTTGTGATAGCGACAGGTTTAACACCTAATTTTTTAAAGTTTCCATAATTAGCGGTTAACACAAGTACTCTTTTTGGATTTTTAGGTATTTTTACTTTACTACCATCATCTGTAGTATAAGTCTTTGTACCTTTGTCATCTTTTGACTCTGAATTTTTCGAACCATTACCGCAAGCTGCTAAAAACAATAACTAACATAACATCAAGCATAAAATTTTTTTCAAAACGATAACCTCTTCTCTTGTTTATTACTACCATTTTAATCGAAAACGATTATCAATTGCAATAGAATAAAATGAACTTTTAAAATAATTAGTTGCTTCTAATTTATAAAAAAATAATTTACCAAATACTTTTATAGTTATATTTTTGCTATTATATATTAAAGGAGTTGTTATTTATATTCAATCAATTTTTAGGTATTGATCATGTTCAGTTAGCTGCACCACCTCACAATGAATCGTTAGCAAAGGCTTTTTATTCTGATAAATTAGGTTTTAAAGAAATAGCAAAACCCTCCAATCTCGCGAAAAATGGTGGCGTTTGGTTTCAAGTTGGTGACCAACAACTACATATTGGTGTTCAAGATGACTTTAAACCAGCAACAAAGGCCCACCCAGCCTTTTTAGTACAGAACGCTTCAGATATACGGAAAGAACTTGAAGCTAAAGAAATTGAAATCATCTATGGTGATGAACTTGAAGGCGCCAATCGTTTTTATATCTATGACCCATTTGGTAACAGAATTGAAATTATAGGATGGTTATGATATTTCAAACTAAAAAACCAGAACGAGACATAATGGTGACTCGCCCTGGTTTTTTTATGTGCACCCATGAGTTGAATACGTGTTATTTATAACAACTACACTTCAAGATACATTAAGTCTTCATCATAATACCTATGACCATCAAAGATTGATTTAGGTTCCCTACCATAACGCTTAAACCCTAATTTTTCATACAAACGAATGGCTTGTGTATTCTCAGATAATACACATAAGCCAATGATTTTCACAACACCAACCACACTAACATCGTTAATGATATGTTGTATCATTTGAGCTGTAATACCTTGACCTCTATATCGGGGATCACAATAGACAGTCACTAAGTTACCTTTATGTTTTACCTTTTCCATTCTCTCACTATAAAATGTAGCGATACAAATAAGCTCCCCACTATCAAACGTGCCTATCGTAAAATGCGTATCATTTAATTTAAGCCGTGCTTTAAATTCATCTTCCGGCAATGACTTTTCACGTTCATATGTTGATACAAATCCCTTTGGATCCGTCTGTAACGATTTTAATCGAATGGCTCGGTACTGTTTTACATCTCTTTCGGTAAGGTATCGCATTTCCATTTTTCTCACTTCTTTCACGAATACATTCAAGCTAAACTATTAGTAAGATGAACAAAATCAAAAAGTCCTGATAAAAATTTCATAGTCTTCGCTCTTATTAAATAACGCGTTAAATGAATCTCATTTGCGTAATACATGAGCTAGCGTTTTTATATTTGTAACTTAGCATGTAGATTACAGTCCATATAAATTAATTTGGCCGAGACACTTCTTATTGATGTCCCGGCCTTCTAATATTTCATTTATGTTTAAACAGGTCTCACTGTCACTTCATTCACATTGACATGGCTTGGTTGCTGTAATGCATAAATTGCTGCTTCTGCAATATCTTTAGGATCTAATTTTTTGCGTGCTCCCCAATCTGTATCTCCACTTAATGGTGTATCAACCATCCCAGGAGAAATACTTGTCACACGTACGCCTGTTTTCGCTAATTCTTTTTCTAGACCTTGTGTAATACTGTGTACAGCTGCTTTGGATGCACTATAAAGCGTGCTTTTTTTAGTAACTTCAAATCCAGAAATTGAGGCAATATTGATAATGTGACCACTAGACTGATTTAGCATAGATGGTAGCACAGCATTAATTGTATATAAGGTACCTTTGATATTCACATCAATCATTGCTTCCCATGCTTCAACGTCACCCTCAGTTATTGCTGATGATAACATTAAGCCAGCACTATTCACTAAAATATCAATCTGACCAAATTTTTCTTTTGTTTTTTCAACTAATTCTGTTACTTCTTCTTTGTGTGTAACATCCACAATACTTGTCTCAACTACTGCTTGTTTATTATCTTGTATACGTTTAGCCACTTCTGCTAAGCGCGACTCATCTCGTCCTGTTAAGACAACTTTGACTCCTTGATTAGCTAATGTTTCGGCTATACTTGCACCGATACCACTACTCGCTCCTGTTACGACTGCCACTTTATCTTGTAATTCAACCATGTATATCTTCCTTTCTATTTATACTTCTCTATATTTATTTAAATATTTCTCTAATTACGATTATTGTATCATGGCGTTTTCATTTTCTTGAAAGTTTTGCTTTTGATTAGCTTGTCAATATCCATATTTCAATATAAAGTGGGTATATAATAAAGTATATATTAATAATGTTTATTGTAGCGTTAAGGGAGGGGCATATATATTATGAATTTTGATGAAAAATTAGAAGCATTAAGAAAATCAATAGATCGAACAAGTTTCCAATTTCATTTTGAAGATTTATTCGACAAAGATGAATGGATTCAAATGCCTATATTAGAACGACAACAATTAGAAAAAACTTTCCGTAAATATGTAGCACAACATAATCACTTACGTATTCCTTATGCATCTGAAGAACATATTCGTATGCGTATGTACAACTCTTTATATGATTTTAATGAAATCAAGCATAATTTTAAAGATTATGTTTAATTGTCATCATTAAATACTATAACTAAAAGCCTATGTTACTGGATGGACAGTAAACATAGGCTTTTTAAAATACTTTAGGGCGTTTCAAATAAATCATGAAAGTTAATACGAGGGAGAAAAACTTTAATAATAATACCCGTTTGCTATATTCATAAATTGTGAATACAACAAAACTTTTTAATTACTTGATGCATACAGTGTATTAATGATTAACTAATAGCGTCTTTTTCAATCCATAGTTGTATAATTTTTCTGCATCAATATAAGCTATATAGTCAATACTTCTGTATCCATCTTTAATATCATTAATAATACCTTGATTTACACCTGTATGAATGTAAATTTCATAGCTGCTTTCATTTGAAAAAATAACCTTTTCAATTACTTCTCTCATATGAATCACTCCGTATTTTTTCTTTCGCAAAGCTTGCGTCATTTATTACATCTTTATCTTAATTCATAAGGATACAAATTGGAAGTGTTTTGTGATTAATTTCACAAATTTATCACTTTTGCCTTTCTCCGGTTAATTTCCTTAGTTTTAAAATTGACAATTTAATCAATACAGCAATTTTAACTTCTGTTAAGATACACGAAGTTTTTAAAATGCCTTATACTGTTCATTTAAAATATCATCTTTCACTCTACGTAGCCCAGAAACAGATAAATTCATCCTATTTAAAATGTCTAATGCCTCATCCACATTGCCATTTTCTACTGCAGTAAGCAGTTGATTTTCTAAATTATAGCGTTGCTCTATTTCTCTTAACGTATAATCAATCTGAGTCTTAGATTCTGCAAGTGACGCCGTACTTGAATGAAAATGGAAATCTATTTTTTCAGTCTCATACACAATATTTCGCTTCTTCAAAAAGCGAATTTCTTCTGTGCTTTTACATGGTGACACAGTGGTATACGTAATAAATATTGCTTTAATATAGACAATTTAGATATTTTAATATTCGTTTGTTGTAGCAGTTCATTACAACGTCGTTCATTAGGTCGCTGTTCCATGTATGGTCCTATAATGTAAATCTGTTTATATTTCTTAAACTTAAATATTAAGAAGTTCACATCGAAAACATTGGTATAATGGTAAATTTTATTACTGCCCATATTGACGATAAAATGTTTCAACTCATCTTTGAATTGTTTACGTGACGTATTTGTAAATGGTGACTTGATATGATTGCTGATCCCTTTTAAGTCATCCATATCATAGCCTTCTAGTTGAATCCCCAATAATTGCAACGCATTCGTCTGTAAAATTTCTAATGTTTCCTCGTTCATAAAAAAAACACCCTCTATTCCTTTATTTTATTATAACTAAAAATAAGGATAAGGTGTGTTTCGAAATTAATTTTATATACATAAATATCAACAAGCATAAACAAAGTTATAGATTATAATAAAACTTTTATATATCTTTCTTGCCAAACTTCAATTTAAAAGGTGCATACAACAATACAAAAATTAATACAAGGCCTAGGTATCCGATTAATGGGTAGAAGATTGCTACTAAATCTGTAAAACCAACAAAACTCAGACATAGACCTACAATAACGGTAACAGCATAGAACAGTTTGAAGCGTTTCGTATCTACGACTGTAAACCTTGTAGCAAACGCATAAAACATACCCAAACCCGTATTAAAGATCATTCCAAAAATAACAATAGCCATAATGACTCCAAGTATTGGTGAAATATGATTCACAATACCTAACATTGGCATTTCCATATTTCCAACAGTATCTATTTGCGTGAATATAGCCAGATGACTCAATACAATCATGACGCCTAACGCGAGTCCACCAACTAGTCCACCAATAGCTGCTACTTTCGTATTCTTCTCTGAACCTCCCATAACAATGGCCATTGATGCACCTACAGCTGTATTAAATGATGCGTAGTTCACACCTGCTACAAACCAATTCGGTAATGTTGAAGGTTTCGCATCAGACAAAGTATTTAACTGTGAAAATGAACTATCCGTTGTCATAAAACTATAAACTGAAATAATAATTATAAAAATGATTAAAAACGGCGTAATATTTCCAATTACTTTTACAACACCTTCAACTTTCAGCATACCCGCGAGAATGATAAGTACAGTCATCAATAGTGTGCCAACGATAGATGGTAAGCCAAACTGCTGATTAAGATTTGAACCTGCACCTGCAATCATGACAACCCCTACACCAAATAATGTGAATATGATGACTAAATCAATCACCCATCCCAATAATTTTCCAAACATTGACTTACCCGTGATACGATGAATGACTTCTTTATGAGAATCAGTTTCAGACTTACTTCCCAGCCAAACTAACATCATTCCAACATATGTAAATAATGCGGTCGTTATCATTGCGCCGAATGTTCCCATCATGCCAAAACTTGTGAAGTATTGGAGCACTTCTTGTCCAGAAGCGAATCCTGCACCAACAATGACGCCAATAAAAGCACTCGCAATCAATAATATCCTTTTCATTTTCCAACCCCCTATAGCGATATAACTACTTCCTTTACAACATACTTCCGTTTATCTCTATACTTTAATCTAGCATCTAAATTATACATTCCAATGCATTTTCAGTATGTTCAGACAATAGTAACTTCTCTATTTTATCATTTTAAAATTAATTCATGTTGTAATTCAATGGTCTCACATTCAAACAAACGGCATTGATATCAACATTATTAAATTTGTTTCATTAAAAAATCGGACAAAAATGATTTTGTCCGAAGCATCTGTTTATCTATTATCTTAGTAAATAACCACCATCTACTGGTAATGATATACCTGTTACATAATCTGAGGCTTCACTAGCTAGAAATATAAGTGGACCCATTAAATTTTCCAGAACACCCCATTCTCCCGATGGTATATGTCCTTTAATTTCTCGCCCTCGAATTGGATCTTCTTCTAGCACTTTCGTCATATCAGTACGGATATAACCAGGAGATAATGCATTTACTTGTATATTGTATGGTGCCAAAGCATCTGTATAGGCGCGCGTAATGCCAACTACGCCATGCTTACTCGCTGCGTAAGGAAAGATATTTTTTCCAGCGCGGTATGACTGCATAGAACCTATATTAATGATTTTACCTGAGCCTTGTTCTGTCATCACTTTAGCCGCTTCGTGAGCCATATAATACGTTGCATTTAAATTAATTTCTATGACATTTTGCCAATCTTCATCTTTATAATCTAAAATATTATTTCTAATTTGAACACCTGCATTATTAACTAATATATCAAGTGATCCCCACGTTCCAACTGCATTTGTGATAACCTTTGCTGCAGAACCCGATTCGGTTAAATCTTGCTGAAGGAAGGATACATTTTTATAATCTAAAATATTATTTCTAATTTGAACACCTGCATTATTAACTAATATATCAAG
>NZ_JTLN01000030.1:291568-600079 GCF_000798895.1 Staphylococcus sp. ZWU0021
ACCCTCATGCTGTTTCACATATGCTTTCATTTCATCCCAGGCATTGGTTGAAGAACTAACTACAGTTACATTTGCCCATACATTGTTAAAGCAATGGTATAATATTTGCCTAATCCGCGTGCACCGCCTGTTACTATCGCATTTTTACCTTTTAAAGAAAAACTTTCTAAACTAAATTTTGTCATTTTCAAACTCCTTCACTGACCCTTTTACGTTATAACATTGTCCAAGTATTCATTTAGTAAGCCTTTGTACCATGCTATAAAATAAACCAAACTCAATAATTAACTTAATTTAAAATAAGCTTAATCTAAGCCTTTAAAAATTGAAGTTATGTTAGTGAGTCTGGTCAAAAAACATCTACAATGTAAACCGTGATCCTATTCAATCTTCTATCGTTTTCACTGCTATGATTTCGTTTTATACAAATATACTTAAAATCAAGATAAAGACAAGACCTGAAACTGAGATAACTGTTTCTAGTAATGACCATGTTAGGAAGGTTTCTTTAACTGTTAAACCGAAATATTCTTTGAACATCCAGAACCCAGCATCATTAACATGAGATAAAATAACACTCCCTGCACCAATTGCTAATACCACTAATGCAACGTTAACGTCTGATGCTTGTAATAACGGTAAAACGATACCTGTGGATGAAATAGCAGCTACGGTTGATGACCCAAGTGCAATACGAAGCACTGCAGCTACAATCCACGCAAGTAATATCGGAGACATTTCTGTACCTTCAAATAATTTAGCGATTGTATCACCGACACCGCCATCAATTAATACTTGTTTGAAAGTACCGCCACCACCAATAATTAAAATCATCATTCCGATTGGATAAATCGCATTTGAAACTGAATCCATAATATCGGCATTTTTACGTCCTTGTTTGATACCCATTGTAAAAATCGCAAATAAGACAGCGATCAACATTGCAGTTGCTGCAGTACCAATAAAGTAAATAAATGATTCAAAACCATTCGTCGCTGATTCATGTCCTGTTACTAACTGTACAATTGTTGATAATAACATTAAGATAACTGGAGACACAGCTGTCAAAAAGCTGATGCCAAATCCTGGCATTTCTTCTTCAGTAAATTCTTTTTGTGCACCTAAAGCTGATATGTCCCCTTCACGACCATAAGCTGATGGTGTGATTTTTTGTGCAATTTTATTGAATAATGGTCCAGCAATTAATGTCACTGGTATTGCAATAATAATACCGTATAGTAATACATGTCCTAAGTTTGCTTGTAATTCTTTTGCAATTACAACTGGGCCAGGGTGTGGTGGTAAAAATCCGTGTGTTACAGATAGCGCCACTACCATTGGTAAGCCTAATTTTAATTGTGAAACATTAGCTCGTTTGGCAATCGTAAATACCAATGGAATTAATAAGACAAGACCTACTTCAAAGAATAACGCAATACCTACAATAAATGCGGCAACTAACATTGCCCATTGTACGTGCTTATGACCGAATTTCTTTATAAGCGTATCAGCTATTCGCGTAGCACCGCCACCGTCCGCAAGTAATTTACCGAGAATGGCACCTAGACCAAATATTAAAGCAATGTGACCTAGTGTACTGCCCATGCCATTTTCGATTGTTTCTATGATTTTATCTAAAGGCATTCCTAGTAATATAGCAGTTACAACTGATGTAATAATAAGTGAAATAAACGTGTTTAATTTCAAGAATATGATGAGCGACAATAATACAATGATACCGATTACCACAGTGATCAGTGGCCAAATTGTTTCAAACATTTCCGTTCTCCCCTTTCAATATCAAGATTGAATTTCAGCTAATTGAAATCGCCATTCAATCTTGGTAACGCTTTCTTAATTACGTAAAATTTTTATCCCTAATAATATGACACAGGTAAGGTAACGTCATGATTAAAAATACATTGTTTGTTTAACCATGACATCCATTATACCTGCTCTAATATTTCATCATTCGTCTTCTGTCATATGTTCGCGTTGGAATGCTGCTATTTCTGTATAACGTGCTTCCAATGAACGACTTAAATTAATAAATATAGATATTAACTGTTGATACGTTCTTACATTATCCTCATTAGGATGATGTTTGTTTGTTGTTCCAACCATATCTTCTATAATTGAAAAATCATCAATTTCACCTAATGCCTTCATACCTAATACGCAAGCGCCTAAGCAAGAACTTTCGTAACTTTCTGGCACAATTAAATCTGTATCAAATATATCTGCCATCATTTGACGCCAGACTTCACTTTTAGCAAAACCACCAGTCGCCTTGATTGTTTTAGGCGTTTCATTCATCACTTCAATAAGCGCAAGATACACAGTGTATAGATTATAAAGTACACCTTCTAAAGCGGCTCTTATCATATGTTCTTTCTTATGTGATAGTGTTAAACCAAAGAATGAACCTCTTGCATCAGCATTCCATAAAGGCGCACGCTCTCCCGCTAAATAAGGGTGGAAGATTAGTCCATCTGCACCGGGTTTGACATTATTAGCAATCTTGGTTAAGACATCATAAGAATCAACGCCTAAACGTTTAGCTGTCTCTACTTCACTAGCTAGTAATTCATCGCGTAACCATCTCAGTACAACACCACCATTATTAACTGGACCACCAATAACATAATGATCTTCTGTCAGAACATAGCAAAATATTCTACCTTTATAGTCTGTACGTGGTTTGTCAATCACGGTTCTGATGGCACCAGAAGTTCCAATGGTCACTGCAACTTCACCTTTTTTAAATGCGTTCACACCTAAATTTGAAAGTACGCCATCGCTTGCACCCACTACAACTGGCGTATTTTCATCGATACCCATTAATGCTGCATATCTACGTTTCATACCTTTTAAGATGTGTGTCGTTGGTACAATCTCAGGCAATTGAGATTCAGTTATACCTAAAAGCGACAAGGCTTCTTTATCCCATTCCAACGATTCCAAATTAAGCATCCCTGTCGAAGAAGCCATTGATTGATCAATCACAAACGTTTCAAAAAGTTGATAAAAGATATAGGTCTTAATATCCGCAAACGTTGCAGTTTGATTGAATATTTCTTGTTGTTCATGTTTCATCCAGAATATCTTAGACAATGGCGACATTGGATGGATAGGTGTCCCTGTTCTTTGATAAATCGCATCGCCATTATGCTTGGTTTTAATTGCTTCTGCATATCGACTCGCACGATTATCAGCCCAAGTTAAATTCTCTGTTAAACGTTGATGACTTGCGTCCATTGCAATTAAACTGTGCATTTGTGCACTAAATGAAATTAATTTGAGGTCTTCTTTAGCTATGTCTGCCTCTCTCATAATATATTTTATGGTCATTAACACGGCATCAAATAATTCATCTGGATTCTCTTCTGAAACTTCAACATTTGGCGTGTGCAATGGATAACCAATATTATGTTTCATTATAAACTGACCTTTTTCGTCATAAAGTACTGACTTTGTACTTGTTGTACCAATATCAACACCAATCATGTATTTCATGATTTCGCCTCCTACAATCTTTACTGCATTAAATTGCTAAGTTAACCAAAAACTATCGATGTCTTCACCAACATCATCAAAGTTTAAATGGAATGCTTTATTTAATTTCTTAGCATCTTGTTGTTCTATCGCTTCTATAAATATCTCATGGTTATGATGAATACGTTCAAAATCTTCCGGATTCTCATTCATTCTTTTACGCATAGATAATAATATGAGTGATTCCATCACTGGTCTCAAATTATTCCAGAATGTTTTTAAATATTGGTGCTTTGAAGCCATAATCGTTACTTCATGAAATTTCATATCATGTTCAGTGAAGGCTTCTGCATCTTCAAATTGCACTGCAACTTTCATCATTTCAAGCTGCTTTCTCATTTCTTTTATAATTTGCTCATGATTTAAGTTTTTAATTCTACTAAAAGCAAAGGACTCTAGCATAACTCTCAAATCATAGAGTTCCTTTTTCTCTTTATCTTCAAACGGTAAAACTTCTGCTCCCATTCGTTCAAGATGAATGAGTTGATCTTGCTTTAATAATTTAAATGCATCTCTCACTGGTGATCGACTTACATTATATTCTTTAGCAATTTGGTTCTCCGTTAATAATGTATCTGGTGCTATTTTTCCATCTACAATTCTCAGTCGAATTTCTGCCGCAATCATTTCGCCCTTTGAAACACCTTCTAACCATTGTTCTGGGTAATCGTATTTCACTAAAACATCACCTCGATAACTTTACTATATACTTGTATACAAGTATATTAAAACACAAGTACCTAATTTGCAAGCGCTTGCAATTATAAATATCGTTTTCTTAAAGTAAAAAAAACGATATGTCAGGTTTCATCCCTCACACATCAGTTTCAAAAATTTTTTTATTCATATGAAATTTGATTAAGATTGGACAATTGCTACACAGTGATGATCTTGGTCACAATGTGGACATTGTAATTTTCTCGTTTTAGGTGTATGTGCCGAAAACATCCATTGCTTTAAATTGGGTTTAAATGTTGCTTGGCAATTTGGACAAACATAGCTTAGTGCCGTATAAGTAAATATTGTAAAATTTACAGCATAGGTAAACAATATAGGTGAGGTAGATAACAATGGCCACCATTTTTTAGTGACCATACTTGCTATTAAAGCAGTATATTGAAATATACCTATAGGTATGATGCGATACAATACAGATTGTTTAAATTGTTTCATTTTTGGTTTTTGATTTACGTATGTTTTTGTTACTAATAGTTTTTCTAAAGGCACTTCAGAACGTCGACCAATATATTGTTTAAATTGTCGTATCTCTGCAAGCAAAGTCTTATGGCTCTGCATTTCCTTTTCTATCTCTAATTCCTTTTGTTCTAACATAACACGAACCGTTTTCAACTTATTTTTTTCATTCAAGATTGTTTTAATATCTTTCAAGGAGAAATTAAAAGCTTTTAAAATTAGAATGATTTCTAAATCTTGTTTGCTTTATTCATCAAATATACGCCGCCCATTTTTTGCTGTTTGTACCGTTTTTAATAAACCTTTTCTATCATAATATTGAATGGTCCGAACAGAAACATTTTTTAGTTTCGCTAATTCACCTGTTTGATATTGACTCATGTAATCACCTCCTGAGTCTAATCATAGTTGATGACGCGACGTCATGAGCAAGCAAATTGTTATATTG
Source organism: Staphylococcus sp. ZWU0021 (assembly GCF_000798895.1). Classification (NCBI taxonomy): domain Bacteria; kingdom Bacillati; phylum Bacillota; class Bacilli; order Caryophanales; family Staphylococcaceae; genus Staphylococcus; species Staphylococcus sp. ZWU0021. The sequence goes on from NZ_JTLN01000030.1 coordinate 296,766, forward strand.
CATTGTTATTATTTAATTATCAAATACTTCAGAATGTATTTCCTGCATTTTACTTTCTACTGATGTAATGTCTGTTGCACATTGTTTCAATATCGCTTTATATTTTTCCGTATTTTCTGTGTTTTTATAACGTATTTTATGCTCTAAGCTCGCCCACATATCCATTCCAATCGTTCTTATTTGTATTTCTACGGGAACTATTTCAGCAGAATGCGCTAAATAAACTGGAATGGTTACAACAATATGTAAACTTCTATAACCATTTTCTTTCGGATGTTCGATATAATCTTTACGTTTAATCAATTTCACGTCTTCTTGTTTTAATAATAATTTTTCAATAACATATATATCATCAAAGTAATTACAAACTACTCTAATACCGGCAATATCTAATATGTTTTCTTTTGCTGACTCAGTACTAATAGGGTAACGCTTTCTGTCTAATTTTTTAATTAAGCTTCTCATCTCTTTCACACGACGTTCCATGTGATGAATGGGATTATGTTTATACATCTGTTGAAATTGATCATCTAAAATATCTAACTTTGTACTAATTTCTTTAAGAGCCGACGTATAAAGTTGTTCTAAAGCAACAAAGCCTACAACCATATCTAATGCTTCTTCTGACGCGTTTATATGATCAATACTTTCCTTAAATTCAGCTTTCAAATCGTCAATGTTTACCGAGGGTTTACGTTCTATATACATTTTGTCTTACCTCCAATAAAAAACTTCTTTAAAATTCATTATAGCTTATTATAATTGACTTATTAAATTTAAAAGCTATTCAAATTTTACGCTTCTAAAAGATTCAATTTGTGTTTTAAGTGGTTATTTTCAATACAGAAAAGCAACCCAATGCCTTCAATTTATGCATTGGATTGCCCTTTTAATTATTCTAGCATGCTTAATTTTATTCATCTTTTTTATGTTCGATAATTTCAGTTCTACGGTTATCAGCGATATTACGTGCACGTTTCATTGCATCTTCTTTTTTATCGAAACTATCAGATGCCTGTTTCGCACCATCTGATTTAATCTTCCATTCATCATCTTCATAATAAACATGTACATCTTTCTTGTTTAATGAAGGATCTGCTGAATCATCTTTTTCATGTTTAGTAATTTTTTTGTTTTTTAAGGATTCCAATTCTTTTTCGGATGCATCTTTATACCAAGATTCTGCTTGCTTTGTAGCAATAGGTATCACGTTACTCTCCTCATAACCATCTTTTAACAGGGCATTGCCAATATCAATGGCTTTTTTTCGTTCAAGTTTATCCATATTTTTCCAACTTTGAGGGTAATCTTCCATTGTCCAAGGCATTATGAGCACTTCCAATCTGTTTTCTTCTTGTTATCTATTTACCACTAAAATTGAATAATAAACGCGCGCTAACGCTTGATATTTTGTACTCTTATAATATGGTTCATGATTAATACTGGTCATAAAGGGAATTATAAAACAGTTGAAATTTAATCATATACATAGATTGGTGGTGTTGTTTATGGCTAATATCACCGTTGGTTTGATCCCTTCACCCGATATGCCACATAAAATTATAAATAAAATATATACTGATTTACCGAATGAAATCCGTCATCATACAGGGGGAAATGATGAATGGCATATTGAAAAACATATTGCTTCAATTGTAGGCACTGCTGAGCACATGGATAAAGCAATGGATATCACTACGAATATGAAAAAACAAAAAGCATGGGACTATGCTATTTGTATTACAGATTTACCTAATCTTTCTAACAATAAAACCGTCGTATGTGACATAGACTTAACAAATAATATTGCCTTGATTTCATTACCAGCATTAGGTGCAATAAATTTAAAACAAAAATTACGAAATTTTATTTCATTTGTCATTCAATATATGCATAGTAATGGTTCAGATAATAATCTCTTGAATAGTCAACACTTTAAATTAACGAAATTTACCACAGTTACTCCAAATGAAGAAGATAAAAATAAAAATCATTTACGTATCATTTCAACATCTACCTTCATAGGTTGGTTACACCTCATATCTGGTATGACTTTTGCTAATGAGCCATGGTCAACAATTTTTGATTTCAAAAAAATCATTTCTGTCTCCTTTGCGACAGGTACTTATATTTCAATTTTCTCTACTCCTTGGGATATAAGCTTAGATTATGATTATTGGCGCTTCATTTTACTTATGTTTATGTCCATTTTCGGCATGGTTGGTTGGCTTATTTATTCTTATAATTTATGGGAACGTAAAAACCCAAAAACACAAAAGTTATATAGATATATCTATAATTTTACAACGTTGACCACATTAACTGTAATTACGCTTTTTAATTTTATAACCCTATTTCTATTACTAACCATTAGCACATTATTATTTGTACCTCCGGAATTGTTTTCCAACTGGACTTCGCTTGGTAGTAAACAACCCACTTTAATCAATTATATTAATTTGATATGGTTTATCACTTCTTTAGGAATCTTAGCAGGTGCAATGGGATCAACCGTAGAAAATGCTGACAAGATTAAACGTGCTACTTATTCATTCAGACAATATTATAGAAACAAGCAATTAGAACAAGAAAATGATGCGGATTATAATAACGATGAAGAATCAAATGATTATGCAGGTCGAAAACAAACGCACAGAGAGGAGGAAGAATAATGTGCAATCACATTATCAAGATAGGTTTAGTAGCTGCACCTGGTGTGACTGAAACAATAGCCAACCATTTGCAACAAGAGCTACCTTCATTGTTATCATCTGCTATAAATTCAGAAGTTGAATGGCAAATTGATACAATGATTGACCCACTTACTGGTTCTGCTGAAACGGTGCAAAAGATATACACTAAAATTTCTGATTATCAAAATGATAATGAATGGCAATATACGATTGGTTTAACGGATTTACCAATTATTAAGAACAAGCATGTTGTCGCATTTGATATCAATAGTAAAAATGGCGCAAGCTTAATTTCATTACCTGCATATGGTTGGCGCCCCATAAAAAAAAGAATTAAGCATTCCATATCGGGCATTATTAAAGCAATTGACGAAAATATGAATCCAAACCAATCGTCTACTCAACATCATAGTGAAGAACAATTAAATTCACAGTTCCCCTTTTCAACTTTAGAAACACATACTGAGTACTTTGAAGATACAGACTCTCAACATACTTTATATTATGTATCTTCGAATACGAGAGGCATGATACGTTTAATTAGTGGGATGACTTTTGCTAACAACCCTTTTAATATGCTCAAAAGCCTCAGTAATGTAGTTACTATTGCCTTTACAACTGGTGCCTTTGGTATTGTCTTTACAACAATGTGGAATTTAAGTTTTGTTTATTCTGGATGGCGCATGTTATTAATTATGTTGGTCGCTATTTTAGGTATGATGTTGTGGGTTATTGTTGCACATGGTTTATGGGAATCTACTTCTGAAAGTAAAGATAGACAAATAACAATATTATACAATTTAACTACAACTTTAACGTTAACTGTATCCATTGCTTTTTATTATGTCATATTGTTTTGTCTTTTCTTGTTAGCCACACTCGTTGTATTACCACCAGGATATTTAGGGCAAGCACTACAGTTACAGGGCTCGGCTAACTTTATGACTTATATTAATCTCGCTTGGTTTGCAACATCCATTTCTACTGTTGCAGGTGCAATTGGTGCTGGATTAAATAATGAATCACAAATACTAGAAAGTACATACGGTTATCGCCAAAAACAACGTTATCAAAAAATGAATGAAGATAAACAAAATGAAGCAGAAAAAGAACAACATGCGCAAGCTGCCGTTGAAAAGAAAAAACAAGAAAGTGAAGCAAAGGCTAGACAAGAACGCAGCGATGATTGACACTTTCAAGTGGCGGCAGTCTGACCTAAGACAACCCGCACACTACCTATCTCAATATACTCAAATATTTTTAATAAAAAGGCCAAGACATTAATAAATGTCTTGGCCTTTTTTCAAATCACCATATTTAATTAAGAGATAATTTAACTTCTTTTCGAGCATTGACACAGTTGTTTTGTATACTCATTAAAGCTGTTTTTATATGTGTATATTGCGGTAATGCAGCCATTTCTTGAACTTGAATATTCGTGCCTCTTTCAAAATGTTTGGCTATATTTTCAAAGACAAGTAAATACTGTCCCATCGTTTCATCATCAATATGATATCGTTTTTCATTACTTAGTGCTCTTGTTAACATAAAGCTGATTTCTTCTAATGCGTAAATGCTTGGATAATAATACTGTATAACCATTTTATTACTGAATAGTTCACCGTTTGCACTGTTATACACTTGGGTCATATTATTCAATTTCACACTTAGTTTTAACATTTCTTTTTTATCTTGTTCTCTAGATGCATATTTGTTACTTGAGAATAAGTAATGAAATAATATGGATTCGTCTCTCGCTACGGCTGCTAATGTACTTGGCAACATAGAAGATGCTGTTTTTCTACCAATCACTAGCAAGCAAATCACTGCGATGATAATTCCTACAATTACATCAATAATTCTTGGTAATGCAATGAGTATGGTTAGATGATTTGACGCTAATCCATTTAACAAGATAACTTGTATCGTGATAAATATAACTGCAAATGAGTAATTTGCACCTACAAACATTTCTGTCACACCGGCAGCTAAAGCCAATAAAACAATGGCTACTGGTACAGGCGGTGTTGTTAATAAGATGAGTGATAACATCAACACCCCGAAGATCGTGCCAACGCCCCTTGACCCAGCTCTTTCAAAGCTATGCAGTGTTGTAGAGCCTAGTAAGACTGTATGTGTACTCAAAGGTATCCAGTAGGCTTTTTCAAAATCAAACATTAAAGCAATAAAAATAGAAATTGCCATAATGACTGTGTAGCGTATTGTATTTCTAAATATAAAAGAATCTAACGTCAAGTTTTTCAACATGCGATGTCCATAAATTGGTACACGAATATCTATTTCATGTTCGACTCTATCATTATTTGCATTCATAATTGCGTCAACTTTAATGATACTATCTACTAAACTTTGATACTCTTTATCGAAATCTACTTTTTTAGTCCACTGTTGGGTTGACTTACCAAGTGAATAAACACGTTTAATGACAAAATCCGTCATTTCTTTTATTTCCGTTGGTAACGGACGTGCATTACGTTCATTGAGTTCCAATAGTTCGGAATGAATACCTTGCGCCGTATTATGCAATAATAATAAGCGTTGAAATTCAGGTGAGGTTTTCGATTTTGGTGTACTTGACGTAATCAATTGATTATCCGAATTTCTGAAAGCTGTTACTGCAAATTGTGATGCTTTCGCAAACGCTTTGGGATCATCAAAGTTATAGACCAATTGTTTAATAATATTATAATCATTTTTAATGGCTTTGATTTCTGTAGATTCTTTAGATAGTAGGATTACAACGATTACAATCAGTGTTGCTAATAATCCACCTACAAACATTGCTAGACCTCTAGTTAATGCTTCTTCTGGCGCTACTGGTAAATTAATTGGCAAACTGAAGGCAACGATAAAGAAGGTTGAAGATGGCCCTGGGATATTTAACGAACTAAAGATGTAATATGGAATAACAGTTACTAATAGTAGTAACACACCAAATATAAGTGGTTGATTAACTGTGAGTGTCCCTAAAATCATCGCAATGGATAAACCTAACGATGAAAATAAGACAATGCGTAACTTAGATCTCTTAGGACCGCCAAATACATAAATATGCGCTAGCGTCCCTGTTGAAATGAGTAATCCCGTAGAAAAGTGACCTGTCAAATAGCCAACAAGTAACGGAATGAGCATGAGAATACATTGTCTTATACCTTTAGCAACATCGATTTTCATCGAATTGAAACGTATTAATGACTTTAAATATTTAATCAATGTTGTCATGCATCTCCTTTAATTTTTAATATTTCGTATTTTATTTCATTTATTGTCACCATATCAAATGACATTTAAAAATACGTTACTCATAAATAACGTATTTTTCAGAAAAACATATAGGTAAAGTAAACATCAACTTACTTTTCATTTTATAAAATCTATATCTTCATTCTAAAATATCCGCGCATAAATTCGTAACAACACCTTACTATTTTAACACTTTTTTTAAATTCTTCTAGTGGCGATGTCTTTAAAATAAATTCACCTCCATATCATTGTCTTTATATTCACATACATACGTGCTCATTTAATTCTTCTCAAATCGCTGTGTAAATCATGGCAAGTGCTATATAGACAGAGTTCATGACTAAATATTCAAATTTAGCTATTTATCCATCTAATACGTTATGTAATGACATTATATTTACACAATAACAAGCCCATTTTTTTCTCTCTTATCACACTATTCAAAAAAACCCTGAACTCACAGTTATTTGTAAGATCAGGGTTTAAAATATTAATTTGAACTTAGCACTTTAATTTCAGGTTCTTCAACTAAGTATTGTTTAACTTCGCTAAAGAATTGTTGAAAGTGTTCTGACTGATTATGCGCTTCCAAAGCTTGTTCATCTTTATATCGTTCAATAAAAGCAAACGTATTCGGTTCATCTGTATTTTCAAAATGTTCATAGTATAATGCACCTGCTTCTTGATTTGAAGCGCGCTTTAATGGTTCTATTAAAGCTAAGTAATTATTACGTTGAGCAGCATCCACTTTCATAATCGCATTGATAGTAATCATATCATTTCCTCCATTATAAGCATGATGTTTAATAATTACCTAAAAGTTAATAAATTAAACATTACAAGTCTTCTTTTTCTACGATAAGTGGTTGGTCTGGTTTTACAAAGAACCACATAATAATTGCGAAAACAACTGGGATAATAACAAGTTCTAACGTTACTGTCCAACCTACAATATCAACCATCATACCAGCTAATAGTGGACTTAATAACGCACCAATGTTCCCCCATAAATTCATCCAACCTGATACAGAACCTGAGAAGTTACGTCCTAAATCTGTTGCTGCTGCCCAGCTCATTCCAGTCGCAATACCAATACCACCTAAACAAAGCGATAACCAAATAACATTTGTTACTAAATTATCCGTTTGTATAGACATGAAGAGTGAAATACAGAATACAACAAATCCTGTGATAGCGATAGAAGCACGTGCTATGAAACGTGACATACCACTTTGTAATAATTTATCTGAAATAGCACCACCACATAAAATCAATAAGAACATTGCAATCCATGGTGCACCGGCTGCCCAAGCCATGTCTGGATCTGTTAATTTAACGTTATACTGTTCCGTTAAATAGGTTGGTAACCAAATCAAGAATAATGAAACGACGAATTGTACTACAAAATATTGAGCTGCTAATGCATAGAAACTAAAGCGTTTTAAAAATATATTCCATGGCGCATTAGATTTTTCAGTTTTAATAATGTCTCGATTTTCCATAATATAGCTTTTTTCTGCTTCATTAACCATTTTATGTTGTTCTGGCAAGTCTTTGGCAATAACCATCCATAATATAGCAATAATAAAACCAATAGCACCAAAAATATAGAAAACGGCTTGCCAACCAAACATATTTACGATTGCAATGGTTACTACTGGCGCGATGACTGGGCCAAAATAGGATCCAGCTAATAACGCACTAGATGCGCGTCCTTTCTCACCTTTCGCAAACCAGTTCGTATTAAAAACTGCGTTAGAAGGATACATTGGCGCTTCACCAATACCAAATAAGAAACGCACTGCATATAACATCCCGTGATTCTTCACAACACCTGTCAATATTGTAAAGGCACTCCACCATACAAGTGCAATAGTTAACATTTTTTTAGAACCAAATTTCTCAGCTAAAAATCCAGAAGGCACTTGCATCAGTGCATACCCCAGTGAGAAGAATGACGCTAATAACCCAAATTGTGTCTTATTCAAATGTAAATCTTCCATCATCGGACCGGCTATAATCGATATGTTCGAGCGGTCCATATATGCAATAACCCCTATAATGAAAAACGCTATGGCAAAATACCATCTAATATTTGTTCTTTTTTGATCCATGTTTTCTCCAACTTTCTCCCAATCTTTTATAGTCATCATATGACCTATTGTTTATAGATAGTACCACAATATGAAATCGCTTACAACGACTTTTTTCAAAATTTACTTATTTAAAATGTAATATACTTCCTATAATTTGATTTCCACAAAAATCATCCTGTAGACCTATAACATAACAATGCATATTTATTGTTTTTGGACTATAATAAAAAGACATGTTTTAATTAACTACTAAGTTACATTTTAAAAGGAGCACATTGCAGAATTATGGAACAGATACTCACTGATTTTATTAGTACATGGGGCTACGCCGCAATCACTATATTAATATTACTTGAAAATATATTACCTTTTATCCCTTCAGAAATTATATTAACCTTTGCCGGACTGATGTCCGTCAAATCTGACTTATCCATTCCTGTACTCTTTACAATTTCAACCATTGCCTCATTAATTGGTTTACTTGTGCTTTACTATATTAGTAGGCTTGTTTCTGAAGAACGTTTGTATCGTTTTGTAGATAAATATGGCAAATGGATTAAACTTAAAGGTAAAGATGTTGCACGGGCAAACGATTGGTTTAAAAAATATGGCGCAATTGCTGTTTTTATTTGTCGCTTTATACCTGTCTTACGTGTACTGATTACGATTCCAGCGGGTATTAATCGCATGAACGTGATGCTATTCGCGATCTTGTCTTTAATCGGGACTACGATATGGAATTTTGCACTGATCTACCTGGGTAAAATGTTGAGCGGCAGTTGGGATATGCTAATGAATGGTCTCCATACATATTCATATATTATGTATGTCATCATCATTCTTGCAGTAATTTTCATTGTATATAGATTATTCAAAAAGAATCGCGCTCAATAAATAGATTCAATTCCAAACAAACAGGGTCTGACATCAATAAGTGTCAGACCCTGTTTTATCATAATATAAAAAGACTAACTCCCCCTTGAAGTTAGCCTTTTCTCTATTTAAAAATTTCTCCCTTTTGATAACAGACATAGCCAATTATCATTTTCTACATTAAATCATAATTTAAACCCCTTTTAAATTATGATTCTTTTTAATCTTCACCAGTTTTAACCAGACGGCGAACATCTGTTAAATCTGCTTCAACATCAATTTGTGGTTTCTTCGTGAATTTACTTACTACAACCGTAACGATTAAACTAGTTAAAAATCCAGGTATAATTTCATATAAATTAAAGAAATCATTCACATCACCTAATGGCTTAACAAATGCAATCCATATGATGACTACAATGGCACCTGATAACATACCACTTACAGCACCTGTTCTACTTAACCCCTTCCAATATAAGGATAAGAGTACAAGTGGTCCGAATGCGGCACCGAAACCAGCCCATGCATTACCTACTAGACCCAAAATGGTATCGTTAGGTGACCAAGCAATCCAAATCGAAACAATCGCTACGATGATGACTGATAATCGACCTACTAAAACAAATTCTTTTTCATGTTCCTTTGCAGCTTCCTCACCACGAATTAATTTATAAAAGTCTTCTGTTAATGAACTTGACGTTACTAACAATTGTGAAGAAATTGTACTCATAATCGCAGCTAAAATAGCAGCAAGCAAGAATCCACCAACTAACGGATGGAATAAAATTTGTCCCATTAAAATGAATAGTGTTTCAGGATTTTCTATATCTGTACCACTTTGATTAATAAACGCAATACCTGTCAATCCGACACCCACTGCGCCTAATAAGCTGATTGCCATCCAACCGATACCAAAACGTCTTGCCGTTGGTAATTGTTTGACAGATTTAATTGACATAAAACGTACAATAATATGTGGTTGACCAAAGTAACCTAATCCCCACGCAAAGAATGAAATAATACCTATAACTGTCGTTCCTTTAAACAAGTCTAAGTTTGTCGGTTTTAATTCTGCTGTTTGCGTAAAAGTATCAAGTCCGCTTAATTGCAACATAGCAACTATTGGTACCATAACCATAGCAATAATCATCACTACACCTTGGAAAAAGTCTGTTAATGATACTGCTAAATAACCTCCGAAAAATGTATAAGCAATGACAATCACAGCGACAAGTAACATACCAATGTGATAGTTAACGCCAAACGCACTTTCGAATAATACACCGCCTGATACCATTCCAGAATGCGTATAAAGTGTGAAAAATACAACGATAATGGCACCTGAAATAATTTTAATCGAATTAGATTTATCATCTAATCTATTTTTAAAGAAATCAGGTAGTGTAATTGCATCTCCGGCTTTTTCTGTATATACACGAAGTCGAGGTGCAACAACAATATAGTTTATGTATGCGCCAAGTGTTAATCCAATCGCTAACCAGGCTGCTGATAAACCGGTAGTATATACTTCACCAGGTAATCCCATAATCATCCAACCACTCATGTCAGATGCGCCTGCAGATAATGCAGTTACATATGGACCAATGTTTCTACCGCCCAGCATATATTCACTGACGTTACCGGTAGATTGTTTAAAGCCATAGTACCCAATCACTAGCAATACCACAAAATAAACGACAAGCATGATATATGTTTGCCAGTTTGGATCGACTTGACTCGATAATGATGTCCCCAATGTAAACATGAAACAAAACGCCCCCTTATAATTTTGTTACATGCATATATTATACAAAAATAAATTATAAATTAAACAGTAAATCAATAATTTTTTTCAAATAAAACCAATAAAATACAGCTTTATAGCGATTAATCATTGATTTAACAGTATTTTCAAGCTCCAAAATTATAATGGTAAAATTACTAAACAATGTTAATTATACAATAAATAACATTCATGAAAATGTATGTTTCCCACAACTTTTATATAAATCTCCACTTTATTATATTTGAGTAACATCATTTCCTTTTTCTACTTTTCTAACATATGCGCTTACTAATAAACCTTAAATTTTTCAGTTAGTAATATACACTCAATCCATTTTTTAGAATTTAATTTAACTTCATAATATAATAAGAAATAGACAAAGGCGTGCCAATTAATGCTACAATAAGAAACATAAATTGGAAGCGTTTTATAAAATGCATTTCATAATTACGATATTTTTACAACTGGAGTGACATAACCATGCAGAAATCAGCAGATAAGAGCCTAAAAGATAGATATTTAGATTTACTTTCACAACAATTTAATACTAAAGAAGAACTTGCAACAGAAATTATTAATTTAGAGTCTATTTTGGAACTCCCTAAAGGTACTGAACATTTTGTAAGTGATTTACACGGTGAATTTCATGCCTTTCAACACGTATTGCGTAATGGTTCAGGCAACGTTCGTTCAAAAATTAATGATATCTTCCAAGATACTTTGACACGCAAAGAAATTAATGAATTTTCTGCGCTTGTATACTATCCTGAAGAAAAACTTAAAATAATTAAAAACAGCTTTAGCTCAAAATCCGAGCTCAATGAGTGGTACATTACAACGATTAATCGTCTGATAAAACTAATCACCTATGCTTCATCCAAATACACGCGCACAAAGTTACGCAAATCTTTACCAAAAAATTACGTCTTTATTATAGAAGAACTGTTATATAAAAGTAATAAATATAATAATAAACATTCTTATTATGAAACATTAATTAATCAAATCATAGAGCTAGAACAATCAGATGATTTGATCATTGGCTTATCTTTCACAGTTCAGCACCTTGTAGTGGATCACCTTCATGTTGTTGGCGATATCTACGACAGAGGACCAGAACCTGATAAAATTATGGAAACACTGATTGATTATCCTTCAGTAGATATTCAATGGGGAAATCATGATGTCCTTTGGATTGGTGCCTATGCAGGTTCCAAAGTTTGCCTTGCAAACCTACTTCGCATTTGTGCACGTTATGATAACTTAGACATTATCGAGGATGCTTATGGTATCAATTTAAGACCCTTATTAACCCTTGCAGAAAAACATTATGATGGAAAAAACAAAGCATTCAGACCTAAAAATGCTGAAGGCTTAACTGAATTAGAACTTGAACAAATCACAAAAATTCATCAAGCCATCGCCATCATACAATTTAAATTAGAGGCACCAATCATTAAACGTCGCCCTACTTTTGAAATGGAAGAACGATTGGTATTAGAAAGTATTAATTATGAAAAAAATGAAGCAACACTCTATGGAAAAACATATCCATTAGAAAATACTTGTTTCCAAACGATTGACCCAAATGGTCCAAACAAACTCACAGACGAAGAGTCAGAAGTGATGGATAAACTATTATTATCTGTCCAACAATCAGAAAAATTGAAACGACATATGACCTTCCTTATGCAAAAAGGCACGCTTTACCTACCTTATAACGGTAATTTATTGATTCACGGCTGTATTCCAGTAGATGAAAATGGTGAAATGGAATCAATGGTTATCAACGATGTGAAATGCTATGGCAGAGATTTATTAGACCATTTTGAAGATTACGTCAGAGAAGCTTTTGATCACAAAGATATTCAAGACGATTTAGCCACAGATTTAGTATGGTATCTTTGGACTGGTAAATACTCTTCACTATTTGGCAAACGCGCTATGACGACTTTCGAGCGTTACTTTATTAAAGACAAAACAGCGCATAAAGAAACTAAAAACCCTTACTACCATTTGCGTGAGGATGTTAATATGTGTAAAAAAATGCTCAAAGATTTTGGCTTAGACCCTGAACAAGGGCACATTATCAATGGGCATACACCTGTCAAAGAAATAGATGGTGAAGATCCAATTAAAGCTGAAGGAAAAATGATTGTGATTGATGGAGGCTTTTCGAAAGCTTATCAGTCAACAACAGGTATCGCAGGTTATACATTACTTTATAATTCATTTGGTATGCAACTAGTCGCACACCAACATTTTAATTCCAAAAAACATGTTTTACTGAATGGCGCTGATGAACTTTCTATACGTCGTGTCGTCGATAAGGAATTACAACGACAAAAAATAAGACATACAAACACCGGACAAGATATTCAAGAAAAAATCGATATTTTAAAAGAACTTATGCATGATCGTTATGTTAACTAATCAGTATTCATAAAAAACCCCGTTCACACATGATTTTCAATCTGTATGGACGGGGATTTTTTATATATTCGAATGTAAATAAGCATCTTTTAAATAGCCAATCACACCTTCTTCTGAATTTGTAATATTTTGATTATCACGTTTAAATGTGACTTCGTTATTATCATCAATATGATAGAGGACCATGTCATAAGCCGTTAAATTATCCTTACTCGAAACTGGCATTTCTAAAATATTATGTTCGACGATATAGCGATTAAACCAATGCGACGTAAAATCAGAATCAAATAGTATGTGATTTCTAATTGGTCCATCTAAGTTACTTCGCGCATGTTCATCACTAAAAGAAACTGGCATCATGTTGACATTTTTCAAACCAAACTCAGGCACTAATTCATTAAACGCCAAACTATTGAACACAAAAGATTGAGTCATTAATAAGCATTTATTGTAACGTGTCATATCTGCATATATACGATCATTACTAGATAATAAATTGCCTTCAAATACTTCAAAATCTAATTCCTGTGCTCGTTTTGATGTGTTATTAAATAAATTAAAAGTCATAACTGGAATGTGATGTTCCCTCAATTTCGCACCTAAATGAAATGAAAATTCACTTTCTCCAACAATAATGACGCCCGGTGGTTCCGTACTTGAAAGGTGCATCATTTTGCTTAACGGTAGAAAACTAAAGCCATAAATGACCACAGTTATAAATACTAATCCAAATGTAACAGGCGTGATGTATTCTGCCATGGGTGTTCCTTTTTCTACAAATAAGCCTCCAAAGAACTGTGCAACAGTAAGTACGACAATACCTCGTGGTGCCATCATTGAAACCATAGCTCTTTCCCGTTTAGAAATCTCAGTATTCATCGTAGATAACAATATAGAAATAGGTCTGACTAATATAATCATGACTGCACAGAATATAAATAGTTTCCACGATATAATACTTTCTAACACATTTAAAGTTAACGAAGACGTAATTAATATAAAGACGGTAGAAACCATAATAGAAGATGCATTTTCAATAAAATGATCTGATTCTTTAAAGATCAAATCATGACGCTTCATACGTGCCATCATTAACCCAAATATGGTTACCGCAAGTAGCCCTGATTCATGCAATATTTCATCACATATTGCAAAAATAAGTAAAATAAAAACCAATTGGATGGGTGGCATTAAATTTTGTGGAATGAGATCTCTTTTAATGAGCATCATAAATAAATAAGAAGCACCAAAACCTATAACAATGGCAATAACAAAACGTAAAGCAAAACTTAAAATAATTTGAATCTCAAAACCTTGCTCTACGATTTGAAAAACATAAAATGCACCTAACGCTAACATTGGTCCAATAGGATCAAGAATAATACTTTCCCACCTTAAGATGGAATCTACACTTTTCCTAACTTTTGCTTGTTTTAATAATGGCTGAATCACGGTAGGACCCGTAATTAAAAATAAACCACCTAATACAAGTGATATCGTTACTGAGAAACCTAATACAAAATGTAAAGCCATGGATCCTAAAATCCAAGCAATCACTGCCCCCACAGTAATGATTCTTATAACTGCTTTAGAGATACCTTTTAACTCACGAAAATCTAAGTTACTGCTACCTTCAAACAAGATGATTGCAACTGCCAACGAAACGAGTGGGCTAAACACCTCTTGACCCAGACTTTCTTGAGGGTTAATCAATCCAAAAATAGGGCCCACAAGCAACCCTACAATAGCCATAACAACGATGGATGGCCATTTTATTTTATCGGCGAACCATTGGCTAAAAATACCCAACGCTAAAAAGATAACAATGAGTAATGTTAGTGGTAAGTTTAATAAAGTCACTTTGTTCCCTCTCTCTTATACAGATTAAATTTCGTTATCTTCCAAATCACTTTAAACATTTATCACATAATAAATAAACATACTATCAAATTTTTAAATTTAACGCATCCAAAGAACCTTCATCATTTACCCACTTTGATAAACCATTAATCTAAATACGTTTATGTGCGCACTTTTAAGTTCTCTCTAAAAATACAATTGTTCTTATCAAAAATACTTTTTCTTTTCAATTTATTTTATTTTAAGCTAAAATAATAAATTGTGAGTATATATATATGAATGACATTTATATTATCTACACCATTGAAAGGATTTATATGACTATGACAAGTTTAAAAGAAATTATTATTGTGGCATTTGCTTTTGTTGGTGTGGTTGTAGGCGCTGGATTTGCTACAGGTCAAGAAATATTCCAATTCTTTACCAGTAATGGCAATTACAGTATCTGGGGCGTGATTATAACGGGTTGTATTGTCACTCTAGGTGGCATTTTTGTACTCCAAACTGGCTATAAATTAAATGCACATAATCACACTGGACCTATAAAGTATTATTTACCCAAGCGTATTGCCACTTTATTTGATATCATCTTAACTTTATTTCTACTTGCACTCGCTATGATTATGACGGCAGGTGGGGTTTCAACGATTCATGAAAGTTTTAATATACCATATGCATTGAGTTCTGTACTTTTAATTTCAATTATTTTAATAACATTATTCTTAAAATTTGAACGCCTCATCGCAATTCTAGGTATGGTCACACCTTTTTTAGTTATTATCGTTACTATTATTGCTATGTATTATTTAATGACCGGTTCACTCAGCTTTAGTGATCCCAATCAATACGCGAATACCGGGACTCGTTCTGATCAATGGTGGTGGTTCGATGCAATTAACTATGGGAGCTTACAAATTGCAGCAGCGTTCAGCTTTTTATCTGTAATGGGAGGTCGTTTAAAATTTAAATCTTCCTCTGTTTACGGAGGCATGATAGGTGGCTTAATCATTACTTTCCTATTGCTTATGTTAAACTTAGGCATGGTATCGCAATTCTCTCACATAAAAGATGTCGCACTGCCATCACTATTATTAGCAAAAGAAATTTCTCCTATGATTGGTTTATTTATGTCTATCGTTATGATATTAGTTATTTATAATACTGTCGTGGGTCTTATGTATGCATTTGCTTCTAGATTTACAAGACCTTATAGCAAACATTATTATATTATGATTATTTGTATGGCAGTCCTTACCTTTGCTACGACCTTCATTGGGTTTATTGATTTAATAGGAAAAGTATTTCCTGTTATGGGGATCTTTGGTTTTATATTATTATTTCCAATTTTGATAAAAGGTATTTCACGTAAATAACGCCCATTTAAAAATGCTAAACTATTGCTTATTACAATAAAATATCTCTGTAAATGGCAACATCATTAACTTATACGCTATAAGTTAATGATGTTGCCATTATTTTTCTAAAAGCTAGCTTTACATAAGGTTTTGACAGAACTATAATTATTATGAAAAATCTTATAATAAATTAATAGGATATGATGTTAAATTTAGTGTGGTAAGCGCTCTAGTTGCCTATTCTACGCTAGTTTGCTTAAATACGATTTTAATATCATATACTTGTACTATATTTAGTTTTTTATCAAATAAAAGGACAAGAAAGGTGCATCATAATATGAATAGTGACATCCACTACAGAAAATTTATCTTTCCCATATTGATTGGTATCATTATCTGGCTACTTACCCCAATTAGACCAGAAGGCTTAGATGTTGGCGCATGGCATATGTTTGCAATTTTTGTAGCAACAATTATTGGTTGTATTACACAACCTCTTCCAATAGGCGCCGTTGCAATGATTGGTTTTACACTCGCGGTATTAACGCAAACCGTTAAGATAGACACTGCAGTTTCTGGATTTGGAAATAGTAGTATTTGGCTTATAGCAATGGCATTTTTTATTTCAAGAGGATTTGTAAAAACAGGTCTAGGCCGACGCATCGCCTTACAATTTGTTAAATTATTCGGTAAGAAAACTTTAGGCTTGGGCTATTCATTGATTGGTGTAGATTTAATCTTAGCACCTGCCACACCAAGTAATACAGCACGTGCTGGTGGTATTATGTTTCCAATCATTAATGCACTTTCCCGTTCATTTGGATCAAAACCTGAAGATGGTACCCAACGTAAAATGGGTGGATTCCTTATCTTTACAGAATTCCACGGCAACCTTATTACAGCTGCCATGTTTCTTACTGCCATGGCAGGCAACCCTTTGGCTCAATCTTTAGCGAAACATCAAGGCGTAGATATTACCTGGATGCAATGGTTTATTGCAGCACTCATCCCTGGCATCATATCGTTAATCCTTGTGCCATTAATAATTTATAAAATGTATCCTCCAGAAATTAAAGAAACTGCTAATGCGAAATCTTGGGCTCAAAACGAGCTTAAAGATATGGGTAAAATGGCGACCAGTGAAAAATTTATGGTTAGCATCTTTCTCGTTGCACTTGCACTTTGGGTATTAGGTAGTACGTTAAATATCAATGCGACATTAACCGCTTTTATCGCACTATCCTTATTACTCATTACCGGTGTCCTTACTTGGAGTGACGTACTCAAAGAAACTGGTGCTTGGAATACATTAGTATGGTTCTCAATATTAGTAATGATGGCTAACCAACTTAATGAACTGGGCTTTATTCCTTGGCTAAGTAAGTCTATCTCAGGTAGTTTAGGAGGTCTTAGTTGGCCAATCGTGTTAGTACTATTAATCTTATTCTACTTCTATTCTCATTATTTATTTGCTAGTTCAACCGCGCATGTAAGTGCTATGTACTCAGCATTATTAGGCGTCGCTATCGCTACTGGTGCACCACCACTTTTCAGTGCGTTAATGTTAGGTTTCTTCGGTAATTTAATGGCATCTACTACACATTATAGTAGTGGTCCTGCACCTATTTTATATTCAGCAGGCTATGTTTCTCAAAATCGATGGTGGACGATGAATGCCGTACTTGCGATATTTTACTTTATTGTATGGTTAGGTATCGGCTCTTTATGGATGAAACTCATCGGCCTTATGTAACTATAAAGCCCTATGTTATGATTTCAACGACATGATTAATGCTATAGTCATGTAAATGTTTGAAATATACATAGGGCCTTTATTTTTATTTTAACTGTTACACCATGCTTCTACTGTTGTCACATCTGCATAACGCGTTAATATTTTATTGATTAAAAATTGATGTTTTTCTACATCTTGATCGGCCATTGCATCTGATAATAGCGTTAGCTTATAATCTTTGTCTGCCGCTTCAACTGCTGTAGATAATACGACACCGCTCGTACTCACACCTGTAAGTACAAGATGATCAACTTGCAAACCGCGTAATAACACCTCTAAATTACTACCAGTAAACGCACTTAATCGATGCTTCGTTACAAGGGGTTCCTTTGCTTGGCGATTCAATGCTTCAACAATTTGAGTTGATTCATCTTGTTTATTCATAGGCACGCCTTTTGCTTTCATTTGCGAAAACATTTTATTATTTGGTGAAACTTCCATATATTCACCTGTAAACGCAACACGTACAAAAATGACTGCCACACTATTACGACGCGCGTGTTCAATTGCTTTTTGATTATTAGCTATTACATTTTCTTTTTGCTGCAAACCATTTACAATACCATTTTGCATATCCATCACTATCAACGCTTGATGATTCATTATGATCGCCACCTTTTCTATTATCCATATATTATAGTCTAGATTGACTTCATTTTCTAAAATTGAAATCGCCACAAGCCATCTACACTTTGTATCATGTATAACAAATGGTGACTTATATTGGGAAATTATTTAAAAATATTGTTTAATAAGTCTCGACCCGCTACCACACCTGCTTGAGTCAGTTCGTGACTATTCACCCAAACTTGCGTGACATTTGCACCACGGTTTTCGAATAAATCAATGACATTTTGACTATCTTTGCTTGTAACAATTGGGTCATGTTCACCCATTGAAAGTAATACATGCATACCACTTAAATCTTTATCATTCGCATCATTCACCGGATAAAGTGGTGCATATAACAGTGCTGTTTGAAATGAAATGTCCTGATGTAAAATCATGCTGATTGCAATATTAGAACCGTTTGAAAAACCTACAGGAATTGCTAGCGATAAATCAAAACCATAGCGTTCAGCAGCTTCTTTTAAAAATGCAATGAGTCTATCTGTTCGAAAGTTTAAATCCTCTATATCGTATTGTCCTTCACCGTGACGTTTGAAGAAACGGTTCATTCCATTCTCAGATACTTCACCTCTTATACTTAACACATTATACTTAGGGTTAAGTAGCTGACTTAATGGTAATAAATCACTTTCATCTCCACCTGTCCCGTGTAGTAAAATCAATGTAGGTGCATTTGCTTCACCTTCTCTAAAAATATGTTCCATATCAAGTGTGCCTCCTCTTATACCTATTTTCTATATACGAATAGGTGGTAGCAATTGAAGTATCGTTTCTCTTCTGTCTTCAAATTGAGGTGGTAATACTAAATGCGTACCTAATGTTTCAAATCGTTCATCCACTGTAAAACCAGGGCCTTCTGTCGCAAATTCAAAGATAATGCCACCCTGCTCTTTCATATAAATAGCTTTGAAATAGTTGCGATCTTTAACGTCAGTCACATGATAACCTTTACCAGTCATTTTAACTAACCATTCTCGTTGTACTTTATCAGTTGGAACTGACCAAGCAATGTGATGAACAACACCAACACCCCAACGAACATTCATTTGAGCGCTTTCTTTTTTGATAATCACATGATGTTGCCAATGGCCTTTTGTTTCAACATGTACCACATTGTCATCTTCGTTCACTTTATGAAGACCCATATCGTTTACTAGTGTATTCAACGTTGCCTTAGGATGACTAGATAATAAAGTCACCCCATGAAATCCAATGATACTCTGTGCGTCAGTTTGGTCGTTATCGTCATCTGCTTCAACTAATGCTAAAGGTAAGTCATGTGTATCGTTAAATTCTAATGTTTCACGATCAAACAATCTAGTTTCTACTACTTCAATTTGATGTGCTTGTAAATGTGCTTTCCAAATATCCCTTGAGTTTTTAGGTATTCTAAAAGCAATGCGTTCGACTTGCCCATTTCCTTTACGACCTTTATGTGCATTTGGCCAATTGAAAAACGTTAAAATCGTACCATTTTCAATATTTCCATTTGAGAAGTAAAGATGATAAGTGGATGGATCATCATAATTAACCGTTTTTTTAATTAACTTTAGATTTAATACATCTCTGTAAAATCGAATATTTTCTTCTGGATTACCTACAATTGCTGAAATATGATGAATATGTTGAATTGCTTCCATAAAATTACCTCCTTAAATATTTGAATTTAAATTTCCCTTTATATCTTATGCTATGGTGGTTTACTCTAACCAAAAGTCCTTTTATCTGCTTGTATCAAACGGACGTATTTCTGATTCAATATAGGCTCTTTGTGGTTCTAGAAATGGTGGTAAAGCTAGACTTTCACCCAATGTTTCATAAGGCTCATCACCCATAAATCCAGGTCCATCTGTAGAAACTTCAATTAATATATGTCCTATTCGTGCATATAACGCTTCAAAATAAAATCGATCTACTAAACCAGAATTACCGATACCTAATGTTTGATATTTTTCTAACCATTGTACGATTGCTGCATGATCTTTTAGTCTAAATGATACATGATGCACCTCACCATAACCTTGTCTTGCTTCAGGTCCATCTGTATCTTTCCTTAAGATAACTTGCCCCCCATTACCCCCTTCACCGACTTCTAAAATGGCTACTCCGTCTTCTTTAGTTAAGACTGTCATGCCAAATACATCTTCAAGTATTTTCATAAAATCCTCAAAATAACTCACGGTAATTTCGATAGGACCTAGACCATAGATTGCTTTATCCATTGGTACTGGACCATTTTTCCATGGTTTACCTGGTGCCACACCTTTATTATGCTCATCAGACACCAGTTGGTAACTTTGACCATCTACCTCTTCAAACGGTAATACCTTTGTACCAAGGAGTGATTGTATACCCTCATGTTTAATATTAAATTCGTCAAATCGTTGCTCATAATATTCCAACGCTTCATCGTTAGGCACTCTAAATGAAGGACGTGTAATTGAATTTGTACCTGCTGACCCTTTAGGAATATTAGGAAAATCAAAGAATGTCATATCCGTTCCAGGTGAGCCTTCGTCATCCGCAAAAAATGTATGATACGTATAAATATCATCTTGATTTACTGTTTTCTTAACGAGTCTCATACCTAATACTTCTGTGAAAAATTGATAGTTTCTTTCCGCATCATCTGTCATTGCTGTGACATGATGAATACCTAATAATTGGTTATTTGTCATAATAAACGCCTATCCCTTATAATTATCTCGATTTCGAAGTAATTTTTGATAAAAATTTTAAGTGCCCTTTTATTCAATCGGTTGAGCACTTAATTTTTTTAAAGTTGTTTGTAATACCGTTATTTCTTCATCTGTTAGTACTGAAAAAGTAGATTCTAATGTTGATGCATGATCTGGGAATATTTCATCCATCATACTACGTCCCTTATCGGTTAAAGATGCATTCGTCACACGCTTATCTTTCTCATTGCGTTGTCTAACTACACAGCCTTTTTCTTCTAATTTATCTACGACATACGTAATGCTACTACTTGCTATTAATACACGATTACCGATGCGTTGAATGGGTTGGTCACCTTTATTGTAAAGCAACTCCATTACAGCAAATTCTGTTACATTTAATCCATAACGTTGCACATCTGTTTTAACGATTTTCATTAGATGATCTAAGGTTCTATTTAAACCAACAAATGTATTTAAAGATATTTGTGTACGATCCACTTTTTTCACCTACTCCCTAAATTTATTTCGAATTCGAGATGAATTATAATGCGCTATTCACTTTCTGTCAACATATAAGTATAAAAAATATATCACCCACTATAAATTTAGCATTAGTCCGTTTTAAGCACTTTCAGTAAGACATATAAAATAATATATTGAATGTACGTTTCAATGAAAATCAAGCGTTCGGTTTTTC
Organism: Staphylococcus sp. ZWU0021; assembly: GCF_000798895.1. Lineage (NCBI taxonomy): Bacteria > Bacillati > Bacillota > Bacilli > Caryophanales > Staphylococcaceae > Staphylococcus > Staphylococcus sp. ZWU0021. The sequence continues at coordinate 318,929 of NZ_JTLN01000030.1, forward strand.
ATCATTACTTAAGTGGTATGTATATATTGTGAGGTGCACAATTGAATCAATTATTTATAAACAATGAATTTATAGCAAGTAAATCTACTGACACAATGGATGTTATCAACCCTGCAACAGGAGAAAAAATAGATACGATTACATTTGCAACGGAAGCCGAAGTCAATGATGCTGTAGAAAAATCCAAACAAGCTCAATTATAATGGGAAAAAACACCAGAGCCTACACGCGCTGATCATGTTAAATTGCTCATTCCATTATTAGAACAAAACAAAGATACATTAGCTGAACTTTATGTTAAAGAGCAAGGTAAAACCTTAGCTTCAGCAAAAGGTGAAATTGATAAAGCTATTCAATTCATTGACTATATGACTGGATTGAGTATGAATAATAAAGGAGAAGTTTTACAAAATAGTCGTGAAAATGAAACCATTTTACTAACGAAAAAACCGATTGGTGTAACTGCAGGCATTGTACCTTGGAATGCGCCAATTATGGTCTTGATGAGAAAAGTGATTCCTGCTGTTATTACTGGTTGCTCTGTTGTCATTAAACCAAGTGAAGCAACTTCTTTAATTACATTAAAAATCGCAGAATTACTACGTGCCTCAACGATACCTGCTGGCCTAGTACAAATATTACCAGGTACAGGCGAAACTGTAGGAACGCAACTAGCACAACATCCTGATATCCAACTCATTTCATTAACCGGTAGTATGCGCGCTGGTAAGTCTGTCTATGCTGAAAGTGCCTCTACAGTCAAAAAAGTGAACTTAGAGCTTGGAGGTAACGCGCCAGTTATCGTTACATCAAATGCTGACTTAGATAAAGCCGTTAATTATATTGTTACAGCAAGAATAAATAATGCTGGTCAAGTTTGCACTTGTCCTGAGCGTATTTTTGTCCACCAAGATATTCACGATACATTTATCGACAAATTGAAAGCTCAAATGGAACAATTAACAGTCGGCGATCCATTTGATGAATCTACAGATTATGGTGCCATTATTAATCAACAACAACTTGACAGTATAGATGACAAAGTACAAAATGCTGTAAAAAATGGTGCTCAATTAATCACTGGTGGTCATAAAATTAAGCGTTCTGGTTTCTTTTATGCTCCTACTATTTTAGATCATATCAATCTCGAAGACAGTGCGTTCAAAGAAGAAATATTCGGTCCTGTTTTACCAATTGTGACATATTCTGAATTTGAACATGCGCTTAACCAATCCAATGATACGAATGCAGGCTTATCATCATATATCTTTTCTGAAAACTTAAAAGAAATTATGTTAGCTACTGAAAAACTTAAATTTGGTGAAGTTTATGCCAATTGTGAAGCCGAAGAAGTCGTTAATTATTTTCATGCTGGTTGGAGAGAATCTGGCTTAGGTGGCGCTGATGGTATTCATGGCTTAGAAGAGTATTATAATACAACTGTTTCTTATATTAGATATGATTAACTAACTTAGACCATGTCTTTTGTTAATACCGACTATTATTTTTATAATATAAGTTCATTAGATTGATACTGACGGAAAAGTGCTCAAAATAAAAAAGGTGCACATAGCTTATTTATGACAGTTCATAAATGGTTATGCGCACCTTTTTCTAATTAATGATTTAATGCTTTATCCAATGATTTAATATTTTCTTTCATAAGTGATTGATAGGTTATATCTTTATCATTCATTTCTTTTTTAGATAGTGTAGCCATATTGTGAAAGCTAAGCGGTGTTGTGTTAGATTCTTTCTGAATAACATCTGTTACTTTAGAAGAGATGTTTTGTTCATAAAGCACATACGGTTGTTTTGTATCATCAATGCGCTTAACAATAGCCATTAAATCCCTTTGACTAGGTTCTTCATTATTCATACCACTGACACCTTCTTGCTTAAATCCATAACGATTGGCTAAATAACCAATAGAATCATGCGAAATCACTACTGTATCTCGTTTAGGATTTGAAGTAATATCTTTCATTTCATGATTAATATCATCCAAATCAGCAATAAGTTGTTTATAACGTTTTTCATAATATGCTTTATGGCGTGAATCTTTTTTCACTAAGTCATCCTTAATCGCTTTCACCATCTTTTTGTTTAGAACTGGGTCTAGCCAAATATGTGGATCTTTGCTACCCTCTTCGTGATCATGCCCTTCATGTTCATCGTGTTCTTCATGCGCTTCGTGTCCTTCGTGCTCATGGTCATGTTCATGTTCATGATTTGATAATAAATCAGCTTGCTTTAAATTCGCTGCTACAGGTAATTTTAGATGCTCATTATTGATTGAGCCCGCAATTTTTTTAGCGACAGGATCCATATCTTGATTAGAATAAATAAATAAATCGCTCTTAGCAATATTCACCATTTCTTTTTGTGTTGGCTCAAAAGAATGCATATCTGCGCCAGGCGGATAAATTGATTCAACATCTACATATTTGCCACCAATTTGCTCCGTAAAACTTTGAAAAGCAAAAGCTATTGTATATATTTTAAGTTTATTATTTGTACTGACGTCTTTTTTCTCACTTTTATTGATGTTACCACACGCACTTAATGTAATCATCATTACACATGTCAGCATGATTATTATACTTTTCTTCAAAAAACGCCCCTCCAAATCGAAATTATTTCGTTAAAACTATAAACTTATTTTTGCAATATTTCAATGCTTTTAACTCAATCTATTACATTTCTTCTCATTTCATTCAATCACAAATTGTTTAATAGTCGCTAAAATGTGATATTTAATAACTATAGACAAAAATTAAGGAGCGATATTATGGCTGAAATTAAACAAGGTACAAACAAATTTTACATTGGTGATGACGAAAATAATCCACAAGCTCAAATTACTTTTAACCAACAAAATGATAATCAAATCGATATTGACCACACTGGTGTACCAGAAGAAATGGGTGGCCAAGGTATTGGTTCTCAGTTAGTTAAAGCTGTTGTTGATTACGCACGTGACAATAATTTAAAAGTATCTGCTACATGTCCATTTGCTAAAAGCGTTATTGAAAAACATGATGAATATCAAGATGTGTATGTCGGTTAATCAAACATTGGACCTATTAATATAGGCATAGGACATCGAGTTTCACACTCGTCATCCTATGCCTATACTTATATTTAAATTAATTATGATAACAGTTTTATCCATTCTGTAATAAATACATATTATGATAAATACCTTTTTGTGCTATCAATTGTGCATGCGTACCACGTTCAACAATTTCCCCTTTATTTAATACAAATATTTGATCAGCATCTTGAATTGTAGATAATCGGTGGGCAATCGCTAATGTCGTACGGCCTTTTCTCATTTTATTCAAAGATTGTTGGATTTGTTCCTCTGTTTCTGAATCTATATTCGCTGTGGCTTCATCTAAAATTAGGATTTTAGGATTTGTTGCAATCGTTCTTGCAAAAGCAATCAACTGTCTTTCACCACTTGAAAATGCGCTACCTTTCTCAATCACTTTATGTTGATATTGATTTGGCAGTTTTTCAATAAAATGATTTGCATGAACAAACTCTGCTGCTGCTTTCACTTGTTCAAATGTCATTGACGGATGATAAAGTTTAATATTTGAAGCTATCGTGCCATAGAACATAAAGGCATCTTGTAAAACCAAGCCAATTTTTTCTTTCAATTCTGTTTTTGGTATCTTTTTAATTGAATTGCCGTCTATTTTAATATCACCGCGATTGAATTCATAGAAACGCATGAAGAGATTGATGATAGAACTTTTACCAGAACCTGTATGACCGACAAGCGCAATCATTTCTCCTGGTTTCGCGGTCAAACTAATGTTTTTTAACACGTCTGTTTCTCCGTCATAACTAAAGCTCACATTGTCGAACTCGATTTCACCGGTCTCAATAGCATTGTCATTGTTTGCTTCTTGTTGTGGTTCATACGTATCATCATCGATGAGTGCAAACACTCTACTTGCTGAAACCAGCGCTTGTTGCAGTATATTTAAATTTTGACTTACTTGATTGATAGGTTCAAAAAAACGTTCCATATATTGTACAAAAGCAAACACCACACCTGCAGTGATGCCAGTAGTAAAGCTGATTACTCCAAAGTATCCAAGAATCATTACAACCGCAAAAATTGAAATAGAACTGATTGCAGGGCGAAGTAAAAGACTATCTAATTTAACAGTTTTTAACATATATTGATAATGTTCATCATTAATCTTATTAAATTCTTTATTTAATCGGCGTTCTTGATTAAAGGCTTGGATAATTTTCATGCCTTCTATAGATTCCGCTAACTTCGAATTTAAATCAGATAACCGTTGTCTTGACTTTGAAAATAAAAAAGCAGAATACTTTCTATAACTTGCTAATATTATCATTATGATAGGTAAAAAAATGAGCGCAATTAAAGCTAATTTGACATCTAACACAAACATCATGATGTAACTTGAAATCATCATAAAGAATGCCATTATAAAGGTGGAAAAAACACCTACAATCATATCAACAATCGTTTCTGTATCATTTGTAAGTCGAGAAACAATGCTACCACCAGGTACTTTATCAAAGTATCTCATACCTAATTTACCCAGCTTATTAAATGCATCAATCCTTAATTGTTGAATTACTTTAAATGCTAAATATTGAAATAAATATTGGCTAAAGTAAAGGGTGATAGCGCCAATCAACTGTATGCTAATAAAAATAACAATCAACCATACCATTGTCTCTTTAGGAAAATGGCGTGGTGTCAAATAATCATCGATGAAAATTTTCACCATATAAGGTGTCATCATACTAGCAATCGTTGATAATATGAGCGTAATAAATGCCAAAACAATAATCCATTTATAGGGTAAGGTGTATTTAAATAACCTAATGAGTGCGCTACCTTGATCTTTTGCTGTTAGATTAGCATTTTCAGTCATTTTCACCATCCCCTTTCGTTAGACTATCCAAGTTGCGAGACAGTTGCTCTTGTAATGCTTGAGCCTGGTAAGTATCGTAATACCAACCTTTTTTACTCATCAGTGTTGCGTGATTACCACGCTCGATGATACGGCCTTCATTCATTACTATAATTAAATCGGCGTGTTTTACAGCACTCATTCTATGTGCCGTTATAATATTGGTCTTACCGCTTCTCAGACGTTCCAAATTTTCTAATATGGCTTCTTCTGTTTGTGCATCTACTGCTGATAATGAATCATCTAAAATGAGTATTTCTGGATTAACGAGTAGCGCACGTGCAATAGAAACACGTTGCTTTTGACCACCTGATAACGATACACCACGTTCTCCTACTACGGTTTGGTAATCTTTAGAAAATTGCATGATATCATCGTGAATGTGACTAAGCTTGCTAGCTTCAAATATTTTCTCATCGTCAATCGTTTCATTACTAAATGCAATATTATTACGTATGGTTGTTGAAAATAAAAAATGTTCTTGTGGCACATAACCAAATTGAGCTCTTAATGACTCAACATTGTAATCACGAATGGGATGTCCACCAAATTCAATATCTTGAGCGTGTTGTGTATCAAATTCTCGTAATAATAACCTAATTAATGCACTCTTACCTGAACCTGTACGACCAACAATACCAACTGTAGAACCTTCTTTAATTGTAAAATGAATATCATAAATACCTTGATCCTCATTACCCGGGAAATAAAACTGATTTATATTAAACCTTATATCCCCTTGAGGACGTTCATCAATGACATATGAAGTATCGATATCATTAGGTAGTTCGCCAATTTCCTCAATACGTTCATATGATGCTTTAGCTCTTTGGACAATATTAAAAAACAGGCCTAGCGCTAGTAAAGGCCATACCAGCATGCCAAGATATGTATTAAATGTGATTAACTGCCCCAAGCTGATATCATTATGAAAAACCATCTGCGCACCGAATGCGATCGATAAGAAATAACTCATACCTATGACTAAAGTAATCGTTGGATCAAAAAGTGCATCTATTTTTGATACTTTCAAATTTTTCGCAACAACATCATCACTTAAATGCTTAAAATCCGCCTGATCACTTGGTTCATAGCCAAACGTTTTGGTTACTTTGATACCTGCCACACTCTCTTGCGTCTTATCATTTAGTTTACTAAACGCAGCTTGTGCTTTTTTAAATCCTTTACTTAGTAGCGAACCATAAATGCTGGTAAGCAATACCATAAATGGAAGTGGAATCATGGCAATCAACGTTAATTTCCAACTGACTGTTGTTGCCATCGTGATGATGACTGTGCCACCAGTTATCAATGAATCTGCAATCATTAAAATACCTGCACCTGCAGCATTTTGAACAGCTCTGATATCATTCGTAGCATGTGCCATCAGATCACCTGTTCTTCTATTTTGGAAAAAGATAGCACTCATTTCTGTATATTTTTTATATAGATAGGTCCTTAATATCTTACCTAATTTTTGACTTGTTCCAAATATAGATAATCTCCATACATATCTAAGAACGTAAGTTAATATTGCAGTAATAACAAGTATGAATAAATAAATGGCTAATAATCGAGGCGTTAATCTATTAGAAGTCATCTCATCAATTGTACGACCAATGATTTGAGGCGGTACAATTTCAATTAATGCGATTAACAATAAGGTGCCTAAGCCTATGAGATAACTCATTTTTTGTTGTTTAAAAAACCAACCTAATTTCAAGAATACTTTCATCACGCCACCTCCATAAAATCATGATTTAATACCAAATCTATCAATTATTATGGACATCCATGCTTTATATCAGTCCATACAATACGTGTCTCATATTTTACCACAACTTAACATCTGTAAATAGAATGGATATATTACACACTAACTATCCACAGATTTCCATTGAATTTAAAAAATGAACTTGAGACATTTGCCATATCTCAAGTTCTAGCCTGGTATTGTGCTATTGTTAACCTAGTTTGCATTTTTACGTTGTTTTTCCTGAAATTCATAAAACACTTGGAACAATAGTATTAACATAGTCGGATGATATGTTTCCGTTTCTATATACACATCGTGCCTGGAAGCAAATCGCTCTGATTTTGTTTGCATAATTTCTTGATTACTCTCTGTCACCTTTACACTTCTCGAAAAAAATCCTGACTGAAATTTTATTATATCTCCTTGAGTCCCTTCAAAATACATAGTTGGTTTGAGCCCCACTTTCGAACGAAATAGGCCTATGGGTTGATTATTCTTTTCAACTGTCCAAACTGTCTTAAAAGGTTTTTTAATAGCACCACTTATCGCGCCCTCTTGCAACACACCATAGGTGTCTTGGCCATCTGTAATCTCAAAGTTCTGCTTGTTATTACCTAAATATGCCATTGTTTGTTGTACAGCCGACGTATAAAACAGTTCGATGGTAAACACTACATCTTCTTTATCATTATAAATTTCTATCGCTGAGCTAGAAGCATTGAAAAAGTTTTCTTTAAAATAATAGTGTGTCATCTATAACATCCTATTCTTTTGGATTTAATACATTGCGTTATACCCATTTTACAAAAATGAATCTTTTAATGCCACCAAATATATTTCTTATACTTTCCAAGCTTTGTGTATTGACTTAGTATATTTTTTATACTAGAATTCAACTTGTAATAATTATAAATACATGTAATGAATAAGGAGCTAAATTATGACTTTCCACGATAAAAATGCAACGCAAGTAACAAATATCACATTAAACGTCTCAGATTTGAAAAATATGATTAAATTCTACACACAAATTTTAGGGTTAACTATTAAACACGAAACAAATCATGCCGTTACCTTTAATGTCGGCGCACATGGACATACGCTAACACTAAATGAAATAGAAAACGGACGTCGTCCCTCTATGAGAGAATCAGGACTATTTCACATGGCGCTCTTATTACCGACGCGTCAAGATCTCGGTAATTTCTTATATCATGCTGCAAGTACAGGTGTTCAAGTTGGCGGTGGCGATCACCTTGTCAGTGAGGCGCTCTATTTTGCAGACCCTGAAGGTAATGGGATTGAAATTTATTATGATAGACCTAAAGCAGGTTGGATTTGGAATGACAATAAAGTGAAGATGGATACGCTCGAAGTCGATGCGAATAACTTAGTTGAACAAAGAAGTGAAAATGGATGGCAAGGTATGCCAGATGATGCAAAAATTGGTCACCTACACTTAAAAGCTGCTGATATAGGTCAATCCCGTCATTATTATCTCGACGAACTCGGCTTAGACCACGTTTCTGATTTACCACAGGCTGTATTTATGTCAACTAATCATTACCACCACCACATTGCTTTTAATACTTGGCAATCTAATATGTTACGCCAAAACAATAGCCAAAGTTTAGGCTTAACACATATAGAAATATATAAACCAAATGCACAAGAAACACAATTTATTGGACCAGAAGGTTTCGAAATTTTAGTTCATAGCAATACACATCTCGTTGCTGATAAAGACTAATTGATGCTAGGAAGATGTTATGACATTGATTGCAAAAGCAGTGTTCATTCAAGTTAAATGCGCACTGCTTTTTATTGTTTTCAGAAACGATATCGGCGTTTCTTTTTGACTTATGATAAACATCTACCCTATATTAAATATATAATCATTTTTATTACTAAGTTAATAAATAAGGGATGTTATATTTATTATGAAAATTACTAAAATATTGAATAACAATGTGGTTATTTCAAAGATTAACAATGAAGAACGTATCGTCATGGGAAAAGGGATTGCCTTTGGCAAACAAAATGGTCAAGAGCTAGAAAAAGACAAAATTGATAAAGTTTTTAGACTCACAAGCGAAGAACAAGAACGTATGCTCACGTTACTTAATGAAATCGATCAAAATGTCTTATTAACGACTCAAGATATTATTATCAAAGCCAATCAGCTTTATGAAAAACCTATGTAGAATCTATTTACCTATCACTAACGGACCACATAGATTACGCTATTAAAAGAACCAGAGAAGGTCACATTATTAAAAATCCATTATTATACGAAATCAACAGACTCTATCCTAAAGAATATGATTTATCAATAAACGCAGTTGAGACCATTAACCGCCGCTTTGATATTCAGTTACCTAAAGATGAGGCTGGATTTATTGCTATGCATATTGTCAACGCAAGTATGGATGAAAATATCGCAAATATATATGAAATCACAAAGATTACCAAAAGTATTTTAGATATTGTGCGCTATCACTTTAATTTACACATTAATGAAGATGCCCTAAGCTACTCCAGATTTATGACTCACCTCAAATTTTTCAGCCAAAGGTTAATTAACCATGAGTCACTAAACGAAGTGACTGATGAATCATTGCTACAAGTATTGCAACAAAAACATGTGAAATCCGATGCATGTGTAGATAAAAAATCCTTACTTAGAAGCATCCGATTGGGGCTGGCAAATCGATTCAATTGGACTCAGAGTCGTCTTAAATGAATTGTGGGACCGTTATAATAAACCGTTATTCATTGTTGAAAATGGGTTAGGTGCAAAAGACACTATTGAAGATGGCCAAATTCATGATAATTATCGCATTGATTATTTACAAAAACATATTGCTGAAGCAAAAAGAGCCGTTGAAGATGGCGTTGATTTAATGGGTTACCTTGCATGGGGGCCTATTGATTTAGTATCAATGTCAACGAGTGAAATAACTAAACGCTATGGCTTCATTTATGTAGATCAAGATGATTACGGTCAAGGTACTAAAAAACGTATTAAAAAAGATTCTTTTGACTGGTATAAAGCTTTAATTCAATCGAATGCACGTGATTTATAATATAAAAAGCTTGGTGCAACTGCACCAAGCTTGTCTTCATTTATTCTAACCATTCTACGATATCATCTTGTGTTTGGCGTACTTTATCTTTCGGTTCCGTTTCTCTATAACCAAAAGCCACCATAACAGATGGCGCAAAATGCGCTTCGTCTATAATGCCTTCATCAGTTAAAAATTGTGTGACCGCATCTAAATCAAAGCCTTCTATTGGACATGAATCGATATTTAATAATGCTGCACTTGTCATCATGTTACCCAGTGCAATATAAGTCTGTTTTCTCGCCCAATCTAATAAAGATTGGTCATTGTCATTAATGTGAAAGTTAGTTTGAAAATCATCAAATTTCTTTTCTGTAGCTGGAATGCTCGCTTCACTATATTTTTTTACATTTCTTATCATATGTTGTACGTAATCTGATTGTGAAGTTACATTTTTGCGTGCTAAAATTAATACAAAATGACTTGCTGTATCAAGTTGCCCTTGTGCACCCCAACTGATTGCTTTAAGTTTATCTCTAATTTCACGATTTTGAATAACTACAAATCTCCAAGGCTCTAAGCCTAATGAACTGGGTGAAAGTCTCCCCGTTTCTAAAATTGTATTAAAATCACTCTCTGAAATTTTTTTGTTTGCATCAAAGCGTTTTGTTGCATGTCTAAAATTAAAAGCATCTAAAATCGTTTGTTGCATTTGAGTCATCACTTTTTGAAACCTACCTTTCAAATTAATCATTTATATATGTAGTATAGCTATTTTGAAATTCGTATTAAAACAATATGTTTATAACACAATCAAATCGGTTTGTTTAATACTTCGGATTCAATCACGCTTAACACACCTTGCTTATCATTTGAGGGTGCCACATGTTTTGCTGCTTCAAACAACGAATGATCTTCACTATTCTCCATCACATAACTATGCTCGGCTAATAGCAACATATCTAAATCATTATTTGCATCACCAAATGCCATTAATTCTGACGCGTCGAGTTGCCATGTGTTCAATAAACGTTTTAATGCGTTCCCTTTTGTTACACCAGGGATAATGATATCAATACTATCATGTCCACTAGATACAAATTCTAACTTACCATTAAAACGCGCTTTAAGATCCTCATCAAGTGTAGGATGCGTCTCACGATTTATGTTAAATGCTATCTTCACATACTCATCTTCGGGTAAGTGTTGTAAAGAATGAATTTCTTCTAATTGACGATAATAAAAATGTGCATCTTTTTTAAACGACTCAGGATTTTCCTTTAAAATATAGGCACTACTTAATCCGCATACAATTAAGTTATTGATACCTCTTTCAATATTTAAATAATCTACCACTTGCTGATAAAAGTCTCTATCGAATGTTTGATAATCATATAATTTATCCCCTTCATAAATAACCGCACCATTTTCTGCCACAAAGTACATCGCTCGTTCTCCGAAAATTGATTTCAATTTCGCATATTGGTTACCACTAGCAGCTATAAACTTAATCTGCTGCGTTTTTAATTGCTGAAATATACGTTCAAATCGTTCTTCATCGTATGTTTTTTGCGTATTTAAAAATGTACCATCCATATCAACTGCAATTGCTTTTATCATAGTGTCCCCTCAAATCTTTAAATTTATATGTTTATCTATTATTATATCGACATTGTAGTTTGATTCAAAGTAAATCCCTTACATAATAGCTGAATTCATAAAAAAACAGAGTCAAACAGCAATCCCTTTTAATAAGATTTCGCTTGTTCCACCCTGTAGGTATGAACCCATATTATAAATACCTATACTTTACCGCTTCAATTTAATCATGTTAAATATAACCATAAACGAAAAAATTTGTCTTAGATTATCTTTAATTACTTGTTTAATGATTGAATAAAGTTCAAATAATCTTGCGTATTCTCTTCTAATTGACTAGGCGCAATAGTAAATGCACTGTATAGCTTATGCGCACCAACATAGTTTGCAGATACAAATCGTGTCGTTGCAATCATCGGACTCACTAATTCATCAATTGTAAATTTCACATTACCTTCTGGTGTATAGGCTTCTGCTATTGACCCAATAGAAATCGCCAATCCTATATTCTTTCCTTTTAAGGCGTCTCCTTTAGAACCATATGCCCAACCATGTGTAAAGACTTCATCTAAGTACTGTTTCATTAATGGTGGAGAACTATACCAATATAATGGATATTGAAAAATAATATGATCATGCGCTTCTATCAGTTTTTGTTCTTTTTCGATATCAATTTTGCCATGTGGATATTCTGGATAGATTTCATGTACTGTGACAGACTCACCTATCTTAGAAAGTGCATCTCTCCAATGCTTATTCACAGTTGAATTGCTAATATCTGGATGTGCAATAATGACTAATGTAGACATTTGGTCAGTACCTCACTTTTTTAAATTTAATAAGTATATATTAATCGCATATGACTCAAATTGAAAATTTTTTGCCTAATTTAACTAAATCTTTTTAAAATTATTTAATTTTTCATATTTATTTCAAAAAAAGTTCATCTACTGTCACATCAAATAACTTCGCGAGTTTAAATGCTAATGACAATGAAGGGTCATATTTAGCATTTTCTATAGCATTGATTGTTTGCCTAAAAACATTTAATTGCTTAAAATCCCTTAAGAAACACCAACTTCCATTCTGTCTAAGCTGTTAACAAAAATACATTAATATTTTTGAAATTAATAAAAAGCTTACCAGTGTGTACTACACTGATAAGCTTTACTTATCTATTTCTTCACATGTATTTTAGAAACGTAATTTGATTTTTCTTTAATATCAAAAATAGTTAAGCCAACAATATCTTTTTTCTTACCAGGTATTACAATACTGATTAGATAAGAGAAGATAAATGCAACTAGGAATGAAATAATGGATACAAAGAATGGCGAATTGCCACCGCCAATACCATTGAAGATATAAGCGAAGATAATACCTAACGCCAAACCGCATATAACGCCTAGGGTATTTGTTCGTTTCGTAAAGATACCTACAGCAAATACACCCGCCAATGGCACACCTACAAGGCCCGTAATTAATAGGAATAAATCCCATAAGTCATTAGAATCTGAAGCAATTAAGTAGATAGACATACCAAATCCAAATAAACCAGAAAGTATAATCATCCATCTAGCAAAAGTAACTTCGTCTTTCTCTTTACCTTTACCGAAAAATCTATGTTAGATATCGACAGATAAACAAGCTGAAATTGAATTTAAGCTTGATGAAATTGTAGATTGTGCAGCTGCAAATATTGTTGCAATAAGTAATCCGGCAATAAATGGTGGCATTTCTGTCAGTATGAAATAAGGTACAATCGATGATGTATTAAAACCTTCTGGCAAAGCACTTTCATGTGTGTAGAAGGAATAAAGCATTGTCCCCATACCATAAAATAATGGGGCTGAAATCAATGCCAAAACACCATTCATCCATAATGATTTTTTCGTTTCAGACATGGATTCAGATGCTTGATAACGTTGTATAACATCTTGACTTGCAGTATATTGATGCAAATTATTAAATATATTCCCTAAGAAAATAATAGGAATTGCTGCCGCGGCAGTATTAAACTTCCAATTATCTGCACTGATTAATTTTTTATGATCTAGCGCGTCCGTCACTACAGTTCCCATACCACCTTTGATATGTACAATACCCAAGATAATGATTGCTGCAGCACCACCTAATAGGATGACCCCTTGAATGAAGTCACTCCATACCACACCTTCAAAACCATCAAGGAATGTATAAAGAATACACAATATCCCTACTAGACTCGCTACGACATAAGGATTTAAATCAGAAACCGCAGTAATCGCTAGCGTCGGTAAATAAATCACAATAGCTACCCTTCCTAAATGGAACAATACAAATAGCAACGACCCAATCACACGGACACTCGGCCCAAATCGTGCTTCTAAATATTCATAAGCTGATGTCACCTTTAATTTTTTAAAGAATGGTACATAAAAATAAATTAACAATGGAATAATAGCTACAATAGCGATATTGCCAGCTATGTAAGACCAATCTGTTAAAAATGCTTTTTCTGGTGTCGACATAAATGTAATCGCACTTAATGTCGTTGCATAGATAGAGAACCCAACTGCCCACGAAGGCAAACGGCCACTAGCTGTAAAGAAACTATCTGTGTTTTGACTTGCTCGTTTTGTAAAATACGCACCCACCAATAACATTAATACGAGATAAACTATTACAGCTACCCAGTTCCACGTCCCAAAACCTACTTGTTGCATTTACTTCATCCCCTTACGCGATGTCTTATAAATTATAGTCTTTAATCAGTTTGTCTAATTTACTTCTGTTTGCTTCGTTAAATGGTTTAAATGGACGTTTAGGTACGCCACCGTCAATACCACGTGATGCTAAAATCTCTTTTAACGTAGAATAAATCCCCATAGATAATACATTTTCGATAATATTATTGGTTTCGTGTTGAATTTCATAAGCTTCCGCAATATTGCCATTTTGCGCTTTTTCAAATATTTGTCTTGCACGCACACCATTGACATTATAGGTTGAACCAATTGCACCATCTACGCCTGATACTGCTGCTTGAACTAACATTTCATCAAATCCTGATAAGATTAATTTATCTGGAAAAGCTTTACGAATTCTTTCTAATAAGAAGAAGTTTGGCGCTGTATACTTCACACCAATGATTCTTTCATGGTTGAAAAGTTCACCAAATTGTTCAATCGAAATATTTACACCCGTTAAATCTGGAATTGCATAAATAGTTAAGTTATTTTGTGTAGCTTCAATAAGTTCAAAATAATAGTCTTTAATTTCTTCAAATGAAAATGGATAATAGAATGGTGTGACTGCAGATATCGCATCATACCCAAGTTCTGTAGCATACTTACCAAGTTCAATCGCTTCATTTAAGTCTAATGAGTCAACTTGCGCAATCATTTTCACATCGTCATTGACCGCTTCTTTTGCGACTTTGAAGACTTGTTTCTTTTGTTCTTTACTGAGCAAGAAATTCTCACCTAAACTACCATTAACATATAAGCCATCTAATTTTTCTGTCTCAATCGCATTTTTGGCAATTTGTGCTAACCCTTCTTCTTTCACTTGTCCATTTTCATCAAATGGTACTAATAATGCTGCATATAATCCTTTAAATTTATCTTCCATGAAATAAACCTCCGTTTGCTTTTATGAGTATTTTTCTGTTAAAAACCCTGTGTTCCTTTATCCAAGTTGAAAAGTGTTTGTTTAATACTATTTACAGTTCAAACTGTAAACGCTACCATAAAGTGTATCAATAGCATTTCGAAAAAATTCATCATTTATACTAAATTTCAATGAAAATATTTTTCAAAGTTATTATAGCTACACTTTTAAATTTAAAAATGATACATATATATTTGAATACATTACAGGAGGCAATATAAATGACGGATTATAAAGTCGCAATTGATATCGGAGGCACTGATATCAAAGCTGCTGTTTTAGATAACGGCTTAAATTTTGTAGATTATCAAAAAATACCCACACCGAATAATACCAATGAATACATCGTTGACAAAGTTTATGACATTGTTAAACATTTTCAAATGACCTATAAACTTTCACCACTGCATGTAGGCATTTCCAGCGCAGGTGTAATAGATGAAACCAATGGCGTGGTTGATTATACTGGCCCTACCATTCCTAATTTTAGGGGCACAAATTTCCCCAAACTGTTAGCATCACTCAATGCGGATGTCAAAATTTACAATGATGTTAATGCGGCTTTATTAGGAGAACTTTATTTTCATCAATATGATGTAGATAACATTTTTTGTCTTACTTTGGGAACTGGTATTGGTGGTGCTTTTTATAATCAAACTTTAGGTTTATACAATGGCACACGTCATCGTGCCAATGAGATTGGCTACCTACTATATCGCTCTGAAGATCAATTAACATTTGAACAACGCGCTTCTACTACAGCACTTAAATTTTTAATGAAATCCAAATCATTCCCTTATAGCGATGATGTGCCAATGCTATTTAAATTGGCGGATCAAGACAATGAACTCGCCTTAGATATTCTAAATGAATGGAGCTTTAATGTTGCAGAAGGCCTAGCACAAATACAAATCATGTATGATCCTGGTTTAATTCTGATTGGTGGAGGGATTTCTGCTCAAGATCAAACTTTACTTAAATATATCGTTCCTAAAATTCAGAATTTCCTTCCACCTGAATATGGTCATGCCGAAATTAAAACGACACACACTAAGAATCATGCTTCACTATTTGGTGCAGTTTCACAATTTTAATAATTAAAAAAAACGCACTTTATCAAAACCAAATATGGTTTGATAAAGTGCGCTTTTAAGTAACAACATCCTACATATAAAATGCTATTCATTCAGCACAGTCTTTTTCGTATGTTGATAGACATTATGCATATAATCGTCATCTAACAGTAAATAACTTACAATATCTATTAAAAAAAGTGTCGCTATTTGTGTATTGATAAATCTTGAATCATTGATTCTTGATTGAGCCGTAGTAATTAATACCAAGTCTGCACATTCCGTCAATGTACTACCTTCGTAATTTGTTATAGCAACCACATAGGCCCCACGCGCGTGTGCCACTTCAGCTGCTGCAATTAACTCAGCAGTTTCCCCACTATTTGAAATGGCAACAAATGTATCAGAAGTTGTTAATAATGATCCAAATATTTTCATTTGATGCGCATCTGTCGATACACTACCTTTTAATCCCATGCGCATCATTCTGTAATAAAACTCTGTCGCAGATAAACCAGAACTACCTAAACCCGCATAAATAATTTGTCTACTTCTCATGATTTGATTTACAAAACTTTGAATTTTTTCATCAGATATAAATTCACCAGTTTGTTGGATAATATCTTGATGATATTTATGAATACGCTGAATCAACGGACTATTTTCTATCACTTTATCCGTCATTTCTTGCTGTAAATTAAATTTTAAATCTTGGAAATTATCATAGTCTAATTTATTACTAAAGCGCGTAATCGTTGCTGGCGATGTTCCAATCGCATGCGCCAATGAATTGATTGTTGAAAATGAATCATCAAAATGATTACTTTGAATATATTCAACAATTTGTTTGTCTGTTTTTGTAAATAAATGATGATAGCGTTGAATGCGATTCTCAAATTTCATATAATCCCCTGCTTCCAAATTTTGATTTCATTATATTATAAATGAAAATGTTTTTCATAACAACGAAATGTATTGATTAATATTTTCTTGTGTTATATTGAAAATACAAATCTAATACAATATAAATATTCAATTAAATCTACTAAAGTTATGGAGAGTGCAATTATGTTACCACAGGGATTAATCGTATCGTGCCAAGCATTACCAGATGAACCATTACATTCATCTTTTATTATGTCTAAAATGGCCTTAGCAGCATATGAAGGTGGAGCCGTTGGTATCAGAGCGAATTCTAAAGCAGACATTATTGAAATCAAAAAAGAAGTCGACTTACCAGTAATTGGAATAGTAAAACGTGATTATGCGCATTCTGACGTTTTCATCACGGCTACAAGTAAAGAGATCGATGAATTAATTGAAAGTAACTGCGAAGTCATCGCATTAGATGCAACCAAACAAACTCGTCCTAAAGAATCATTATCAGAGCTTGTATCCTATATAAGAAATAAAGCACCAAACGTTGAAATTATGGCGGATATTTCTACACTTGAAGAAGCTAAAAATGCAGATGAACTTGGTTTCGACTATGTCGGCACTACGTTACGTGGGTATACGTCATATACAAAAGGTCATATTTTATATGAAAACAACTATCATTTTTTAAAAGATGTCTTGGCTCATGTAAATGCTAAAGTCATTGCTGAGGGTAATGTAATTACACCTGAAATGTTTAAAGATGTAACAGATTTAGGTGTTCATTGTACTGTTGTAGGTGGCGCGATAACAAGACCGAAAGAAATCACAAAACGTTTTATCAATGCTTTTGATAAATAATACAATAAAAAAGACCTTATCTTAAGAATGATCTGTATCGTGTCATCATTTCTATGATAAGGTCTTTTATTTAAACTTATACCGCTTCAGCTATAAATATTTTACGATCTTCCCAAGTATTTGTTTGTTCATTATAGTTGTCACAAGTAATTAACGTTAATTGTTTTTTACTAGACTTGTGTTCATCTAAAACTTGCACATCTTCAGGTTTGACATCAAATATTTTTGTGATTTTATAGACATTGTTCTTATTGCCTACTTTAAAGCGCACTTCACTGCCTTTTTTCGCTTCTTTTAAATTAGAAAATTGATAATCAGACGATCCGATATTAGTATGACCAGCAATGGCAATATTCTGATCATCTAGCGACTCATCCGCTTCTGCAAAGCTAACACCTCTATCTAACAGCTCAGGCGTTGCCGGTCCTGGATAAACAGGAGTCTTTATTTCTGCATCTGGGACTGTTAAGTATCCCACCATCTCAGATTTATCTTTTGGAATTTCCTGTTTGTTTTCTTTTTTATTTGCAGCATCTTTATCATACGTTTCTATTTTTTCTTCGCTTTCTTTTTCATGTAAATACTGGTCAATATGCGGTTTAGCGAATAAATAAATCGCTGCTAATATGAATAGCACACCAATTAAGGTAATGAGTCGATTCCCCCATTTTTTCATACACGTGTAACTCCTTTTCCAAATCATCTTTTCTTCAAATATTATAAATAAGTATAGCACAACTTATAATGTATGATGTACCTTAATCTAACTATACCAAAAGAAGTATAATGCTACTAAATGTTAACTTTTATAACATACATTTGCTAAATTTTGCACTGAGGTATTTAATGATTTTATTATTTAATTTGAAACATAGTAAAAACAAAGGATGGTCATATAATGATAAGACATGCTACTAAAAGTGATTTGCCAAATATTTTAGATATATATAATGATGCAATTTTAAATACAACTGCAGTATACTCGTATAAGCCACAGACCTTAGCATCACGTGAAATTTGGTTTGAAAATAAATCTCAAAATAATGAACCTATTTTTGTTTTCGAAGAACAAGGTGAAGCTGTTGCATTTGCTACTTATGGGTCTTTCCGTGATTGGCCTGCATACCAATACTCAATTGAACATTCTATATACGTAAATGAACATCATAGAGGTAAAGGCATCGCTTCACAACTACTCAAACAACTTATAAATCATGCTCAGGTTGAAGGTTATAAGACACTCGTTGCAGGTATTGATGCTACAAACGACAATAGTATTTATTTGCATAAAAAATTCGATTTCCAACACTCAGGTACGATACAAAATGTTGGTTATAAGTTCGATAAATGGTTAGATCTTGCATTTTATCAACTTGACTTAAGCAAATAAAACACGTCATTACGACATCAACTCACTTCTCCTATGCGTTTTAAAAATGCATGTTAGTGGTATATATTACTGTATATATATCAATTGAAAGAGTGTTTACATGTCAGTATTATCTAATGAAGAACGCGTGAAAATATTATCAGATATCATTGAAATTCAATCCGTAAATGAAAAAGAGTTAGATGTTGCACATTATTTACAAAAACTATTTAAACAATATGATATTAATTCCGAAATATTAGAATTAGAAGATGAATCTTCACGTGCAAACTTGGTGGCTGAAATTGGAAGTGGCAAACCTGTGGTTGGAGTTTCAGGACATATGGATGTCGTTACAACAGGTGATACAGAGCAATGGAACTATGATCCATTTAAATTAACAGAAGATGATCAGGGTAGATTACACGGCCGTGGTTCTGCTGATATGAAATCAGGGTTGGCAGCACTCGCTATTAGTTTAATAGAAATTAAAAAAGCAGGTACATTAAATCAAGGTACCATTCGCTTTATGGCCACTGCTGGTGAAGAAGTAACGAGTAATGGAGCTGCTTTATTGCATGAAAAAGGTTATATGGATGACGTTGAAGCATTATTAATTGCTGAGCCTTCACAAGATGGTATTGTTTATACTCACAAAGGTACGATGGATATCCAAGTGATTTCAAAAGGTAAATCCGCACATAGTTCAATGCCAGAACTTGGATTTAATGCTATTAATCCACTCGTTGATTTTATTCACTATTTAAATGTTGAATATAATAAAGTAGATGTTCGTAGTAAACTTTTAGGTACACCTACAATGAATTCAACGATTATCAATGGTGGCGATCAAGTGAATTCCATTCCTGAATACGCAGAATCATTATTTAATATGCGTACCATTCCTGCATATGATAATAAAAAATTCGAAAGCTTATTCAACAGTATAAAAGAAAAAGTAGAAAAAGAAGATAACGCCGATATTACTGTTAATCCTTATGTTAATCGTGATCCAGTATATACGACTGGTGACAATGAATTCTTAAAATCAGCAAAATCTTTAGGCGATGAATATTTCAACAGAGATTTAGATGTTACGTCTTCTACAGCAACTACTGATGCGTCTTATTTAATGAAAGATAAAGGTGAAGATTTCTCATTTGTTATGTATGGTCCAGGTGAAACAGGACAAGCGCATCAAGTTGACGAATATGTATATAAAGATACGTACTTAACATTCATTGATCTTTACACACAAATGCTTCCACAATATTTGAATGACTTTAAATAATCTAATATATTGTTTTTAATACAAGATGTACTAAAAGAGCTTGGGACACAAATAAGTGGCTCAAGCTCTTTTTCTATTTGGCAATGGGTATAGAGTTTATTTCTTCTTCAGTCAATATTAAATTCACTTATAACAACTATCAACATAAAGTAATCCAAAATTTTCACTAAACTTCACAATGTTATTTTATTATTTATTCATTTCTAACCATTTAACTAACTCATTAAGATTGCTCACAGTCATCGTAGGAGATTGGCCATTATAATCGAATTGTACTTTGTCACGATTTATCCAAACGGTATCAAAACCAAAGTTTGCAGCACCTGTAATATCCCATGAATTTGAGGAAACAAATAAAATCTCTTCTCTAGTCAAATGATAATAATTTAATATTAAAGCATAGCTCGCAGGACTTGGTTTATACTGTTTAATTTCGTCCACACTCATGACAGTGTCAATATATTCACTGATTTTCGAATTATCAACTAAAGGCATTAACATGCTATCATTACCATTCGATAGCACACCTATATCTATATTTTTAGCTTTTAAATCCGAAAATACTCTTGGTATTTCTTTAAAATAGTCTAGATCTAAAAAAGCATCAAACAATTGATTAATATCTTCTCTATTATATTGTACTTTGTGTTCATCTAACGTATATCGCAAAGCATCTTTAGTTAAATCATCAAAAGTGATATAACGTTGCATAATTTGTTTTAAAAACATATGTTGTAATTGTGTTTTTCTCCATAATTGTGAGATAGAAGATGCTTGCGCTTCATCAAATTGGTCCATATGCTTTTCAAGTGAAGATATATCAAAAATAGTGCCATACACATCAAAAATAATCGCTTTATACATCATTAACCTCCCCTTCATCCAAAAATCAAACTTACTTACTATTTATCACCAATTTAATCAATCAAAACCGTTTTTACTCAAATTCTATATATAGCTTACTAAACCTAATTAATTAAATTTTTTAATGTCTTCAATCATTCGATTCATATAAACACTTTAATTATAGTTAACATGCTAAATATTAAGAATTTTTAAAATTGCACCTATGCAGATTATATAATCTTAAAACGGTTATAGCATAGTAAAAAGGAGGCTGGTTGATATGAAAAAACTTTTTCTGGTAGATTTATTAAACTTGTTCTTCATAGCACTGGGTTATTTAATAATCATTGCAATCCTACTATTTTCATTCGACTTACTTGAAATTTAAACAACCGGTTCTGTTTTTCTAATGGCCCTGAGTCAGATTACTTTTGTTAATATTTTTAGTAATTCAGTATTCAATGGATTATTCACTTTATTTTTAATCATTTCTTCTCTAATCTTCATATATAAATCAATCGCTTTATATATATAAAGCAAATAAACGTGCACTTAATGATAATGCGACGTCATCATGAATACTTTATAGCAGTAATTAGTATTTATCGCAATTAAAATCGTTTTATCTTTAAAATTTTTTTGATTTAATATTGTAAAGATACATTATAAGTTATATAATATTCATATAGAATGTGTGTGTTTATATCGAGGCTTGTGATGTGCCGTTAATTATCATAGTTATATTCCATTCCCAGAATTAAACTTTATGCACCCATTTTAATCTATGATATAAAACTACATTCTTAAAATGTGCGCTTAATTGTGTGTGCATTAAAAAGAGAACTAAAGTCACATTCAGGCTGTGACTTTAGTTCTTCTATTTATAATCAATTTATTCAGGTTTACCATTAGGATAAACCATTACTTTTAATGATCCACTCTTATTCGTTCTCGCCTGTTCCATCGCTTCTTTTGCCTCATTTAAATCATAAGCATCCGTGAACATCGTGTTTAAATCTGCTGATGTGGACGCCAACATTTCTAGACCCATATCATACGTATTTGCGTATCTAAAAATACCTACAATATTGATTTCATGATTTGCTATAAAAGGAATGTTTAACTCAATATTTTCTTGTTGAGGTAAACCAACAATAGCTAATGTACCACCATTGTTTAAAGCAGCTAAAGCATTTTGTAGAGCAATTGGGTTACCCGCTGTCTCAAATGCATAATTAACACCTTTACCTTTTGTAATTTCATTAATTCGTGTAGCCACACCTTCTTCTTTAATATTAATTGCATGTGTTGCACCTAATTTTAATGCTTCGTCTAGACGTATTTTTTCAAGATCAGATACAATAATTTTTGTAGCACCAAATGCCTTGGCTGCCACAACTGCCATGAGCCCTACTGGTCCCATTCCCATAATAACCACTGTTGAGCCTGGTTGAACATTGGCTCTTTTACAAGCTTGCACACCTACAGAAAATGGTTCATTAAGGGTTGCCTCTTCGTATGATAATGCTTCTGGTATATGGAATAAAAAGCCCTCAGGATGGCTGATATATTGACTAAATGCACCGTCAACTGGCGGTGTTGCAAGAAATTCTACATCCGGACATAGATTGTATTTTCCTGATTTACAATACTCGCATTCACCACAAGGCACACCAGGTTCAATCGCTACTCTATCCCCGACTTTAAATCTTGTTACATTACTACCTACATCGGTCACTACACCTGAACACTCATGTCCTAGAATGAGAGGTTTTTCAACTACAAATTCACCTACACGTCCGTGCTCATAATAATGTACGTCTGAGCCACATACCCCTACAGCCATCACTTTTACCAAGACATCTGTTGCGCCTATCTTCGGCACTTTAACTTCTTTCATTTCCATATCAAATGGCTTATTTAATAATGAGATATTCATTGTTTCTGGTATATTTTTTTCCATAATTGTACTCCTCCTATATTATTTAATAGTTAATAATTGTTGCGTTAATGTCTGTGTTTGTTCATAAATTTGTCTATAAACGTTATAATACTGTTCATATTTTTTATGGTTTTCCAGGTTTGGATAATACGTTTTATCATATTCAATAAAAGCATCTACACAGTCTTCCATAGATTTAAACCAACCCAATCCATAAGCTGCCAGCATTGCTGCACCCATACCTGGTCCCTCCTCATATTTCAAAGGTGTGACCTCTGCGTTAAAGACGTCAGCTTGAAGCTGTAACCAAAAATTACTTTTAGATCCTCCACCAATCGAAATAACACGATTACTGTTACTGTTCGCTTGCATCATGTATCGATACGATTCATAAAGCGAGTATGTGATCCCTTCAATTGTTGCTCGTGCAAAATCAGCCTTAACTGTATTACTACTTAAACCAATAAAGCTGCCTCTTATATATGCATCACCATGAGGTGTACGTTCACCTTGTAAATATGGGGCAAATAGTAAACCATTGGCACCAATTTGAGATTCGGCAGCCTGTTGCACAATATCATCAAAGGATTCATCATCAAACATTGTACGTTTTAACCAATTCAAGCTATCTCCTGCACTCAAAGTCACCCCCATTGTATATGTCATTTGAGGCAATGCATGATTAAAATAATGTATATTGTTTCCTAATGATTTTTCATTTTCTTGTGAGCAAGTTAATACAACACCAGACGTTCCTATACTGCATAAAGCCTGTGCTTCATTTATAACCCCTGCTCCTAAGGCGCCACAAGCGTTATCAGCTCCGCCAGCAAATACAGCGACATCATTATCAAGCCCTAATGCTGCTTTTACATCTTCTGTTAAATTACCAACAAAATCATGCGAATTAATTAACTTAGGATATATATCACCTATT
The DNA here is from genome assembly GCF_000798895.1 of Staphylococcus sp. ZWU0021. Lineage (NCBI taxonomy): Bacteria > Bacillati > Bacillota > Bacilli > Caryophanales > Staphylococcaceae > Staphylococcus > Staphylococcus sp. ZWU0021. Next base: position 343,165 of record NZ_JTLN01000030.1, read on the forward strand.
GCTAATTGTTCACCTACTCGTGTATCCCATTGCTTTGTATCTGTATTCAATAATAACGTACCTGCAGCATCACTATATTCCATTGAAATATCACCAGTCATTTTGTATCTAACATAATCTTTAGGTAGTAAAAACACATCTAATGCTTGCCAATGTGTTGGTTCATTCTCTTGTAGCCACAATAATTTAGGTAAAGTAAATCCTTCTAGTATTGGATTTTTCAGCAATGTTTCTCCAAACTGATTTTTGATTGATTGGCATTGTTGTGTCGTTCTTGTGTCATTCCATAAGATTGCATTTCTAATTGGTTCGCCTTGGTGATTCAGTGCTACTAATCCATGCATCTGTCCGGAGAACGATGCGCCAGATATTTTTTTATTTTTCAACTCATCTAACTTAAGCAGTTCTTTAATGCTTTTCATAACCGCTTCAACCCACGAATCTGGATCTTGTTCATTATAACCAGGTTCAGTTTGAATTAATGTCAATGGTTCACTCATTTGACCAACTACTTGCCCATCTCTATTAACTGCGATTGTTTTAACTGCACTTGTACCTAAATCGATACCTAGAACGACCTCTTCCACTAAAATCATTCCTTTACTAATTAGTTTGTGTTTGTTTATTCATTTCAGTTACTTTACGATCATCTATACCCGGTTGATGTACTTTTATAAAGTAAGTAATCACTGCACCCACGAAATAACAAATTGCAAATGCCCATACGACACCAACTTCATTAAATATTGGTAAGAACAGTGTTGCAATGGCTGGTGCAGCAAAATTACTCAAACCTGCAGCTAAATTATGTGATGATAACGTTGCACCAATATGTTCAGGTTCTAATGCAGTAAAAATTGCAAAAATTGGAACAAATGCTGACTGCGTAATACCAAATAACACTGCACATAAAATAGCAATAGCAAATATATCTCCACTCAATATTGGTAAATAATAGAAAAGTAACGTTGTAATGCCACATCCTATACAACCAAATAACATGACTTGGCGTTTCCATCCAATCTTATCCGCTACAATACCCCATACGACATCTCCTACAATACAAGTAATATGCATCGTTCCCCATGTCCATAGCCATTGTTGCATTGTAAAACCAATCGTATCTGTAAATAAAACAGGGAAAATAACGACTAATCCAAATAGAGAAAGCTGATTAATAATCCTAACTACAAACACTTTAATAATATCTGGATTTTTATAGACAATCCCCACTTCTTTAAGTACTTTTACATATCTTTCTTTAATAGGCTTATCCACATTAGGTTTAATATTTCTCTTGCCAACGACATAGAATGCAATTAATCCACCTACCCCGATCCAGATGACAGACATCCAAAGTGTGCCCATAAATCCTATATGAGGGATAGTAAAGCTTGGTAAATATGTACCAATCACACCCATACCTACTGAGAACATTGCCCAGAACCAACCTATAGCAGTTGCCAACCGCGCTTTATTCGTAATATATGTTACCCACACTAAAAATCCATATAAAAATAAAGGATAACCTAATCCTCTAATACCGTACATGAGCAACATCATACTGTAATTTTCTAAACCAAGCCCAAAAACTAAAAATAATATGTGAAATACTAACCAAATAACTGTTCCTAGAACCATCACTTTTCTCGGACCATAGACATCTGATAAAACTGCCGCTAACCATGAACCGACGACTACCATGACACCATATACTGTGAATACAAGTGATGCTTGTCCGCTTGAAAAACCTAAATCAACAATGTTTTTTGATAAAAATGCTTGTTCGATGCCATCACCTGTCATGAAAATGAATATTGCAATGAGCGCTGCAAATATGATTCTCGGTACTCCCATCCAAGTCTTTTCTCTCACGCTATTACTTGAAGTATCCAAATTAATTTCCCCCTTTATGATTAACCATCTTTTACTTAAACGTTTAAGTTAAATTCAATAAAAACCCATATAGTCATGGATTTTTTAAGTTTTATTAAATGAACACGATTCACGGATAATCAATTTTGTCGATAGTTTGATTGACGTTACATCCTTACCTTTAATCAATTTATAAATCATTTTTGCTGCAACCTGACCCATTTCTTTAACTGGTTGAGATATTACTGTAAGTTTAGGTGTATAAATTTCATTCCAATAACTATCATCAAAACCCACGATAATAACATCTTTTTTAATTTCTTTTTCACTTTCTTTTATGGCTTGTAACGCGCCTAACAGTAATAAATGATTCGTAGCAACAATTCCTTTAATCCCTTTACTTAGCAAAGTCTTCGTAGCTTCGTAACCACTATAGATTTGAGCATTTGTCCCTAATTGTTGATCACTATAATGAATTAATGACGGATTAACATTTAAATCAAACTCGGAAATAGCCTTATTATAGCCATTTTTCCTGCCGATTGTAGTGCTAATATTAGGATTCGCAAGTAGTAATCCCACTTCTTTACATGTACTTTCTAAAACACGTTTTGTTGCAATATAAGCCGCTTCTTCATTATCAACGGTTATAGACGGTAGGCTTGTAGATTCAAGCTCTCTGTCCAACGTCATTATCGGTATTTTCAACCACTCACGCTTCATTTGAAATTTTGATTTCACTGGCACAAGTATAATAGCGCTTACATTTTGTGATACAAATGTTTCTATTAAATCTTGTTGTTTGTCTTCATTTTCTTCTGAAGATGCAACGGCAACATGTAGATGATGTTTTTGACACTCGTGGCTTATCTCAGTTAACACTTCTGTAAAAAAAGGATTTTGGTCTGGGATAATAAATGCAATAATATTGGAACGTCCTGTCTTTAATCCCCTAGCAAATTGATTAGGTTCATAGTTCAATGTTTCTATGGCATTTAGCACCTTATCTTTGGTTTTATCACTTAATTCAGAACTTTTATTGTTCAACACGTTTGATACTGTGGCAATGGATACACCGGCCACACGAGCTACGTCATGCAAAGTAGGTTTATTATTTTTCATCTCTCTCACCTTAAACGTTTAAGTTATACTGTAGACTTTTACAAGTCAATATATACATTATAAGAACTAATCTTTGTTTTTGCAAGCGCTACCAAACAAATTTTGAATTTCCTCGCTTCAAGTTTTCTTAGACATCTTTTTATTAATCCAACACCCCAACTTTTTAATACCATCTGTACAAAATCTAAAATATAAATAAATTCACCCCTCATTAATTATTTCAAATAGTCTTTATATTAATAAATTTAGATATTCAACATTTTCAAACAATGAAGTTGTACAATAATAATATTATTATCTAAATCAATCGTTATTTATCTAGGCAAAGGTGATATTTGTGATTAGTTCCTTATCAATTAGAAATCATTACACAACTGAATTAAAAAGATGTATAAACAAAGTTATTATACTACTCCCCTTAAATAAACCTTGTAAAATCAATTTAAATGGATCAACGATTACCATTGAAGACGGGATCATCATTAACAACGCTGATCTATTTCAAATGTTCGATGTACAAGATTTAGTAGAACTAAGTTTGCCTTTACAATTATTTTTTGAAAAAGATACCTGTCTTTCAACCTCTTACTTTGATTTCAATCACATCAAACTTGTAGAACAGTTTAGAAATTTAATACTAGAGAATTTGCACTTACCCTTACAAGATGAAAACACTGCAAGTCTTTATATTTCAAATATCATTGACTTTTTAATTAAAGAAGCTAAAGTAACCTTAAATACAGTTTATATTCCACCACTTAATACCAAACATCCGCTATTGCAGCAAATAACTGAATATATACATAACAATATCTATCATAAAATAAGTACGAAGAATGTATCTAAAGCATTTTATATTTCACAATCATATATCTCAATATTATTTTCCAGTATTCTAAATATGAACTTTAAGCATTACACTACTTCATTAAGAATTGCTTTATCATTATTTGATTTAATACAAAATGATCAAAGTATTTATGATGTGGCTATCAAATATCAATTTACAAATGTAAGTACGTATTCAAAACATTTCAAATATTACATTCAGATGCCACCCAAAAAATATATTTATAATTTTAGGCAAGAATACTATAACGAGCCCAAACAAATTGATATAGATCAAGCTAAAACGATTCACTATTTTGCACAAATCCAAAAGTCAGCTAAACGTGTAGACCACATTGCAAAGACACTCAACTTATCAACATTATCTTTTAGCGATACTTTTAATGAACCTCATACATTCATACAATTAGAAAGACTTGATGACTTAGTACACTTTGATGCTATGATTTCAGAACAAAATGATATCCTTGTATTTCCAAAAATAAATATATCTATATTAGATACGCAAATCATTCATTTAAATGCCTTTAAATTACAACAAGTATTAACATCTATACACCAACTCATTGATAGAAATTATCACATTACGCTTAAAATTACGTCTAAATTTTTAACAAATCAATCTAGTACTTTTTTGCGTAAATTATTGCTTGAATTAAAAAATAACTTAAATCATATTACATTACAGTTAGATTTAACTTTTAATGAAGCTAAGTCGATGACTGAATCGATTAACAATATCAAACAGTCTTACCCACAAATAAAAATTGGTGTGATAATTGATAAGATTATTGAAAACAGTGCTAATATACTACAAATTCGTCGCTTTATGTCATTGTTAGAAACTGATTTATAATTTATTAACTTAGATTTAATATCTTTAGCAGAGTTAATCACACAAAAAATTTCACCTATACAACAGGACCTTGATTTAAAAGCACGTATCGTATTGTTTATTCACAGTTTAGGTTCTAAGCATGCTAAAAAATTGATATTCAATCACCTTACCCATAGTGCAATAAAAAGTTGCTATCACTACTCTAAACAAGAAACACATGTCGCAATAACTCAATTTCTTATTGAATTTAATCAACTTATTGGAGGATTTGGCTATCCTTACTATTCTGATGATTATGATCGCATCATGTTGTTCAATCAATATCAAAGTGCTATGCCAGTGGTTCATATTTACGGTTTGTTATCACCTTATTATAAGCAACCAATTACAACACTGCCTTATGCTATCGTCACAAAAACCAAAACACACTATCATATATTACTTTTTAATAATCTTAGCGAATCAACGATTTCAGTTAATATCAATCATCATTTCATTAAGTCATTTCCAATATTTTCTAGTTTAATCAATAGTGAATATGGTCTGATTAACAATTTAATACCTCAAAATATAAACCAAACCTATATAGATAAATCACTATTAAAACAAATAAACAGAACGAATTATCCACGTTTAAAATTAACAATGCATTATTTTAAAGATCCTTTGATTTTCAAGCTAACAAAATCTGCTTTACTTAACATTATGATTTCTATCAATTAAATCAAAAAAGAACCTGAGACATCCATTTATGCCTCAGGTTCTTTTGCATGCGCGCTAGCCCTAATATTCTCTTTATATCCTAGTCGTTCATATGCGCTACTTTATCCATGCACTCAATAACTTTATATTTCAAAAAATGATTGTAATTTCCCTAAAATTGCATCATTCATTGTATATTGATCTTTAACGTGCCCATTTTCTAAATGTAAGATTTCATCGGCACACGATAGTAATAGTTCATAGTCATGAGTGATCACTATAATGGTATGCCCATTAGTTGCTAAATCGTCGATGATTCCACTAATTTCTCGCATACGCTGACCATCTAAACCACTTGATGGTTCATCAAAAATAAGTATATCACGGCTTGTTTCTACTGCACTTGCAATAGCCAAACGTTGTTTCTCTCCTCCTGATAATGATAAAGGATGCCGTTCAATGTGCTGAGAAATACCATAATATTGTAACTGTTTTTGAATTGTTTCGTCATCTAAATCAGCATGACTTAAACGTAATTCTTCACCAACACTTTCTGCAAAAAGTTGATTATTTACATCTTGAAACACCAAATAGACATTGTTTAATCTATGTCCCCGCTTCAAAGTAACTTCATCATTATCAACTTTCCCTTTGAATTTACGTTCCACACCTGTTAAGCATCGTGCAAATGTAGATTTTCCCGAACCGTTATGCCCTATAACTGCTGTCACTTTACCTTTATTTAGTTCAATTTTAGGTATATTAATTGATAAAGGTAATCTAGGTTTATATTTAAAATTAAAATCTTTCAACGTTAACGTACCACATGCGACATTGTGATGAACTTTAGGTTTCATTTTATCTAAATGTGTTGTTCTCAATCCTAACTCTGCCAATGTTTCATGACTCAGTTTATTAAATGTATCCTTGTCATATTGTTTACGCATTGTGCCTTGTGCCAATATGATAAAGCGATCAACAACATCCATTAAATAATGCAAACGGTGTTCAGCTATAATAATGGTTTTACCTTCTTGCTTCCATATATTTAACATTTTTCGCAGTTTGCTGATTGTTTTGAAATCTAAATTTGATGAAGGTTCATCTAAAATAATGATATCGTGACCACTCACTTGAATCGTCGTACATGCTATTAACTGTTTTTCTCCACCAGAAAGATTAAATATACCTCTATCCAATAAATGTTCAATATTAAATTCATAGGCGCTGTTAGCAATTTGTGTATTAATTTCGTTTGGCTCCACACCAAAATTCTCAGGCTCAAAAGCAAGTTCACTTGTTGTATTTAAGCAGAAAAATTGTGAGCGTGGATTTTGAAAGACTGAGCCACTTACTTGTGAAACCTCATAAATAGATTGTTTAGTAATGTCTTTACCATTCACAATGATACGACCATCTATCTCTCCATGAAAGAAGTGTGGTATCGTCCCGTTCAATAATCGTGTTATGGTGGTTTTACCGCAACCTGATGCACCAGTTAAACAAATAACCTCACCATCATTAATAGTAAGGTTTATATCGTTTAAGATTTTTTCGCTATTGTCATAATTAAATGATACATTTTCAAATTGAATCATATTTTAACCTCACACTATATAGTAAGTTATACATAAAAGCAGTGTGCCAACTATGAATAACCAATCAAGCCAACGTATTTTCAACGTCACAATAGAACTTCTTTTATGTGTCAAATTCAATCCACGAGTAATGGATGCGATAGTCAATTCATTCCCTATTTTAATCACACTATTTAATAAAGGTACAATACGATACTCGATATATTGCATTGGTTTTTTAAACGCAAACCGTAAAGAAATCCCTCTTATTTTCATTGCATCCTTAATGGATGCTGATTCCATTCTTATTGTGGGTATAAATCTAAACATAACAGCAATTGGGATAGTTATTTTTCTAGATAACTTCATGCGTTCTAAACCTAAAATAAGCACTTCTACTTGTGTTGTCTTAAATATATAGTAACCCATGGCTAAAGAAGGCAAAAATCTTGTAATAATTCCAGAAGGTACAAACACGAGTAATGTTGCAACTTGGCTTTGTTCAATAGACACAAATGCTTCACCATACCAAGCAGCTACGGTTAGCACAATACAGGCAATGCCAATCTTATATTTCCCTATCACAATCAATAATAAGACGGGAATCACCATTATAATCAATCTGATAAATATGCCCTGACCCGTTACGCCACCTGTTAGTGAAATGAGTGAAATAATTAGCATGAGTCCAATTTTTATCCTTGGATCAAAGTTAAATATATGATTTTGACTTAATACTTGATTATACATTTTATATAATACCTGCCCGCTTAAAATGCTTTTTCAAAATGCCTTTAGCAATGTATGCACCTATCCAAGCACCAATAATTGTAGTGATAAGAATAATGGGAATCATACCAATAGAAAACAATCCTTCTACTGTCGCTTCATAATCTGTACCATATTTGTCTTGAATAAAAGCTAAATATGAATTTCTCATAAAATAAAACGGTAGTAAATTACCTATTGGCCAAAATGAAAAAATAATATAACCTATACTATTTAATTTCCAACTTTTATATTGGCCCATCGCCATAACCATATCTGCAATCACAATCACTGGCACGCTTAAAATCAAAGCCATCCAAGGATGCCCCATGATTGCTAATAATAAACTTACGACAACACCACAAATCGTTAATGCACCAAATTTCTGCGTTTTGGTAATAAGTAACATCACAGGTATGCCACCTACTAGCCCTATCATTGCAGGAAGTAACAACATAAAGATAGGTATAATACCTAAAATACCCGGTGGTGCTATAAAAATGAAGTATACTGCCGTAAAGAGTCCTATATTAATTAAATCTTTAACATCTATTTTACTTTTTGTCATCGGTAACTCCCTCTTCACATGAATCTAAAAGACAATCTATATATAAATTAATTATTATTAAATTAAGATATAAAAATCATTCATTTCAAACTTACTATAATTGAAAATCATTATCAATAACATTCGATTAAAAAAAATAGTAAGTCAGCTAATATTTCTTTAACTCACTTACTATTATATACCAACTAGTATTTTAAAACTAAATGGGGCGTTTCAATTTTGAAGTTCTTTTTCAGATCTTTATCTTTCACTTTTTCTCCAACAGACAGATGATAAGTAAGTGTGTCTTTTGTAGTCACAGACGTTAAATAACCATACGTAAACATATGAGGTAAGATGACAGCTGTCATCCCTTCAGATAGAATATAGTTAAATTCTAAGCTGCGTAGTTGTATTGTCTGTTTATCCTTAATTTCAACAGCTAACATTTCATTTAATTTGTTGCTCGTTATATAAAATGATAAATTATCGAAGTCTTTCGTAAAATATGGTGTAAATCGATAATACCGATTGTTATATTGGGTAATTGTGCTCGTTTCCTTACTATACGGGTACTTAACACGTTTATTGCCAATACGTTTCTCAATGGTCATATTATCCACACGCATCTCTAGATGTGCATCCCAGACTTTTTCTTTTATGAGATAAGGCATCAAATCATTTAAATCTGCCTTAAACTTAAATCTAGTCTGATTATTCATAGTTAAAGGTATATAAATAAATTCTTTTTTATTACGTGATAATAATTTGAGTTGAATCATTGAAGCAACATGGTTGGGATTAATAATAGAACTAATAAATTCTAACTCCAGTTCAAAACCTTGATCGTTAAATTCGAAATGTGACATTCTAATATCAGGCTTCACTAATTTTTTGAAGACAAAATACGGTTCACCTTCATCAAATTGTATTTTTAACGTTCCTTCTTGAGCACTGTAGCTATGAAACTTTCCATTTTTATAACTTTCTTCTACCATTTGGTAATGCTTCATGTCTTTTAGACGAGCGTAATGTAATAACGGTTTGAATGAATCATTCACTAATTCATCTACAGCTGTTGGTACTTTTTGAATAAAATCTCCTAACGCATCCATCCACGCTTCTTTTTTATCATCTGCAATTTTAAGAGAAAAGTTATTTGTTCTAGAGAATGAGAAATGTCTATCTATAAAATATCCTAGCACTTCATTTTTATTTTCTAATGGGCTGTTTAATATTTCTTCAGTAATTAATGACATCACTTTATAAAAATCTTCGGGTGAGACATACGCAGAACTCATATGTTCTCCCTCACGTTTAGTTGCATAATAGTAAGGCTTATCTGCAAGTACAGCAATTCGTTTCGCATTGACATATGCCTTCATTGTAAATAATTGATCTTCTGCACTTCTTAAGTCCTCTGGAAATTCGATTGCGTGATCACGTAATAATGAGGTTCTTTAGAACTTAGTTGGGCTAAGTGTATAAATAATTCTAGAATTGGCTAATGTGACTGCATCACTCGTTTCTTTAAACATGGATTTCGGTACACCACGACCATTCACGCCTTCCATTTTCACCAAGACCACATCTGCATGATTTTGATCAACAAATTTCGACACATCTTTTAATGTATCTTTATTAATGTAATCATCTGAATCTACGAAAAATACATATTCACCTTGCGCTAATTGTAAAGCCGTATTTCTAGGTTTACCTGGTCCGCCTGAATTTGTATCAAGTTGTTTTATTATCAAATTTAATTTATTTTTATAAGCTTCTACCACATTTAAAGTATTATCTGATGAACAATCATCTACCAAAATAACTTCAAAATCTTTTTTATCATAACTTTGATTTTGTAAACTGTTTAAAAGTTCTGCTATATATTTTTCTGAATTGTAACTTGGTACTATAATTGAAAATTTCATTATACTCCACCTTGTAAAAATGAGTTAAGTACAAATCAATATCAGCCGTTCGGCAATCACAATTACAGGATCCCGTTCTATATCTAACGCTGAATATATATTTTTGTAGTTAACTCATTATGTTTTAATTGGTATTTCTATTCACTTAATTTAGCTGCCAAAAACGTTTCTTACTAAACGTTCACTTGAACGTCCATCTTGATATTTAAAATGTTTATCTAAAAATGGCTCAACTTTTTCAACGTCAAAATCTTTTTGATCCAATGCTACAATTAAATCGTTAAACGATTCAACGATTTTACCAGGTACAAATGTTTCATATGGTTCATAAAAATCACGTGATGTGATGTAATCTTCTAAATCAAATGCATAAAATAACATTGGTCGTTTAAATACAGCAAATTCATATACAAGTGATGAATAATCACTAATTAAGATATCCGTAATAAACAAAATATCATTCACTTCTCTAAAATCAGATACATCTACAAAGTATTCTTGATATTCTCTAGGAATATTCAATTTATTTTTAACAAACGGATGCATCTTGAATAGCACAATTGCATTATTCTCACGGCAATAACGTGCAAATCTTGCAAAATCAATTTTGAAAAACGGATAATGCGCTGTATGATGTCCACTACCTCTAAATGTCGGTGCAAATAATATAACTTGCTTTCCTTTAACAATTGGAAGTGCTTCTTCCATATCTGCAACAATGGCTTTTTCATAGTCTTGATCAAATAATATATCCGTTCTTGGTACGCCAGTTGGAATAATATTTTGTTCTTTTATACCAAACGCCTCACCATAAAATGGAATATCCGTTTCTGATGATACAAATGCTTTGGTGTAATTCCTATGGTTTACTGAGTTAAAAAATGGTCCGCCTTTTTTACCAGTACGGCTATAGCCTACTGTTTTAAATGCGCCTACTGCATGCCATACTTGAATAATTTCCTGACTCTTTCTAAATTTCACAGTATAAAGTAATGGATGGAAATCATCTACAAATATGTAGTCTGCTTTACCTAATAAATACGGAAATTTAAATTTATCGATAAAATTACGTCGTACAGATATATTAGATTTAAACAATGCATGTATTTTATATTTTTTATCTAAATTTTGACGTAACATTTCATTGTAAACATACTCAAAATTACCTGACATTTCGGCTCTAGAATCAGAAGTGAAAAGTACTGTATTCCCCTTTTTCAGATGGAAAAATTTAGTAATCTTGAAAATAGACTGAAAGATGAAGTTACGGACATTAAATGAATATTTATTATATTTTAGTTTAAGGTCTGTAATCCTTTTCTTAACTGGATTCATTTTAGGCATAGGTGCTTTAAATATAATATTCAATACAAATTCGTTCACTTCACTCGAAATCATAGGCTTTACAGTATATTCTGTTTTAGATGAATTACCTCCCTTTTTAAAGGTAAATGTAAAGTGGTCTAATAATAAATTATTTTTGCCATTTTGAGTCATTTCATCGCTATACTGTTCGAGTGCTGTTTCTTCTAATTCATAATTATTGGGATCTAACAATGTTTCATTTATATTGGCAATATAATCAAAATCACCTTTATAAACAATTAAGTACTCACCTGATGGTAGATAATTACCGTCATCTAATATGGCAACATTAAAACGTGCCTTAAATTGTTTGCCTTCTACTTTCACATCGTTTGCTTTTAGTTCTTTGGTTTCAGTCAAATTTCTCAATACAAAGTTTTTCTTATTAAGCTTTATATCTTCAACATGACCTTCAATAAATAATTGAATTCTTTCCCAATATATATTATCAATTATTATTTTAGATTTACTCAATTTTAAAAAATCCTCTCTTCATTCAAGTTGATAGGTTTTTATTACTAATTAAAAAAACGAAAATGCCTTACAAATTTACATTGTCCATTTGATAACCGTTTTACCCCATGAAGTGGATAAATCTGTTTCAAATGCATTGACCGCATCGTTGATTGTTTTGACATCAAACTCATTACCTTTAAGGAGCGCTAATTTTTCTACAACATCTGGATTATTTTTATAAAATTCAGCAATTTCTCTAAAGTCTTGTGCGCCACTTCTACTACTACCAAACATCGTCAAACCTTTTTCAAGTACTAAACGTGTATTGACTTCAATTGGATATTCACTGACACCAAGTAAACTAATCGTTCCTTCAGGTGATACTAAGTCAATAATCTGGTTAACTGCGGATTGGCTACCTTTGCCACCCACGCACTCAAAAGCATGATCAAACGTGACATTTGCAGGTACTTCATCAATATGATAGATGTGCTCCACAAACGAAAAATGACTTAATTTATAATCTGTTTTACCAAACACATAAATTTTAGCTTGAGGATACAATTTACTTAACAAAATAGCTGTAATATAACCTAAATTCCCATCTCCCCATATACCAAAACTATTTTTATTGGAAATTGATTTACGTTCAAATCTTTGTAATGCGTGCCAACTTACACTTACTAACTCTGAATAAGCAATCGTACTTAAATCTTCAATACTGTCATCTATTTCAACGACGCGATCGTGATCCATAAATACGTAATCTTGCATAAATCCATCGAAGCCACTAGATCTAAATTTACTACTAGGTAAATAGTTTTCTGCTATAACATCATCTTTTTCAACTGGTGTGTTAGGAACCATAATGACCCTTGTACCAATTTCATATTCACCTTTACTGTCATAGACGACTTCGCCAACACCTTCATGAATTAATGACATAGGTAATTTCTTTTTCAAAACTTTTTCATTTCTACTACCTGTATAATATCTTTGATCAGCAGCACAGATAGACAAATACAACGGTCTGACAATCACTTTGTTACTTTTAATATCTTCATTATTATAGGTTACTTCAAATTGTCTTGGCGCAACGAGTTGATAAACTTGATTAATCACTCAACATCCCACCTTTTATGATTGAGTTTGCCACTTTAAGATCATAAGGTGTCGTTATTTTAATGTTATATAATTCTCCCATTACCAATTTCACTTGTTTACCTGCTACAACTAAAATCTTACATGCATCTGTCATGATTTGTTTATCTTCATCAGATAAATCATTGTAGCTATTTCTCAATAGATTTACATTGAAAGATTGCGGCGTTTGTCCTTGATACATCTCACTTCTCACCGGTATCGATTGAATTGAATCACCATCTGCCGATGTGATAATCGTATCAGTTGCTGTAATAACAGTATCTACTGCACCATATTTTAGGACACTTTCAATATTTTCTTTAATTATTCTGCGTGTTAAAAATGGTCGTACCGCATCATGCGTTATAATAACATCATCATCAGAAATACCATTTTCTTTTTCTGCTGCACTAATAATATTCATAATTGTTTCATTACGATCAGAACCACCTTGAACAACTTCAATTCTGTCATCTGTAATGTGATGCTTACGTAATGTATCCTTTGTGTGAGAAATCCATTTTTGAGGTGTCGCGATAAATATCTTATCGAATTCACTTGTTAATAAAAACTTCTCAACCGTATGTACTAAGATAGGTTTTCCATCTAAATCTAAAAATTGTTTTGGTAGTGGTACGTTGCCCATTCTTGAGCCAATGCCACCCGCTAATATACCTGCATAAATCATATACATTCCTCCATTAAAGTTCTAACTCATACTGCTGTTCAACTTCATTACTATTTATTTTCATGTTTAATTAACGCTATATATATTTCCTGAATTTTGTTATAGATAAAAATATTATTTTATAAGAACAATATTACCAATTATCCCTCACTTTTTCTACTTATTACATTTTTCACAGTGTCCAACCATTTCTCAAATCAATGCTACTTATTAGATACAATATTTTCAGGATTAATTTCATCCACAGAATATTTGTGTCAAATTACACATAATGAGCGTTATTCAATTTTAATTTTTCAGAATATATTTACAATTCTAAATTTTCTTAGTATATTCATACGTATCAACGATTATTTGGGAGATGTCATAATGCATGCACTGTGGCGTATAGTAATCATTTCTATTTAGAAATACACTAGCAATTAATAGAGTGCCAATCACTATTTTCAATCCAAATCTGCATCAATCATGCGCACTATCTTATTTTCAATCATTGGGAGGCACAAATTATGAACAAATCAGAGCAACTTATAAATGAGGACAGTCAATACTTCGCAAAACCAGGACGCATCAAATATTATCCTTTAGCAATTTCTCATGGATATGGTGCGACACTTGTTGATGTTGAGGGCAATACATATATTGATTTATTATCAAGTGCAAGTTCACAGAATGTTGGACATGCACCTGAACAAGTCACTGAAGCAATTAAGGCACAAGTAGACCAGTTCATTCACTATACCCCTGCTTACATGTATCATGAACCCTTAGTTAAATTAGCAAAAAAATTATGTGAAATTTCACCCGGCCAATATGAAAAACGTGTCTTATTTGGACTATCTGGATCAGATGCCAATGATGGTATTATCAAATTAGCACGTGCTTACACCGGCAGACCTTATATCATCAGCTTTGTAAATGCATACCATGGTTCAACCTATGGTTCACTTTCAATGTCTGCTATTAGCTTAAATATGCGTAAATATTATGGTCCAATGTTGCCTGGTTTTTATCATATTCCTTTTCCAGACAATTATCGTGGAATGTTTGGCAGCAACCAGCCCAATACCGTTTCCGAATATCTAGCACCACTTAAAGAAATGTTTGAAAAATATGTACCTGCAGAAGAAGTGGCCTGCATCATGATTGAAACAATACAAGGCGATGGTGGTTTGCTCGAACCAGTAGATGGCTATTTCGAAGCCTTACAAGACTTATGTAAAGAACACGGTATCTTACTTGCTGTTGACGATATTCAACAAGGATTAGGACGCACAGGTAGCTGGAGTTCTGTCTCACATTACAATATTGAACCTGATTTGATTACATTCGGTAAATCATTGGCAGGCGGTTTACCAATGTCTGCAATCGTAGGGCGTTCAGAAATCATGGATTATTTAGAAGCACCTGCACATCTCTTTACCACGGGGGCTAATCCAGTGAGTTGTGAAGCAGCATTAGCAACCATCGCCATGATTGAAGACCAGAATTTATTACAAGCAAGTACAGATAAAGGTAATTATGTGCGCAAACGTATTGATGCTTGGACAGAACAATTCAATACTGTGGGTAACGTTAGAGGAAAAGGATTATCCATTGGTATTGATATCGTTTCTGATAAAATTAATAAAACACGCGCATCAGAAGCAGCATTAAAAATTTGTAACCGTTGCTTTGATAATGGTGTTGTCATTATTGCAGTAGCAGGCAATGTACTACGCTTTCAACCACCACTTGTCATTACCTATGAGCAACTGGACACTGCGCTTAACGTTTTGGAAGCAGCGATATCAGATTTTGAATCGGGTAAACTAGATAACTACGACACTGCAGGTCAGGGTTGGTAATAAATGAGTAAACTATGACAACCTTCTTGAATTTAAATAAACAACAAAAGTTAGTTTTTAAAACTACAGTATAATTAAAAAAACAAGAGTCTGGGACATAAATAGATGTCTCAGACTCTTGTTCATTTGTGAAGTAGATGATTGCGTTGAATAGGGATGGGACTACGAAATCGCAATTAGAAAATTTGATTTCTGTCACGCTTCCTTGTTTTGAATTATATATTACGTTTCATACCCCTTTGTATGACGATATATGGATTATCTATTACCAACATCTTGTCCTATTTCTACTGTTTTATCATTTTTATTGTAAAGTGCAGCTTGGACACTACCAAAGTTTGGATCATTGCGTTTTTCTTCAATTTCGAATCCTAAACTTTTGAATATATCTACATCTTGTTTACTAGTTGCATTTTCATAGAATATTTTTCCACCATCGTTGTAAAAACGCGGTTTATCTATAGACTCTTGTAGCGTGCCATCGCCTCTTAAATAATCTACCAGTACTTCATTCAGTGTTGTTGGTATTTTATTACCACCCGGTGTTCCTATACCCATATAATAATCAGGGCCTACAACAATACTTGGTGCAGTAAATGATCTCGGCTCTTTGTGTTTACCACCATAGTTAGGACTGGCTGGATTCGATGAGAAGTTACTTAAAGAGTTATTCATATAGAATCCCTCTTTCATGAATTTACCAGATCCAAAGAAACTCGCGAGTGTATTGGTAGTACTTGTTAATTTTCCATCTTTATCTATGACAACAAAATGCGTTGTGCTCGTATTATCAACATTATTCGTATTAAAGTTACTATTAAAGTTAACCTCGTTTAGTCTACCGAGTAAATAATCTTGTGATAAATATTCATCATAATCTTCATCTTGTCCATTGATAATATCTCTATTTCTATACATCAATGCTCTAGATTTTAAGATACCTGTTATGTAATCTAGACGATTATCTGGTGCTGCTTGGTTATCAGTAGCTTCATCTATTTCCAATCCTTGAAGCATTAATGTACCACCAAGTGGGTTAGACGCAGAGTAAACTTTATTATTCAAATAATCTGTACCTACAGGTTCTTTCTTCTCTGTTTTATAACTTTCAAAATCTTTCTCATTAATTTCATCATCTACTTGTTTAGAAACACTTTTACCAATTTTATCATAGAAATAATCTGGTCCTTTGTCTCTAATCCCTTTGATAGTAGAAGCTAGAGCTGGTTGTTTAACAACATCGCCTTCTCTTTTCGTTTGTTTTCCATCAAAAAACGGTGAATTTCTATCGATGTCTGAACCGTATAATTTTAGACTTCGCTCGAGTTCTGAATCTACTTCAAAACCATCTTCAGCTAAAGGAATAACGTAATTCAGGATTTTCTTTTCATCCATTTTCCCTGCTTCTTTATGTGCATCATGTATGCCTCGAACAAAACCAGGTGTACCGATTTCATCTTTTTGTTTAAAGTTAAATGACGAAATATCTTTATATTGCCATTGTTTTGGTGCAACGTTCTCTTGACCATCATAAGATAACATGGCACCGCCACCACCTAAACCGGATGAATGCGGTTCTGTTATAGCTAAAGCATAAGAAACACCCATGGATGCATCTACGGCGTTACCACCATCTTTTAATATTTTTTCACCAACGCGCGTAGCAATTGGATTATTTGAAGCGACACCGTAATTTTTATCTGACTTATCTTGGTTATGATCAGCTATTTTATTCTCATATAAATCATCTTTATCGTAATTATCTTTTTTTGTAATCATAAAAAAGATAAACGAAATAATGATTGTTAGGAGTAATATTACGATGAGCGATTTCTTATTGTAAATACTCATACTTAAGCTCCTTTAGACAAATATTGGTGATGAGAAGTCTCCAGTTCATTTTTTTCATATTGATCTAAGCCTTCATTCGCTCTAGCAAATACAATTAAAAGAAAAATAACCAATACGATTGAAATGATTGTAATACTTATCCAATGTTGTTTAATGTTCATAAACGTAGCCTCCATTCTCTTTTTTAAGATCTAAGTTTTTACTTTCTATATTGTTCAATAACTTTCTCTCTTCTACTACATTTGGTGATGACTTCGTTACTTTACCACCTTGAGATTTAATTGGTGTAATCATAAATTTAGATTGTTTACCATTCCAAGTTTGCTGAACTGCTAGACCTTGTTTATTTTTTGATAAGAAATCTTCGGATGTCGTATTGCCTAAGCTGTAAAAAATATCTGTATTTTTATATTTTTCAATTTCTTGAACAACCGAATTATGGCCGATAATCACATCAGCACCAGCTTCAGATAATGAATGTGCATACTCTCGTTGTCTAGTCGTCACTGAACGTTCATCGGTAATCCCCCAATCAACATTCACAACGACATAATCGTTATTCTCTTTTAATTTTTTAATTAATGGCATATAAATACTGGGTTCTAAACTAACTGATGTTGTATTTTTCAATGTATCCGTGTAATTCGACTCAACATCTGTAAATGAAACATTGGCAATTTTTTTACCCTTTATAGTTTGTTGTACAGTCTTACTATTTATCGGATTTGAACCATTTCCAGTAAGATAATTATATCCAGTTTGAGCTTCTACTGATTTCATAAAATCACGTGCCGTAATATTATCGGTAACTTGATTGATTACATTCAAACTTTTTAAATTGAGTCCCTTTAAGAACAATACATTTTCCAAGTTTTTGGATATATTCGTTTTCCTGTCATCTGAGAACTTCGTCATTTCTAAACTCGCAGTAGAATAATCACTTCCCTTTAAGATCTCTTTAATGGATGCAAAAGCATCATTAAGATTGTTCTTTCTGATATGATTATTTAATTCAATGTTTCCTAGATATGTCATACTTATCTCATTTGGTGCTTTTCCTATTGCTTTTACTGGTTCTATTTTTTGTGAAGTCATGGCAAATACTAAAAGTATCAATGCTACAACGAAGATAATACCGGTGTATATTGAATTCCTTTTTTTATGCCGCTTCGTCCACTTTAGTATGCGTTCTTCCATTGAAAATTTTTTAGAATTCTTCATAATCCAAGCTCCTTACTAGTTGATAAAGCTGTAAAAGAATAAGATGACATATGTAATACATGTGAGTAACATACAAGTTGACAAAGTAATTATGACACCTTGTTTTTGAATCGTATTAGCTATGATGCCCGGTATTACAACGCCAATGCCTGACATCTCTACCATTTGAAATGGACTTAACGGATAAATTAAATCAAAAACAAATTTCAACACCATACCGGTTAGTATCATCGCCGCAAATTTTCTACGTCCATATAATATAACGATACGACTAATACCATGGTTAACGATGAAGTATGTAATACAACTAATAATCAGTACGGATAATAACATGATCGGCTGATCAAATATTAATGCTAAATATCCTGGTACTACTAAACCAGCAGGACTGATACCAAATTTTTCGGCAAATATTAAACTTAATACGATGCCTACAAATAATGAAAAATATAACTCTGAACCTATCATATTATTTGATCCCTTCTATATACTCTGCTATTTGTTTACCTGGTCCGTGAATATTCCCTACACAGAACATCAAGGCATTTTGAGATTCATTATAAACTGCGCGTTCAACCTCTTTTATGTCTTTACCTTCAAAGTTTAAATATTTCTTCTCGGGCAATCCTTTCATTACGTCCGTTACCATCTGTGTACTCTTTCCTGTACATATCAATGTATCGAATTCAACATCCGTAATAAAGTCTTCACAGAACTGTCTCGTTCTATCAATTCTGTCTGAACGACAATTTAATATAAGAACAATTTTATTGTAAGGGTAATTATACGTTTCAACCTTGTTTAAAATTGCTTTTGTAGACTGCGGTTCATTGGCAGCAAATGCATTTACATAAACATTTGTTGAATTATTCGCATTATAGTATTTCACTTCCACTGCGCCGACATCTGGTGGTGCATTTAACATGCCTTGTAACGCAATATCTCTGTCGATGCCAAGTGCTTCAGCCACACCCATTGCAATTGCAACATTATCTGGAAACACAATATACCCAAATTTCCTTAAGAATGATTCAGGCACTTCTTCTTTATTAACGACAATTAATTTAGTCTTACGTCTTTTGGCTACTTTAGCAAAAAAGTCGGTGTAATCATCCTTCATTACGATAAGATGACCTTTGTAAGGAATTGTCGCTGTAAATGCTTCAGCTACCTCGTCTAAAGTAGGTCCTAAGACATCCATGTGATCTTCCATGACATTAACGATAACGCCAATATTAGCTTTAACCAATTCTTTTTGAAAGGTTATCTGATAATCAGGATTCACTGCCATACACTCATTTACAAGCGCGTTCGCCTTTTGTTTAACAACCTTCTTTATAATGTCGCGTTGTTCACCAATATTAGCGCCTTGAGGCTTTCTATAAACTGGATACTCTCTCGGTGTAAACCAATACATCATACGAGCGTCTGTACCTGTTGTCTTGCCTATTACACGATATTGATCTTCGCGTAAAATACTATAAATCAATCTTGTAATTGTTGATTTACCTCTAATACCATTTATATTGATGCGTATAGGAATTTTTTCTAATCTATCAGAATGCTGTCTTTTCTCAACAATTCCTAACCATAGAATCAAACCTACACAAATAATGATTAGTAGCAAATTTTGTCCCTCTTTTCACTTCAGACTATTAAATTTTATGTATAAATGCTTAAAGGCAAAGCACATGAGTCAACCACACTATACATAAGATGTATGAGACTATGTATATTCTTCACCATTCAATAAAGCCATCCTAACACGGAGTTATTGATTTAATATAAACACTTTGAACTAAGTGTTAATTAAATGTAAATTCGCATTTACAATACATGTAAAAAAGAATTTTTTTCAATCAACAAATCCTATCATAACAATGTTTTAATTTTTTAAAATCAAATATTTTTTTTATTATTTTTTAAAAATATTTTTACTCATCTCAAACGTTTTTCAGAAAACAAAAATATAATATTTACTTCAACTTTACATGATATTAAAAATCAAATGTTATCTTGTATGTATTAAGACATATACGAATAAATGATTAGGAGGCAGTTTATGAGTAAGTCAGTTAAATTAGTAGTTTCAATTTATCTTGCAGTAGTTGTAATTATTTGTTGTAGCTATCTAATTATGATTCTAGTTGGTAGTTTTCAAGGAAATGATATGAGAGGTTCTGTGCTAGATACGGATAACACAAAAAATATTGAAAATGTAGACTATATTAACAATACTTCAAAATCATTAGAATCAAATGCATCTCCTTCAGATAGTGTTCCAAAAATTTCACAATCTAGTATCGATACAACTTCAAATAAACTGTCTTCTATACAAGACGCTCACCATACATGGTCTTTAGATAATTCAATTTCTAAAAACCATGTATGATTTTTTTATTTCTATATATAACAATGATTGAAAGCCCTTTTTGATTTAATACGTCATTATATCCAATATTCAAGTTGAACATTCAAATGCAAATACCTTCCCTTTCTGAATTTATGCGATGCCATCTTTAATATATTCGATATAATTAAAATGACTCACATAAATTGTTTATTTATTAAAAAGGGGTTTTTAATTATGAGTAAATTTACAGAAGCTGAAAAAGTTCAAATTCTAGAAGATTTAGTTGCGATTAAATCAGTTAATGACAATGAAATGGAAGTTTGTATGTATTTAAAAGACTTACTATCGCAACACAATATTGATGCTAAGATTGTTAAAATCAATGACACGCGTGCCAATCTAGTTGCTGAAATTGGTGAATCAGGACCAGTCTTAGGTATTTCAGGACATATGGATGTTGTCTCAGAAGGCGATATTAAAAAATGGACATATGATCCATTCAAATTAACTGAAGTTGACGGCAAATTACACGGTCGTGGTGCTGCAGATATGAAATCAGGTTTAGCCGCTTTAGTATTGAGCCTTATTGATATTCATGATCAAGGTTTATTAGAATATGGTAGAATCCGTTTACTCGCCACTGCAGGTGAAGAGATTGTTGGCGAAGGGGCTAAAGCTTTCCAAGAACAAGGTTACATGACAGATGTAGAAGCACTTGTCATTGCTGAACCTTCACAAGACCGCATCATCTATGCACATAAGGGTTCGATGGATATCCGTGTTATTTCCAGAGGTAAAGCATCACATAGTTCAATGCCACAACTTGGTTTCAATGCCATTTCACCACTCGTAAAATTTGTTTACAAAGCGGATGAAGGCTTTAAAAGTTTCAATAAACGTAACGATTTATTAGGTGATGTACTAATGAACGCGACTATTTTCAATGGTGGTAATCAAGTGAATTCAATTCCAGAGCATGCCGAATCTGAATTCAATATACGTACGATTCCAGAACATGATAATGACCAATTCATCACTTATTTTAATGAAATTTTGAAGCAGGTTGAAACCGATAAAACAGATATAGAAATTGACACTTATATGTCTAGACCTCCTGTATATACGACAGGTGAAAATAAATTAGCTTCATTAGCGCATGATTTGGGTGAAAAATATTTAAATTCCGATTTACCTCTTGAAGCATCACCTGGTGTAACCGATGCATCCGATTTATTAGTCGATAAAGATGAAGACTTTTCATTCATTATGTATGGACCTGGATTAATACATCAAGCACACCAAGTTGATGAATATGTTGAAAAAGATGTTTATCTTACATTTATAGATTTATATACAGAATTTTTCCCTACTTATTTAAAAAACATGAAATAATTTATTAACAAGTAATCCAATTACTCAACTTTTATAATACACTTTATAAAAACGACACTTCTGCAAAAGTCGTAACAGCAATATACGCGCTACAAATTTTCACTTATCAGTGTCTATTTTGTAGCGCGTATATTATTTATGTAAATATTTTCTGTTTGCATATTTGATGCGGTTAATTTGTATGATGATATTTTTGGTATTGCTTTGGCGTCATACCGTAGCGTGCTTTAAATACTTTTATAAAATAACTCGTAGTTGAGAATCCACAAGCCATAGCTATTTCTGTAATAGTAGATAACCTATCTTTATCGAGGATAGATTTACTTTGTTCTAGTCTGTATCTCAACAGATATTCAAATGGCGTTTGTTTTACATATTTTTTAAATAATCTTATCGCTTCAGCTTCGCTTAAATAAATATTTTGACTCAGATGTCCTAGAGTGATTTTATCTTGAAAATGTTTATGTATATAAGACATCATTTGCTTTACTCTATAATCAAAATGGTATGTTAATTCCGTAGGTTGTTGTTTCATATATTGCATGAGCCATTTCACTATCTTATAAAAATAGGTCATGATATCCAGCTGAAAATATGCCTCTTGTTTCTGATATATTGTACCAACGCTTTCAATACATGCTAGTAATGCATGATGACTCAAATTTTTGTGAGATAAATATATATAAGGTACCATTTCAGCTTGTTGTGATATATAACTTAAATATTTATACTCCATATAACTCGAAATATTTGGTATTTCAATATTCCAACAATAAAACTCACTTATATGTTCAAGCCCCTGTATCTCGTGCACAACATTCGAATTAATAAATATGCCATCACCTGTATTTAACACGATGTTTTTGTCACTAATGCGAATAGTCAATTTACCACGTAATACAAACACAAATTGCAATGCACTGTGCCAGTGTATGGGTATCTGTTCCATAAACGCTTGATCTAACCTTGTTTTCAACACAATATGTCGCCAATATTCATCAGGGTATTGAATGCGCTCTTCTCCATTATCTTCAATAATTATCCCTTTATACATAGCCTATCACCTCAATATATTGATAATTTTAAACCATTTATTTGTATTATATCAATATTAAGTGCGTTATATTTTAATATATTAATACATCGTAGGTGATAAAATGAAACAACAATCTCGTTTTCTCGGCATTATATTGGCAATATTAGGCGCATCTTTTTGGGGTTTAGGTGGCACAGTTTCTGATTATTTATTTAAACATCAAAATATCGACATCAACTGGTACGTTACTGCACGACTCTTAATCAGTGGCTTGCTACTATTAACAATATTTAAAATACTTAACCCTAGGCAGTCCATATTTATAGTATTTCGTAATGTAACGAATACAATACAGTTACTTATATTTTCAACTTTAGGTATGCTACTTGTTCAATATGCTTACATGGCATCAATTAACTATGGTAATGCTGCCATTGCTACCTTATTACAATACATTGCACCTGTTTATATTACTTTGTGGTTTATCATACGCAAAAAAGAAACCTTTAAATTATTTGATGTTATTGCAATATTATTAACACTCACAGGAACATTCTTATTATTAGCCAATGGTTCCCTTGACAGTTTAATGGTTTCAAGCTCGAGTGTGATTTGGGGTATCATCTCTGGTTTATCGTAAGCCTTCTATACTATTTATGCCAGTAATCTATTATCCAAATTTCCATCAATACTCGTCGTTGGTTGGGCAATGCTCATTTCTGGTATCTTAATGAATTTCAAAGCACCTATTTGGCAATTCACTATGTCTCAAATAGATATAAGTGTGATTTTGTATTTAGCCTTTGGCATTATTTTAGGTACTGCAATGGCATTTTTCTTCTTTATTAAAAGTTTAAATTATTTATCTGCCAAAGAAACTACACTTTTTGGGACAATAGAACCTGTAATGGCAATTGTTGCGAGCGCACTTTGGTTAAAAGTTGTTTTCCTACCATTTCAACTATTAGGCATCGTGCTCATTATTATTCTGATATTAGCACTTTCTTTAAAAAAGGATAAAGAACGATAAATATGTATTGTACATCAGTGTAAACCATTACAACACAACTACTCAATCTTATACTAAAGAGGACTCATCCATCATATACGGACGAGTCCTCTTTAACTGAGGCAATCATACTATTTTGAAGGTGCATGCTTGCTTAGAACCTAGAGCATAACTTGAGCTGTCAATCTCTTACTCACACTCATACATTGCTCCCTCGGCGTCAACAGATTATGAAGTCAGTGACACTACCTCTATCATGTATATTTAATTTTGTTTAATAATTTTGTTGATCTTAGCGATAAATTGTTCTTTTTCTGGTATTGGGAAAATAGGATGTATATGAAATAAATTATATCCTGGCATAAAATCATGTTGAATATTTCGAGCATTCAACATATTTGATAATTTCACTGCGTCTGGATATAACGTTTCTTTCGTCCCTATTGAAATTGTTATATGACCCAGCCCTTCAATATCACCAAATATAGGAGATACGCGCCAGTCTGTCAGATCAAGGCCATTCGCCCATAATTTTATAAAATATTTACTTCCGTCGATTGCAAGCATTGGGTCTATTTTTTCATAAATTTTTGCTTCCGGATTTGAAAATGTTGCGTCAAGCACTGGAGATATTAAAACGATGTTACTTGGTTGTGCTAAGTTTAACGTTTTAATATATTGTGCAAATGATAAGGCTATTTGGCCTCCTGCAGAGTCACCCATTATTGTGAGTTGATGAGGATTTTCGACTTGTTTCAGTAATTGTGTATATAATGTTTCCAACAGAGTGAACGTCTCTTTATAGGTTGCATGTGGTACTTTAGGATATATAGGCATGATTACTTTAGCACCTAGTTCGCCAGCCAGTGAATCTATAAAATCAAAGTGATATTTTAATGGATTTTGGAACCAAGCACCACCATGAATATACAAGACAACTGGTTGTTGTCTATCTTTGTTGTCATTCACAATATATACTGTAGACTCTTGAACTGTAGTCGTTTGGACATTGTGGTTGAAATAATAATCCGTACCTTCATATAATGCTTTCGTTTCATCTTTAACCTTCTCTAAAGCTTGTTGCGCATTTTCCACATTTAAAAATGAACTTTTCATTTTTGTTGCTCTAATAATGATTTCTTCTAAAAAACTTTTGTAGCTACGTTTTTCTTTAACTTTTGCATATACGTATGATGTGGCAACACCTATACCAACAATAGTGGCTATTTTTCTAATCACGTTAATTATCCTCCTCGCACTTTCTTATACATATATTTTATAACAAATTGAGCAATCATTTTAAATAAAAGGTACTATCTTTATAGTAGATTATAAAGTATATACGCAATTTCCTGTTTATTGAAAATTCTAATGCATCATGCTCAGATTTGTTAAGCGTTAAATTTTAATCTTGGTTTAGCATCATTGCCATATATAATTCATCAAAATAATGTTCTTCCATAAAAACAGATTCATGCTTAATTCCCTCAATTTTAAAATCTAACTTTTCATAAAAGTTAACTGCTGGTTTATTCGAAGTAATCACCGTTAATTCTAACCTTCTTAATCCTTTGCGTTGTGCCCATTTGATTGTTTCATTAAACATTTGCGTCGCTAAGCCTTGTTGATGTAAGTCATTGATTAAGCCAGTCACAATATATCCAATATGTCTAACTTTAGCTAACATACTGATATGGACAGATAAATAACCTAATATTTGATTATCGTCCGTTTTAACACCTATGTAAAAATTCCTTTTTATATCTTCACTCAGTTTATCTTTATCAAAACTTCTTTCATCAGGCAAATAAAGCATATATTGCGTTTCTTGATCTATCTTTTTCATACAATTATAAAGTGCTTCTGCTTCATTTGGACAGATTCTTTCGATACGCATAAACATCCCCCTTAATGCTATAAATTAACTTTATCATACATTACTTTTTATAATTGCGATATAATTTATCTGATTTTTCTTGTTTCAATTTAACACAACTTTTTTAATTAAAAATAAAAGCATGGAAGTGTGACAGAAATCAAATTTTTTAATAGAGATTTCGTAGTCCCAACTATGCAATCAAGGCAAAGATGACGAGGATAAAGGTTTACTTGAGCTAAAGCTCATGCATAAGTCTCACTAGCATTTTTACGTGGCATACATAGGCTTTTGCAAAAGAACAAGTGAGACTTAATATTTTCAATTCAGTCATCTACTGCCTAAACGAAAAAGAGTCTGAGACAACTATTTATGTCCCAGACTCATGCTTCGTTATATCAACGTGATGGTTGTATACATTTTTTATATATAGTTAATACAAATCTTTCTGTTATACCATGCTTTTATACATCAAAGTCAGTTGATGTTCAAATTGTTGCATATCAATAAATCGACCTTGACGATGCATTTCTTTACCATTAAAGTAAATTAAATCTACAGGCACAGTAAAGATAGATAATTCTCCTGCAATCTCCTCTAATTCACTTTGATTAATCACACCTAATGGAACATCAGGAAACTCATTCACTATACCCGCAATTTGAGGTAATACAGCATGACATACGCTACAATGATCTCTCATGATATGAATGACTACAAGCCTATGCTCTGCAATAAATTCATGAAACGCTTCTATCGATGTTAATGTTTTTGGCATTTTGAAGACCACCTCTACAACATAAATTGAATATCATTATGTACTGTATTGCTTTGGACAATCAATTATTTTGCTCACTGTAATATCATATTTACACTTTTTCACATATTATGATTAGCTTAAAATCGTTTGAAATACTTCCGGCAATCTCGTTACTTTTTTCTTTTGTAAATCAAAAAATGTCCCACTTTGTTTGCCTATACAATGCACTGCATCCTCTGATTCAATTTCAAACTCAAATTCCCAACGTAGTTTACTTGCTTTTACTAAATAACAACGTCCTACGGGTTTATCATGTATGGTAATGGGTGTTTTGTATTCTGCTTCTGTATTCATTAGAATAGGCGATATTTGTTGATTCATCATATCAGAATATGGCATATATTGATTAATAAAGTCAGTTCGTAAATCTTCAAACCATCTTATATATACAATATTACTTACTATGCCCATCGCATCAATATCATATCCATTTACTTCAAAGTTTCTTTCAGCCACTAATTTTCTTTCAGTCATAATCCTATTCGCTCCTCAAACAACCTTTAATTTATCTATCCTCTATATTATAAGTATATAACTAGCAAATTGCATTTGTTTGAGTTTATTGTTAAAAATGCGATTATTCTTTGTAAAAGTTAAATTTACTTTAATAATGAAAGATCTATTTTATGCAACATCGTTTGCAAACGTAAACGTGTCTCTTGAGTATAGCCTTGTAGTCCACCCGTATGTATAAATAGAATGTTGTCTTGATTATCATACGCACCAGATTTTATTTCATGAACTAAACCTCTAAAAGCTTTTCCAGTATATGTTGGATCTAGTATAATGCCTTCTTTTTGTGCAATATCGATATAAAATTGTAATTCTTCGTCAGTTGCTTTACCATATCCCAGTCCAATATAAGCATCGTTTATCGTAATTGTCTCGTATGATTGAATTGTTTCATCTAATTGCTTTATTATCTCTATCACTTTATTTTTGAATGTATGTGCACTTTGGTCTACTGCATAACCTATAATTTGCGTAGTTTCACAGTTAATCATTTGCCCATACCAAAGACCAGCATACGTACCACCAGAACCAACAGCAACATTGATTGAATCAAAATGTACTTTCAGCTCATCCTGTTGCTTTATGATTTCATTATACGCATTAACGTAACCATGTGTTCCTATCCAATCCGAAGCACCCACTGGAATTAAAAATGGAGTTTTCCCTTGTCCTTCAAATGTCTTATATAGCTTATCCATCGCATCTTCCCGAGAACTTGTTGGTTCGATGATATGTATATGCGCACCTAACATTGCATCTAAAAATAGATTCCCTTCATATTCTGCCATCTCTCCTCTTAGAACAAGATGACATGATACATTACACTTAGCACACAAGGCAGCTGTAGCACGTGCGTGATTCGATGTAATTGCTCCGGTTGTTATAATAGTGTCATATCCATGATCTAATACATATTGCATTGTATACTCGAGTTTACGCACCTTATTACCTGATATTTCTGATCCAGTGTAATCATCTCTCTTAATATAAATATTTTTTCCTAATGCATCACTTAACTGATCTAATTTTTGAATTGGTGTATTTAAATTGGCAATATCTAATTTATTATGTAACATTCTTTAATCTCCTTCATACGTGTCAAATCGCTAACGCTTTATTTTCCGGAAAATATTTTTCATGCTTTTCGTTCCGCTTCGATAATATATTTTTACTTAAGTAATCATCTGTAATTATTATGCATTGATTTTAAAAGAAGTAGTTCTACCTGCGCTTAAAAATCTCTTTTCAACAGTACATAGCGATTCATATCTCTAAAGCGTTCACCATTAAACACATCTTCATAATCTGTTGCAACAAATTTAAAGCCCGCTTTTTCTGCTACTTTACAACTCGCTATATTGTTAACATCCGCCATAATAGTTAATTTATTCAGTGATAATGTTTCAAAAGCGTAATGGCATAACTGTTTAACGCATTTTGTAACAATTTGCTTCCCTGTATAGCCTTCTGCTATCCAATATCCAACCTCTGCTTTGTAATTAGCTTGATCAATATGATGTAAATCTATCGTACCAATCATCGTTTCCTCGTAGTAAATCATAAATAACCTAGCCTTATTTTTTGCATGCTGCTGTATCATCATTTTCAAATATGCTTTTTCATCTTCAACGGTTACATCTTCCTTAATAAAATCTAAAAATGGAGATAAATGTGAAAAATTACTTTTAATCAAATCATATAAAGTTTCCGCCATATTTAACTCTGGCGGTATTAGCGAAACATTGGGCATTACATTCATTGCTGGTCTATAATTCATACGTTCACCTGCGATTATTTATTTGTTATCTCTCATGATATTTATATTTTCAGAATATTTCAATACTTTAGACAAAATAAAATAGGAGTAGCTTTGAAATCTATGATGAGATTTCAAAATTCTACTCCTATACTATATGGATAAACTCAAGTGTTTCATCCTAGTTTACAACATTTATTTGTCATCTATCACTTTAATGATTAATTGTTCTGCTGTTACATCTTTGACGTCTTCTACAGATAATTGTCTATCCTCTAAATTAGTAATAATTAATGGCGTAACCGTACTTGGTGCATGGGCTGTTATATAATCTAAATCAATTTGCATCAGTACTTGTCCTTTATGGACTCTATCATCTGTTTCTACAAAACTTTCAAAACCTTCCCCATTCAACTTAACCGTATCTATGCCTATGTGTATTAATAATTCAAGACCTTGATCTGATTCTAATCCAATGGCATGCTTTGTCGGAAAAATGGTTTTCACTGTACCATCGAATGGCGCAACAATTTTACCGTCAGCTGGTATAAACCCAACACCATCGCCCATCATTTTTTGCGCAAAGACTTGGTCTGGCACTTCAGACAACGGTATAACTTGACCATTTCCTGGCGCATAAATGTTTACTTCAGACGCACGTTCGATATGAACTACTTCTTCACTTTCTTCTTCCGTAACTGTCGTCTCTTGAGGTTTTGTAATTTCACCTTTCATAATCAAGGACATGTCGTGTTTAATTTGATCTGATTTAGGACCAAAAATGGCTTGCATATTGTTTCCTACTTCAAGCACACCTGATGCGCCTAATGCTTTCAATCCTGCTACATCAACTTTACCTTTTTCTTTTACTTCCACACGTAATCTTGTAATACATGCATCTAAATGCTTAATATTTTCTTCTCCACCCATTGCTTTCAATACATTAAATGGAAGTTCGCTTGCTGATGAATTTGTAAATTGTGCTTGTTTATCTTCGCGTCCCGGTGTTTTATACTTGAATTTTAAAATTAAGAATCGGAAGACAAAGTAATAAATAAAGGCGTACACAACACCTACAGGAATCACTAACCACCATTGTGTCTTGTTTGGTAATACACCTAGTAAGACGTAGTCTATAAATCCTCCTGAGAAGGTATATCCCAAATGTACATTTAATAAATATAAAATTAAGAATGATAAACCATCCAATATTGCATGCACAAAGAATAATACTGGCGCTACAAATAAAAATGAAAATTCTAATGGTTCTGTAATCCCTGTTAAGAAAGAAGTTAATGCAGCTGATCCCATTAAGCCAGCTACGACTTTTTTATTTTCAGGTTTTGCTGTATGATAAATGGCTAAAGCTGCTGCAGGGAGACCAAACATCATCACTGGAAATTCACCTTGCATAAATTTACCTGCAGTTAATTTACTACCTTCACGTATTTGTTCAATGAAGATACGTTGATCCCCATGAATCATTTCTCCAGCTGCATTTTTCCATGCACCAAATTCAAACCAGAATGGTGCGTGGAAGATATGATGTAACCCAAATGGTATCAATAATCGTTTAATAAATCCAAAGAGAAATACGGCTAATCCAGTATTCGAGTCAAGTAAACCTTCACTAAATGCATTTAAGCCTGTTTGAATACTCGGCCATATCCATGCCATTGGAAACGCTAATATGAATGATGTTGTTGCCATCATAATAGGTACAAAACGTTTACCTGCAAAGAAACCTAAGTAAGACGGTAACGAAATATTATAGAATTTGTTATAACACCAGGCTGCTAGTGCACCAATAATAATACCGCCAAATACACCTGTTTGTAATGTTGGAATACCTAACACACTTGCGTAGCCACTCGCTGCATCATTTACATTATCAGGAGATACATGTAAAAATGCACCCATTGTTTTGTTCATTACAAGATAACCTACAAATGCTGCAATAGCTGCAACTCCATCACCACTTGCTAACCCAATTGCGACACCCATCGCAAAAATCATAGGTAAATTATCAAATATAATACCTCCGGCACCGGTCATCATTTCTGCGACACTTTGAATCCCCCCATTTTGAATAAATGGTAAGTAGTGTTGTAACGATTCACCTTGCATCGCAGTACCAATTGCTAATAATAGCCCGGCAGCAGGTAAAATAGCGACTGGTAACATTAATGCTTTACCAATACGCTGTAGCTGTCCAAATAGCTTTTTAAACATATAAAAACATCCCTTCAAAAATTTAAAATTTTATCAAAACCACCAAAAAGCGCACAAAAAAAGACATGAACAAACAGACTATCTCAGATAGTCATTATGTTTGCTCATGCCTGCCTAACCAGTAACACGCAATTTGACGATTATTTTTTTATATTATACAACGCTTTCATTAAAGATACAATAACTAATTGCAAATTTATTTTATTTTTTTGATCTCAATCTAAATACCCTTGTGATTAGTAACCTACAATTAATGCAATCGACATACCAATACAACAGATAAGTACCCAAGTTAAAATAATCTTCCAAGCAAACTTCAACCATTGTGTATACGTGATTTTACCGACTGCTAAAGCGCCCATTAAAATAGCCGACGTAGGAAATAATACATTACTTATTGCATCACCATATTGAAATGCTAATACAGTGATTTGACGATTAATATCTAATAAATCCGATATCGGTACCATAAGCGGCATGGTCGTCAACGCTTGTCCCGATCCAGATGGAATAAAGAAATTTAACATGAATTGTAAAATGAACATTGCGATGATGACTAATGCTGATGGAACACCATTTAATAATGTCGTCATACCATAGACAATACTGTCTATGACTTGTCCGTTTTCCAAAATAACAATAATCCCCTTAGCAAATCCTACAATCATTGCCCCAAACAAAATATCTTTCATGCCATCAATCATTGCATCAAATGTACCATTTAAACCAAGTCCACCAATAAATCCAGCAAGTAAACCTGCCAATATAAAATTCGCACTCATTTCATTGAATGACCAACCATATGAAAAAATACCGTATACATTTAAGATAATTGCTAGAACGATTAAGCCTAAACCACTTGCTTGTCTTTTGGTAAAACGAGCTATATGCATGGACGTAACCGTATGTCCTTCAGATTGTTCTAATTCATAAACGTAACTTTTTGTTTTATCATGCTTAACTTTACGCGCATATAACATCACTGTAGTGATAGCGGCAATTAAAATGAAAATATAGATGATGGAACGTAGACCCCATCCTGAAAACATCGGTAATTCTGCTACTGTTTGAGCAACACCTACAGTAAACGGATTTAACATACCACCCATAAAACCACTCGCTGCGCCTAATATAACCATAGCAGCACCAGTAAGCGCATCATAACCTAAAGTACGTGCAATGATGATCCCAATAGGTACAAAAATAATTGTTTCTTCTGCTAAACCAATTGAAAAACCTAAGATTGAAAAAATCGTCATCGTCAATGGAATCATCAGCACTTTATATTTTCCTAATGATTGCATTGCTTTATTTACTCCATTTTCAAATGCGCCCGTTTTATGTACAATGCCAAACGCGCCACCTACAAGAAAGATATAAAATACAATTTCGCCACCACTCATCAATCCTTCTGGAATTGCACGAAAAATATCGAAAAATGAAACACCGTGCTGTTGTACTTGTTCATACGAACCAGGAACGACAAGCGTCTGCCCATCTTTTTTCTCCCTGGCATATTCTCCAGCAGGAATTAAATATGTTAATATGCTAGAAATAATGATGATCATGAGTAACAGTGCATATGTATGTGGTGTTTTTATACGTAAATGCCTAAAGCTATGTTTCCCCATATTTTAACTTCCTCTCCCAACTATAAGTACGCTTTAAAATGTTCATTTATTTAAAATTTGTATAAGTCTTATTTTTATATTATGCCATTTACATATATAATTATCAGAATATTGCGCTTACTCTATTATCCCATAGTCCTAATTTTAATCAATGCTAAAGCGACAAAAAACGAAAACAAAATACAAATAGCAGGCCGAGATATTATTAAACATCTTGGCCTGCTATTCTAATAGAAAATCAATAACTAAATTATTAAATTATAGCAACCTAGTTATCCATTTTTAAATATTATTTTAGTCAAATAAACACGTTGCTACGTTCCGTTTTAACTATTAGAAGAAACGTTTAACGGCAGTTGACATTGGAGGGATTTCATCTAAATCTAGTTTTTTATCTTCTGTAATAGATCTGTATGCCCATTTACCATAATTAATTGCTTCATCTTTAACAATTTTACCAGGTAATGGTGCAGCATTTGGATCAACATAAACATTTACAATTGTTGGTTTATCTTGAGACATTGCTTCTTCCACTACTTCGTCAATTCTATTTGGATCTTTCAATGTATAACCAACACCGCCACAGCTTTCAGCAAATTTTGCTAAATCCATATCTGTGAAATTAATTGCATATTCTAATTCGCCCGCTGCTTGTTGTTCATATTTAATGAATGATAATTCTTGGTTATTTAATACAAAAATTGTCATTGGTAAATCATATTGAACGGCAGTTGCAAAATCTTGCATAACCATTTCGAAAGCACCGTCACCAGCAATACCGACAACTTGGCGATTTGGGTAAGCGCGTTTTGCTGCAATAGCACCAGGTAATGCACAACCCATTGTACCTAACCAACTTGAAACGATAAATTTGTTATTTACAGTTAAGTTTAAATAACGCGTAGACCAAACAGTTGAAGTACCAACATCAATAGAGAAGATGGCATCATCTGTTCTAACTTGATTGATAGCATCCATGAGACGTTCTGGGCGGATAGGCGAACTGCTGTCTGCCATATCTTTTGCCATCCATGAATCCCAAGTCGCTTTTCTTTCAAGTGTTTTATTTAAGAAATCACGATTTTTAACGTGTTTTGCTGAATCAGTTAGTTGTTGTAACGCTAATTTACTATCACCAATGATACCAGCATTTACATCGAAACGGTGTCCAATATTTTCAAGATTTGTATCGACTTGAATTGCTTTAATATTTTTCTTAGGTAAATAATCTACATAAGGGTAGTTCGTACCTACCATAATCAATAAGTCTGCATCTTGAATTGTTTGATAAGATACTTTCGTACCAATCTTACCTAAATTACCTAAGTTATAAGGGTGGTCATCTGCAAGAATCCCTTTCGCAGGTAACGTAACAATTGTTGGGATTTTAAATGCTTCGATAAATTCACGTACTTCATCTTTAGCGTGTTTCGCACCTGTACCAAGTAACATCACTGGACGTTTACTTTTATTTATTAATTTAGTTGCTTTTTTAACACTACGAGGTTTTGGCGCAACTCTTGCTGGAGGTGCAGTATCTACACCTTTGCTTGTAGTATCTTTAACTTTATTATTTAATAAGTTGTTTGGAAGAATTAACACCGCAACACCTTTTTTCTCATAAGCTGTGCGAATCGCTTCATTCACGATACCAAATACGTCTTTATCATTTTCAGAAATTTGATGTTTATATACAGCAACATCATCAACCATGTTACTAATATCAGTTTCTTGGAAAGCTTTTGTACCTAAAGCAGTACTATCTGTTTGTCCTGCTAAAATAAGTTGCGGTACGTTATCCATTTTGGCGTCATACATACCATTAAGTAAATGTACAACACCTGGACCACCAATACTTAATGCGACACCAATTTTACCTGTTAGTTTAGTGTAACTTGCAGCAGCTAAACTTCCGACTTCTTCATGACGCACATGTACAAACTCAATATTATCTCTTTCCGTTCTTAAACTATCAACTACTGCATCTATTGAGTCACCTGGAATACCATAAATATGATCAATATCCCATGCTTGTAATGCTTTTACTAATGCTTCATTTGCTTTAATCTTGCCCATTATTAAAAACTCCCTTCATTTTTAAATCGACTTCAATCGAATTTTTAAAGCTAATTTTAAGATAGATGTGGAACAGTAAGCTGATTTTCTAATATCTTTTTTAAATAAAGGAGTAGTTCTTTAAAATATTTACATTAATTTCATTTAACTCCAGCTCACTGATACCAAATCATTACTTAAATGTACAAATTGATTATAACGCATACCTATTTAGTATAAAAATAGTATGAGTATAGGTAAAACAATTGAACTTAGAACTGCTGTTAAAATCATACCAATTGAACTATAAGCACCAGTTTCTGAATCAATATCAAGTGCTTGAGCAGTACCAAAGGCATGTGATGCGTTACCATAAGTCATTCCTTTAGCAATTGAAGATCTAAATCTTCCTAATCTTAATAAATAAGCGCCTAAAATGCTACCAATCAAACCTGTCGTTATAATAAACATAACCGTAATTGTATCAATGCCACCTAGTTGATGTGACACTTCAATACCTACTGCAGCCGTTATTGATCTTGGTAACATCGTTACAATAGTTTCTTTAGAATAGCCAAATAATTTTAATATACTAAATACAAATACAAAATTTAACATGACCGCCATCAATACACTACTAAAAATAACACGCGCATACTTTAAAATTTTATGACGGTTTTGATAAAGTGGGAAAGCTAAACAAACCACCGTACAATTCAATAAATAATTAATCCATTTTCCACCGAGCATGTAAGTCTTGTAATCTACTCTAAATAATAATAGAACAATAATAATACCAATAGATGCTATAAGTGCAGGATTCAAAAATGGAGTTTGAAATTTTTGTTGTAGCTTTTTCGCGCCAATATACATTGCTATTGTTAAAATAATCATTATTATCGCTTCTAAAATCAACATCTAATTAACTCCATTCCCGTCTTGTTTATTTTTAACCATTTTTTCAGCTATAAAGCCTGAAATTAAAGCTACGCAACATGTACCAAGAAGAATCATTGAGAAGAATAAAATGAAATTCAAATTAATCATTGGTACAACATCCATGATTCCTACTACTGAAGGTACAAAGAAAAATACCATTGTCGTTAGGAAAAAATTTGACCCTTCATTTACCCATTTTGCTGGAATTACTTTAAATTGTAATAATAAGAAAAATAATAATAATCCTACGATACTGCCTGCAATGGGTATATGCATATAACGTTGAATTACATTACCTAAATAAGTAATCCCCATAATCACTAATACTTGAATCAACACTGTTATTATCTTTTTAAATTGTTGCAATAGCATCATTCCTTAATTGCATTTTTTTCTACTTGCTTTCCTGATTACAATTACTAGTATAGAATGATTATTCTTATAATAAAAATATTGAATTTTTATATGACCTATTATGATTATGAATGAAAGCGGTTTGATTAATCATTTCAGATAATAAATCCTCTTATTCTAATGAATTACGCATAAAAACCGAAAAGAAATCTTATTTAATGTAAGATTTCTTCTCGGCTTTTATTAAGTGTATATATGTTTATCTTTATAATCTTTCTTTCATAAAATCAATCCACTGTTTCGTTGCATGACTTAGGTACTTATCTTTTTTCCAAATCACACCTAATTCCCAACGCATACCTGGATCTTCTAATGTTTTGTTACTAAAACTACTATCTAATAAATGTACAATATTTTCGGGTAATATGCTGACTCCTAAATGGGCGTTCAATAAGTTTTCGATAAAATTCCACTGTGAAATTTTAGAAATCGTATTAGGAATAAAGCCGGCATTTTTCGCCGCTTCAATAATTTTGTCGTTCAAATAAAAATCTTCATTAAATAAAATGAAGTCTTCATCTTTTAACATACTCATATCAACATGCGCTTCATTCGCTAAATGATGTTCTTTATTTAATACTAATTTTAAATCTTCTTGATATAACGTCACAGAATGAAAAATGGACTGATCAACCGGTAATGTTGTGATGCCTATATCGATTTCATCATTAATTAATTGTGTTTCTATCATTTTCCCGCCATTTTCGACAAGACTATAGGTAACATTAGGATATTTTTGATGAAATTCACCTAAAATATTAATAAATTGGTTCATGTTCATCACTGCAGACAAACCTATACTGATATGCCCGGTTTCCAATCCTAAAAGGCTATTGATTTCTTTCGGCACATCATTATATAACGTTAAGATTTCCTTACATTTTTTATAAAAAATCGAACCCGCATCGGTTAAGACAAGTTGTCGCTTACTGCGATCAAACAATGTCATATCTAATTCTTGTTCTAAATCTTTAATCGCTTTACTTATTGTCGGTTGAGCGATAAATAAATGTTTTGAAGCATTCGTCATACCTTTTTGGTCAACAACTTCAACAAAATATTTCATATGTTTAATGTCCATGTATTCACTCCTTTGCATATATTTATTTAATATTATTCAGTATACGTTGAAATTTCAATAATTCAATAATATCGTAGGACTGAAACCAAATTTACTATTAGGCTTACATCTCACTTTAGACATTTCAACTAAAAAATGAATACAGAACATATATTCAATACATTTCATAAACTATCATAACACGTACAAAATAAAATTATTTTCTTTTATTTATTAAATTCGTTTCAGTTTTAAGCATTATTCGCATCATTTGTTTGTGTTAATTTATTTGGTTGATTAGTTATTTCATTATCTTGATTGCTAAGTTTAACAATTTTAAATCCAATATAACCAAATATTATTGAGATGATAGGGACTGTATAATTTAATATCGCATAGGGAGCATATTCTATTACTGAAACACCTAAGGTAGATGCAATAAATACGCCGCATGTATTCCAAGGTACAAATACAGAACTTAATGTACCGCCATCTTCCAGTGCTCTCGAAAGGTTTTTAGGATGCAATTCCTTCTCCTTAAAGGCATTAATATACATGCGAGAAGGTACGATGATTGATATGTATTGCTCTGAACAAGTAATATTTGTGCCGATACATGATACGATGACCGATGCTATTAATGTACCTGTAGACTTTGCAATTTTAAGTATCTGAGTGATTAAAGCCTTTAGCATACCTGAGTACTCTAATACGCCACCAAACGTCATCGCTACTAATGTTAAAGAAATTGTGTAGAACATAGATTCTAATCCACCACGGTTGAATAATTCATCTACAAGTTTATTACCTGAATCAATCGTATACCCTGTTTGTAGCGCGGTTAATGCTTCTGTAATCGTACCACCTTGTACAAAGATTTGTGCAAAAAATCCAAGAACAATCCCCATACAGATGGCTGGAATCTCCGGTACTTTTAATACAACTAGAGCTATGACGATTAAAGGAATTAATAATAACCATGGCGTAATTAAAAAGTGATTTTGCATGGTGTCTAGAATGGCATTAATGTTTTTTGTATCAAAGTTTTTCGTCCCAAAACGGTGACCAATAATAAAGAATGCAACCAGTGAAATGATTAAAGCTGGAATCGTTGTATAGAACATATGTTTAATGTGCTCAAATAAATCAACGCCTGTTAAGCCAGAAGCCAAGTTCGTGGTATCAGAAAGCGGGCTCATTTTATCACCAAAATATGCACCACAAATGACCGCACCAGCAACCATACCAGCTGAAATCCCCATACTGATTCCAATGCCCATTGATGCTACTCTCACCGTTGCCATCGTTGACCAACTACTGCCAATCGCTAATGCAACAATACCGCACAAAATAACAACTACAACCAAGAAATATCTTGGATCTATCAATTGCAACCCATAATAAATCATAGTCGCAACCACACCACTACCAATCCATGAGCCGATTACTAAACCAACTAATATAATGATGACAATCGCTGGTAAAGCATGTCTTATGCCCTTATACATCATTTCTTCTACTTCACTGAATTCATAACCATGTATTAAGGTAACTAAAATAGCCACTGCTGTACCAATTAATAAATGATAGTTGGACAATTAATGATATTGATTTGTGATATTGACTTTTAAATATGCACTTATTCAGATGTCATATTACAATTGTGTGGCATATATTTCTTCCTTGTTAAAGTTATTTGTAATAATTGTTTATATTATTGTACTTTTTACTTCTCAACCTTATTATAAAAATATAATTTTAAAAATGACTGGAGATATGTATGAATATTAAAAAGAAATTAGTAAATGTATTTATTGCAACTACGCTATTAATGACAGGGACAGTCACTTTTCAAGCGATTAATGAATCACAAACTACAAATGCTGCTGTTAACTATTACTATAAAAACCAATGTACTTGGTATGTATTTAAAAAACGTGCGAGTGTCGGTAAAGTTGTACCAAATGGTTGGGGTAATGCAAAGTACTGGTACAGTAAAGCTAAAAAAGCCGGATATCGTGTAGGAAAAAAACCAGCAAAACGTGCTGTCATGCAATCTACTAGTGGCACATACGGTCATGTAGCATATGTAGAAACCGTTTATAATAATGGTAGTATTAAAGTCTCTGAATATAATTACAATCGACCTTTAGCCTATGGAACAAGAGTGTTAAGCAAATCCTCTGCAGCGAAGTACAATTACATTTATTAGTTTCTATTTAGACTAAATAGATGCAAATCATAATTGCCATAGAAATCTTTCTAGATTAGCCAGCGTTTTATATAACTGTTACAAACACGCCATAGATGACGTCTTGCTGTTTAATTCAAGCCAAAACGCATACCTAAAAAAGTGGTGGCTCAATGTTTTCAGTCATCTGCTGCCAAATAAGAATAAGCGTCCGAGACATCTATTCATGTCTCGGACGCTTATTTTATATATTAATGAAATTGATAACTTTGATGACCTTTAGCAAATGCTTTAACAGTGTATATCCATGATCCCCCATCATTTTCGATGTCATTTGCACAAATGATGAGTTGGTCTGTACCTGGTATAAACGCTGGATGTGTCGATCTTAACATGTGACCTTGATCGCGCCCTGGCATTAATATCTGACCAATAGGCGAACCTTTTTTATTAAAAACGAGAACTTTTCCTTGACCATACATGGCAACATACAAATTATCATCGCTATCAATACAGCACGAGTCTGGACCCTCATGACCTGTAAAATAATATGGAATGGAAGCACCAAATGGCGCAATTGTCACCCCATCCTCTAATAAATCGATACGGTGTAAACGATTGGCATTCGTTTCTGTTACCCACAATGTTTTTTCATCTGTGCTTAAAGCTACACCGTTAGCAACTGCAAGATTTTGTATGACTGGTGTAATTGATTTAAAATCTGGCGATACATAATAAACGCCACCTTTGAGATTAGTAGAATAACCACGGAAATCAGTAAAATAAAACCCACCTTTACTATCAAAGACAAGATCATCAATACAGTATTCAGTTCCAATATCTGAAACGATATCTTGCGCATCATTACCGTCAGCATCTACCATGAAGATTCCTCCAGTGCTCTCAAAATCCCCTAAATAGCAGACAAATAGTCTGCCATCTTTATGAATTTTGACGGCTGCTGGGTTTTGTTTATGCGATTTAAATAGTTCAGTGACTTTTTTATCTGGTAAATTCACATGAAAAATCGTACCACCAAACACTTCACAAAGTAATAAGTTACCTTGTCTATCAAAGCATAATCCTTCTAACTGTAATCCTTGTTTAGATATTTCTAGCCAAGGCTCGGCAGTGACTGTAGGTAATTGTTGCTCATGTGCAGGTATTGGTGCGACACTATTTTCTCCATCTTTATAAGCTAGTACTGGCAATTCATTTGAATCCATAAAGCTCCACCCCTTTTTTAATTACTCATCTTCTTAATTATATGCAAAGCCTTTCATAAAATAAAATAATTTCATTTCCTGAATCGTGCGTATATATCTAACGCTTATAATAAAAACCCCTTTTAATGAGAAATTAAAAAGGGTTAAATAATTAATAAATGACTCTATTATAATCATTCGTATTGTACTTATTGTTTTTGTAATCTTAATTCGTCTAATAATTGTTGGGCAACAGCTGTATTCGCTCTTGGTTGTGTTTTTAACATATCCGCAATTTGTGCTATTTCCTCACCTTGCGCACCAACAACGATTGCTAAAGATTTATATTGTAAGCTCATATGTCCTTGTTGAATACCCTCAGATACAAGCGCACGACAAGCTGCAAAGTTTTGTGCTAAACCAACTGCCGCAACAACATGACCAAGTTCTTGCGCAGAATCTACTTTCATTAAATCCAGAGATGCTTTTGCAATAGGTAACACTTTCGTGCCTCCACCTACCGTTGCAAGTGTCATTGGTACTTCAATTGTTCCCACTAAAGTTTGTCTTTCTTCATCATATTTCCATGTTGCTAAACCACGATATTGACCATCTTTACTTGCATAAGCATGCGCTGTAGCTTCTGCACCTCTAGTATCATTGCCTGTTGCGAGTACAACTGCATGTATGCCATTCATGACACCTTTATTATGTGTAGCTGCACGATGGATATCAACTTGAGCTAATACAGAAGCCCGTTCCATTCGCTTAGCAACTGCTTCGCCATCTCGATCACCTTTAGATAACGCATCAACTGTAATTTCACCTTGTACCTTTACTACAGAAGCTGTGGCATGATTCGACAAGATACTCATTAATATATCAACGTCTTTTAATTCATTTTTAAGATACGCTGTTATACCTTCTAATATGGTATTTAACATATTCGCACCCATTGCATCTTTGGTATCTACGGATACTTTTAATGATAATAACCCTTCATTTGGAAAAGTATCAATATCTATTTTACGATAGCCGCCACCTCTTTCTATAATAGAAGGATACACTTCATCCGCAATTTGTTTAATTTGCGTTTCGAGATTATATATCTGTTGTGATAGTATCTCAGTATCGGATACTCCATCAAAAACGATTTGACCAATCATTAGACGTTCACTAGAAATAACTTTAAATCCACCTGTCTGATTGACAAGTTTTGCACCGTAACTTGCCGCTGCTACTACAGATGGTTCTTCAACCATCATCGGTACCACGTAAGATTTATCATCTACTATAATTTCTGGCAATAAACCGACAGGTAATGTTCCTTGTCCAATGACATTTTCAATTAAACTATTCGCAATTTCTTCAGGGATTAAAGGATTATTTAACAAAGTATTTTTATTTTCTTCATTTAACCAACCTTTTTGAACTAACGTGTTTAACTTGTCTTCTCTTGATAAATGACGAAATGATTTGTCTAATGCTTCCATTATTAAACCTCTCTTTCTATAGCAATAGCGATACCTAAACCGCCACCAATACAAGCAGTAGCAATGCCTGTTTGTTTATCTTCTTGTGTTAAAATATTTACAAGTGTTGTAACTAAACGTGTACCACTTGCACCTATAGGGTGTCCCAAGGCAATCGCTCCACCATATAAATTGAGTTGTTCTTCAGCTATACCTAGATTTTTACTTACTGGTATACTCTGCGCCGCAAAAGCTTCTGTCATTTCAACCACATCAAAGTCTTCTATCGCTTTATCAGCTTGGTTTAATAATTTTGTAACTGCATGATATGGTGCATAACCCATTAACTCTGGATCACAGCCTATTTCTGCATGTGCTCCAACAAATGCTAAT
Organism: Staphylococcus sp. ZWU0021; assembly: GCF_000798895.1. NCBI lineage: Bacteria > Bacillati > Bacillota > Bacilli > Caryophanales > Staphylococcaceae > Staphylococcus > Staphylococcus sp. ZWU0021. Next base: position 386,292 of record NZ_JTLN01000030.1, read on the forward strand.
ATTTCAAAACCATTTTCTTTGGCATAAACTTCATCCATCAAGATAATTGTTGATGCCCCATCATTAATGCTTGAAGCATTGCCACCTGTCACAGTACCGTCTTCTTTAAAGATTGTTTTTAGTGTACTTAATTTTTCAACACTACTATTGCCACGAATACCTTCATCTGTGGTCATCCAGTCTCCGTTTACATCTTCTAAAGGTACAATTTCATTTTCAAATTTCTTAGCTTGTGTGGCTTGATGTGCTTTCAGTTGTGATTCATTAGCAAACGCATCTTGCGCTTCACGTGTCACATCATATTTTTCAGCAATTTTTTCCGCTGTAATACCCATAGGTACATTCATAAAGGCATCAGTAAGACCATCATGCATAAAGCTATCAACAGGTGTTTCACTGTCATTTAAAATGAGTTGAGGCGCATTCGTCATACTTTCAACACCGCCAACTGCTACGACTTTGGCTTCACCTAATTGTATTAATTGTTTTCCTAAAATAATGGATTTCAATCCTGAACCACAGACTTCATTTATTGTCATAGCTGGTGTTGTATTAGGCACGCCAGCATTAATAGCGATTTGACGTGCTGGATTTTGTCCATTGCCAGCTTGTAGTACATTACCATATATGACTTGCTCAATATTTTGTGAATCTAAATTTATAGCTTTTATAGCAGCTTCCAATGTTTTAGTGCCAAGTTCTACTGCTGAATAATGACTTAACTTTCCTTTAAATCTCCCTATCGGTGTACGCTTAGCACTTACAATTGCGATTTTATTCATGTTCATTCTCCTTTATATCTCTTTTTCAAATCATTGTATTTTATTGTCACGATTTGGTATGATACAATTGCTTATTTATATATAGAAAGGTGTCGATACGCTTTATGACAGTTGGTATTGATCAAATTAATTTTTATGTTCCAAGATTTTATGTAGACATGGCTAAGCTTGCCGAATCCCGTCAAGTAGACCCAAACAAATATTTATTAGGTATTGGCCAAACTGAAATGTCAGTAAGTCCAATGAGCCAAGACATCGTTTCAATGGGTGCAAATGCTGCCAAAGCGATTGTTACAGATGAAGATAAAAAACAAATTAGTATGGTTATTGTTGCAACTGAATCTGCCATTGATTCAGCTAAAGCATCTGCAGTACAAATACATAACTTGCTAGGCATTCAACCATTTGCTCGTTGTATTGAAATGAAAGAAGCTTGCTATGCAGCTACACCTGCCATTCAATTAGCTAAAGATTATTTAGCACAACGTCCAGATGAAAAAGTGCTTGTTATCGCTAGTGATACAGCGCGTTATGGTTTACATTCTGGCGGCGAACCAACACAAGGTGCTGGTGCAGTAGCTATGATGATTTCACAAAATCCACGCATTCTTGAACTAAATGACGATGCCGTTGCATTTACAGAAGATGTCTATGATTTTTGGCGTCCAAGCGGACAAGCTTATCCACTTGTAGATGGTGCTTTATCTAAAGATGCTTATATTCGTTCATTCCAAGAAAGTTGGCAAGAATATGCACGTCGCCACAACAAATCATTAGCTGATTTTAAATCTTTATGTTTCCATGTACCATTTACTAAAATGGGCAAAAAAGCACTTGATTCTATTTTAACAGATGACATTGATGCTGAAACAAAAGAACGTTTAACTTCAGGTTACGATGCAGCCACTTATTATAATCGTTATGTAGGTAATATTTATACTGGCTCACTTTACTTGAGTTTGATTTCTTTACTTGAAACACATGATTTATCTGCAAACGATACGATTGGCCTATTTAGTTATGGTTCAGGATCTGTTGGCGAATTCTTCAGTGGTAAAATCGTAGAAGGCTACCAAGATGTACTTGATATTCAAGGACATAAAGATTTATTAAATAACCGCGAAGAAATTTCAGTCGAAACTTATGAATCATTCTTTAACCGTTTCGACAATTTAGAATTTGATCATGAAACTGAGTTAGAAAATGAAAAAAATACTATCTTCTACCTTGAAAGTATTAATGATCATATCCGTAATTATAATACCTTAAATTAGATTTTAAATCACTAAATCTTATCACCTACGAACGACATCCTTTAAATTGTCTTATTTATTGTATACATTTTAATCAAATGTCCGTTGTTCGTTATAAATTCAAGTTCAAAATTATTAATTAATAATGAGCGCTTTCATACTCCAGTTTCACTGATGTAATGAAAAGCGCTTTTTATATTCAATAAAAAAATCCACCTCAAAAATTGTTTAAATTCTTTGAGGCGGATATAGGTTTAACCGTAATAACAACAAATGTTATTCGTATCTTTTTCTATTTTCTTCTTCAATCAATTTTGTATATGTTTCACTTCGTTTTTCATTTATTTTTAATGTTAATCCCAAGGCTTTTCTCTCACTATTAGCATCCTTATACAAAGAAACCATCATTAGAAAAACAACAACACTAAATGGAAGTGCTGAAATAATGGCAGCTGATTGTAAAGCGCTTAGTCCAGTATCTCCACCTGCTAACAATAATACATAGGCAATAGCTGCTAAAGCCAAACCCCAAACAATTTTTATAAAACCTGAAGGATTTAATGTTCCATATGCAGTTTGCATTCCCAGTACATATGTCGCAGAGTCGGCAGAGGTAATAAAGAAAGAAGCTATCAACGCTAATGCTACAATTGATAATATAAATCCAAATGGCAATTCATTAAAGATGCCAAACAGTTGCGTTTCTGGTGGCATTTTTAAAATGCTTGAATGCGATTGGCCCACTGTAATACCTGTAGCACCAAAAGCACTAAACCAAATAATACTTATAACAACTGGAACACCCAAGACTGCAATGATGAATTCTCTAATACTTCTCCCTTTGGAGATTCTAGCAATGAACGTACCAACAAACGGACTCCAGCTCATCCACCAACCCCAATAATAAATAGTCCAAGATTGAAGCCACTCACTTTTCTGTTCGTTCAGCGGCGCTACGTCTAAACTATTAAATACAAGTGAGTTTAAATAATCACCTGTACCACTCGTCATCATGTTGAGGATAAGTAATGTTGGACCAACGACAAATATGACAATTAACAATATCGCTGCTAGAACCATATTCAAATTACTTAAGTACTGTATGCCTTTACTTAATCCACTCCATGCGCTGTATAAAAACAATACGGTAACGATTGCAATAATAATACCTTGTACAACTGAATTACTTGGTACACCAAATAAATAATGCAAGCCACCATTAATTTGAATCGCACCGACACCTAAAGAAACAGCAACACCAATCACTGTTGCAAATACAGCGAGTATATCAACGATGTTACCAATTGGCCCATCTACTTTATCATCTAATATAGGTCTCAATGTTCTTGAAATAAGACCATTTTCACCTTTACGAAACTGAGAATAAGCAAGACCTAAGGCAACAATACCGTATACTGCCCATGGATGAAATCCATAGTCAATAAATGACGACTTAAAAGCTTCAGCCATAGCCGCTTTTGTTTCTGGATCTGCTGTTGGCGGTGCCATATAGTGGGATATTGGCTCAGAAGCACCGTAAAATACTAAACCGATACCCATACCAGCACTAAATAGCATAGCAAGCCAAGAAACTGTTTTAAATTCTGGTTTATCTTTTGGTTTTCCTAACTTTAACTTTCCTATTGGACTGAATAATAAGAAAATACAAAATCCTAATATAGCAGTATAAAGTAGCATATAGTACCAACCAAACGTCTCAGAGACCCATGTTGATATATTGCCACTAACTGTTCCGAATTGTTGTGGAAAAATTGCACCCACAATCACTAGCAAGCCAATTACTGCTGTAGAATATAAAAATACACTTGAAAATCCCTTTTTTTCCTTTAACAGAACACTCACCATCCCTAAATAATTAAATAAAGACGGTTATCACGATATCATACTGAGCTAATTAATCAACTCTATTTAGAAAAACTTTACAATCAGTAAATAGAAAGTGCAAAGCTCAATACATGTGGGTGTTCCTTAGACTGCATCAAGGTTTCGTACTGTGCTTGGGTCTATAAAATACATTCATGTCTAGACCCTCTAATTTTAACAATTCTATTTTGGTATCTATGCCACCACCATAACCAGTCAAGCTTCCATCTTTTCCTACAACTCTGTGACAAGGAATGATAATAGAAATCGGATTACTACCAACTGCACCACCAACAGCTTGAGATGACATCTTAGCTTCACCTCTTTTCTCAGCAATTTTTTGAGCAATTTCTCCATAGGTCCATGTTTCACCCTGTGGTATTTCCAAAAGTATTTGCCATACTTGTTCCCTAAATGATGTTCCAGTTGCTTTTAAAGGAAAATCTATTTTAGGATTATTTCCTGAGAAATACGCATCCAACCAACGTTTTGCTTTATCAAAAATTGGCAAATCAGCTGTCATTAATTCATCTTTATACTGTGTTTCAAAGTCTTTATGATTAGGTAACCATAAACCCGTTATATTTTCCCCATCTGAAGTGAGTGCGATTTGACCAATTGGCGATTGATAATTACTTTTATAATGCATGGTATCCCCTCTTTTCCTTACTCATTTATTGGTTATAATCTTAATGCTTTCATCATTTCGTGTAAACTCGTAAGATGATATATTAAAATATTTTCATTACTTACTAAAGGAGGACTGTACATGTCTAAATTCAAACAATCATCTAAACACTTAAATTTAAGTTTCCATCAAATCCAAGCATCTGACCGCATAACAGCCATTTACAAAGCACTTTACCAATTCAATGATGTCGTACTCGGCTTAGTTTTTCTAATTGGTAGTATTCTATTTTTTAATAGTTCAACTGTAACAAATGGTACGATATTATTTGTTATTGGTAGTATTCAAATGACTATAAGACCATTAATTGCCTTCGTACATGATTTACATCTTGCTTTTAAACGAAAGCAATAATGAATCTTGTTAAAGGATTTCCTAAGTTAAAACACAATTCCAAGATAAACCTGGCCAAACCATCTAATTATGCAGCGACCAGTTTTTTTATTTTTATTATCCTTCTGTCACTTGCCCCTTTTCGCCTTGTCTCACTTTTCGCGTTGGAATAACCAGTGCACTTGCACATACGCCGCCTATAACCAAACATGTTCCAACTACAAACCCAATACTAGCAGCTGTATCAACTGTTTGTCCGCTTTGTGAAACTCCAGTAAATATGGACGTCATAATCGCTATACCAAAGGCTCCACCAAGCGTTGAGCTCATTTTAAAAATACCAGATGCTACCCCAACTTTTTCTGCAGGAGTTGTTGAAACTGCGGTGCTTAAAGCCGGTCTAGCAAACAAGCCAGTACCTCCACCAAAGAAAACCGCAGCAATTAATGCGACTACTACATAAATTGAAGTATTAAAGAAAGTTAAACTAAATAACAATATACCTGTCGCTGTAAAAATAGGTCCAACAACCATTGAGCGTTTTGCACCAAAGCGCTTGATACTTTTTTCTCCTAATCGAACTACAAGTAACAATGTAATTAAATAGGGTAGCGTTAACAAACCAGCTTGAAAAGCACTGAATTTCAAGCCACCTTGTGCATATATATTAAATAAAGCAATAACGCCTACACCAGTATTCAACAAAAAGTTAGCAATGACTGCACCAATAAAAGGTTTGTTTTTAAATAACTCCAAATCAATAAACGGTGATTGCTTTGCTTTTTCTACTTTATAAAAAATAAAAATACAGATAATAAATACGGCACTCAATATTAGCGTTGCTGAACTTAACCATCCTAATTTATATCCTTGTGTAATTACAAACTGATACTAGCAATCATAATTACAAAGATAGTTAGACCAATATAATCAAAATGGTTAGATTGTGCTTTGACTTGTTTGCTTTCTGGCAGGTTTTTTACCAACAGCAATGCAACCAAGGACAAAAGTATAGAGAGTACAAAGATGGATTGCCACGATATAAACGTAGCCATTGCACCTGCAAAGAATGATGATAGGCCGGTCCCTCCAAATGCACCTATAGACCAAAAACTTAATGCTTTTTGTCTATCATCCCCTTCAAAGAAATCATTAACGATAGAAATGGTTGCTGGCATAATAATCGCTGCTGAAAAACCTTGTACAATTCTTCCCAAGAGCAACAAAGTGACATTACCAGAAATAATAAGCATCAATGATCCAATAATACTCAAAATTAGAGCAATACGCGTCATCTTAACCTTCCCAATTCTATCTGAAATGTTACCTGCTACAACCATAAAGACGCCAGTAACAAATGATGTCAAACTTACTGAAATGTTAACAATATCTGGACTTGCTCCAAAAGTTGCCTGTATCTTAGGTCCAATATTTAAAAAAGATTGTGCAAATAGTCAATAAGTTAAAATAGATAAGACAATTCCTACCAATAACTTATTGTCTGAAATTTTAGTAGTACCTTCTGTCATAAAAAAACATCCCCTATGTTTAAACTAATACGAAAATTCAGCTTAATATTTTTAAAATCATATATCCAACTCACTGCCCAAAACGTTATTTTACACATTATGGCTAAGAGCGGTATCGGTATATTTAAAAATGATTTACACTTTGAATTTTAGCATTTTTTAACATAAAAAGGATGAATTCACTTATTTTTTGCGAATTTTCTGACAATAATCGTATTTCTTTTATCTGTCGCTACTTAAAATAATTTATTGATTGCTCTATTAAAATATTTCTTAAAATAATATTGGCGGTGCAGCCCTTTTCTATTTGTATCAAAATAAAATACGGATGTCTCTGATACTAGCAGTTCATTCAAAATATCTACTGCTGCCTCTGTTTGTGGCACCATATATTGGTTTAAGTGATTACTTTGTTTCCCTTCAAGTTGGCCGACATACCAGTAAATATGATGTGTTGAATTAATAATCGGTTGGGATTTCATAAACTTAACAAAGTCAGGGTACCAAACTGAAGGTGAAATTAATATATAATGCCCAAACGTATCTGCGTGTTTAAACAACGCATATAGCGATACGAGCCCACCAAATGAGGCACCTGCAATACCGATGTCTTTTCTATCCTGAGAAATACGGAAACATTTTCTTAAATACGGTATTACCGCATCAGCCACCCAAGTGATATACGCATCCGCTTGACCACCATATTCAATATCACCAACAACACTTTTCCAGGGTGTATAATCTTTTTTTCGATTATTAGGCACGATACCAACAAATATAACGTCTTTTTTTACATCTTTAAATAAGTAGTCTCCATCTTGAACTATAACTAAAGGATAAGACTTACCGTTTGTCTTAAAATAATTCTTCGGTAATTTAATTTTTATTTCTTGGTGATGAAAAGATAGACTGAGTTCTCTTATACTCATAACAATCACCTCTTTCTATAACCAACTTAAAACGAACTGTTTTTATAAGAAATTATAAAGGTTAATATCGTTTTCTTTAGCATACTCTAAAGCTAATATTTCCAATATATTAATCATTGATGGATTGCCTTTAACTTTAATAAATTGAAATTTTAATCCATAATTTTCAGCTTTAATTTCTTTTGTTTCAGCTTCATCTAAGCTATTTTGTTCGGCAAATACTCTTCTGAATCTTGCAGTACCAGAGTCTGATTTCACATTAAATTGGCCTAATTTATCGTTTAAATCTTTTTGTGTTATTTTATAACCCGTCATATAACCGCCTACTTGGCCCACAAAGATAGGTTGCTTATTATTAAAAATAACAAAAATCCCTTTTTGACCTTCAACCTTACTTCTGCTGTCTTTATCAAAAGCACGTGCCTTTGATTTATCATATTTAAAAAGCTTTTTTAGTGGTTTTTTATAATTATCAAGCAGTTCACTTATTTTTTTGTCACCGTTCATTTTAATCATCCTTTATCATTTTATTATCACTCTTTATATACACTATATCGTATTTTCATAAACTTACGGTAACATATATGTTTTTTGATTAATTTTATACAATACAAATAGAAACAGAATGATGATAAGCTACTTTATATAGCTATCTCATTCTGTTTCTATGTTTACAATAAAAATAAATGAACTTTATCAAAATGAATACTAGAAAATATCTCTATTCCTCATAAGGTACAAATGTTTTCAATCATTGGGCTTATATTTTATTTTAAATAATTCATGACTGTAACACCTACAGCCTCTGCTGAGACACGTAAGGCTTTTTCACTGATATTGAATTTAGGATGGTGATGTGGATAGATGTTACCATCTTCTGGAGCAGCACCCGCATATATAAACGTACTAGGCAACGCTTTTGCATAATACGCAAAATCTTCTGATGGTGGCTGAGCTTCACATCTTTCTACTTTTTGAATCGCATCCGTATCAGCACTTTGAATTGAGTCGACCACAAATTGCGTAAACTCTGGATCATTGTACAACGCTGGATAATCGTCATGATAATCTAATTCACATGTTACACCAAACGTAGCTTCTAAACCTTCTGTTAAACGTTGTATTTCTTTCTTAATCGTATGTTTTGTGTCATCTGTCAGTGCGCGAACGTCTCCTTCTATTTCGATACTGTCTTTAATAACATTAAATTGTCCTTTACCATCAAATGAGCCGATAGTAACAACACCTGTTTCAAATGGATTTAATCTTCTTGAAACAATTGTTTGAACTGCATTGACGAAATATGCGCCAGCAACAATACTATCATTGGCTGTATGTGGTGAGGAACCATGTCCACCTTGGCCATTCACTTTCAATTTAAAGAAATCCCTACCAGTTTGAACATACCCTTCACGATAATAAATATTACCTGCTGGCATTTGACTCATAACATGTACGCCTAATACATGATCAACGCCATTTAATACACCATCTTGAATCATTGCTTGTGCACCACCAGGTGGTACTTCTTCGGCTGGTTGGTGAATGATGACTACTTTCCCTTTGAATTGTGATTTTAATTCAATTAACGTTTCTGCAAGTATGAGCATATATGCTGTATGCGCATCATGACCACATGCATGCATGACACCATCATTTTTAGATGAAAAAGATAAACCTGTATCTTCTTGGATTGGTAAAGCATCAAAATCTGCACGAATTGCAATTGTTTTACCCGGTTTTCCACTATCAATCGTTACTTTCAAACCATTTGGTCCAACATTTGTCTCAACTTCACAGTCTTTATCTTTATAAAATGCTTCAATATATTTAGGTGTTTCTTCTTCGTGAAATGATAGTTCTGGATGCTCATGTAAATATCTACGTATTTCAATCATACGTGACTCTTTGTTTTTTAATATATCTATTAATTGTTTAACCATTATTATTCCTCCTAATAATCCTTTGTTTAATAACATGATACACTTTCTAGTTTCTCTGTATGTGTTAAAACATTTATAATTGTTTTATTTTAACACTTAGCTTTTGTTTTAGTAGCTGGCACCATAAACATGATAATGATTAAAGATAATAGTGCCATAATGACATTTAACCAAAGACCTGCGAATGCACCAATTTGAACATTTGTTGCACTTGCTATAACACCAAAAAGTGCGCCTGATAATGCAATACCAAATGCACCACCAAGTGATGATGCCATTTTATATATACCTGAGGCAACGCCCACTTTATCTTCTGGAGAATTAGAAATTGCCATATCTGTAGACGGTGTCGCATAGAATCCTAAGCCTAAACCATATAATAAATAACCAATAATACAAACTACTACATAAATAACACTAGGTAAGAATGTCAGCGATATGAGCATAATACCTACCATATTAAAAAGTGTCCCTAATAGCATCGGCTTTTTAGCGCCCACCTTTTGCAATACTTTCTCACCTACACGGATCATTAATAACACAGTTATTAAGTAAGTAATGGATAACAGTCCTGTTTGAAATGCATTAAATCCTAGTCCTTGTTGTACAAATGTATTAGCAACTAAAAGTGCACCTGCAACACCATTCAATAAGAAATTAGATAATGTGGCACCTGTATATGCTTTATTATTAAATAATTTAAAATCAATTAATGGATTACCCACCCTGTTTTCAACTTTTAAGAATATGATTGTTGCTACTATAAATATAATAATAAGACCTAAAATCAATGGCGACGTGATACCGAATGTTCCACTTTGCGTTATAACAACGTTAATACTCAACATCATAATCACAAATAATATCAGTCCACTATAATCAAAACGTTGCTTCAGTGTGCTTTCTGATTTTGTTTCGGGTGTTCCTTTGATTAAATACATTGCTAATAATGCAATGATAATAGATAAAATATATATCCAGCGCCATCCCACAAAAGTAGCAACCATACCTCCAAATAATGATGCTAGTCCTGAACCTCCCCAAGATCCTATAGACCAGTAACTTAACGCACGTTGTCTCTCTTTTCCTTCAAAATAAGTTTTCATAATTGCTAATGTTGATGGCATAATAGCAGCCGCAGACAATCCTTGAATAACCCTTCCAACAATTAATAATAGTGGTAAATTACTGATAATGATTAATAATGATCCAATAATACTGAGCCATAAACCAATATAAGTAATTCTTACGCGTCCCACTTTATCAGCAAGACTCCCCGCACCTACAACAAACATACCTGAAAATAAAGCTGTAATACTAACTGCAATGCTAATTGTTCCAATATTACTATCAAAAGATTGCTGTAACGTTGGGACCACATTAAGTAAAGATTGTGCAAATAACCAAAACGTAACAACGCCTAACACAATACCTAATATGAGTTTATTATCCCCTTTATAATTTTGTGTATTTCCCTGTTGTGTCATTATACTTCCTCCTCTATCCAATTTAACTAATGACCATTAGGGAAGATAAGCTTTCATTGTAAATGCCCTTCATAGCAACATTTTCAACTCTATTAATTCGCTATCCTCTCTATCTCAAGTGTAGTGATTATCAATTAATAGCAATATATATTATTTGCTATTTTAACTACCTATTTATTGCATATGTATTATTTCTTCGACTAACAACAAAAATAGATGTATCATTTTTGTCTTTTTAACAACATACCTTTCAAATTTTGATAAATAGAAAGAGGCTATTACAACAAAAGGTGCCTCCCCTTCGTTGTAATAGCCAATTCAACATAGATATTTTTTAAACTCTATAATTTGGATAGCATTCGTTAACAATTTCAAGTGATATGTGATTGTATCATTGACTTTCACTTCACTAATGTCCATTTTCGGATATGAGATGCGATTAACATAAGCAATGGTTTCTTCATCCATACCATATCGCGTATTATAATGTTGCCAAACTGTATATAATGCCCCGTTATTTTTATCTAAGGTCATATGCTTAATTTTGTATGTTCCAGGATGTGCATTGATGATATTAATCTGATATTCCTTATGATTTAAATATTGTGCATGATGATTCAATATATAATATGGATTATAATGTTCAGCATCCCACATGACAATTTGAAAATGGTCAGTCGATCCAACAACCATACAATTTTCACTTTGATATAACACTTGATCGAACAGTTTTCTATAAAAGGCACTTGTAAAAAAGGCCGGCCTTTTTCCATCAAATTGATGATATAACTCAATACCAGTGAGTTGTGCACTTGAATCTTTTAATTTAAATTGTTCATGCAGCTCATAATTCAGCCAATAACCGATCATTTGAATTCTGTCATTCATTTCAATTAACTGTTCAAATATGATACCCGCTCTAAAATACTCTCCATTCGTTAAATGTGTATCTCCAGTCAACGTATTCCAATTTAATAATATAAACGAGATAGAACTTTGCTGAAGCTCTAATGTTTCAACAACCTTATTAAATTGTTCGTAAATATGTCGTTTCGCTAATTCATATTGCTGACTTTCTATAGATTGAAAATCAATCATATCATTCTGATTGGCTGAAAAAGCAATGCGATCAACAATTCTGTCTGATCGTTCTAAAATTCGTTTCGCTTTATGAGGCGCTTCTAATTTCCCTATGTCCACATTGAGCACAATTTCCACATTTGTAAAATAATATTTAAAAAGAGCAACCAGCTGATTAAATATTGAATCTTGCTTACAATCAATATAAACTACAAATTTCAATAAATTATTATTTGGTAAGCCATTAAAAATATGTTCTAAAAGGTAAGTCAATTTTTGATAATATTGGGTGAAATTAATCGTACTTCTAGGTGGCGTAAGTTCGATGCCTAAACCAATTTGATGTTTTATTAAAAAATTAATTGATTCATCCACTTGCATATAAGGATGTATATTGGGAATCATTTCATCACTCTCAATTTCCGAATGATTAATACGTCCCTGTTGAATGGGATCTTTGATAAGTATATGGTCTAATCCTAACATGGTCTTCACTTCAATTAACTGTCTTCTAACGCGATGTGTCAGGATTGTTTCGAGATAACCAACTTGAATAACGTGTTGATAGTGGGAAATGGATTTCCCGTCATTTTGTAATGTGATATCAATTACTTTTTGTGCATCGGGTGATTGAACAATATCTCCAATATTTTGATCAATCAATAAAGATAAATAATATAAATAAGATTGATACGTTGTTGTGGTAGGACAATCATCTACTTTTATATGTTGTTCTTTCATTTGAAATTTAAGTCGGTAGTTCGATGGCGTGTATGTTGTTTCAGCTTTAAAGTACTTTAATAATGCGTTAGAGTTACTAAAGCCATTTTTATAGGCGATTTGTGTAATGGGTTCATTCGTGTAAATTAAATCATTTTTACACTGTTCAAGGCGCACATGATTCACATATTGATTAAATCCAACGCCCTTTTTTTGCTTAAACAATTTAGATAAATAAGCATCGCTAAGTCCAACCATGTCTGCCATCTCAGTGAGTTTAATCGATTCAGTATAATGTTTATCAATATATTCGCAAATATATGCTAACCTGTCATCAGCTACCAATGGCATTTGTGCTTGTATATTGGTAGTTGGTAAATACCGCATCATGATAAATACTAAATCTATGAGTTGTTGTTCGATATATAAACGGTAGAATTCACCTTTTCTAATATAGACAATGCCTATTTTAGCAACTGCATTCACAATTTGTTGGTAAATGACTTCTTGCAAAGTATTTTTATTTAAAATAAATGCTTTATCTTTATAATCATTCATATACTGTTTTAAGTATGATTCCGTTAAATGAATTGAAAGATATAATGTATTTTTATGAGTTGAAAATCGACATGACGCTCTATGATTAATCAGAAATACTTCGCCTTTTTGATAGTTTGTCACAGAGTCTCCATTAATCACTTTCATCATACCGTTTAGTACGAGCACAATGCGTAACCCTTCTTCTAAATCTGTAAGGTTATTAAAATTTTTATTAAATTCCACATTATATAGTTCTCTCATGTTGCACCTCTTATTAAATTATACTTCGTGTACAAGGACTAATTAATACTTTCATTTTAGCAAGATTAGCAAATTTTTGACAGCGACGCTTACGCTATCACGAAACAATTTGGTATATAAAAAAACGTAGGTATCACAGCCTAATGGCTATGTACCTACGCTTAATTCAACAATAGAATCTATTATTTTTTAACAAGTTTTTCTATCAATGCATTTAATTCACTGATATTGTCACTTTGTTTTGATAAGAGTGACATCAATGCTTTATCTTGTAGCTCTGAATCTTCATTTAATTTAGAAGTTGCTTCATGACGTTTATCAGCATCATTATCTGCCTTACCTTGATAAGCTTTTAATGCTTCATATAAGAAATGTTGATTCGTAGACTGTTGAGCAATTTGATCATATAAAGCTTTAGTTTGTGCGTCAGTAGTAATCACATTTTTGTTGTCACGGTTATCATTTGAAGTTGCAATACTAAATGAACGATCATACTGTTCTTTCGATGCATTTTGATTTTGTTTCGCTTCTGGTTTTGAAGGCATTTTATCTTGTAATGCATGTCCTTCAATATCAACATGCGGTAAGATTCTATTTAACCAACCAGGAATGTACCAAGATGCTTTACCAAACAATTGTGTTAATGCTGGTATTAATAATAAACGTACGACAAATGCATCAAATAATACACCAAATCCAAGTGCAATACCCATGGATTTAATCATCACGTCATCTTGGAATACAAAGGCGATAAACACACTGAACATAATTAATGCGGCAGCGACAACAACTGGGCCACTTTCTTTAATACCAACTTTAATTGAGTGTTCATTATTGCGTGTCTTACTGTATTCTTCATGGATACGTGACATTAAGAACACTTCATAGTCCATTGCTAAACCAAATAACAGACCTATAGTTATAACAGGTAAGAATGCAAGTAATGGTCCAGTCGTATCCACACCGAATAAGCCAGACATAAATCCTTCTTGCATAATTAAAGTTGTAAAGCCTAGTGTTGCGACTAATGAAAGTACAAAGCCTAATACCGCTTTAAGTGGAATAATAATTGAACGGAATACAATCATTAACAAGATAAACGCTAATGCTACGATAACACCTGCAAATAACGGAATCGCTTCATTTAATTTTTGAGACATGTCTATATTGATGACACTTTGTCCTGACACTTCTGTCTTGAAGCCATATTTATCTTTAGCATCATCATTATAATCTCTTAAATCATGAACTAAATCATTTGTAGATTCTGCGTTAGGTCCTTTTTCTGGAATTACCGCAATTAAGGCATAATCTTTGTTTTTACTCAATTGTGGTGGTGTCACCATATCAACATTATCTTTTTTATCGATATCTTTCGTCATATCTTGTAAATCTTTTTGTAATGCTTGTGGGTTATCATTCTTATCTTTAACATTCACAAGCATGGCAATTTGACCGTTATAGCCTTCGCCAAATTTATCGGATACAATATCATACGCTTTCTTCTGCGTACTATCTGCTGGTTTCATACCATCATCTGGAATACCCAATCTCATATTACTAATTGGTATTGCAGCTACGACTAATATAATAAGTCCTATAAGTACAGCAGCTAATGGTTTACCAACGACAAATTTAGACCATTTTGTGTCTACATCATTGTCAAATTCTGATTTTGTTTTTTTCGGTTTGATTTGTTTATGGAAAATACTGATTAAAGCTGGTAACAATGTCAACGCACTAATAACCGCTACAAGCACACTGATTGCGGAGGCATAACCCATGATAGCTAGGAAATCAATGCCAACTAACGATAAACCACAAACAGCTATAATTACAGTTACCCCAGCAAAGATAACGGCACTTCCTGCAGTACCTACTGCTAAACCAACTGCTTTAATATGATTCGATTCCGTCTTAACAATCTGACGGTATCTAAATAATATAAATAAAGCGTAATCTATACCTACGGCTAAGCCAATCATTACCGCTAATGTTAGTGTTACATTAGGGATATCGAAAGCATATGTAAGTAACGAAATAATACCTACACCTGTACCTAAGCCAAGTAATGCACTAATAATTGGCATACCAGCCGCAATAAATGAACCAAATGTAATGAGAAGCACAACAAACGCTACAATAATTCCGATTAATTCAGAAGAACCGCCAATTTCTGTGTTTTCCATACCTGTACCCATCAATTCAACTTGGACATTATGGTCATCTTCTAATTTATCGACTTTATCTTGCACATTATCCTTGCCATCTTGTGTCATAGACGTCGCAGAGATATCATAATTAATATCTGCAAAAGCTGTCGTTTTATCTTTACTTATTTGTCTGTTTTCGTATGGATCGGTAATGTTTTTAATATCTTTGTCATCATCTTTGATGTCTTTCAATGTATCCTTGATATCTTTTGTCATATCTTGTTTAACGATGCCATTATCGGAATCGCTTTTAAATACAACCCTTATTTGAGCCTTCTCACTGTCTTGATTAAATTCATCTTCAATTTTTTCATTAGTATCAAGTGATTGCAAACCATTCATTGTGATATCGTTATCAAATTTAGGTGCACTTACTGTAAGCGGGATAATAATTGCAGCAAGTATAATAACCCACGCAACGACACTCCACCATTTATGTTTGGCCACAAATGATCCTAACTTGTATAAAAACTTTGCCAATCTATTGCCTCCTCAGATAATCAACGTTATAGTTTAATTGTATAGTGTAGATTATTTATATTAACACAATAAACGCTGTGTACAATTAATAAAAGAATTAAAAACTGTAATATGCCTATTTAAACTACAGATTAGGAGAAATGTAGAATGAATGAAAAAGATTTACGAGTCATTAAAACCAAACGCGCTTTATCCACAAGCCTATATGTCTTGCTTGAGAAACATGCATTTTCAAACATCACGGTAAACCAAATTTGTAATGAAGCACTCACACATCGAACGACATTCTATAAACACTTCTATGATAAATACGATTTGCTTATTTATTTAATTACAGAAATCACAAAAAATTATTTCTCTATGGATATTAAAGATCGTATCAATAATCCCTTTAGTGTTATGGAAAGAACTTTAAATGATATTAACGAGTTGAAACGTGTTGGTGATAAACAATGCGATGATAAAGAATTCGAGCGTACGATCAGTAATTATTTCATCAAAATATTGCAAAATGATATTAAAGAAAATGAACATCGCATTTCAGTAGACGCAAGCGTTCCAACAGAATTGATATTTTATGTTTATGGAACGAGTTTATATGGTTTTATGGAATGGATACGAGATAATGATATTCAACTTAGCGCACATGAAATCGACGTACTCTTCCAAAAATTAATCAATATCAAGGTTGAAGATGTTTAATCATTGTTGAAGTATTTTATATGGTATGTCATTTCCATAATCTTAATTATAATGCCCTTTTTCAATGACATTAAAACTTATTACACTACAAAAAGGCGACGCCATTTGACTGGCATCGCCTTTTTCAATTTAAAGATCGTGTTATATTGCTATGCTTTTTATAAACCACTTTATGCGATTTAAAACATTTCTGAAACTACTTTTTGTTCTAAGAAGTTTAATAAGTAGTCTGGACTTCCTGTTTTAGCATCTGTACCTGACATTTTGAAACCACCGAATGGGTGATATCCAACAACTGCAGATGTACAACCACGGTTCAGATATAAGTTACCAACATCGTATGATTCAACGGCTTCTATCCAGTTTTCGCGATTATTTGTGATCACAGCACCTGTTAAACCATAATCTGTATCATTCGCAATTTCTAATAATTCTTCAAAGTCTTTACCTTTAACAAAACCTACAACCGGTCCAAAGATTTCTTCTTGCATAATTTGGTCGCTCGATTTAAGGTTTGCTATAATAGTAGGCTCTACAAAGTATCCAGTAGCATCATCTGTACCGCCACCTTGTTTTAACTTGCCTTCTTTACTACCAATTTCAATATAATTTTTAATTTTATCAAATTGTTTTTGATTAATAACTGGTCCCATATACGTGTTATTTTCCGTATTGCCTACAGTTAAGTTTTTAGTTAATGCAACAGCTTTTTCTAAAACTTCATCATATACATCTTTGTGTACAATGGCACGTGAACAAGCTGAACATTTTTGACCAGAGAAACCAAAAGCAGACGATACGATTGATTCTGCAGCTAAATCTGTATCAATGTCTTTATCCACTACAATAGCATCTTTACCGCCCATTTCAGCAATCACGCGTTTTAAGAATTGCTGTCCGTCTTGTACTTTGGCTGCTCTCTCAAAAATTCTAGTACCTGTTGCACGAGAACCTGTAAATGTAACGAAATGCGTGTGTACACTATCAACAAGATAATCGCCAATTTCTTTAGGATCACCTGGTACAAAATTCACAACACCTTTTGGTAATCCAGCTTCTTCTAAAATTTCCATTAATTTATATGCCGTTAATGGTGTATCTTCCGCTGGTTTTAAAAGTACTGTATTTCCTGCAACTACAGGTGCTAATGTTGTTCCTGCCATAATTGCAAACGGGAAATTCCATGGTGGGATGGTTACGCCTGTACCGATAGGTTTGTAGAAATATTTATTATGTTCTCCTTCTCTATCTAATACTGGTTTACCATCAGCAAGTTCCATCATTGATCTTGCATAATATTCAATGAAGTCAATACCTTCTGCAGCATCGCCGACCGCTTCATCCCATGGTTTACCTGCTTCATAAACCATTACTGCTGAGATTTCTTCTTTACGACGTCTAATAATAGCTGCAACTCTAATTAAAAATTCAGCACGGTCTTTGTGTGACCATCGTTTCCAAGATTTATAAGCTTCATTAGCTGCTTCAAATGCGTCATCCACATCTTTTTGAGTTGCTTTTGAAACTTCTGCAATCACTTCAGTTGTATTTGCAGGATTGATAGACTGATACGTATCTTTTGTGAATTTCTCTTCTCCATTAATAACTAAAGGAATTTTTTGATTTAATTCACCTTTAACTTTCTTTAATGCTTCTTTAAATGATTCAACATTCTTACTATCTGTAAAATCTATGCTTGGTTCATTGTGATAATTGACTACCATTTTTCTACCCCCATGTGAGTTTGTAAATAGAAAACTAAATGGAATCTTCCATTCTTAATGTCATTGTATATGTATCACACAATAAATGCAATCGCTTACATAAACTTTCCTAAAATTGGGTCGCTTCGAATCTATTTCCGTTCATTTTGCCACACTTTATATTATATTCGATATTTTTAATTGTGTAATGTTTATATTTTGTATTTTAAATTAAATGAACAATCGAGAGGTAAGCTATATATGAAAACATATACGTCAGTTATATTTTGGATGCGCACGATAGCTTGTTTAAGTATTGTTCTCATTCATTCTATTACAACTACATTTAGCAAAATGGATTTTCTAGGTCATGGAACTGCAATCAGAGTATTTCAATTAATGCTTATGTTCAGTACCCCATTATTTGTATTCATTTCAGAATTCTTATTAGCTAAAAATTATCACGTCAAAACAAAACCAGGATTTTCTAAGAATAAATTAATTTATTTAGGTATCCCCTATATAATCATTAACATTGGTATTGCACTATTCTATTTTGAATCCAAAACATTCGATCAATTCATGACACATCTGGGAGACACAATGTTCCATGGTGGTGCAGTGACATATTTCATTGTTATTATTTTCCAATTCTATATATTACATATACTTTTTGCAAAATATCTCATTAAATGGAAACCTGTCCCAGTGATTATTGGTGCCGTTATCTTTGCTACAATTTATTGGGCATTTAGACAATATGCACCACAGTCAGAACATCCAATCCTTGGTCTATTCTGGGAAAGAGAAGGCTGGATGCTCTTTTTAGGATGGATTAGTTACTTCTTACTTGGCTTTTACACTGATATCTACTATGAAACTTTCATGAAGAAGATTAAAAAATATACTTGGCCAATTATTATTGGCGCAATAATAGCAACATCTATATTAGTCGGTAACTATTTGTTTGGCATTAGCACGTGGGTAGAATCAAAACGCTTTGATATACCTTTTTACGTAACGATGGTTATTCTAGTCTTTTTCTTATTCGCTTCATATGTTAAATACGTACCAAAATTCATTTTATTTATAAGTAACTATTCTTTCTGTATCTACTTAATACATTACTTCTTCGTCCACGAATTAGGTTTGTTAAGAGCAGCTAGTTCACTTAGAAATATTGCTTTCAATTTCATTATCACGTTAACCGTGTCCATTTGTTTAGCTTATATATTCAATTTGTCAAAATATGGTAAGTTTATCGTTGGTGGTATTGGCCATATAAAATATGACAAAGTATACGAAAGTTATAAACACGGTAAAATGGACTAAGCTGAAATGTTAATATGCGTTAATGCGCATTTTCTACTTTCATTCAGTCATCTACGCTCTAATTGGAAATAGCCTGAGACATCTATGTATGTCTCAGGCTATTTTATTCCCTATTTTTTATAACGTGCTTTCCTACTTAATTGTGTTGGTGCTTTATCTTGTTCTTCTGATTTATGATCATCCTCTTCATGATATGTAGTTTCAGTATTACGTTTTTGATTGTTATGATGATGCTTTGCTTGTTCTTTTTTTCTAT
This sequence comes from Staphylococcus sp. ZWU0021, assembly GCF_000798895.1. Classification (NCBI taxonomy): domain Bacteria; kingdom Bacillati; phylum Bacillota; class Bacilli; order Caryophanales; family Staphylococcaceae; genus Staphylococcus; species Staphylococcus sp. ZWU0021. Next base: position 406,407 of record NZ_JTLN01000030.1, read on the forward strand.
TTCCTTTAGCTGGTTGATAGCGATCATAAGATTTTTGTTTTTTTCTTACTAATAACAATATACCTGCTACTAACCAAAGTATAGCTGTTATCCAATTGAGTGTAAGAACTGTCACAAGTCCCAGTAAAATAAATATAATACCAACAAATTTTGGAAGTTTATTTGTTAATATTGCAAATATAATGGCAATCACTGTACAAACAATAACAACAATTAAAGCTAAAATAAATAGATTACTCACTAAGTCTACTATATTAGCTGGATCCATCTGTGATGCATTTTGATTATAAATATTACTCTGGTTTATTACTTCTATTAACTCATTTTTCACACTGACATCATTAAAAAATGGTGCAACGATGGCCATTAAAAAAATTAAAATAAATTGTAGAATAATACTAATCCATATGAGTATTTTTTCAGCAGTCCTTTTCATATGTCTCCTCCTAACATCATCTATGTTGTTTTCATACCCTGCTTTTCAATAACTTATGCACTAGTCTGTATGCCATTCAGTGACACGCGTTCAAGTAAATTACTTTAAAAGTATTTAATCCCTATTTGATTACATTTTTTGTTAAAATAGTAATAATACATAGTTAAGGGGTGGTTTGATTGAACATACAAGATGCGCAACCTAGCACTTTAAGAGAAATGATTAAACAAGGGAAACTAACTGGTCACACAAGCGGGATGGCAAAAGGCTATGTACAAGCTAACGTAGTCATACTTCCATCTAAATATGCTTATGATTTTTTACTATTCTGTTTTAGAAATCCCAAAACATGTCCACTCTTGGACGTATCTGAAAAAGGAAATAAATCATTTACAAAATACGGTGTAACTGCAGACATTAGCACTGAAGTAGCTGCTTACCGTATTTATCAATATGGTGAACTCATTGAAACACGCGCCAATGTGGACGATTTATATACTGATGATATGGTTAGCTTTTTAATAGGCTGTAGTTTTACATTCGAACATGCTTTATTGGAAGCAGGCATACCGATTCGACATTTAGAAGAAAATCACAATGTCCCTATGTATGTAACTAATATACCTGCTAATCCAAGTGGGCAATTTAAAGGTAACATTACAGTGAGTATGAGACCCATGACCATGACACAAGCAATTAAAGCTACAGAAATTACGACGCGTTTTAAAAATGTCCACGGGACACCTATTCACATTGGTAATCCTACAGAGATAGGTATCACAGACCTTGCTCTACCAGATTTCGGTGAACCCGTTACTATTAATGAAAATGAAGTTCCTGTATTTTGGGGATGTGGTGTAACGCCTCAGTCAGTTGCACTAGATGCTAAACCCGATTTAATGATTACACATGCACCAGGTCATATGTTTATTACAGATATACCAGATAGTCAATTAAGCGATTAGTCAAAAACACTCCGATGCCTTAACTTTTTTAGCATCGAAGTGTTTTACTATCTTGTTTCTATATCCTCTTTTGAGACAATTGGATAGTTTTTAAATAACACTGAACAAACATAACCAACAATTAAACCTATTAATCCAATAATCGCACCATAGATAAATATTTTTATAGGATCATTAAAACCGAACATAACCAAGAACCCTGCCAATGGTGTCGCAGTACCTGTAGCATCATTTATCATACCTGATGATGCAATCACAGCACCTGCCAATGCACCTCCAATAAAATTAGCTGTGTATATTGGTACCGGGTTCGCTGATACAACATCAGCCTGAGACAAAGGTTCAATACAAACTGCAATTCTAGATTTACGATCTCCCAATTTTAATTTATTGAACATTGTGCCATTGATAAATGATGATGCAAAGGACACCATCGCTGCAATGGCCATTGGCATACCAGTTAAACCGAGTAGCGCTGTTAAAGCCATTGAACTTAACGGTGCAGTACCTACTACTGTAATGACACCACCTAAGATAATACCCATAATAATTGGACTGACCTCAGTAGAACTTTGGATAATATCACCGATTTTTAATAATGAATTATTGACTAATGGTGTAACACCTACGGCTACTAACCTCGCTAAGGGTGCAATAATTAAAATACCAACTATTAAATCAACACCATCTGGTACTTTACGTTCTGCATATTTCATTAAATAACCAATAACATAACCAGCAACAAAACCAGGTATTAAATCTAGTCCACCACATGAAGCAGCAATCGCTAATGCATAGACCGGAGATACACCAATTGCAAGTGCAACTAAACCAGCAGCTGCAACGCCACCGAGACCTCCGGCTGCATCACCAAGATCTCCCAAAAATGAAATGCCTAATAAATCTCCACCGACATATTTGTGAAATGCCTCAACCAAAAAAGTCGCAATCGCTGCATTTGCTAAGGCACCCATAGCTCTCATACCCATAGGTGCTCGATATGTAAATAGTGTAAAAAGTGCTAACACTACAATTAAAAACAATGTTCCAATCAAAATATCCATTTTTTCGAATTCCTCATTCCTATTCTAGAAGTAGTTAAATTAAGTACGGAAATAATTTTTCAACCATTTGCTAAGCAGTATAGACAAACATTTTATTAATTATTACTCCTACTATTTCACTCATATTTTATATTAACACAAATTCGTTTTATATTCCGAACAATTTTATTAATTTTTATTTAAGCTCCGCGGAACATTTTGATAAATGGTTTTAATTATTTTTAATATATTACACAATTTTATATTAATTTTCTTTCAAAAAGCCTGAATATTTGTTTTGTATATTTTATATGTTTAACTTTTACTGTACTAAAAAAACGAGTATACAAATCTAAAAAACAACTTTAGCATTTGCACACTCGTCTTGCGGAGCATTATTATATTCTTCTATATAAAACAAGAAACACCTTGTAAATTACTTATAGCTAAGCAGCATGTCAACATACGATTAGCTTAAATTTATTGATTTTTGATATCGCTGACCGGTTTGGCTGGTGTACCTAACGCTAGCACATTCGGCGGTATATCTTTAGCCACAGTACTACCAGCGCCTATTACTGAACCTTCACCAATTGTTACTCCAGGTAAGACAACGACATTGGCACCTAACCAGACATTAGACTCAATTCGAATTGGTAGTGCTTGTTCTAACCCAATATTACGTTCTTTATATTCTAAGGGATGCACTGCTGTATATAAGCCACAACTTGGCCCGATGAACACATCATCACCAATAAATATCTTGCCACCATCCATAAAATAGCAGTCATGATTAATAAAAATTCTTTCACCTAAAAAGATATTATATCCATAATCTGTTTGGAATGGACTTAACAACTCCAATGCTTTCGGTTCATAATTTAATAATTTTGTAAGTATTGTATGACGCGATTCTTTATCACTAGGTTTGATATGATTTAATTCAAAGCACAAATCCTTAGCCTTCATTCTCTCAGCATCTAATGATTCGTCAAAATTAGCATCATACCAATCACCTGCTAACATTTTTTCTTTTTCACTCATCGTAAATGCACCTCCATATTTTTTATATTCACCCTAAATAAGTTAAAAGTTGATACATTAACGTTCCTGCATAATTTCCAATAACATAACCTAATGTGCCAATGATAAGTATAGGGCCAACCACCTTCGTCCAACCTTTGCCAATTGCTAATGCGGCAGCAGTTGTTGGCCCACCAGCAGTTGCGTTACTTGCAAGTAAAATTTCTTCTATTTTAAAGCCAAAAATTTTACCAAAGATTAAGCTTAGCCCTAGATTAAAGACAAGGATAATTATAACAAAGATAAACAATAAAGGCGCCGTTGTTATTATCGTAGCAAATGAGGCAGGTGTCCCAATAACCACAAAGAAAATATAAATTAGAAATGTACCAATTTCTGAAGCACCTGCTAAACTTTCAAAGAAGTCTCCCCAAACTGCAACTACAATTAAAGTTAAAGTGGTTAACAATAAATAAGGATCTCCCAAAAAAGAAACAATCAATGTAAGAACTACATTGTGTTGCGGCATCCATTGTTGAATGAGATCAGCACCTTTGAAACTAACTGCTACAAGCGTCACAGCACTTGCAATCGAAAAAGCAATATCTAATAATTGTATTTTTTTTGGCTCCCAATACGCTTGTTGAGATTCTGGAGTACTTTTTGATTCATAGTCACTTTTAAATTGTTTTTTAATTAAAGGCAATGAAGGTAGTGCGATTAGCAGCATAAAATAAAGTGCCATAACGCTATTATCTGCTACTACAGTAGATGAAATCATTTCACTTGGTGTCTCAAGTTTGGAACTCAATGCCGCAAAGTTAACGCCTCCTCCAATGTAACTTCCAGTCATCATGGCTCCTATTTTATTTAAATATGGAATCCATTGATTTAAGATCATAAATCCTACCGTTGTACCAATCATGGTACCTATAGAGGCTACAAAAAATATCACTAATAATCTTCTACTTTCTTTCCAAATCTTCAATATATTAGAACTAAAAAGAAGTAATGGAATAGATAAGGGCACAATATAATCCCACACAGTATCATATACTGGCGCGCTCATTGGAATCACTTTGAAATTTGATAGTAACATTGCCCCAACAAGTGCAATAATCGCACCCGAAATGGTACTCGCCCATCGATAACGTTGTTCTAAAAATAAACTCACCGTTGCCCAAACAATAATGATTGCCCATAATAACCATGTATCATCTTTAGCTACTATTGCACCTATTAGCATAAATAATCCCCCTTCGACAATCTACAATTTGTTAAATTCATTCTACCAGTTACCTCGGATTATTTTTACAATTTTCTGAAAAATGAATTGTTTATAAAGTTTTAAATTGATATTCTTACTGGTACAGGGGTTATAAACAAGGGGGATTTACATTTATGAAACAAAAAATCGGATTGATTTTAGGACCATTACTTTTTATTATCTTTTATTTTATACCTGCCATTACAGGTTTAGCAGACGCACCTAGAGCTGTGTTAGCAGTCACATTATTCGTAGCAACATGGTGGATTACAGAAGCGATTCCAATTCCTGCGACTTCATTAATTCCACTTATTCTCCTACCACTTACAGGTGGTACGGATGAAGTGATTGCAGCAAGTGCGTATGCGGATCCCATTGTTTTTATGTACATGGGTGGATTTATTATTGCGCTAGCGATTGAAAAATGGAATTTACATAAGCGGATTGCGATGACAATCATTTCCATGATGGGCACAAGCAGTAACCGCATTATATTAGGAACAATGATCGCCACTGCCTTTATATCTATGTGGATATCAAATGCTGCGACAGCACTGATGATGTTACCGATTGCCTTAGCACTTATTCAAGAAATTAAGGATGCACAATTTCTCAAACCAGCATCTGCAAGTAAGTTTAGTAAAGCGCTCTTACTTACCGTTGCTTATTCCGCTTCTATTGGTGGACTAGCTACACTCATTGGTTCAGTACCCAATGCAGTCTTTGCTGCCGTTGCATCATCAAGTCTTGATCGGAAAGTATCATTCGCGCAATGGATGATTTTCGCAGTGCCATTAACAGTTATTTTATTAGCAATTCTCTACTTCCTCTTAACAAAATGGCTATTTAAAATTGAAGATGCTGACCAAATATCCTCAGATTTTGCCAAGAAAGCTTTGCATGATTTAGGTCCGATGTCTAAAGAAGAAAAATTAACAGGCATTGTCTTTTTACTCGTTAGTTTATTATGGATTTTCGGAGGGCTTTTACCTGAAACATTGCACATCACAGATACGATTATAGCAATGTTTGGCGCTGTGTTGTTATTCCTTATTCCAGCCAAAAATGCTAAAGGCGGATTACTGGTATGGGACGATATGAATAAGTTACCCTGGGGAATATTACTACTATTTGGTGGCGGTTTGTCTTTAGCTGCAGCATTTGAAGATTCAGGGTTAACAAAATGGTTTGGTGGTATGTTAGGTATTGTGAAGCCACTGCCATTCATACTCATTGTGATTGTATTAACAACGGCCATCCTATTCCTAACAGAAGTGATGTCAAATACTGCCGTTTCAAATATGTTAATGCCTATCAGTATTGGATTTGCAGCAGCTATCAGCCAAGATCCCTTTATCATTATGGGTATCGTTGCCTTATCTTCTACTTGTGCATTTATGTTGCCTATATCCACGCCACCGAATGCAGCCGTATTTAGTTCGGATGAGTTAGAAATGAAAGATATGGTCAAGGCTGGCTTTGTACTTAATATTTTTGCAATTATTGTTATTTCACTCTTTGCGTATTTCTGGCTACCTATCGCATTCGGTTTATAGCTGGATGCTTCACAATAAACGATCGATACGTGCTATACTGCTAAGGTATGACACAACATCTATACTAAGGACGCATGTTAAATTGAGCGAAACAGTATAAACTAGGTATATAAACTTATAAAAGGAGTCAATAATTATGAAATTTTTAATTAAGGGAGCAATTGCCGTGGTCATTATACTTGGTGTCGTGAAGACTTTTGAAGATCATGATGTAACTGCCGAGGCAACAAATTACTATAACCAAGTTAAAAACGGTGAAATACTACAAAGCATTGAAAACGTAAATTTTGACGGTATAAAAAATTTGGATTTCGAAAAGTTGATTCCTTCTGATTTCTTTTAAAGTTTATAACCTCATCAAGACATGACACATAAGTATTTAACATATGCTATACGTTATCTTGAGGTAACGCTATGCATATACAAATTGGATTTACTGTATCGGAATAACGCAATTGCAACAAATAGATTTTCTAAGACAACCTTCAGACTGAAGCAACGGACCGCTTATTTAAAAGCGCCGTTGCTTTTTTGTCGTGAATTTTAATTTCCCTATACATTATAGTGAAATATTATAAATAATTATTTATAATATAATTAAATTATAAAAAGGAGGTTTTCTTATGAAGAAATTCATTGTAAGTTCATTGTTGCTTGTCTCATTTTCCTTAAGCACTAGCCCTATACTCAAAGCCGCTACTGTTTATACTCAAGGTGCCGTTTGGAATTAAAGTATAGGTAGTATTGTCGTTATTAGAAAGTACTCATTTCATTAAAATAAAGGAGCTATCATCATGAAAAAAAACCTTACTCATTATCGTTATCCTTTTCGTACTATTGACAGTTGCCTTCTTCTCATTTGATAAATTTGACAGATTTAACCCATTATTAAAAAAAGAAACCTCTTATGCCATCGTTAAATTAAACACGCAATACTATCAAGATTTATCCATTTATTCTAAACAAGGAGAAAAACGCAGTTATAAAGTGTCATTTAATGGGTATAACCCTTCTGAACAATATGTAAAACTAAAACATAAAGGTACATACGTTGAACATATAGAATATATCAGCAAACAATCTTTCCCATCATTAAAATGATTAAAAATAATATTTCCAATAAAATATTTAACTTTAACAAAAGGTACTTCTCCCCAGTTTTATCAATTAAATATAAGTTTCCAATAACATTAAGCAATCAAAATGAGTCAGAAATCAGATTTTCTAATATAGATTTTTTAGTCCCATCCTGCGAACGATGACTAGAAAATGAAAAAGAGTCTGAAACATTTATGTTTGTCCCAGACTCATTGTCTTATTTTTTCCATTTCTATATTTATGAAGTAATATAATCTCCACCATTAACATGAATCACTTGGCCAGTGATATACGAACTATCCGCATAGGAAGCCAAAAATACATAAGAAGGCGCAAGTTCTGCTGGCTGTCCTCTTCTTTCCATTGGTGTTTCTCCACCTTGATTTTCCACTTTATCTTCAGAAAATGTAGCTGGTATCAGTGGTGTATAAATAGGACCTGGTGCCACAGCATTGACTCGTATGCCTTTGCTCATTAAAGTTGTCGCTAGTGAACGCGTAAATGCAACAATTGCCCCTTTAGTAGCTGAATAATCAATTAGGTGTGCAGATCCTCTATAAGCTGTAACACTCGTCGTGTTAATGATTGCGTCACCTTCTTTTAAATGTGGTACCGCTGCTTGAGATAAAAACATCATTCCAAATATATTTGTTTCAAAAGTTTCTTTGATTTGTTCAGGTGCGATATCTTCAAAATGATCTTGTGGAAATTGAACACCACCGTTGTTTACTAAAATATTCAATTCTCCGAAATCAGCAACGACCTTTTCAATTAATTTTTGTGAATCTTCGACTTTTTTTAAATCATGGGCGTACGCTTTTGCAGTAACACCTAAAGATGATATTTGTTCAACGACCGCTTCAGCATCTTCATGCTCATCATAGTATCCAATCGCTACATTAGCACCCTCTTTTGCATAAAGCACTGCGATAGCACGTCCTATACCAGAGTCACCACCCGTTATTAATGCAACTTTACCTTTTAACTTGCCACCACTTTTATAACTTTCCATTTCCGTTATTGGTTGTGGGTTCATATCTTTCTGTATACCTGGCTGTCTATCTTGTGTGTATCCTTTTATTTGCTTATGAAATTCTAATAAATTCATTAACTATACACCTCTCTGTTATAATCTCTATCCATTTATAGATACCACTTTATTCTTATGACAAACATGAATGGCACAACATAAATTCTAGACAGACTATGTGCGTTATACAAAAAACACTGTAACGATATACGCTACAGTGTTCTAAATAAAAACCAATGCTATTATATTTAAATTGAATGTCTGACGATACGGCTTGAATGTACAAAAGCCATTACTGCAAAAATACCATAAACAATTGAATAGGCAATCATGACGATATAAATAGGAGTCATCGTTGAACCACCCATAAGAAACATAAAGGCTTTTGCTGCAAAGTAAGCATGTAATAATGAAACAATGAGTGGTAGACCAAAGTTGAATATCACTTTAAGTCCAAGCCCTTTCAGCATATCTTGATGTGTATAACCAATCTTACGTAGAATACGGAAGTTAGGAATTTCATCTTCGGTTTCATCCATTTGTTTGATATAAATGATACATCCTGCCGCCACTAAAAATGCTAATCCTAAAAATGCAGTAACAAATAGTAGAATTCCTACAGAATCATTCATATCTTGTCGCTGTGTTTTTTGAGATTGTATGTCTGGATTAATGGATTTAGCAATTTTATTTGCCGCTTTCCAATCACTTTGTTTTTCCAAATTATATCCATATTGATGTTTGGTTTCTACAGCACTTTGTTTCAATTGATTATATTTATCTTCACTAACAATAAGTACCGGTCCAGCATAGCTCACTTCACTACTGAAATGGACATCTTCATTACTGTCTATAACCTTAATTGATTGATCCGGTTTACTTTTCAGTTTAATAATACCTTGATCATTATGTTGTGCAAATCCACCTGCAGCTGCTAAATTAGTTATCTTAGCTTTGTTTCCAGTAATGTCTTTATCTTTAAAATATTGATTACTCGTAATAAACATTTCAGTTGGCATCATATTGCCAGTGCCTCCACTTTCCTTGAAAAAGCTATCCTTCGTCACTTTCACTCTCTCTAATTCTTTATATTGTTCATCGTAACCAATATGCGCCTCATCTAATTTATTTTCGAACGCTTCTGCTTGTTTTTGTTCTGTGAAATTAAAATCTTGTGGAGAACTCAACTTCACATTGTCATCAATCGTTGCTTTGCTAATTGCACCAAAGCATAATACTGTCACTGTCACTGCAGATATTGTGGCAATAATTGTTAAAGATAACGCATTCTTTTTCATTCTATGCATAATTGAAGAAGTAAATACAACATCTGTAATGGACACTTTACCATGTTTAGCATTTTTGATTGTTTTAAAAATAACTGATACTGAACTTCTGAAGAATAGATATGCGCCTACAACTGTTAAGAACAGAATGATAAATGGTGTGAACATCATACCACTTGCAAATTTACCAAACATTTCTGTAGACATATAGTAACCAAAGATAATCATAGCGATACCCAAAATACCAGATATGACTTCAGCAATTGAAATATTATTTTTAGTTGCTTCTGATTTTGAACTATCGTTCATCATTGATAAAATACTGCGTTTTCGTAAAAAGATAAAACTTTGTATCATAATTAAGCACATTGCTACAATAACGAGTAATACAGTTTGTGTAACTGCTGGAAATTGGAATGTTAATGATACGCTTGTACTAATATCCAATATTTTAAGTACAATCATCAGTAGAATTTTCGATCCAAAAACACCTACGATAATACCGATTACACTTGTCACTAAGAACATAGCGATTTGTTCAATCAAAATCATGCGTAAAATATTAGATCTCGTAAGCCCAATGAGTTGGTATAATGCAAATTCACGTGTACGTCTTTTAACAAATAACTGATTTGCGTACATTAAAAAGACGATAATAATAACGAATAAAAAATATGAACCAACGACAGAGCCTTTTTTAATGATGCCTATAGAATTCGCGTTATTGATACTATCTGTATATTTTAATGTAACAAAGCTAAAATATAATACAATACTCACAATGAGCGAAAATATATACATCGCATAGTGACGTAAATTTTGTCTTAAATTTTTAAGAACAATTTGATTAAAGCTCATGTGCCACACCACCTAAGGCTGTTTGCATATGAATGATATTTTTATAAAATGCTTGATTCGTATCTTCACCTTGGTAGACCTCTGAATGAATATTGCCATCTTTCAGCATGATTACTCTATTTGAGTAACTCGCTGCAACAGGGTCATGTGTCACCATAACGATTGTCGCATTCATGTTTTTATTAAGATCTTCAAGTCTATGCAATAAGTCTTGCGCACTTTTAGAGTCTAACGCCCCTGTAGGTTCATCCGCGAAGATAATTGCTGGTTTATGGACTGATGCACGCGCTGCAGCAGTACGTTGTTGTTGACCACCAGAAATTTCATTAGGATATTTATCTCCAAGTTCTTGAATACCTAATGCTTCTGTCACTTCTTTATAATTTTTTTCTTTTTCTTCTTTTGACATTTTTTGAATTGATAGAGGCAACATAATATTTTCTTTAACTGTCAGTGTATTTAAGACACTATAATTTTGGAAAATAAAACCGACTTCTTTTTTTCTAAAGTCTGCCAATGCTTTATTACTCATTTCATTCAATTTGTGACCATTGATTTCAACTGTTCCACTGGTAATATAATCAATAGAACTCAATACATTTAACAAAGTTGTCTTTCCTGATCCAGACGGTCCCATAATAGAAACAAATTCACCTTTTTCTATTGAGAATTCAATCCCTTTTAATACTTCTTGTTGACGATGTCTGTTTCCGTAACTTTTCGTTAGTCCTTCTACTTTCAATATAGACAAGCCGCTCACTCCTTAATTACTGTATAGTCATAGCTTAACGAATCTCAATTCTTTTTTCGTTTGTTTCAACTAACAAATATTTCCATTTAAATGACAAACCTGTCACATATATAAAAAGTATTTTATTCAAATCTTAAAATGCTCAATTATATCTTATGATATAATAGCTAAGTTCAATTTTAAATAAGGAGTACAAGAGATGTTAAATAAATTAAAAAGTGAATGGCTAACTGCACCAGGCACCAATGTTTTAGCTGGTATTGTTGTTGCATTAGCGCTCATTCCAGAGGCCATTTCGTTCTCAATTATTGCTGGTGTGGATCCCATGGTCGGTTTATATTCTTCATTTATTATAGCAGTGGTCATTTCCTTTGTAGGGGGCAGACCAGCTATGATATCTGCTGCTACCGGTTCTGTCGCATTAGTAATTGTTCCTTTAGTCAAAGATCATGGCGTCCAATATTTGCTTGCTGCGACAATACTAATGGGTATCATACAAATCATTTTCGGTATTTTAAAAATAGGAAGATTAATGAAATTCATTCCAAATTCTGTCATGATTGGATTCGTTAATGCACTAGCTATTATGATTTTCATGACCCAAATCAAACATATCTTTGGTATTTCTATCCCAACTTATTTATTTGTTATCTCTACCCTACTTATTATTTACTTGCTACCACGCGTATTTAATAAAGTACCCGCACCACTTGTTGCAATTATACTACTAACCATAACGTATTTAATTACCGGTGCAAAAGTTGAGACTGTGGGTGATTTAGGTGCAATTAATCGTTCATTGCCACAATTCTTTATTCCGGATGTACCATTCAACTTACAGACATTACAAATCATTTTTCCATACTCATTATCTATGGCGATTGTCGGTCTGGTAGAAAGTTTATTGACTGCTAGAATTGTGGATCAAGCAACAGATACATATAGTAGTAAAAATCAAGAATCACGTGGCCAAGGTATTGCTAATGTAGTAACTGGTTTCTTTGGCGCAATGGGTGGTTGTGCGATGATTGGTCAATCTGTCATTAATGTTCGATCAGGTGCAACGACAAGATTATCTACTTTTACTGCCGGTATATTTTTAATCATTTTGATTATCATCTTTGGCGACTGGGTTGTTCAAATTCCAATGCCTATTCTCGCTGCAATTATGGTTATGGTTTCAATTGGTACATTTGATTGGAGATCTTTTAAATTTATTAAAAAAGCACCTCGCACTGATGCATTTGTCATGATTTTAACAGTTGCGATTGTGCTAATCTCTAATAACCTAGCTCTAGGTGTTATCGTCGGTGTCGTTGTGAGTGCACTTTGTTTTGCAACAAAGATTTCAAACGTGGTTGTTACCTACGAAGAAGAGGACGACACCATTCATTATTATATTACTGGACAAATTTTCTTCGTATCTATTGATTCATTAATGAACCAACTTGATTTAGAATTAAGACATAAAACAATTTACTTAAATTTTAAAGATGCACATTTATGGGATGATTCTGCAGTAAATGCCATAGATACTTTAATAGATAATTATCATAAAAAAAACAATACAATTTACGTTCAGTATCTAAATAAAGATAGCCGTAAAATCGTAAATGAATTAAGTAAAGTGAATCAACAACATCTTTTATAAATATTTTCCAAGACTGAAGCATGATATACCTTAATTGGCATACGATGCTTCAGTCTTTTTTTAAACATTGTGTTTGACTTGTATACCTACTAGGGGTATATTATAAATATAAAACAAATGACTTAATCGTATATATCCAGCCATTTTATTTTAACTATAAGGAGGTCACAGCATATGACTGAACAGAAAAAGACGACCATTGGCATTACTGGAATGACATGTGCTGCCTGTGCCAATCGCATTGAGAAAAACTTAAATAAATTAGATGATGTAGAAGCAAATGTGAATGTTACAACTGAAAAAGCTACAATATCTTACAACCCAGAATCAACATCCGCAGATGATTTAACAAAAACCATAGAAAAAACAGGTTATGGTGTGTTAAATGAAACAGCTGAGTTAGATGTTATTGGCATGACGTGTGCAGCATGTTCTAATCGAATTGAAAAAGTATTGAATCGTACAGATGGTGTAGATCAAGCAACAGTCAATTTAACAACTGAAAATGCTACGATTTCCTATAATCCTAGTGCAACGTCTGTTGATGCATTAATTAAAAAAATACAAAAAATAGGTTACGATGCACAACCCAAAAAAGAGGTGGCCGAAAAAAGTTCACAAAAAGAATTAGAATTAAGAAGCAAATTAGTTAAATTAATCATTTCTGCAGTGTTGGCCGCGCCACTCTTGCTAACAATGCTTGTACATCTTTTCGGTATACAAATTCCATCTATTTTTATGAATCCTTGGTTCCAATTTATATTGGCAACACCGGTTCAATTTATTATCGGATGGCAATTTTATGTTGGAGCTTACAAAAACTTAAGAAATGGCTCAGCAAATATGGACGTACTCGTTGCATTAGGTACAAGTGCCGCCTATTTCTACAGTTTATACGAAATGGTCAAATGGCTATTTAATGCTAATGTGATGCCTCATTTATATTTCGAAACAAGTGCCGTATTAATTACACTTATTTTATTTGGTAAATATTTAGAAACTCGTGCAAAAACACAAACGACAAATGCATTAAGTGAATTATTGAATCTTCAAGCCAAAGAAGCGCGCGTTTTGCGGGACAATAAAGAACAGATGATACCGCTAAACGATGTGGTTGAAGGCGATTATTTAATTATTAAACCTGGTAAAAAAATACCTGTAGACGGTAAAATCATTAAAGGAAAAACGTCTATTGATGAATCGATGCTAACTGGTGAATCCATGCCAGTTGAAAAAGTGCAAGATGATAACGTTATCGGTTCAACTATGAATAAAAATGGTTCTATCACTGTTAAAGCTACGAAGGTAGGAAAAGATACTGCCCTCGCGTCTATTATTAAAGTTGTTGAAGAAGCACAAGGTTCGAAAGCACCGATACAACGTCTAGCCGATGTTATTTCAGGTTACTTTGTACCTATCGTCGTTGGTATCGCAGTACTCACTTTTATTATATGGATTGCATTCGTTCAACAAGGTCAATTTGAACCCGCATTAGTTGCCGCAATTGCAGTACTCGTCATTGCGTGTCCTTGTGCACTTGGTTTAGCAACACCTACATCAATCATGGTAGGAACTGGAAAAGCTGCAGAAAACGGTATTTTATTTAAAGGTGGCGAACACATTGAACGTACCCATCAAATCGATACCGTCGTACTTGATAAAACAGGTACGATAACCAATGGGAAACCAGTAGTCACTGACTTTGATGGTGATGAAGAAGCTTTGCAATTATTAGCTAGCGCAGAAAAAGGTTCAGAACATCCTTTAGCAGATGCCATTGTAAATTATGCCCAAACGATGAATATTAAATTATTAGATACAACTGATTTCGAAGCGGTACCTGGGCGCGGTATTAAAGCAAATATATCTGGCAAAAATTTAATTGTTGGTAACCGTCAATTTATGAACGACGAAAATGTCGATATAAAAGATTCAGAAGACATCATGACTCAATTTGAAAAATCTGGTAAAACAGCAATGTTAATTGCAATCAATCAAGAATATAGAGGGATGGTTGCCGTTGCAGATACAGTCAAAGACTCAACTGCTGCTGCAATTAAACAATTACATGATCTCAATATTAAAGTCGTCATGTTAACCGGTGACAATGAACGTACAGCACAAGCTATTGCCAATGAAGTTGGTATCGATACAATCATTGCCCAAGTATTACCAGAAGAAAAAGCAGCAAAAATCAAATCACTCCAAACCCAAGATAAAACCATTGCGATGGTGGGTGACGGCGTTAACGATGCACCAGCACTCGTACAAGCCGATATTGGTATTGCTATTGGTACTGGCACAGAAGTCGCTATTGAAGCCGCAGATGTTACAATTCTAGGCGGTGACTTATTATTAATACCTAAAGCCATTAAGGCAAGTAAAGCAACCATACGTAATATTCGCCAAAACTTATTCTGGGCATTTGGTTATAATGTTGCAGGTATACCTATCGCCGCACTTGGTTTGCTCGCACCATGGATTGCTGGTGCAGCCATGGCTCTAAGTTCTGTTAGTGTAGTAACAAATGCGTTAAGATTAAAACGTATGAAATTATAAATGATATATAATACAATCATACGACTTTATGAGGAGGTGATTTATATGGCTACAGAAACAATTCAAGTAGAAGGCATGAGCTGTGACCATTGCAAACATGCTGTAGAAACTGCATTAACTGAGCTTGATGGTGTATCAACAGCTGACGTTAGTCTAGAAGCCGGTAATGTTAAAGTAGATTTTGACGATGACAAAGTTACAATGCCTCAAATGAAAGACGCAATAGAAGACCAAGGTTACGATGTTAAATAAATATAAAAGAAGGGACGCTTAGTCATTTAAGCGCCCCTTCTTTTATATATTTAATTTACTCTTAAACGCGTGTCACCTGTTTTTATGACTTCCATCGTTGCATCTAATGCATCAACAATTAAATTTTCGACAGCGGCATCTGTATAAAATGCAATGTGTGGTGAAACAATGACATCTGGTCGTTCAATCAATTGCTTTAACATATCATCATTAAATGCTGTATGACGTTGATCACTAGGGAACAAGCCTTTTTCACCTTCATACGTATCTAATGCTGCACCTTTTATCAAACCTCGATCTAAAGCATCGATTAATGCACTTGTTTTCACAATTGTACCTCGAGCACAATTAATAAATACAGAACCTGGTTTAAATTCATTGAATAAAGTTTCATCAAACAAATAATCATTTTCCTTACTAGCTGGAATATGTACTGTTACGATATCTGCATTTTGGATTGCTTCATTGATGGTACTTGCATAAGTTAAAAAGCTTCTATAATCATCATTAGGTGCAATGTCATAAGCCGTTACTTCAGCGTCAAATCCTTGCGCAAATATCTTAGCAACAATTGAACCAATGCGACCTGTTCCAATGACAGCAACTTTCAAGTCTCTAATAGAACGTGATAATATATCCGGTTGCCACCTAAAATCATATTCAGCAGTTTTTTGTTGAATGTCATTATAATTACGAACTAGATTGAGTGCTTGTGACACAGTATATTCCGCAATTGAATGTGGTGAATAAGAAGGTACATTACTAATAATCAAATTATATTTTTCCGCCAATTCAAAATCATAAATATCAAAGCCAGCACTACGTTGAGCAATTTGTTTAATCCCAAAATCATGTAATTGCTTATAAATGGTTTCGTCCAATGGTATTTGTTGCGAAATAGACACACCATCAAATCCTTTTACACGTGAGACAGTTTCACATGTTAATAAATCTTCATCTAAATCGACTTCTACTTTATGCTTATTAGACCAAGCTTCAATGAAAGCTTTATCCTCATTTCTAACGCCAAAAAGTTTTATACGCGTCATGTTAGCATCCCCTTTAAAATTAATGTTATTCATACAGATGTCTCAGAGATTGGATTCTCTCGGCAGCTACTTTCAATTGCTCATCATCAAGCGCTAATGATATACGCACATAGTTTTTACCATGTTCACCAAACGGAATACCCGGTGCAACAAGTATGGATTGCTCTTGTAATAAATAGTCAACAAATGATTCCCCATCAAAATTTGGCGGCGTTTTTAGCCACAAGAATATACCACCTTTCATCGGTTCAAATGGAATATTTTCTTCCTTTAACTTCGCTTCAAAAGTATCCCTACGTTGTTTGAAAATATTACTTTGTTCGTCCAAGAAATCATCATAGTGATTCAATGCATAGGTCGCTGCATCTTGTAACGCACCAAACATACCCGCATGCGTGTGTGTGTGATATTTTTTCAACGCTTGAATCATATCTTTATTGCCTACTGCAAATCCAACTCTAAAACCGGACATATTATATCCTTTAGATAATGAAAATACTTCAATCGCTAAATCTTTTGCACCTTCTGTTTGTAAAATACTCGGATTTTTATGATCAAACCCAAATGCACTGTACGCAAAATCATGAACTATTTTAGTCTTTGTACCTTTAAATTGCGCTACAGCCTCATCAAATACAGCTTGTGTAGCTACTGATCCAGTAGGATTATTTGGATACGTTAAATAGACTAATCGCGTATTTTTCAATATATCCCTATCCACTTTATCCCATTGAGGCAAGTAATATGGTGGTTCTAATACGAGCGGTTGTGGATGTGCATCAGCTAATAAGACACCCGCCTTATAATCTGTATAACCTGGATCTGGTAGTAGTACATTTTCACCAGGATTAACAATACAAGATGGTAAAGCTACCAAACCATTTTTAGTTCCGTACAAAATACAGACTTCATCGTCTTTATCTAACACGACATCATATTGCCTTTGATAAAAATCTACAATCGCTTGTTTAAAAGTCTCTTTACCATGAAATGCTACATACTTTTGATTATTTGGCTCTCGCAATGCATCTGTAAAACAATCAATAATCCCTGTTGGTGTTTCTCCATCTGGTATACCTACCGCCATATTAATTAAAGGTAACGGCCCATGTTCAACAGGCTGCCCCATCGTTTTTGCAAAATAACTATCTGGTACTTGTGCTAATCTATCCGAAATCACCATCAAAGTCCTCCTAATAAAAAAACTATATACCTACGAAAGTGGCATATAGTTTACATGTCACCTATCTTTCAAGTAGTGTTACTTGTTGGACGAAGCACAGTACTTCTTTACAAAGTCTGTTGCTGAAGCTTCACAGGGCCAATTCCCTCAACTTCTCTGGATAAGTTTTGCTTTTAAATTACTATTAATTTTATCAGAATATTCAAACATGTCAATGCAAAAAAAGAGCGACTCTAAAGAGTCACTCTTTGTCTATATAATTAAATCTTACCAAGCAACCCATGCTCCAGCACCTTGGTTATTATAAACTTCAACAGCTTTATCTATTTGATCTTGAACTGACATACCTGCATGTTCACCATGGCCTAATAATTGGAATAATCCGTATGCACCTGATGAAGCATTAACAGCATTTGCGTTACCGCCACTTTCACGTTGGATAACACCTTTCCATTGTGAAGCTGATACACCAGTACGTTCTGCCATTTGATTAGCAATTGCATCAATACTTGATGTTGATGTTGTAGTTGTTGTAGTTGTTGATTTAGTTGAAGTACTTGTTTGTGCAGTTTGAACGTTTGTGTTAGATGAAGCTTTAGGCGCTTCAACAGCTGCTACTTCAGTGTTGCTTGATTGTTGTTGTGTACGAACTTCGTTAGCTGAAGTTTCGTTAGTGTGTGTAGTTGCTTGAGCAGTTACATCTTGGATAGTGTTAGAAGATGCACTTTGAGCACCTGCAGTTGTATAATTCCATGACCAAGTTTGGCCATCAGAAGTGAAAGTATATTCGTTTCCACCTAATACGAAATCATAGTTATACGCACCAGCGTGTAATGGTTTTTCATTTAATTGCTCTGGGTTGTTTTGAGCTAAGTCAGCTAAATGCGCTTGGTCGATATTTTCTTCTGATGCATGCGCTTGATTGTGATCAGCTGTTGCTGCATATCCTGTTACACCTAATGCTACTGCTAATGATGATGCTAAAATTGTTTTCTTCATAATAAAAAAATCCTCCAATTAATTTCTTTTTAAGTTAAATTATATTTTCGTTAAATTATTTATCGTATGTGCTGAAATCTTTTAAATTTAATGTCTTATCTTTTCGCCACAAATAATATACCATAAATTTCGTTCAGTTATATTACACTTCCTTAACAAAACGTTACAAATCAAATTCCACTTTGTAACATTACGACATATTTGTTTTATTTTATAATGCTAAATAACTATTGATAGATAAAAGGATATTATATGAGTATATGATATAAAGCGATTAAATAAATTTACATTTAAGAAAATCATATATTCTGAAATATTACAAATCACACTTTTGTTACATAACTGTAAAATAACAAAAAGACAAAAAAATTATATTTTGGAGTAAAACTTGCAAATTTTTTTGTTTAAATTAAAAAAAGACCACTGATGGGTGGCCTTTTTTAATCATTTTATATTTTTTTATGTAACGACAACCTTATGCTTTATTACAAAATATGACACACATTTTAAGCAAATTGTGTAACCTTACGCTAAGAACTTGAAGATTTCTCTATCATATATTTTCAATATCTTCATATATAACGTATTAATTAAATACCCCATAACAAATGGTACGACAAAAAATGAAATAAACACAAAAACTAAATTCAATATTATTGAATGTTCCATAAATCTAAAAGCACTGATCGGTCCAACTAGTCCGATAATACCAAAACCAGCTGATTCCTTTGTACCTCCAATACCAATTAACCCACCAACTAAACCTGTAATAAGCGCATTGGTAAAAATAGGTAACAATATAATAGGATGTCTGACCATATTCGGAATCATCATTTTGACGCCACCTAAGAATATCGTAAGTGGTACACCCGCTCTATTTATTTTAAGTGTGCCTGCTACTAATGCACCTTCACACGCAACAATACCTAGTGAAGCTGAACCTGCAGCTAAGCCATTGATACCAATAGCTAAAGCAGTCGCAACTGTGGAAATTGGTGAAATAATAATAAAGCTAAACACTAATGCAATGAGCATTGACATAAGGACTGGCTGCAACTCAGTAAAAGAATTTACTAAGTTCCCAATACCTGTTGTAATCATTTGGATATATGGTAAGGTAAATACACCAATTACACTTGCGATGACCCCCACAATGGTAGGTAAAATAATTAATGTCAGACTGCCAAATTTTTCTCCTACTAATAATATTAAAAATACTGCAATCGCTGCAGTAAGCATTGTATTAATTAAATCTCCAACTCCAACTAATAACCACACGCCATCTTTGAATTGTGCTGCGCCGCTTCCTACAAATGCAGAGCTAGCTACGACTGCAGTTGCTAATGGGCTTAGTTTGAAACGCATGGCAATTAAAGCACCTACTAATAAAGGAACTGTAAATTGAATACTTTCCACAACTTGCAATAAAGTTGTAAATACTGAAGATTTTGGTGCAAAAAGTTTAAATAATTCTCCCAAGATCGCATTAGGAATTAAACCTGCAACAATAGCAATTGCTACACCTGACAGAACATTATATAGAAATTGTTTTGGACTTACTTTAATCATAGAAGTTCCCCCCTAAGCTGAAATAGAACACTACCATATCATATTTTCTTAATTTTCAGAATATTTATTTTGTATTATTTTTCACTTTTACTAAATTCATCACAGGGGTGATTTCATTTAGTAGCAAACACAAAACATTGGAGGAACTCGACTTTCTAAAAATCGCATCTTATATCAAGCTAATTTTAAGTGTTTTCTAAAACGATATATATCAAACTAGCGAGTCTAGGACATAAATAGTGGTCCTAAACTCGCTTACATTTAGCATTAGCAGATAGTTGAATTGAAAATGTAAATCCTCTCGTATTTAAAGAAACTAATTTTTTCATTTTTATGGAAACGTGTCGTACTGATACATAAGCCAAAACTTAGATATGCCACATAAAAATGCTAGTAAGACTTATCCATGAGCTTTAACTTAATCATCCTTGCCTTAATTGCATAGGTAGAACTAAGAAATCTCTATTAGAAATTTTGATTTCTGTTCTACTCACACTTTTTATATCGTCATTTTTATTTATCCATTAATTCTGTTGTTAACACTAACCCCTGTGTATCCGTTTCAAAAAATTCTAGCTTTTGTAATGAATTATTTTCAGGTAAGTGTTTATTAAATTGATGCCAAATCCAAATCGCAATATTTTCTGCTGTTGTATTCATCTCTGGCAATGTTTCATTCACAAGTTGACCATCAATATAAGGCGCTATTTCTCTTTCATACAGTTTATCTACTTCATTAAAATCCATAGCTAGCCCATATGCATCAATGCTAGATAATATTTCTATATTGAACTTATATGTTTGGTTTTCTAAATCTTTATGCACAGTTTGAGTAAAATAAATTCTATTATCACATGTAAATTCATAATAATTTTTTATTAACACTTCACCCTCTTTATATCGAAAATGGTCAGGTGGTTGAATATGATCAAATTTAGACATTAACATCACTCCTATTTCCCTTTTTATTTATATACCCATTCCTGTTCCTTCTATAATATAACTATGTTTTCAAATTTCATTTAACGGTAATAATATGATTGATACTAAATGATTTTCAGGGAGGCAGTAGCATGACAATTGAAATACAACGCATTTATGAAAATAATCAGAGCGAAGGTACGCGTATACTTGTAGATCGTGTTTGGCCTAGAGGCATATCAAAAGAAGACGCAAATTTAGATTTTTGGTTAAAAGAGCTAGCGCCAACTACCGAATTAAGAAAATGGTTCAATCACGATCCCAAATTATATGCTGCTTTTAAAGAAAAATATGCCAAAGAATTACGTGACAATGAATCACAAAAAGAAGCCTTTGAAAAATTAAAATCTATCATTTCTAATACTGAGAATGACGTCATCTTATTATTTGCAGCAAAAGATGAACAGCACAATCAAGCAGTTGTGCTTCAAGACTTATTAAATTAAGAGGTAATTTATGAATACATGGCAAATTTCCGTTCAAGATGCATGCGTACAAACGCTAATTAAACAAGATGCCACACTTGCGCAGTTAATTAACCAGATAGGAGATTTACAGATTCAGACGCGCGCAGACCCGTTAAAATCCCTTATCCGGTCTATCATCGGACAGCAAATTACAGTAGCTGTAGCGCAATCTATTTTCCAAAAATTATCCATCGCCATTGACGATCACTGGACGGTAAATCAATTATCACAACTAAGAGAATCCGAAATGAAAGCGTTAGGTTTATCTCAATCAAAAATAAACTATATCCAAAATGTACTATTTGCAGTGCGCAATGGACAATTGAATTTTGAACAACTCTACAAAATGGACGATAATAGCGTTATTAACGCACTGACTCAAATTAAAGGGATTGGTAGATGGACTGCCGAAGTTTTTCTTCTATTTACATTACAGCGCAAAAATATATTACCTATATACGATGTTGGATTGCAACGTGCTGCTCAATGGTTATATCAAACAACCAAAGCCGAAAGAAAGAAACAACTCACTATCTGTAAGGAACAATGGCAGGGTTGTGCTTCAATTGGTGCATTCTATTTATGGGAAGCAATTCATCAAGATTTATTACAATACGATTCTATCTATGATATACCAAAAGACCATAAAAATTAGGGCGAGGCAATGAAATCAAACATTATCATTTGAATTCATCGTCTCGCCCTATTCACGTTATCTCAAAAGCTATTATTTTTTCATAAACCCCATTTTTCATTACTTCTTGTGTTGTTTGGTATTAATAGTATGAAAAACTCTAACTTCTAGAATCTCTTTTATTTAATATAGCGATTTACTCTACTTCAAATAAACTTTCTTCTCCATTTGGCAAATCTTTAACATAATCTTTAGGGTCTATCGCATAATCGTTACCAACGCCACCTTCCATACGTTGAAAATGCAAGTGTGCGCCAGTCGTTTGTTCACCGGTATTACCTGACAGTGCAATCGTATCACCTGCTTTAACGTCATCTCCTACTTCCACTTTAAATTCATTAAGATGCATATACCACTGATGATATTCACCATTTGACTCTGCTATCTGAATTACTTTACCACCTAAATCATCATCGAATGTTCGCGTCACTTTGCCATCAGCAGCCGCTTTGATTGGCGTATCTTCAGGCAAATGATAATCGATGCCGTAGTGTTTACCATCAAATTCACTAAATTCATATTCCCCAAAATTTTCTGTTTCCCTACTGCCATCGAAAAATTTACTAAAAGAATCTTCACTTTCACCTTGGTCTGCGTCCTGATTTTGTGTAGTAAATGTTTCATTCATATTTTCTTTTATATCATTTATATTCAGTATTAACCACGTTAGTGGAACAATAATAATTATTAGTAAGACAATCCATTTCATTACATTTTTCACTATTTGATTCACCTTTTAATCATTTTAAGTATTGGCTTTTTAGTATACTTTTTATAGTGATAAATCTCTAATAATTCGCTTGAATTAGCGCTCATACTTTAGTTGTAGCAAAAAGGAGCAGCACTATGAAATCTTTATAGTAAAATCAGATTTCTGTACCACTCCCGCTTATAAATGCCTGCTTGTTAATGTGTATGCTTCTCATAACTTGCTAACATATTTTCCATTAATGTCCATACACTCGCTACATCGACCGCTGTAGCAAAATAGGCATTTTTCTCTTTATTCATAATATCATTTAAATCTACTGACATCGTGCCATATGTCAATGGACTCTGGTGCTCTATATCGATATGTGTATGTTGCATTGTAAATAAATCAGGTTGCATCAAATAAAGTATCGTACAAGCATCATGTATTGGACCACCATCCATGTCAAAGTGCGTTTTATACGTAGATTTGAAAAATTCTAGAAGTTCTACAACAAAGTTTGCAATTGGATTCTTAATCTGTTTAAATCTATCGATAACATGATCTGTGGCTAATACTTGATGCGTCACATCTAAACCAAACACATTGATACACACACCACATTCAAAGACGCGCTTAGCCGCTTCTGCATCAACCCAAATATTAAATTCTGCAGTAGGAGTCCAGTTCCCGAAGGTGCCACCGCCCATAATTGTAATAGATTCAATATGTTGTGTGATATTTGGTTCCTTAATCAGCGCCGTAGCAATGTTGGTTAATGGACCCGTTGCAACAAGCGTGACTGGTTCCTTGCTTTGCTTCAATGTTTCGATAATAACATCGACTGCTTGTTTTTGCGTTGGTTTTAGTGCTGGGACTTCAGGCAGTTTCGGACCATCTAACCCACTATCGCCGTGTATTTGTGAAGCAAAGGATGCTGGCTTAATAAGTGGACGCGTAGCACCAACAGAGACACTAATATCATCTCTTCCCATCACTTCTAATACATTTAAAGCATTTTTGGTATTTTTTTCTACCGATTGATTCCCTGCTACCGTTGTCACAGCTAATATATCTAATGGACTGTTTTGTGCTCCTGCTAAAATTAATGCGATTGCATCATCATGACCCGGGTCACAATCCATAATTATTTTTTTACTCATTTTAATCACTCCAATATAAAAATTCACAACCTATGCGTATTCATGTTAAAAGCACGCATTACTCAGCTGTATGCTTTTTGTATTGTCTATACATTAAAGCAAGTACAATCAACCATAAAGGTGCTAAAATAACCCCAATACGTGTTTCTGGGTTAACAAATAATACCCCGAAAATAAATACGAAAAATGCAATAATACAAATCGACATAATTTTTCCACCTGGCATTTTATATCTACTTTGTTTATGTAAGTCCGGACGTGCTTTGGTATACCTTACATAGGCAATCATAATAATTGTCCAAATAAAGATATTTAATACTGTAGAAACTGTACTGATATACACAAACACAGTCGTCGCATTTGGAATAAAATAATTCAATAATACTGCAAATAACAATAATGCACACGTTACAAGAATTGCGACAACAGGTACGCCTTTACGGTTTGTCGCTTGAAACTTCGGTGGCGCTTGTTTTCTATCTGATAATCCGAATAGTGTTCTACTATTAGCAAATATCCCACTATTACACGCTGACGCTGCAGCTGTTAACACAACAAAATTAATCATGCCTGCAGCAAATGGTATCCCCACTAATGCAAATACTTTCACAAAAGGACTGCCTTCTGGATCTAGTTCATTCCAAGGTATAATAGAAATGATGACTGCTAACGCACCAATGTAAAACAGTAAAATCCTAAGTGGCACATTATTAATCGCCTGAGGAATTGTCTTATGAGGATTTTTTGTTTCTCCGGCTGTGATACCAATCATCTCAATGCCGACAAATGAAAAGATTGCCATTTGAAACGACATTAAGAAACCAGACATACCATTAGGGAACACCCCACCATGACGATAGATATTTGATACGCTAGCATGACCAAATGGCGTTTTATAAGCCATGATAATCATTACAATGCCCACAATAATCAATGCCACAATAGTTACTACTTTGATTATTGCAAACCAAAATTCTAATTCGCCAAATAATTTCGTACTTAATAAATTAAACGACATAAGTAACAATACACATGCCAGTGCTGTTAACCAATTTGGAATATCTAGATACCAAAAGGATACATATTTAGCTACTGCTGTCACTTCTGCCATCCCTGAAATAATCCATGTTAACCAATATGTCCATCCCGTTATAAATCCAGCTAACGGCCCTACATATTCATGCGTGATATCCGCAAAAGAATTAAATTCAGTGTTTGACAATAACATTTCTCCCATTGCCCTCATGAACATAAACAACACAAATCCAACAATAATATAGGTGAGTAAAATGGATGGTCCAGCTAAGTGAATAGATTGTCCAGCACCTAAAAACAATCCGGTTCCAATGGCTCCTCCAATCGCAATTAACTGTATATGCCGATTACTGAGTTCTCCTTTAATTTATCTGCCATTATTTCTACCCCTTATTCGAAATATTTGCACATTTTTATCATACTACTTTTTTCATGATAAGTATCAAAATACTTTTAACACAAATGAAATCATATTGCTTTACACTTATTATTTCCTATAAATATATTTACAAACATACTAGCTTTGCTAATTTTTAAATAAATGTTAAATTAAAAATATTAATTATTTTCAATTACAATGTTAAAGGGTGAATCGTATGCGTGCAATATTAATTGGTATTCTTGGTGCATTATTTTTTTCTGTAACATTTATCTTGAATCATGCAATGGCTAAAGATGAAGGCAATTGGCTATTTAGTGCTTCATTACGCTTTTTTATTTATGTTCCCCATACTTTTTATAATTATATACATTAAAAAGAACCTAACTAAAGTACATTATCATATTAAAACGCATTTTGTTCCATGGATGATTTGGAGTACCCTAGGATTTGTATTTTTTTATATGCCAATTACATTTGTCGCTAATTACAGTCCCGGCTGGCTTATCTCTGCAACATGGCAATTAACAATCATTTGTGGTCTACTCCTCGCGCCATTATTTTATGAATATGTGCAAATAAATCATCAACAAATAAAAGTAAGAGAGCGTATTTCTTGGCGCTCTGTAGGTACCTCTAGCATTATGGTCTTGGGTGTTGTACTTGTCCAAATACCTCAAGTTTCTCATATTGAAATACAAGTTTTTATCATGTCGGTACTTCCTTTAATTATAGGTGCCTTTTGCTATCCTTTAGGTAATCGTAAGATGATGATTCTTGTGGATAATCAATTAAATACACTTGAACGTATTTATGGTATGACGCTCGTCACACTACCTATATGGGTGGTTATATTTATATGTGGTGTATTGAAGTCCGGTCCGCCTTCTTCTAATCAACTTTTACAGACATTTATCGTAGCCGTATTCTCTGGGATAATAGCTACGACACTCTTTTTCTATGCAACCAATATGGTAAAACATAACCAAGCAAAACTTGGAGCAGTCGAATCGACACAAGCGACTGAAATCATTTTTACATTAATTGGTGAAATGCTCCTTTTGGACTTACCGCTTCCAAGCACAGTTAGTATGATAGGGATCATCATAATTACATTAGGTATTTTCATCTATAGTTTCATGAACAGCATAATTAAGGAAAACAATAACATGACACTGTAATTCAAATCACAAAATATTTTGGGACAAAGTTTTATAGTAAGGTTTTTAAACGTATTGCTTAATTTGTAATATATGCAGTTCAAATCATTCACATTGACATCTCGTTACGAAAGCAAGATAATTTGTTTGAATACATAATCGTTTTATAAATTAGAGGAGGTATGAGGTCAATGACTACAACACATGTTGACCCAAGAGTAACCAGAACTAAAAAGTTGTTGATGGACGCCTTTCGTGAAATTGCTAAAGAAAAAAAATTACAAACTATAACAATTAAAGACATTACGGAACGTGCAACGGTAAATCGCGCTACGTTTTATGCTCATTTTTATGATAAATATGACATTATGGATTATACGCTCTCAGAAACTGTATTAAAAAATTTAAATGATGCATTAGATGTTTCTTCAGAACTTAACGAAACGACATTATCTTCTAGCTTCATTACAATTACGAGTTATATTCAAGAAACACATAATGAATGTAAATTAAATAGCGAAGCCTATGGACAAGTTGTTGAAAAAAGAGTGAAAGAAGAGTTAGAGGATATCTTTTTAACATTGCTTGTCCAACAACATCCAAATGAAACAAGAGAATCTCTTGCGGCAAGTGCGAGATTTCTTTCATGGGGGTTATACGGTACAGCTAAGCATTGGTTTCATAGTAGTCAATTATCAGCAAATGATTACATTGAGGGTGCACTACCCTTTCTAATGAAACAGATTTTAAAATAAAAATCCACGTCAGGACTTATTAGGTCTCTGTCGTGGATTTCATGCTTGTACCTTTTATTAACTTTTATTCTTATTAATAAAGCTCAATACATCATCTGTCATAGCTACGGCACTATTACTTTCACCTTCAATACCACCTTGGTGTATACCAATCACTTCATTATTTTCGTTAAATACAGGAGAGCCAGAATTACCTCCGAATGTACTCGCATTATATTCAAATTCAGTAGTGTTCGTATTCAGTATTTGGCCCTTACTCTCCCACATTGTAGCCAAGGGCTTATCTCCTGGATAACCCGTTACGGTAATCGGCATATCTTTTGTTACCGCTGAGGCATCTTTTAAAGTCGCCGGTTGAACTACATCTCCAACTGATTGCCCATCTTTATTTTTATTTAAATGTATAAGCGCTAAATCTTCATTTCCTGGGTACACTTCAATTTCTTTTTCAGAAAATGTACCATAAGGCATCGTATTTTCATTTTGGGCAGCTGGTGAAAAATTCATATTCCCTTCAGAAAGGTTGGCAACGTGTTTATTAGTTAACACTGTATTTTTATCAATCACAACACCCGTCGCAATATTATCTCCAATACTAATATAGCCAACAGATTGATAATGACCATTTGTTGTATTTTCTATTTGTGTTCTATCGTCATTAGGTAAGACGACTCTTGTCTTAATTTGATTGGTACCGACTTTAGCGTCTTCAGACTGAGCTGACTGATCAGTCGATTGATGTGTTTGCGTTGCAGCATATGTATTTCCATTTATCGAGATCACAGTACATAATAAAGCTATTATGAATATGATACCACCTCGTAGTTTTCTTTTAAGCATAAACAACCTCCATCAAAATTTTTTCTATTTCAATTTAATGAATTTTCGGATAATAATCAAATAATTGTATTATCGTTTTAGAAATTTAGCTTTTAAAATAATAAATATCATTTAAATTCAACTGACTTTTTTAGTGAATAAACAACACAATTTCATTTTTGTTGTTTAGACAATATATGCATAAACATGTTGTTTGCATTAGTTAACAAATCAGTATACAATGCATTTATACAACACGTGTTAGTTAGTTATCAGGTGTTGTAAATACAAGTTAAGGAGGGATAGACGTGACAACAATTCAAAAACACAATGGTTTCAAACGGACTTTTCAACAAGGCCATTTAACTTTGGGATTAATGCTGCCTTTTGATAATTCTGAAAACATCGCATTGTCGTTTGAAAATCAAGTTGATTTAGCACAGTATGCTGAAAATCTTGGATTTACAAGCCTTTTTGTGAGAGATAATCCACTTTATAGTCCACATTTAGGTAATGTAACGACAAACTACGATCCGTTTGTATTTTTATCTTATTTAAGCGCTAAAACATCGAAAATCGCTCTCGGAACATCTAGTATTGTTGCTACATTGCGTCATCCAATTCATACAGCTAAAGCTGCAACTTCTCTTGACTTGATATCAGACGAGCGATTTTTATTAGGTTTAGCAACAGGAGATCGTCCATTTGAGTTTCCAGCTTTCAAGATAAAAGAAACGCAATTATCAAAGCAATTCCAGGATGCGATCTATGCAATGAATGATTTGTGGCAATCACATTCGCCAAAAATATCAAATTCAATATTTGAATTATATGAAGATTCAGGTCTTCAAATATTGCCAAAACACAATCATATACCCATGTTTGCTACAGGATATTCGCGACAGGAACTCTCCTGGATTAAGAAAAATATGGATGGCCTTATGTTTTATCCACAACCATTTCAAAAACAAAAAGCTTTATTAAAAGAATGGCATAACAATGATGTATTCAAACCATTTATGCATCCATTAGTTATCGACTTATCTTTAAATCCTAATGAACTCGTTAAACCAATTAAAGGTGGCTACCGTTTAGGTAGAAATACTTTATTAAACATTTTAAAATCATATGAAAAAATCGGTACAAATCATATGATGTTGCATTTAACATCTAATGATAGACCATATAAATCACTATTAACTGAGGTCGGCGATTATATTATTCCACACTTCCCACCTCATTTATCACAGGAGGAAAAAAACAATGACATTACTAGACAGAATTAATGAACTTGCAAATAAAGAAAAAATAGAAACGTTAAGCATTGAAGAAAAAGAAGAACAACAAACTTTGAGACAAGAATATTTGAAAATGATACGTGGACAAGTAATCCATACATTTTCAACGTTAAAAGTAGTTGATCCTTTAGGTGAAGACGTGACACCAGACAAAGTTTACCAATTAAGAGAAGAAATGGGTACACTTGATATAGATTAATTTAAATGAATCATCTAGAGATACTTGATTGTTATGAGTAAGAGCCTGAGACATAATTAGATGCCTCAGGCTCTTTTTCGTTTAGGCAGTAGATGACTGAATTGAAAATGTAACGTCTCACTTGTTTAAAGAAACGATGTTTTCATTTTTATGGACACAAATCATTCTGATGTATCAGCTGAAACTTAGCTATGCCACATAAAAATGCTAGTGAGATTGATGTATGAACGTTAGCTCAGGCAAACCTTTATCCGAGTCATCCTTGCCTTGATTGCATAGATAGGCATACGAAATCTCTATTAGAAAATTTGATTTCTATCCCACTTCCTTATTTTATTGATTTAATATTTTTTGCATTGAACGATCAACACTACCTGCATACATTTCACCAAATTTAACTAGATGTACCATTAAAAGATACAATCTATAAAATTCTAAGCGCACATCTGCTCCCTCACTCAGTGGATAGTGCTTATGATAAGCGTCATAAAATGCTTGCGTAAATCCTCCAAACACTGAAGTAATGCCTATATCAAATTCTCTATCCCCATATAATGGTGCAGGATCGAATAGCGCTGGTGAACCATCTGTTAAAAACATGTAATTACCGCCCCATAAGTCGCCATGTAATAATGAAGGTTTGCTATTATGACTTTCTAATTCATTTACAATCACACGACGTACTGCCTGATATTGAGTGACATCTGCGTCTCCCCATAATCCTTGTTGCACCAATCTATCTTTGAGCTTATCTAAGCGTTTTTCTACAAACAAGGTAATCCAACTATTCGTCCAACTATTATCAAATGAAATATCGCCACCTTCATAAGGTAAATCAAAACCAAATTGATTATCTGCTTGTTGCTCGCTATGCATACGCGCCACAAGTTGTCCTAATGCTTCTTGGCTACCTGACACGCCTTCATCTAAATAAGTTAATAGTAAATAAGCGTCATCTTCAATTTCTCCACTATCAATGACTCTCGGTGCAGTAATACCGACTTTTTCAAATAAATTGAGCCCTGCAATTTCGGCATCAAAAAAAGTTGACTTTCTCTTACGTTGTACTAGTAGAAAATAATCTTCCTGATCCGTTTCAATACGAAATGCATCATTAACATCTCCACCACTTACAGGAACGATATTTTTAATATGACTTAAAGGCAATTGTGATTGCCACGCTTGATTCATGAATCATCCCTCCACTAATCTCTTAAAATTAAGTTATATATGGTTATTTCCTTTTTCTTATCTACTTAATCATACAAACCTACCCAATGATTTCTGTGAAACTTCTATTAATTATTTTTATTTGGTCTAGGCATATATTCCGTAAAATGCTAGTCTATTAAAGACATCATTTTCAATTCAGCTTTTTTACATATTGAACTTAAGATACATAAATATTTTTAATTAAATTTGATAAATGGAGCGATCACTATATGTATAAACTCATCAAACCAATGTTATTTCAATTCGATCCTGAAAAAGCGCATGGAATGACGATAGACGCGCTTAAATTTGTTCAAAACCATCCAAAATTATTAACTGTAATTAAAAAAATCTTTCATTACGAAAACGACTCATTAAACCAAAACCTCAAAGGCATTCACTTTGCGAATCCTATTGGTTTAGCAGCCGGCTTCGACAAATCTTGTGAAGTTCCTAAAGCTTTAGAAAATGCAGGATTTGGATCAATTGAACTTGGTGGTATAACGCCTAAACCACAACCAGGTAATCCAAAACCGCGTATGTATCGTTTAGTTGAAGATCAAGCACTCATTAACCGCATGGGATTTAACAATTTAGGTATGAATAAAGCTTTAAGTTATTTACGCAAGCATCGTTATCAAATTCCAGTCGGTTTAAATGTTGGTGTAAATAAATCCACACCTTATGAAGCGCGTTATGAAGACTACATCAAAGTGATTGATACGTTTAAAAACGACGTCACATTCTTTACTGTCAACATCAGCTCACCTAATACAGAAAATTTACAAAGCTTCCATGATAAAGATGAATTCTCGCAATTATGCGAAGCTATTCAGACATATAAATATAAAGAAAGCCTTAATGTTCCTATTTTCATAAAATTAACTTCTGATTTATCTTTAGATGGTCTTGGTGCAATGTTAACACCAATTACGCAAACTTTTGATGGCATTATACTAGCCAACACAACACAACAACGTGAAGCACTGCATTCAAATCATCGTGAAGAAACTGGCGGTTTAAGTGGCAAACCACTATTCGAGCGTAATCTTAAACTCATTTCTTATGCTTATAAACAAACAGATGGCCAATTTTTAATTATCGGAACTGGTGGTATTTTCAACGCAGAAGATGTCATAAAAATGATGCGCCAAGGTGCATCGCTAGTTCAAATTTATAGTGCTTTAGTATTTGAAGGTCCAGGACTAACTCAGAAATTGAATAAACAATTAGCACATTATCTTAAATCAAATGGCTACAACAATGTTAACGAAATTATCGGTTTAGATGTAAAATAACGCTATGCTAACAAGCGTCATCCTATTTATTTAAGCAATCACTTAATCATCAATATTAAATTATTACTTTATTTTTAATAGGGTATATGAATAAAAAGGAGGCGCTATCATGTATAAGAAAATATTATTAGCTTATGACTTTGATAATTCGTTCAATAACGTCCCTAAAGAATTGGAAAATTTAACCAATGGCGTTGAAAATGCTGAAGTTACAGTATTTAATGTTATTCCAGAAAGTGAACTTGAAACGTCGGTACGTTACGATAATAAGCATTTTGAAGATTTAGCAAACGAGAAGAACGAAGTGCTCTCACCTTTCATTCAACAATTAGAAGCACTCGATTTAACTGTCACGGTTAAATTTAGCGCAGGTTATATTAAACAAGCGATTTTGACTGAAGTGAAGGAAAATGCATATGACATTATCGTAATGAGTAATACGCGTGAAAAATCTGATATCAAGAATATACTTGGTAACGTTACACACAAAATTGCAAGTAATGTTGACATACCTGTATTAATTGTAAATTAGCAAATAAAAACTCAATTTCAGTTATAACTCGCCTCTATTCATTGGCAGGTATAACTGAAATTGAGTTTTATTATTAAATGCACTATTGTTGAAGATATCGTTCAATCACTTGTAAAACACCTGATTCATCGTTAGACGGTGCCCGATGTTTTGCAATCGCTGCTAATTCATCACTGCAATTTGCCATAGCATAACTATGTATGGTTAAACCGAGCATTTCTAAATCATTATTGGCATCACCAAACGCGAGTAATTCGTCTTGCTGTATGTCCCATTCTTTTAACAATTCTTTGATCGCAACGCCTTTATTCACACTAGGTAAGATTAAATCCACACTGTCATTTCCACTTGTCACTGCACGTATCTTCCCTTTATAACGTTGTTCTATTTCGTTAGTCACTTGCTTAA
Organism: Staphylococcus sp. ZWU0021; assembly: GCF_000798895.1. Lineage (NCBI taxonomy): Bacteria > Bacillati > Bacillota > Bacilli > Caryophanales > Staphylococcaceae > Staphylococcus > Staphylococcus sp. ZWU0021. The sequence goes on from NZ_JTLN01000030.1 coordinate 440,073, forward strand.
CCAAGTCTTCATCTTTAATCCGTAAAGCTATTTTTACAAAGTGATCCTCTGTGATTTCATTAAATGAAGCTACTTTTTTGATATCATAGTAATAATTTCGTATAAAATTTAGGAATTCGTCGCTACTCTCATCACTTACATATGCTGAATGTATACCACTTAAAACAACATCACTGATATGATACGTTTGATGAATCATTTCTAAAACTTCAAATATGAGTTGTTGGTCAAAATAATGTGCTGTCAACAATGCATCATTTTGATAAGTTACCGCGCCATTTTCTGCTACAAAAGTGATATTATCTACCTTGTCAGGAAAAAATGAGCGTAACTGTGCATATTGATTACCACTAGCTACGATAAATTTTATATTTTGCTGTACAATTTTTTGATATAAACGATCAAAATATGCTTTGTCATAGGTATGGTCAGATTTAAGAAATGTACCATCTTTATCTACCGCAATTGCTTTTATCATACTGATACTCCCTTCAATACTGTATATAAATGTTTACGTTATAGTTTAAATTACATTGCGATAATATTAAATAAGTGTCCATCAATATCGCTAAATAGACCACCATAAAAGCCTTCATGTTTTGTACCACGTTGAAGTACTTTTCCACCTGCTGTTTCAACAAGATTTAATAAGTCATCTACCTCTGCTGCCTCTTTTACAGAAACTGAAACCAATGCTTCATGTCTAACTATATCAGATTGTTGCGCCACTTTTTCAAATTGACCTTGCTCAATTAACATAATGATTTTATAATCTGCTGTTTCAATACCTCTCATTTTGTCTAAAACAGCTTCATTCTTTTTAATCGTAAACCCAATATTTTCAAAGAAAGTCGCACTCGCTTTTAAATCTTTTACTGGTAAATTAAGCCATGATGATTGTATATTCATAATAAATACCCCCTATTTCATTCAATCTCAAATTTAATATTAGCTTACCATTTGCACTTGAATAAAACTATAAATCACTGTTTTTAATATAAATAAAAATACATCCTTTAAGTTAAGACCATGTGCCTAACTTTCGGGATATATAAATTATTTTTCATCAGAGCATTCTATTATAATGAGGCTAAATAAAAATACTTTTTGAAAATATTAATGCGCTGCTAAAAGTATGTGTTAATTAGCTTTATTATCACCTTTCTAAAAATTTCTAGGTAATCATCTACTGGTATTAAACACTGCTTAACAAAAGTTCACATAAAAGTGGTATTTTTGTGTATATTTACACATATTTTTATAAAATTTTCTGAATATTTAGATATATATGTGCTATGATATACATTATCATAAATTAGTTATTAAGTTTTACGATATATTATTCATTGGGAGAGGTTCATTATGAAAGGTTTTTTTAATAAGATTTTAAAAAGAGAAGATCCTTCCGTCTATCAAGTGAAGGATGCACATTTAAATAGAACATTACGTGTAAAAGATTTCCTTGCTTTAGGTGTTGGTACCATTGTTTCAACTTCTATTTTTACATTACCAGGTGTAGTCGCAGCACAGCATACTGGGCCAGCAGTTGCACTTTCGTTCTTATTAGCTGCAGTTGTAGCGGGTCTCGTATCTTTTGCTTATGCTGAAATGTCATCGGCAATGCCGTTTGCTGGTTCAGCATATTCTTGGATTAATGTCGTATTTGGGGAGGTATTCGGTTGGGTTGCCGGTTGGGCATTGTTAGCTGAATACTTTATAGCCGTCGCCTTTGTTGCCTCTGGTTTTTCGGCAAATTTACGTGGTCTCGTCTCACCATTAGGGATTGAATTACCCAAATCATTATCCAATACATTAGGGACAGATGGAGGCATCATTGATATCGTTGCCGCTGTGGTCATTTTACTTACTGCTTGTCTCTTGTCATATGGTGTTTCGGCAGCAGCACGTATTGAAAATATACTCGTTGTAATTAAAGTTTTAGCTGTTTTACTATTTATCGTAGTAGGTTTAACCGCTATTGATTTAAGCAATTATGTACCATTTATACCTGAACATAAAGTAACTGAAACAGGTTCCTTTGGTGGTTGGCAAGGTATTTATGCAGGTGTATCAATGATATTCTTAGCATATATTGGTTTTGATTCAATTGCAGCAAATTCGGCTGAAGCAATTAATCCACAAAAAACAATGCCTCGCGGTATCTTAGGGTCATTAGCAATAGCTGTCATTCTATTTGTCGCAGTATCACTTGTCCTTGTAGGTATGTTTACTTATTCAGCTTATGCTGATAATGCTGAACCTGTTGGTTGGGCCTTAAGACAAAGTGGTTTTGGTGTTGTGGCAGCTATTGTGCAAGCAATTTCTGTTATTGGTATGTTCACAGCCCTTATTGGAATGATGTTAGCTGGCTCACGTCTACTATATTCCTTTGGTCGTGATGGTTTATTACCTTCTTGGTTAGGAAAACTAAACAAGAAAAATTTACCTAATCGTTCATTAATTATTTTAACCGTGATTGCAGTTATCATTGGCTCTATGTTCCCATTCGCCTTCCTTGCGCAGTTAATTTCTGCAGGAACCTTGGTCGCATTTATGTTTGTTTCCATTGGTATTTTTGGGTTACGCCCAAGAGAAGGAAAAGATATTCCGATGCCAGCTTTTAAAATGCCATTCTACCCTGTTATGCCAATCATCACGTTTGTCAGTGTCGTTGTTGTATTCTGGGGCTTAGGTGCTGAAGCAAAATTATACACACTCATCTGGTTTATTATTGGGTTGCTCATTTACCTTCTATATGGTGTGAAGCATTCTAAAAAACGTCAATCTTAATAATACGAATAAAAAGGGCTAAAACATGCGTACATGTTTTAGCCCTTTTATTTATAAAACACTCGTTTTATCATTCAACCAAATATTTATACTGCTGTTTATTTATCAACACAGCTATCGTTATAGCTTACATACACCATTAATCTATACTATCTATTTGAGAAAGCTTACGAATATTAGAAAAGCTCACTTTTGAGATTAGACTTTCATACGTGTTCAAAGCTTTTTCAGTAATGTCCTGCCCTTCCTCAGTTAAATAAATATACATCGCCCGGTGATCTTCAAGACATTCTTGTCTCACTACTAATGCTTTCGTTGGCTTTTCTATTCTTACGATTAAACGTGACATTGCACTTTGGCTTAAATCTACAATTTTAATCAAATCATTAATTTTATATTTTTTCCCTTTAGCTTTGTAAATCTCATACAACACATAAAATTCTTTTACACTCAAATTGTATTCTTGCTTCAATTTTTTCTCAATCATCGTATCGATATAGTTTACATATTTCGTGAGCTGTACCCAATTATCAATTTTCTGTTGTTTTTTCATCGTATCCTCCCAAAGATATAAGCATCGTTTTAATACAATGTGATTTTATTTATGTAAATGATAACATTTATTTAATTAATTCTCTAAATACATTTTTTGTCTTAATATAGGATGTCACCTTATAATGTTTAGCTCAAAAACTATGACATATGCATCTTTCTTTATCATCTTGGCGCTGTTACCAAAATAATGATCATTGATACACATTGACATACTCAATCAAATAGAAAAACTGCCGCAAAGTTTAACAACTTTGGCGACAGTTTTAAGTTTACTTCACTAACTAATTTGTTTTAAATGACTAATGGTTTAATAATTTTTCTTTTAAGTCTTTACGTTCATAGTCTAATGAATATGGATCATTTAACCAGTAGATACCTTCATCCACTTTAAATGTTTTACCATTTTTAACCGCTTCTGTATTTTTCCAAATATCTTTATTTTCGAATGATAAATCTGCACCTTTGGCAACTGGTGTAACAACATAATCTCCTGACATTTCAGGAATTTGTTCTTCAGATATATCAGCTAAATCATTTTTCTTAGTCGCTTTTTCTACTTTTTCAGGCATTTTCAAACCAAATGAATCATATAGAATTTCACTACCATGACCATATGTTTTACCTAATGCATAGATTTTTTTGTCGAAATCTTTAATGATAGATACAGTTGTATCTTCACCGATGGCATCTTTAATTTCATTACCATCATCTTTTGTTTTTTCTTCCCAGTCTTTAATCCAATCTTCTGCTTTATCTTCTTTACCTACAATTTTACCTAACTCTTTATGCTGTTCTTTATAATCATGTTTCATATAATCAAAAGCAATAGTTGGTGCAACTTTATTTAATTTTTTCAAATTCTTGTCAGTGTTGTATGTAATAATCAAATCTGGTTTAAGTTTCGCTACACTTTCAACATTTTCAGCATCTACTTTATCAACATCTTTAAATTTGTCTTTTAACACTTTACTATCATCTACAATGTTTGCGACACCCACGATATTTGCATCAAGTTCTTTCAATCCACCTGCATATGTTGCACCTAACACTACGATACGTTTAGGATCTTTAGGTATCTTTACTTTTTTACCTGAATCTTGTGTATACGTCTTTTCTTTTTTATCCTTTTTCGAAGCGTCATCACTTGAATTATTGCCACACGCCGCTAGTATTAACATCAGTGCTAGCAACGGAAATATTAATTTTTTCATTTATCTTTCCCCTTTTCTCATCTTATTCTCAATTATACATTATTATATATTAATCTCAATCATATATATTAATCTCAATCATATATCACGCATTATTTTTGAAATTTAAATATATTTTATTATCGAAATTTAAAAAAATACTACTTTCTAATAAATAGAAAGTAGTGTTTTAGTATATTCATGACGCGTAACATTAAATAAACCTTTAGTTTCAAAATCATCTACAATTTCACCATTTTTCATTACAATGAATCGATTAACAATTTGATTTAGAAACGCAAGATCATGTGATATTAATATCATGCCTTTATGTGTTGTTTTATAATAATGCCTTAATATATCAATCATACGTTGTTCTGCAATGACATCTAAGCTTGCTGTAATTTCGTCACAAATAAGTATGTCAGGTTCTAACATTAATGTACGTATCGTATTAAAACGCTGCAATTGGCCACCACTTAACTCTTCAGGCAATCGATCCATCAATTTTGTATCTAATTGCATATAGGCCATTAAATCAGACAAGCATTGCGCCGCCTTTTGTGATTCCCCTCTACGTTGATACTTTATTGGCTCTTCCATAGATTTTCTAATTTTAAATTTAGGATTAAAGCTATCTACAGCATGTTGAAATATTGGTAAAACGCGTTCCTTATGCGTGATAACTTCACCATGTGTTGGTTGAAGTAATCCGAGCATTATTTTTGCTAGTGTCGTCTTACCAGAACCACTTTCACCAACGATTCCGACAATCTCGTCGGCTTGTATGGATAATTGAATCTTTTTTAAAATAGCTTCATGTTTATAGCTAAAGCTAACGTCTGTTAAATTAAGCATGGTAATCCCCTTTCTTTAATCGACTACGGGAATTAAATAATTTTAAACTATACGGTTTAATATCATTATTTTTAAAAGCATCAATATGATTGGACTCTACCATTTCACCATTTTTAATGACATGAATCCAGTCACTAAAATCTAATACATGCGATAGATTATGTGTTATTAACAGCAAAGTCACTTTGTGTACTTCAGCCAAATGTTTAATCAAATTCATAATACTCACGCCTGTAACAGCATCTAATGAAGCTATTGGTTCATCGGCAATAATGACCTTAGGATTGAGCATTAATACGCTAGCAATTTGAACTCGAGCTAATTGCCCTCCAGAAAGGCTGAAACGGTACTTTGACATCATTTGAGAAGGATTTAATTCGACCCATGATAGTGCTTGTTCCACAATTTTTTGCGCACCTTTTTTATCTGTCTTGTAATGTTGTCTATATATAGAAATCAATTGTTTCCCAAGTTTCGTATGATCGTTAAAGCTGTGTGTATAGTTTTGAGAAATAAAACCAATTTCTTTACCTAAAAGATTGTGCATATCAGACATCTCACTATGTTCATAAGTCATGCAATCGTATTGCATATCTAGTGTGTTCGGTATCTGTTGGACCATTGCTCTAGCTGTTAAACTTTTGCCAGAACCACTCTCACCAATTAAGACATTCACTTTACTTTTTTTAAGACCTAAATCCACGTGTTGAATCAGCTTATTACCAAAACGATCTGCTATAGATAAATTTGTTATTTCTAGTATATTAGTCATTCACATCACGTTGTCCTTTCAATAACCTATCTCTCAGCGCGTCGCCTGCTAAGTTAAATAATAAAATCGTAACAGTAATTAAACAGGCTGGCACAATAATCAGTAATGGGTAGGAACTAATATAATCTCTGCCTACATTGAGCATCGCGCCCCATTCAGGAGATGGTGGTTGTGCACCTAATCCTAAAAATGAAAGTGAAGAAATATATAATATTATTTTCCCAAAATCTACCGTCATTAATACAATAATAGATGGCATCACTTGCGGCATAAAATGTTTAAAAATAATGACATGTGTCGGTACATGAAATAACCTTGCCATCTGTATATATGGTTTATTGATTTCACTACTAACTACTGATTGCGTTAATCTTGTATAGGTCATCCACTTGATAATTGAAATCGCAATGACAAGGTTCCAAATACTCGGTTTGAAAAAACTAGCTAATGCAATCATTAACACAAACTCAGGAATGCTTAATCCAATATCAATCAAGCGCATAATGAACGTATCCACGATACCTTTCTTATAGCCAGCAAGCAGGCCTAATGGCACACCAATGATAACTGTAATAAACAGCGTAATTAAACTTATAATCAATGTATATCTAGCACCGATAATCACTCTTGAAAATAAATCACGTCCGTAATCATCCGTACCTAACCAATGTGTTAAATTTGGCGTTTCCAAACTACTGCCTAAATTGACTTCGTATGCACTATAAGACGATACAAAAAACTGTGCAATGATAAGTACAACAAAATAAATCGCAAATGCATAAAATATCATATTTCGTCGGTTAATCTGCTTCATAATGACTCACCATCCTGACGTTTCATGCGTTCAATATCCGTTGGCTTGTTATATCGTCGCTTGGGATCAATCCATAATAACAGTAAATCACTCATTGTATTTGCTAATACAACAAAGAAACCAATCATGATAACAGCACCTTGAACAACAGGGTAATCACGTGCTCGAATACTATCTACAAGAAAATGACCAATCCCTGGTATACCAAATAAATTTTCTATCACAACAGTACCACCGATTAGACTGCCCACAGACATACCTAACACCGTAATGATTGGAATAATTGCTGGTTTAAATAAATCTTGCCATAATATATAACGTTCAGACATCCCTCTTAATCTTGCTGCTTCCACTTCTTTTGATTGGTAGAGTTCGACTAAATTTGAACGCATTAACCTTACGTAATATGCACTCATACCAACGCTTAATGCAATGACTGGTAATATATAGCCTGCCATTGTATCAAGACCAGAGGACGGGAGTAGATTCCACTTTTGCGCAAACACATAAATCAATATCGTACCCAAGAAGAAGGACGGTATACTTACTGTAAAAGATGTCACACTTCTTATTAAACTGTCTAACCATGTATGATAGTACTTTGCTGCAATCATGCCTAATGGTATGGCTACGACAAACACGACAACTATTGTCATCACTGCGATAAATAATGTTGGCGGTGTATAGTAAATTAATTCTTTGATAACGGGTTCACCTGTTTGATAACTGGTCCCAAAATTTAATTGGATAATTTGCCCGAGCCATTGCACATACTGAATGATTACGGGTTGGTCTAGCCCAAGTTTTGCTTTAGTCGCTTCTATTTGATCACTTGAAACATTTGCTACATCCAAATGTAATATTTTATCTATAGGATCTCCTGGCGTAAGTTTCATTAAAATAAAAGTAATAGTAGAAAGGACAAACAATACAATGATCATTTGTCCAATTCTAGAAAGTATATTTTTTAATATCATTTCGCTTTATCAACCTTATAATCAATGAGATAAATGCCTTCAGGCGTTGCTTTTAAGTTTTTAACTTTTTTATTCATACCGACAATATTATCCATATAAGTAAGATAACTATTGGCTTTATCTTTATCTGTAATATCGATAATTTCATTAGTTAGTCGATTACGTTCAGTTTTATCAACTGTTTTATTGAATTGATCAATCAGTTTGGTTACTTTCGCATTGTCATATCCACCTGCATTGATTGCACCCTCAGGCTTATACGCTTGATTAAAGAAATAACCCGTATCACCTCTAGGAATCGTTCCAAAGCTATACATTGATGCATCCCATTGGCTCTTGTCTTTAAGATAACCCTCAATATCATCTAAGTTACGAATCGTAATATCAATATTTGCTTTTTTAGCATCTGATTGAAGTACTTGAGCCATTTTTGGAAGCTCTGGACGTCCGTTATATGTTGATACCGTTAGTTTTAAAGGATGTGCTTTCGTGTAGCCTTGCGCTGCCATTATTTTTTTAGCTTCATCAATATCTTGCTTTTGTACCTGTTGTTTATCAATAAAATCTAATTTTGTATTAAATGGCCCAGTGGCAGGTGTCGCATGATTCTTGGAGACATTTTTAGCAATGCTTTCTCTATCCACAACTTTGTCAAGGGCTTCACGCACCGGTTTCGTCATTTTTTTACTTGTGTGGTTATACATAATCAAGGACGTTCTAAATCCAGAAACTGAAGATGTTGTCGTTTTATCACCTTGATTTAATGTTTTTTCTTTTTCGACTGGCACATCTGTGATGACATCGGCTTTGCCTGAACTTAGATTACTTGAACGCACATTACCATCTTCTTGATATGTAACATTTACATGGTCTAATTTTGGTTTACCTTGCCAATAATCCTTAAATTGATCTAGTTTAATATTTTGAGATTGTTTGTAATCTTTAATTTGGTATGGTCCCGTACCAACAGGCGCTTTCGTTACATCACTATCCGCTTTTGTATCGTAAATAGCCGAAAATGGACTAGCCAATTCAGATACTAATTCAGGATAAGCCTCTTTGGTAGTGATACTTACATTTTGGCCATCTACTTTAATTTCTTTAATTGGTAATGAGCCTTTAACGAGATCACTTTTTTTTATACTTTCCTCAAGACTCGCCTTTACAGCTTGGCCCGTTACTTTTTTACCATTTTGAAATTTAATGTCATCTTTTAATTTCAAATCTAATTGCGTTGGTGATTTCTGGTTATACGTATCTACTAAAAGTTTTTGTACTTTACCATTCGCACCTGCTTTAAATAGTGATTCTGCTGAGCCTATCTTAACAGGTACATCTGTTTCGTAAGGTGCTATAGAAGTTGTCTTTAGTGGCAATTCGACATTCAATGTTTTACCTTTTGATTCATTACCTGATCCACTGCAACCTGCCAACACAATCGCTGTTGTTGCTAATAGTGCGACCATTTTTTTCATTCATATTCCTTCTTCCTAATAAATTATTAATCACTTAGAAAATATACTTATGACTTTATCTTGCATAACATTCATTATTAATAACCTATGATTATATTTCTTGCGCTTTCATTTGATTACCCGCAAATAGCATTATCCACGTTGCGATAATAAACGGCAGTGTAAAGACAGGGAGTCCATAGGGTGTTAATAATGTCCTCATACCTGCATGGATTACCACAGTCAGCAATATACCTAAAACGATACTAATTGGTCGTTGTATTCTAGTTCGAAACGCTATGCCTAGCGCTAACACAGTGAGTATCACATTATAGCCGAATAAACCTTCATTAATTTGATCATGATTTGCACCTAATACAATCACTGCTAAAAATCCTATTAAATTGGCTACTATCGCATAAACACCCGCTTTTCTAGATGCTATAAAAATGCCGATTAATATTAACGTGCCCGCTAACACACTTTTCAATAAAAATATTTCACTAAATCCGGATAAAAAAGCATTGATAAATTGAATATGATGACCCGAAAATTGAATTTCCTGTATCGCATTGGGAAGAATATTTACATCAGCATTTACGAATTTAAATTGAAATGACATGAGTAAAATGAGCCAACTTACGAACACATAAGGCATCGTTAACATAGGTACACCAAAAGGTTTAAAGAATTCTCTAAATGCAGAACCGATTGGCATCGTAATGATGATTGCAACTAAAATAATAATTAAACTGTACCATTTTGGCACTAAAAATAATGTCAATGCAATTGCTGTTAATACTGGATTAAAACCTGATAATCCTGTATTGATTTCTTCTTCTGAATAATTAGTCCTTTTTGCTAGTAACAATGCAATGACGCTCGCTATGAGTGCCATCACACCCACCTTCCAGCTACCTATAAATAACCCTAGCAAAATAAATAATCCCGTCCATGCATTATTTAGCAGTAGTACTTGTGAGATATTCTTCAATACAATTCGAATCGCATCCACATTGTCACCTGATTTCTATATATTCTGACTTAAACAATAATATATGAGAAATACAAAAAATTAAAGCAATATATATCATGATTTTATTTAAATGTTTTTTAATTTTGTGGAATGTAATGGTTTATTCTTGTAGTTCCAAATTAATCGTCTTATTATTAAGGTGCACATATAAATTTTTATGTACACAATTCAATTTGTCGAAAGGTAGTGAGATTGTGCATTTTACACAACGTGAACAAGATAAACTGATGTTGGTCATCGCAGCAGATTTAGCTCGCAGACGTCAACAACGAGGTTTGAAATTAAATTATCCGGAAGCTGTAGCTATTATCAGTTTCGAGTTACTCGAAGGCGCTAGAGACGGAAAAACAGTTGCCGAACTCATGAGCTATGGTAAACAAATATTAAATGAAGATGACGTGATGGAAGGCGTTGCAGATATGTTAACTGAAATGGAAATCGAAGCAACGTTCCCAGATGGTACGAAACTCATTACTGTCCATCACCCAATCGTTTAGAGGAGGATTAAAATTATGAAACCTGGTGAAATTATAGTCAAACGTACAGAAATCGAAGTGAATCAAGGGCATAATGCAACAATCCTTAATGTTAAAAATACAGGCGATCGCCCTATCCAAGTTGGTTCACACTATCACTTTTTCGAAGCTAACCCAGCGTTACAATTCGATCATGAAAAAGCCTATGGCAAACGTCTAGATATACCAGCAGGCGCGGCTGTTCGTTTTGAACCTGGTGATGAAAAAGAAGTACAACTCGTAGAATACAGTGGTAAACGTAAAATCTACGGTTTTCATGGTGACGTAAATGGTTCCATCGATGAGTCACGTGTTTATAAACCAGAAGATGATAGTACTGCAACAGAAGTCATTGCTGAACAAGACAAAACGAGTGAAAATGCTAACAAAGGAAGAGGGTAAAAAGTATGAGCTTTAAAATGACGCAATCCCAATATACAAGTCTCTATGGACCAACTGTTGGTGATTCTGTAAGATTAGGCGATACAAACTTATTTGCTCGCGTAGAACGTGATTACGCTACATATGGAGATGAAGCTGCATTCGGCGGTGGTAAGTCTATCCGTGATGGTATGGCACAAAATCCAAATGTCACACGTGATGACAAGCAAGTTGCTGATTTAGTCATCACAAATGCGATGATTATTGATTACGATAAGATTGTCAAAGCCGACATCGGCGTTAAAAATGGCTATATCATGAAAATTGGTAAAGCAGGCAATCCAGATATTATGGATAACGTAGATATTATTATTGGTGCTACAACAGACATTATTTCTGCTGAAGGTAAAATTGTAACTGCGGGTGGCATAGATACACATGTCCATTTCATTAACCCTGAACAATCGCAAGTTGCATTAGAAAGTGGTATCACAACACATATCGGTGGCGGTACAGGCGCGTCTGAGGGTACGAAGGCGACAACTGTCACACCTGGACCATGGCACTTACATCGTATGTTACTCGCAGCAGAGTCATTACCGTTGAATATTGGCTTTACTGGTAAAGGGCAAGCTGTAAACCACACAGCTTTAGTCGAACAAATTCACGCTGGTGCAATCGGCTTAAAAGTGCATGAAGACTGGGGTGCAACGCCTTCAGCACTTGATCATGCTTTACAAGTCGCAGATGACTATGACGTACAAATCGCGTTGCACGCAGATACGTTAAATGAAGCTGGTTTCATGGAAGAAACAATGGCTGCAGTAAAAGATCGCGTATTGCATATGTATCATACGGAAGGTGCTGGTGGTGGTCATGCGCCCGATTTAATTAAGTCTGCTGCGTATGCTAACATTTTACCTTCTTCAACAAATCCGACGTTACCTTATACTGTAAATACAATCGATGAACATTTAGATATGGTTATGATTACCCACCATTTAAATGCATCTATCCCTGAAGATATTGCGTTTGCGGATTCACGTATTCGTAAAGAAACCATTGCAGCTGAAGATGTACTTCAAGATATGGGCGTATTTAGTATGGTAAGTTCTGATTCACAAGCAATGGGACGTGTCGGAGAAGTAATTACCCGTACTTGGCAAGTTGCTCACCGTATGAAAGAACAACGTGGATTATTAGATGGCGACAGTGAATACAATGACAATAATCGTATTAAACGCTATATAGCAAAATATACAATTAACCCAGCCATTACACATGGTATTTCTGACTATGTAGGTTCAATTGATGAAGGTAAATTAGCCGACATCATTCTTTGGGAACCAGCATTCTTCGGCGTTAAACCTGATGTCATCGTTAAAGGCGGGTTAATCAACGCTGCAATCAACGGAGATGCGAATGGCTCTATCCCTACTTCAGAACCTTTAAAATATCGCAAAATGTATGGTCAATTAGGTGGAAATCTACAAAGTACATCGATGACTTTTGTTTCTACAACTGCTTATGAAAACGATATTGGTAAACTTTTAGGCTTAAAACGCAAATTAAGACCTGTGCACAATATCCGTAAATTAAGTAAAAAAGATATGAAAAACAATAATGCAACACCAGATTTAGACGTTGACCCACAAACATATGAAGTTTTTGTTGATGGAGAGAAAATTACAAGCGAACCTGCTACAGAATTACCATTAACACAACGCTATTTCTTATTCTAGGAGGTAAATCGTGATTATCGAAGAAATTGTAGGTAATATCGCTAATCTTTCAGATAGTGAAAAAGGTAAACATATGGAAAAGGTATACCTAGAAAATTCAGATTTAGTAAAAAGAATTCAACGCGTTACAACAGATCATGGTAATGAAATAGGTATCCGTTTAAAACAGCCTATTGATTTACAATACGGCGATATATTATATAAAGATGATAAAAATATGATTGTTGTTGATGTAAATTCTGAAGATTTACTGGTAATCAAACCACGTACATTACAAGAAATGGGAGATATCGCTCATCAACTTGGTAACAGACATTTACCAGCACAATTCACAGAAACTGAAATGCTCGTTCAATATGACTACTTAGTGGAATCTTTATTAAAAGACCTAGGTATTCCTTATGAACATGAAGACCGCAAAGTTAACAAAGCATTCAGACACATAGGACATTCACATGATTGATCATGCACACCTACGCCTGTTTCAATTTTGCGATTCGCAATTCCCAACAGGCGCATTCAGTCATTCATTTGGACTTGAGACATATATCCAGCGTGATACTGTCCATGACGAAGAAAGTTTCCAACAATGGCTCGTGTTATTTTTAAATGAGCAATTAACATATGCAGATGGTTTAACAATGCGTTTAGTGTATGATGCCCTAAATGAAAATGATACAAAAGCAATATTGAAATTAGATCGTATTCTTTTTGTTCAAAACTTACCAAAAGAAACGAGACAAGGTTCAAAACAAATGGGAAATCGCATGGTTAAACTTGCGTCTGAATTATATGATAGCGATTGGATTAATTGGTATCATGCCCAAATGAAAGATAAAAAAGCATCCTTGCATCCTGCAATTTGCTTTACAATGCTTGGTCACCATCTCGGTGTCGATATCGAAACCATCATTGACTATTATCTATATCAAAATGTGTCCAGTCTCACTCAAAATGCCGTTCGTGCAATTCCATTAGGACAAACTGCCGGACAGCGTATTGTTCATAAAATGATTCCAATCATGAAAGAAACAAGAGACCATATCATGACAATTCCTGCGTCACAGCTCGGTATTACAGCACCAGGTTTGGAAATCAATCAAATGGAACATGAAAACGTAAATGTAAGAATTTTTATATCTTAGGAGGACAAGCTTTATGACAGATACAATTAAAATAGGTGTCGGCGGCCCTGTTGGTGCAGGGAAAACGCAACTTATCGAAAAAATTGTCAAACGCTTAGCGAAAGACATGAGTATCGGTGTAATTACAAATGATATCTATACTAAAGAGGATGAGAAAATATTAGTGAATTCAGGTGTCTTACCCGAAGATAGAATCATCGGTGTAGAGACAGGTGGTTGCCCTCATACAGCAATTCGTGAAGATGCGTCAATGAACTTTGCAGCAATCGATGAATTAAAAGAGCGCAATGATGATATTGAACTTATCTTCATAGAATCAGGTGGCGATAACTTAGCTGCTACATTCAGTCCTGAACTTGTCGACTTTTCAATCTATATTATCGATGTTGCCCAAGGAGAGAAAATCCCACGTAAAGGTGGCCAAGGTATGATTAAGTCGGACTTTTTCGTCATTAACAAAACAGATTTAGCACCTTACGTTGGCGCATCATTAGATCGCATGGCAGAAGATACGAAAGTCTTCCGTGGTAACCGACCATTTACTTTTACAAATCTTAAAACAGACGAAGGCTTGGATGAAGTCATACAATGGATTGAACAAGATGTATTTCTTAAAGGATTAGCCTAAATGTCTAACAACAAACAAGCTTGGACAGGACAATTAGATTTATCCGTTTTTAACAATGGTAAAAAATCTGTTGCTAGAGATGTCTTTTTTGAAAAAGCCTTAAAAGTCATGCGTCCAGTCTATCTAAATCAATCTGATATCCCCACCTTCTATATCGTCAACGTAGGTGGCGGATACTTAGATAGTGACCGCTATACTATGAATTTTAATATTGATTCTGATGCTAAAGTTATATTAACTTCACAAGGTGCCACAAAAATTTATAAAACATTGAATGATCATGTCGAGCAATACCAAACCTTTAATATAAAAAATAATGGTTATGCTGAATATGTTGGTGATCCCATTATAGCCTTTGAAAACGCAAAGTTTTATCAACACAATGTATTCAATTTGGAATCAACTGCGTCTCTATTCTATACAGATATTCTTACACCAGGTTATTCCAAATCAGATAAACGTTTTAGTTATACGTATATGCACTTACTAAACGAAATATATGTAGATGATGCATTGGTAACGTTTGATAATATGTTACTCGATCCACAGAAACAAAATGTGGATGGTCTAGGTTATATGGAAGATTATACGCATCTAGGTTCTTGTTATTTCATCCACCCTAGCGTTAATCAAAAATTTATTGAACAAGTTTATGAGGAAATTAAACACTTCCAACATAAATATGACTGCCGTTTTGGTATCACACATTTACCAACTCACGGTTTCAGCCTTCGTATCTTATCTAATAAAACGCAAGTGATTGAAAGTATCATAACTGCAGTTCAATGTTATGTCGTCAAACAAATCTTTGACCGTGATGTAGATTTTTTAAGAAAGTATTAGTTTTAAAAAAAGGGCTGGAATCATTTCCAGTCCTTTTTATTATGAATATGCGTTCTGTTATATTATTAACGTTCAAAGTCTATTTCTTAAATCAGGTTAAGTAGCCAAACTAAGCTTGCTACAAATAATACAATAGTAATGAGATAAATGGTTAACTTTTGTCCTTTAGTTAATGCTTTTTCTTCTTTTGTAAACAAACTAAACATGGTACCATCTTTGCCCATTAATAATGTAATAGAATAAATAAGAAAGACAATAGAAATAATGAATAATATTAAGGCAACCAATACCATATATGTCCCCCTTTTCCAGTTGTAAATTTTTCTAGTAAGCTAAATATCATACTATCTTACATTATGCATTTTATAAAGAATTAACTATTTTTAAGCCTCGTAAAACAAATTGTTAACTCTGTTCATACATAATTGATACAATAGTACAGGCTTATAAAAAATAAAGGAGTGATTTTTGTGACAGATGAATATATCTATAAAAATACGGTACAGCCATCTTGGATAGACAATAATAATCATATGCATGATGCGCAATATTATTCCATTTTCAGTGATGCTGTTGTAGGCTTTTTTGAATCTATCGATTTCTCCACAGATTATCGTCATAGTCAAGATGTGACAATGTTCAGCGTAGAAGCGCATATTTCATTTTTAAAAGAACTTTTACTCGATGAATCCTTCTATATTAAAGTACATATTTACGATTACGATGCCAAAAGAGTACATTTATTCTTAACAATGTATAATAGCAACGATGAACGCAATGCAACATATGAAGCCATTATGATGGGTGTTGGCAATGAAACAAGACGAAGCATGGACTTTCCTAAACCCATCCAAGAAAAAATCAAACACTATTTTGATCAACAAAACACTTTCGACGTACCTAAACAACTCGGACATGTCATCGGCATTCCAAAGAAATAACTACGCTTGGTTACGACAACTAAATCATGCAAATATCATCCGACGCTATTAGTAAAGCTCAATACACTTTATAATCAGATAAGTGTATTGAGCTTTACGCTTTTTTTGACATTCTCATTGTGCGTTGCTAGAATTAAATAGAATGACCATTCTACTTTGAAAGTGTGAGATATATGTCACAAAAGAAACAAGATATCTTGAGTGTAGCAGAACGCCTATTTTATGAATATGGTTTTAAAGGTGTAGGTTTGAAGCAAATTATACAAGAAGCTAATGTCGCAACGATGACGCTATATAATCATTTTGAATCTAAAGATAACTTAGTGGCTCAAGTACTGAAACAGCGTGAAACACGTTATTGGCACTATCTAGACAGTCACGTTGAACAACATCCTGAAAAACCTTTTATATCAGCAGTCACGGCGCATTGTCAGTGGTTAAATGATTATTCGTATAAAGGTGATATGTTTATGCGTGCTATTGAGGATTATGCAGACACGGATAATGAGATTGAAAGTACAGCAAGAGGTCACAAAGAAAGACTGTTACATTATTTAGAAAAACTTGCTGATGATGCTGGTATTGAAAATGGTTATGATTTAGCCGTTCAATATACTTTGCTTTTAGAAGGTACAACTTCTATGACTGCTTTATTAGGTTCTAAAGATGCGACTTCGCATGCTATCACAATGGCCAAGTTATTATTAAATGAAGCACATAATCAATAATTCCAAACGAATTTGAAGTATTTTAATACAAAATGCACTTACTCGTTATCTTTACACAAAAGTAGAATGAACATTCTATATATTTTTAGTTCTAAGTAGAATGAACATTCTATCTATAAAAGGAGGTTCCTATTAATGAAATTTTCAAAACTTGTATTCCCTGGTATTGCTATGATCGCAACGACCTATGGATTAGGCCGTTTTAGTTTTGGTCTCTTTTTACCAGACATTACTAATGATTTATCTTTATCTGCATCTCAAGCTGGTCTAATTTCGTCTTTATTTTATTTAGCGTATTGTTTTACAATCGTTTATTCAACTCTACAGACAGATACGATTGGTCCAAAACGTATGATAATACTTGCTGGCATCTCTGTAGTCATTGGTTTGATTACTATTGGCGTATCAAGCAATGCAATCATTCTATCTATCGGTGTTATTTTTACAGGTGCAAGCACCGGTCTCGTTTCTCCTCCGTATGGCTATACCATTTCGTTGTGGATTAATCTTCAAGATCAAGGTAAAGCAAATACTTTGATTAATTCAGGAACGAGTATGGGTTTAATGTTTACTGGTATAACAGCAATGCTTGTATTTTTAGATTGGCGTGATACTTATTTAATATATGCTTTAATTGCATTGGTCGTTTTATTTTGGAACTATATCGTCATACCGAAGCTTCAAAAAGATATTAAAATTCATACAGGTAGTCTTAATATTAGAGATATTTCTGCGAGCACACGTATCGTCACTGCCTCTACACTGCTCGGTATATCTACTGCACCATTTGGACTTTCTCAAAACCCATTGTCCAATTAACAGGCAATTATTCAGATATAGCACTTTCTATTTTTTGGATTTTAATTGGCATATTTGGTGTAGTTGGTGGTATTTCTGGTTCAATTATCGATAAAAAAGGGATTCACTTCGCGTTTAATTTTGGCGTTATTGCATTAGCATGCGCTAGTGTATTATTAGCATACACGCCAAGCATTTGGTTACTACCATTTATTGCGTCATCATTATTCGGCCTGAGTTATATTTTCTTAACCGGTGTTTTACTGGTTTGGGGAATCAAACTGTTTGTCAAAAATGCTTCTCTTGGCATAGGCATACCTTTCTTACTTCTAGCGGTTGGACAAGTCATAGGTTCATCTATCGCTGGTATTGTAATTGATATACTAAATTATGAATATAGCTTTATCATTTTTGGCATTATCGGACTGATTCCATTACTCATTTATCCTAAAGTAGAGGTTACAGAAAACAAAATACCGAAAGGTCGTTATAGTAAATTACAAAAAACTAACTCAGATATACTTAACGATACTTACGCACAACATCAAACTTCAAACTCAAATAATGATAAATATAACCATATATAAAAAAGGAATAAGCCTGAAATCAATGATTCTAAATTGATTTCCGCTTATTCCCAACTTATTCCTATATGCCTTTCATTTCTTTTTGAAATTTATACTATTAACCTAATGCGTTTAATGATTGTTCTAGATCCTCGACTAAATCTTTTGTATCTTCAATACCTACTGATAAACGTACTAATCCGTCGGCGATGCCTTCTTTTTCACGAATATCTTTAGGAATTGAAGCATGTGTCATTAATGCAGGTACTGAAATTAAACTTTCAACAGCACCTAAACTCTCAGCTAAAGTGAAATAATGTGATTCACTGATTACTTTTTTAGCACTTTCTATGTCAGCGACTTCAAATGCGACAACACCTGTATGGCCCTCAGATTGTGCTTCGTGAATATCATGATTTAAATGGTCCGAGATACTTGGATGGAATACCTGTTTCACTGCTGAATGTTGTTGTAACATATCAATGATAGCAAGTGTATTACGTTGAACCTGTTCCATGCGTAATCCAAGTGTTTTTATGCCACGAATCAGTAAATAACTATCTTGAGGTCCAAGCACACCACCAGTTGAGTTCTGAATAAATCCTAAACGTTCAGCTAATTCAGCGTCACTTGTTGCAACTAATCCGGCAACAACATCGCTATGACCACCAATATATTTTGTGGCTGAATGTAAAACAATATCAATGCCCAATGTTAATGGATTTTGGAAATATGGCGTCATAAATGTATTATCAACAACCGAAATTAAATGATGCTTTTTAGCAATTTCTGCTGATTTTTTAATATCAGTGACACGTAATAAAGGATTAGACGGCGTTTCAATGTATAACATTTTCGTTTCAGGTTTAATATATTGTTCAACAGCTTCTATATTTGTCGTATCGATAAACTCAGCATCAATACCAAACCTATTAAACACTTTTGTTAAAGCTCTATAAGTACCACCATATACATCTGAATTGATGAGTAAATGGTCACCTTTATCTAATAACATAATAACTGCTGAAATAGCTGCCATACCAGAACCAAATGCAAAGCCACTTTCACCTTGCTCTAAATCTGCAATTAAACCCTCTAAAGCACTGCGTGTTGGATTTGCCGAACGAGAATATTCATATCCCTGTCTCATGTCGCCAATACCATCTTGCATATACGTACTTGTTTGATAAATTGGCGTTGTAACTGCACCTGTATATGGATCTGTTGTTTGTCCACCATGAATTAATTGTGTTTTTTTATTCATTTGATTGTCTCCTTATAATTTAAAATTTGTTTTGACATATATCGGTCACTGCCATCTGGAAAAATGGTTACAATGACACCTTTATTAATATGTTTTTTAATTTCTAGAGCGCCTTGCAATGCTGCTCCGGAAGAACTACCTACTAAAAGACCTTCTTGTCTTGCTAATAATTTAACATTTTGAAAAGCGGCATCATCACTCACTTTTATAATATCTGACACCAATGCTTTAGGTAGAAAAGATGGCCATTTTTCTGAACCGATCCCTTCAATATCATGACTATGCGCATTACCGCCACTTAAAATAGATCCTTCTGGTTCTACGATGACACTTTCGGTATGATATGTTGCTGCTAAATGTTCAGCAACACCTGTAAAAGTCCCTCCTGAACCAACACCACCTACAAAATAATCAATATCTTTAAGCTTATCTGTTATTTCTTTTCCTATTGTAGATTTATAGGTCTCAGGATTGCGATAAGATTCGAATTGATTTAAATAATACGCACCAGTTTGCAGTTCATAATCACGTGCGGCCTTTTGTGCACCTGCCATGCCTAAAGTTTGATCTGTTCTGATGACTTCAGCACCTAACGCTTTTATAATTGATATCTTTTCTTCAGAAAAACCTTCAGGTGCAAAAATCACAGCACTGACGCCGTAATGATTAGCAGCAATTGCAACACCAATTCCTGTATTCCCTGCAGATGCCTCTACAACGACATCGCCTTTTTGGATTATATTCTCTCTTATTGCTGTTTCGATTAAATGTTTTCCTAATCGATCTTTCACACTACCACCAAGATTATACTGTTCTAACTTGGCATAAATTTGTACATCTTTATTACTAAATGACTCCAACAATACTAATGGCGTATTTCCAATTAAATCAAAAGCAATCATTATTTCCCTCCATAGTGCCTTTCTCCCCACAATACCTTACTATACCGATAAGAATTATAAATCCTTTTCTTCATATTTGCAATCATTTCATTTTCAAGTCAATAAAGTATAATAATCTAATTCCTACTTTTTCAGTAAGCATACTTGAAATAGCCAATTAGCTCTTGTATAGTTGTAATTATCAGAAAATTTAGAAATTATAGGGAGGCTTTATCATATGACTCAAAACCCTTGGCATTTAGATACTTTATCTATTCACGGCGGGCAAGTAGTAGATGATTTTTCAAAAGCACGTGCTGTACCAATTTATCAGACATCTAGTTATGTGTTTGATAATACTGAACATGCGAGAAAGTTATTTGCTTTAGAGGAAGATGGCAATATTTATACAAGAATTATGAACCCTACACAAAATGTTTTTGAAGAACGGATTGCAGCCTTAGAAGGTGGTGTAGGTGCTTTAGCTACATCTTCTGGACAAGCAGCCATACATTTAGCACTTTTAAATATTGTAGAAAGTGGCGATGAAATTGTTGCTTCGTCAAATTTATATGGAGGTACCTATAACCTTTTAAATATTACCTTTAAAAAACTAGGTATTAAAGTCCATTTTGTAGATCCTAGTCATCCAGACAATTTCAAAAATGCAATAACAGATAAAACAAAAGCAGTATATGCTGAAACCATTGGGAACCCACGCATTGATGTGTTAGATATTGAAGCTGTAGCCGATATCGCACACAATCATAACATTCCTTTGATTGTTGATAACACATTCCCAACACCTTACTTATTGCGTCCTTTTGAATTTGGAGCAGATATCATAGTACATTCAGCCACTAAATTCATTGGTGGCCATGGTACTTCCATTGGTGGCGTGATCGTTGATAGTGGAAAATTCAATTGGGATAATGGAAAATTCCCAGGTTTAGTAGAACCTGATGAAAGTTATCATGGTATTTCTTATGCAAAAGATGTTGGCGAAGCTGCCTATATTACCAAAGCACGTGTACAGTTGTTACGTGATTTAGGTTCTGCAGTATCACCCTTTAATGTCCATGAATTCTTAATTGGTTTAGAAACACTACACTTACGCTTAGAACGACACTCTGAAAATGCTTTACGTGTCGCACAATATCTAGAACAACATCCAAAAGTAACTTGGGTCAACTATCCAGGTTTAAAAAATAACGCTTATCATCAACTCGCTCAAAAATATTTACCTGATGGCCAAGGTGCTATATTGACCTTTGGCATAGATGGCACGGTAGACGATATCGCCAAATTTGTTGACGGTTTAAATCTATTTTCCCACTTAGCGAATGTAGGTGATTCAAAATCATTAATCATTCATCCAGCTAGTACTACACATTTACAATTATCACCAGAAGATCAAAAAGCTTCCGGCGTAGTACCAGAACTAGTTAGATTGTCTGTAGGTACCGAAAACATTAATGATATTATTGCTGATCTCGATAACGGTTTTAAAGAATCACTTGGAAATTAATGTTAAAAATTTCCTTAGTGATTCTTATGCAAAAGATTTTCTTTTGTATTCATTAATTTCACTTGGAAATTAATGTTACGAATTTCCTTAGTGATTCTTATGCAATATTACTACGTTTATGATGTAACTTTAAAGTGTGACATCACATATACTCATAAAAAAGGCAGGGCCATATCACTATGGCCCTGCCTTTTTTACACGTCCCAGAACACTTACCTCACACAAACCGAAGCCTAACCTCAGTGTAATTTCCTACAACCTTCTATTCGTGCTAACCATCTCTGACTAATTTAAAAATCTAGATATTAATAAAGGTTCCAGATCTTTATTCTAATTTAGTTTATCCGGAGTGAGACTACGAAATCTCTATTAGCATATTCAATTTATGTCACGTTCTCCTATATATTATTTGTTTACATGATATAAACCCGTTAAAACATTTGCCTCTAAATTACTTATTGTTACATTTAATGTGCTATTTTGAATTAAATAATGTTTTTGTGCATAATTTTCAATGCTTGATTTATAAGGTAGCTTACTTTGGGTAACACCGCCACCCAATACAATGTTATTAATATTAAAAATACTGAATAGATTTGTACATAGTTGTTGTGTTAATATCAAAACTTCATCTATCATTTCAGTTATCTCACTATGCGCTTGATGGAGATACATTTCTATAGCTTCTCTAGTACTTACATGCTTATTTAAAATGTGACTCGCTTTTCTACTGATCGCTAAACCTGATATTTCATTTTCCACACAAACATATTGTTTACAAACCGGACATTGGTAATCACTATCGCCTTTTATAATGGTATGACCAATTTCACCAAAGTTCCCATTAACACCAGAAACAAGTTCCCCTTTTCTTATATAGGCCATACCTACACCCGTACTAATAGTTAAATATATAAAATCCTCAGTTTGATGTTTCATATATTGATGCTCCGCTAAAATAAACGCATCCACTGTTTTAACATTTTCTGAGAGTTGATTTAGGTGCAATATTGCATTTCTGATATTCATTTCACTACCATTGACGGTGATCCCTTTTTTCTTGGTTATTTGGATATTCACGTCGAATGATATACACCATGCTTTAATTTTATTTATATAATCAGTGACTTCTGCCTTCGTTAAATGAAAAGTTTTTCCTATGGCTTCACTTGTAAGTGGTTGTTGATACATGAGTAATTGATAACCCAACTTGATTAATAGTTCACTTTCTTTATTGGTAAAATCAGTTACAATTGTTTCTATTTGTTGCATACTATATAAGGACTGATTCAATTTATACCCTCGTCCTTTTACACTTACAATGAGATCATCTAAGATTTCACTATTAATATATTGAATATCATTTCTAGCTGTTCGATTAGAAACATTTAAGTACCTTGCAATTTCATCTGCATTTAAAAATTGATTACGATTGATTAACATTAATCTGATGAGCTTTACATGTCTTTCTAGCATCATTACACCTCCCATGCTCATATACTTCACTTCTATTCATCGCTATATTTAAGTATATTGTAGCCATTACCGGATTGATAAACAAGATAAGCATTTATTTTAAATATAAAAAACACGCATTCAAAAGAAAATATCTAATGAATGCGTGTTTGAATGTTTTAATCGCTATTGTTGTGCTGTATGAATCGTTTGTCTAATATATTCATATGCTTCTTTAAGTTCGCGTTCTTCTTCTTTGTCTAATGTTATCGCAAATCTTTGAACAATACCCTTTTTATCTATTAATGTTGGTAAACTAAATGCACCATCTTCTAAGCCATATTCTGAACTCAGGGAAGTCAATGGTGTAATTGTTCTCTGATCCAATGCAATGGACTGTATCAAAAATGATGTCACTTTTGATATCGCTGCGTTGGTCCACCCTTTTTGGTAAAAAACATCCATCGACACTTCGTTGATAATGGACGATATGTGTGACTTATCAATTGCTGGACGGTCACTTAATGCCTCAAATTCCGATAGTTCCATACCATGAATATGCACTTTACTCCACACGGGGATTGCATGTTGACCATGTTCCCCAATGACAAAAGCTTCCACATTATTTGGATCAATTTGATAATGATCGGCTATAATTGTTTTAAATCTTGATGTCTCTAGAGCCGTACCCGTACCAATAATTTTATGGGCTGGGTAATCTATTTGATTTGCAAAGTAAACTATAGAATCTACAGGATTAGATATCAGAATCACAACCGCCTCTTGCGTCACTTCAGCTATTTGGGACATTATGCCCTTAATGATGTCGTGATTTCCTTGCGCTAATAATGTACGGTCACCATTATTTTTATCGGTTGCTTCACTCGCAGCTATGACGATAAAGTCTGCATCCGTTAAGTCTTGATAGACACCGCTACGAATCTTGATATGTGCAGTATTTATCAGTCCTTGCGAGTGAATATGGTCAAGTGCTTCACCACTTGCCACGTCCGCTCTATCATCAATTAAAATAATCTCTGAAAACAAATTCAGTTGCTGTACATCTGTAAGTACTTGCGTACCCACTTTTCCTAAACCAATAATACCTAGCTTAGACATAATCGAATCACCTTCCTCTTCAATCTATATATTACATGATTATTTATTTTTCATACGGAATAACATCTTGTCCATATTTATCAGTTATAAATTTCTTCATCTCTTTAGATTGTAAAACTTTCATAAGTTCTTTGAATTTTTTATCGTTTTTATGTCCTTCTTGTACGGCAACAATATTCGCAAATGGTGATGATTTTCCTTCTATAGCAATTGCATCTTTATGTGGTGTTAGACCATTATCAATCGCATAATTAGAATTCATTATCACTGCTGCGCCTTCTTTACTATTATAAGTTTTAGGTAAGAATTCCGCACCTTGCTTGTTATTAAATTTCAAATCTTTTTTATTTTCTACAATGTCATCAAACTTAGCATCTTCAATACTGACACCTTTTTTAATTTTGATTAAGCCTTTATCAACAAAGAATGACAAGAAACGACCTTCTTCAGCAGGATTGTTTGATACATAAATGGTAGAACCTTTAGGGATATCTTTAATGTCTTTATATTTTTTACTATAAACGCCCATCGGTGTCGTGAACACTTTCCCGGCTTCTTCTATTTTATAATTATGGTCTTTCTTTTCTGCTTTAAGATACGGTGTATGTTGAAATGCATTCGCATCAACATCTCCTTTATCTAATAATTTATTAGGAACCTTATAATCATTAACTGTTTTTATTTTTAAATCATAGCCTTTCTTTTTCATTTCTTCTTTTGCATGTTCAAGTACGACGCCATGGGGCGCTGGCGAAGCAGCAATCGTAATTTCCTTATCCTCTTTTTCACCATTCGATTTACCACATGCTGCTAGTATAATCGTTAACACAAACAATGATCCTAAAATAAACCATTTTCTCATAATACTTTCACTCCTTAAAAATTTGTTTCAACGTACTTATATGTATAAAAAAACTTTCTCTTAATAAATCAAGAGAAAGTTTGCACTTTCTCTCATCTCCAAAAGTTAAATAACTTTTTGTGACTTAGCACCATTTCGAAAAATCGACGGTTGCTGGGTTTCATCGGGCACATCCCTCCACCACTCTTGATAAGAGTCAATCATATTTATGTTTAGTGGTTTAATCCTAGCATTATGCTCAAGATTAGTCAATGAGTTTTTAGAAAATTCTAAACACTAACACGATAAAATATACCTGTCCTTCACAAAGAAGACAGGTATATCACTAAGAATTATGTAAATTACGTGATAATCATGAAAATATACGCTAATAAATTATTCAAAGCATGTAACGCAATGGCTACAGCTAAACTACGCTGCGATTTCATATATACATATACAATACCAACTGCTATGGCAAGATACATCACAATTTCTAATGGAGATTTAGCTTCTGTTACATGTAAAGATGCAAACACAATAATTGAAATAACAGACATAACATAGAAATTTAATTTCTTTCCTAATTCGCCAATAATTAAATGTCTAAATAAAAATTCTTCTGTCATTGGTGCAATAATTACAATTGAGAAAAAAGCTAATATGGTTGATACAGGCGTAGCAAACATTTCCTCCACCATTTTGTCATTTTGTGTTTCTTCAAATTTCCAATGTTCTGGTGCGAATGCATTTACTAAATATGGATAAATTTCTTTAAACACTATAATAACGATAAATGTAATGACAATGAGTTTCCAGTGTTGCTTAATATTTTGTAGCCCCTGTTTCCACGATTGTCTAAATGAATGTCTATGGAATAAAATCCATAACGCGAATATAATTATAAAGGCAATCATTTCCATTAATATGCCTGGCGTACCTGAAAAGTTAGCATTAAAGTTAGCGTTATTTTTCCCTTGCGTTTCATTGATTCCAATCATGATTGTTAAGATGACTATAGATAAACAAAAATTACCTATCAAATAAATAAACGGTAGTAGAAAATCTTTCCCTTGCATATCTTTCCACTGATACTTATGATCATTTTTAAACGACATTGGAACCCCTCCATGTTTGTAATTAGTGAACACTTATTACATTGCACAAATTTTATTGTTTTCAAATATATATTTAAAAATAAAATATACTGTCCCAACTACATCTATTGAATTATTTGAAAATTATTTTCATATGCGTATATGCCCCTCAAATGTGGTATATATACATCAATTAACAAATCAACACACATAGCGTATAAGGAGTTGTATTCAATGCGTATATTAGTATTAGGTGCTGGCGGTATCGGAGGCTATTTTGGAGGCAGATTAGCCGAAAGCGGACAGAACGTGACATTCTTAGTAAGACCCAAACGCAAGTCATTTTTAGAAAGAAATGGATTAGCCATCCACAGTGAGCAGGGAGATTATCATTTCAATCCTCAACTCATTACAAAAGACGATCGCGTAGCGCCTTTCGATGTTATTTTACTTTCTTCTAAATCCTATCATTTAGAGCAAGCCATGACAGATTTGAAACCATTTGTCGATGGTCATACTGCCATCATTCCATTATTAAACGGCGTCGCACATATTCCACAATTACAATCTATCTTTGGTAAAGACAAAGTTATGGGTGGCTATTGTGTGATAGAAACAACATTAGATAGTATGGGAGAAATCATACAAACAAGCCCTTTTGATAAACTCTTTTTTGGAGAACTAGATGGAAGTAAAAGTGAACGCGCACAAAAAATTGCACAAGCATTTTCTGAAACAAAGGCAGAATTCAAATTAAGCACTTCAATCGAACAAGGCATGTGGCACAAATATTTAATGATTACTGTGTTATCCAGTATCACAACATTAATGCATGCGCCTATTGGTCCTATTCGAGACAGTGATGGTGGCATTAACTTCGTTCGCTCTTTATACAATGAAGTCGCTTCGATAATGCGTGCACATCGAGCGCCACTCGCAGACGATATTGTATCACAATATATGACATCATTTAATCAGTTATCATACCATTTTAAGACTTCTATGCAACGTGACATGGAAAAAGGATTAAATATTGAAACAGGTCACTTACAAGGTTATTTATTAAACTTAGCCGATACGTACCAAATTGACGCCCCATTACTTAAATGCGTCTACCAAAACCATAAAGTCTATAAAGAAATGCTTAAATAATATAAACAGATCACAAATCTGAAATACAACAGCGCATGTCATCTTTATTATGAGATGACATGCGCTGTTTAAAGTTAAGTCGATAAATGCAATATTATTTTAGTTTTGACATATATTGATAAGCTGTTACGCCATATCGATATTTAAATACCTTATTTAAATGCGCTAAATCTACGAAAGCACATTCTGCTATAGCAAGATAGTCATGCTGCTCTAACCAATTTTGAACGCTTTTCAAATCTTCCACAATCGTTCGTCTTGAAACAGATACGGTGGTCGCAAGCACTTGTGATGATGTCGGCGTATTGGCTTCAAGTAATTTTAACGTTATATATAACAAGCGCTCTTCTTTTGCATAATGTATTGTATGCGTTGTCGATTTAGGTGCAAAGCGCTTTAACTGTTCTGGTGTTGTGGTTATTTTGACCCCCTCTTGCTTAGTCCTTTGAATAATTAAACCTAGGTTACTTGCCATATCTTCAATGTATTCAAGATCGTACTGTATCGTTCTTTCTGTAACATTAAAGTGCGTTGCTAAATGATGAATTTGCACAAAAGTTTCACATTCAAGTATGAACATTAAAATATGATACTGTCGCTTACTTAACATATTAGCAACCTCCTCGCCTCTTTATTGTAAACGCTTTCTAAAGATGATAGATGTGTAATCTCTTTCGTCTTTAAATGCGAAAAGTTGCACATCAAATAAAAAAATCATTATATTTTTAAATTATAAAGTTCAAAGTACATATATGATATCGTTTTATAAAAAAAGCCCGGACATAACTAAATGTCTCGGACTCACCTTATTTAGGCAATCATATATTCTATTGAAAATACATCGCTATCACTTTTAAAAATGCTATTCTTCAGACTGCCTAATCATCCTTGTCAGTATATATAACAAGGCAATCGTTTTATCATAATACTTTCACTAAACTTTCTTTCAACGTTAAACTTCACGAATCATATTTAAAAATCTTTGTAGTTCAGCGCTTTGTGGATGATTAAAGATTTGCTCTGGAGGCCCAGATTCTCCAATTACACCATCATGTATAAATACAATCTTGTTAGATACTTCTTTAGCAAATCGCATTTCATGCGTCACGATAATCATTGTCATACCTTCATTAGCTAGGTCCTTGATGACACGAAGCACATCATTAACGAGTTCTGGATCTAACGCAGACGTAGGTTCATCAAACAGCATTACTTTTGGATTCATGGCTAAAGCTCTAGCAATTGCTACACGTTGCTGTTGTCCTCCAGATAAAGCATTCGGTCTTTGATCTTTTACAGCAGTTAAATCTACTTTTTCCAATAAAGCTAATGCTTGTTGCTTTGCTTCATCTTTTTTCGTTTTTTTAACAGTAATGAGACCTTCCATTACATTTTCTAATGCCGTTTTATGTGGGAATAAATTATAACTTTGAAATACCATGCCCGACTGTTTACGGACTTTTATCTGTGATTTCTTGTCTGCATTGCTATAAGTCTCTCCATTAACATACACAGCACCTTCTGTAGGCAACTCTAAAGCATTAATCATTCGCAACAAAGTCGTCTTACCTGAACCTGATCGTCCAATAAATGTCACAACTTCTCCTTGATTAACGTTTAAATCAATCCCTTTGATAACTTCTTTATCATCAAATGATTTTTTTATATTTTTTAATTCAATCATGAGCGATACCCTCTTTCAAGATAAGATTCATAGAAGTTTTGTGCAATTGAAATGATAAAGCAAACCACCCAGTACATAAGTGCTACAAGTAGATAAATAGTTAAATACTCGTATGTCGTTGAAGCGACTTCTTGTGCTTTTCTAAACATTTCAGCTACTAATATAAATCCTAAAAGTGATGTATCTTTAATTAAACTTAAAAATGTATTACCTAATGCTGGTACGGATACTCTAATCGCTTGTGGCAAGATAATACGTTGAATCGTTTGTCGATAATTCATACCGATTGAATAGGCCGCTTCTGTTTGACCCTTAGGTATAGACATAATACCTCCACGAATAATTTCAGAAGCATATGCCCCTACATTTAATGATAAGCCAATAATTGCTGCGATAACTGGTGCTAACGTCCATTGATTTTCAGAGTTATTTGTCAATAATCTGCCGAGTTCAGGGATCCCGTAAAAGATAATGAATAATTGTACAATCATCGGTGTACCTCGGATGATTGAAATATAAAAACGAGCAATCCCTCTTAAAATACGGCTTGTTGAAATGCGCATTAACGCAGTGAGTAACGCAATCACTAAACCTAACAAAAAGGTTACTAATGTAATAGGTATAGAAAATTTCACTAATCCTTCAAGCATCGGTGCAAATGCTTGACCAGCTGCGTCTAGTGCATGTTGCTGTTCAGTATTAAGATTTAGAAACATCTTCGCCGAACCATTTTTTGCTTATTTTTGCTAATTCACCATTATCTTTTAATTTTTTCATTGCTTTATTTACTTTTTCAATTGTTGCATCGTCTTCTTTTTTACTAAATGTTAAAGCAGATTGACTCTTCTCAGCATTACCTTCAATAATTTTCACATCTGCATTAGGTTTTTGTTTTTTATAATCTAAGTATGAAATATTGTCATTAAATGTACCTTCAACTCTATTAGATTGTAATAAATCCATAGCCTGATTGAAGCCATCTACTTTCGTTAATTCTGCACCTTTAGATTTAGCCAATTTACCATAATTTGAAGTAAACGTTTGAGCCAATTTCTTACCTTTAACATCGTCAAATGATTTTATATCTTTGTTGTTTTTGTTAACGACTAATACTGCTTCTGAATACGTATATGGTTCTGAGAATTTATATTTTTCTTTACGTTCATCATTAATACCTACTTGGTTCGCTATCACATTAAATCTACCAGAGTCTAATCCAGCAAACATAGAATCCCATTGTGTTTCTTTAAATTTAACTTTGTAACCCATTTCTTTAGCTACTGCTTTCATTACATCAATATCATAACCTGTTAGTTTATCTTGTTTATCATGATATGAGAAAGGTGCATAGGTCCCTTCCGTACCTACAACAAATGTTTTATTTTCACTTGCAGTTTTATTTTTGTTATCGTTGTCTTTTTTGTCAGAAGTACCACAAGCTGCGAGTCCCACAACTAAAAGTAACGTCAGTATACCTAATAATATTTTTTTCATTTCGCGCCCTCTATTCTTATTATTCTTATCGGAATAAAAATATTCTATGCCTAACCCTTCATTAAGTCAATAACTTTTTTATCCAAATATACATTTATTTTTTAATTCCCATTAATTAACATATAATACAATTAAGTTGATTCCCTTGTTTACTCCTTTTTTTACAATAATGAACAAAAAAGTACATCTTCAAATCTTTTGAAAATGTACTTTTTCAATGATACTTAATATATTTATGCTTTTGAATCCATCTTTTTATATAAATCGATCATTTCTGCTGCCATATCTTTGAACGTAATAGCTGTCATTAAATGGTCCTGACTGTGAATGGTTAACAGCGACATTTTTATCTCATCACCTTGCGCTTCTTTGGTTAACATATTTGTTTGAATATGATGTGCCTCTAATAATGAAACTTCTGCAAGTTTTAATTTCTTTTCAGCTTCTTCAAAAGCATTTTTCTTTGCCGCATAGATGGCTTCCATTGCATGACTTTTGGCGTCACCACTGTATGCAATAAGTGACATGGCAAACTCTAAACTATTTTCCGCTTCTGACATTGAACCACCTCTATTTTTTCATCAATTGTTCAGCTGCATTTAATACATTTTCTCCATTCATCGTTCCATAATCTCTCATTTCAATGACCGCTACAGGTATGTCTTTCTCAGAGCATTTTTTAGTATATTCATCTTTTTTAAAGCGAACTTGTGGTCCTAGTAGCAATACATCTATATTGTCACTTTCAATTTTTTGATCTGCTTCTGAAGTGGAAACGGCAAAAATATCTCTATCAAGCTTTTGCTTTTCAGCTTCTTTTTGCATTTTTTGTACCAACATACTTGTACTCATTCCCGCTGCACATACCAACATGATTGTTTTTTCTGCCATAAAAAATTCCTCCTGATTAAAAGCGTAGTTTCATCATTTAACGTTGAATCGATCTAGCTATCATGGATACTGTATGTCTTTCCCCTCTGATTGCCTTACTTAATTCAAAAATATTATTGACTGGTGCAAGACCGCAATAACCAGCATCACCAATGTGTTGAATATCAACACCACAGATTTTATTACGTATCGCAAAATCCCTAATGGTACTTGGATCAGAACTTTCTTGGCTTGTTCCTATAGCAGACATAACTAAACCTTCACGACGGTGTACTGCTTTAACAATATTTTTCAATTGTTCCTCATCAAATCCTGGTACCGTGCCAATTGATGGTACAAGAATAATATCTGCCCCAGCGTCTATAAATTGATCTACATACGTTTCCGTTATTACAGGTTCATCTACACCAGCGCTATGCATTTTCCCCGCTATAATAAGTCCTGTAAAATGCTTTCGTGTCTCTGAAATAGCGTTGACAATTTTATCATTCGTTACACCTGTCCCAGGATTCCCTGTCATACATATAAAATTAATACCTAATTTTTCTAATGCCTTTACCGTTTTCGAACTTGCTTGTCGACCTTCTACAATATTTAGTTTTTCTTCTGACATCGTTGCGGTTTTATCTACAGGTTCTAAATTGACACCAATCGGTCTACAAACAAGACGTCTCAATTCATTGATAACCTGTTTATCTTCATCTACATTAACAACTTTAGGATCAAAGGCATCTAAACCATTTAATAAAATTAAATCTGCGCCAAATGCACGAGCAAGTTCAGCATTTGTAATATCTGGAATGACTGGAGTACGTGTGACCACATTTTCAGATAATACAACACGACCATCACTTGCTTTAATACTTTGTTTTAATTCTGTGGCTGTCATTTCAACGATTTCAGATGCATTCGCACTTAATAATCTTTTTACCATGAGACAAATCCCCTTTGTTTAGATTTCTTTTGTTTCATCTGCTTCTTTTTGCTCTAGTTGCAAATTATATTTTTCCATCGTTCTGTAAAATGGATAATACAATAAGATATCAACAATGATACAAACCATTTGTACCAATGAACCACTAACATGACCCGTAGCTAAAAACCCACTAATAATAGGTGGGATTGTCCAAGGCATCGCAGTACCATTAGTTAAATGAACAAGCCCGCTTGCCATGGCAAAATAAGTAATCGTCGCATTGATCATCGGCGCCAATATAAAGGGTACAATCAGCCTAACATTGAGAACGACTGGCAAACCAAACAAGGTCGGTTCATTAATATTAAAAATACCAGGCATCAATGTCAGTGGTGCCATTGTTTTCGTAATTTTACTCGAACGCTTTTTAAAGGCTAAAATGGCAATAACAATCACTAAGCCAATGGTTGAGCCACCGCCCCCCATAAATACAAAATTATCTATAAAAGGTTGCGTGATGATATGTGGCAAATCGCCATGAGGATTAGCTTGATATACAATACGGTTTTCATCTATATTCTTAAGCCATATTGGCTGCATAACCGCATTTACTACATTTGCACCATGAATACCTACAAACCAAAAGGCACTATTTAGTCCTACTAATATAATCGTACCTATTAAAGTACTTCCCATTAAACTTAATGGCACACCTAATGTATTAACAATAAGGTCATGTATGTTTCCAAAAGGAAGGTTATCTAATGCTATATAGATTATAAGCCACAATAAAATAATGACAGCTCCAGGTATTAATGCGCTAAAGCTTTTCGCTACTGCAGGTGGAACTTGATCGGGCATTTTAATCCTTATATTTCTATTAATAAACCATTGAAATATCAATCCGGAAAAGATCCCTATAATTAATGCTACAAAAAGTCCCTGACTTCCCATATACATTTGAGGTATAGCTTCTTCTGGTGTTTTGCCACCGGTCATAACATTAGGTGTTACAACTAAAAATGCAGCCATGGAAATAATTCCTGCTGAAACACCATCCGTATCATACTGTCGAGCAATACTATGTGCCACACCAAAACTTGCAACTAATCCCATCAATCCAAATGTGCCATTTACTGCTTTCATTAAATAGGGTTGTATGCCTTGTGCTTCCAACCATTCAATCCATCCCGGTATGGCGATGCCACTAATGACAAGAAATAGTGATCCAATGATAATCAATGGCATCGCAACGATAATACCATCTCTTAATGAAATTAAAATTTTATTCCATCCCAATTTAGACGCGACTGGTAACAAATACTTTTCTAATGTGTCATTAAAACGACTCATATGAACACACCTAATCCATTTTCACTACTAAACGTGCCGCTTCACCTCGTGCCAAGCGGTCAAACCCTTCATTAATATGTTCTAATGGTAATGTATCTGTTAAAAGTTCATTTACTGGTAAACGACCTTGATGATATAAGTTGATGAAACGTGGTATATCACGGTCAGGAACACAACTTCCCACATATGACCCTTTTATCGTACGCTCTTCAGCAGCGAGCGTTACTTGAGGAAATGAAAATTGGTGTTTGGGATCTGGTAAACCTGTTGTCGTTGTCATTCCACCTCGACGTGTGATTTGATATGCGACATCCATGGCAGGTACTACGCCCGCCGTTTCAAAAGCATAATCCACACCACCTTGCGTATATTGTTTAATATCTTCTATTGTATGTGCTTCACCTGAATTAAATACTGCTGTTGCTCCAAGTGATTTAGCCAATGCAAATTTTTCTTCATTAATATCTAGTGCAATAATTTCACTTGCACCTGCCAGGCGTGCACCAAGAATTGCGTTAAGACCAATGCCACCAAGCCCAACAACCGCCACAGTACTCCCTGCATTAATGCGAGCTGTATTAATGACTGCACCTATGCCCGTAATGACTGCACAACCAAAAATCGCCACCTTTTCAAATGGAATCTTTTTATCTACTTTGACAATTGAATTTGTAGATACCACTGCATAATCTGCAAAACCTGATACACCTAAATGATGATGCATTACCTCATCACGGTCAGATTCATAACGAAAGCCACCTTCTAACATTTCTCCTTTTTCATTTGCCGCTGCACCATTTTCACATAAGGCAGGTCTGCCTTCACGACACGGAATACAATGTCCACAACTTGGTATAAATGTACATACGATATGATCACCCACTTCAAATTCCGCAACGTTTTCACCTACTTCGATAATTTCTCCAGCTGCTTCATGCCCTAATACCATTGGCATTGGACGTGGTCTACTGCCATTAATTACAGATAAATCAGAGTGACACAAACCCACTGCGCCTATTTTTATAAGTACTTCATTTGATTGAGGCCCTTGAAGTTCTAAAGTTTCTATTGTTAAAGGATGACTTTCTGTATATGGTGCATCTTTACCCATTTCACGCAATACTGCCGCTCTTGTTTTCATAACATACACTCCTCATTCACTGTAGTGATTTAAAGATACTTTGATAAAATAGCAATTATTCATAATAACCTTCCGTTGATTTTCTAAAGCCTTCGAATTGTTCGCCATCATGTCCAAACCAAATTTGAGCATTTTTTTCTTTTGCTAATCTTTGAATTTTCTCCACTGATTTCGTCCATCCAATAGAATCATATAAAATACCTGGTGGCTTCAATGTATCCTCTATACTTTCCTTAGTGTATATTGCGTCCGATGCTAATATAATCGTTCCTAATTCAGCACTCTCAATCTCTAGACCAATGATGCCCCATGCATGACCACTACCATAATTTAAAATTCGAACACCATCTACTAGTTTCAAATTATCTTCTTCTTTTTTAATCGTTCTCCATTTCAGATTATTTTTCACCCAAGCATCTATATCTGCCCAAATATAAGCCCCTTCTTGTTGGTTTCGTGCATATGTTTTCATTGCACCACTTAATTCATCATCATGGACAATTATGGTTGCATTCGTAAAATATTCTAAACACCCTGCATGATCCAAATGTAAATGTGAAGCAATAACAAAATCGACTTCTTTAGGATCTACATTAATTTGCTCGAGTCTATTAGGTAAATGACAAGCTTCATCAGCAAAGTACGGAAAAGCTTTTTGTGTTGCACTTATCCATCTCCCACTATCTCCCATAGCGTTCGGATTACAAGCTGTATCAAAAAGGATTTTAGCATCTGGGTGATCTATAAACACAGTATATATAGGGAATTCATGCATCTCGTTATTGGCGTTAGGGTCATCTAATGTTGCTTGATTGGAATTAGCAATCATCAAATTCTTATCCATCTTCATGCGTCCGTTATCCAAAACATAGACTTTCATACGTTCTTTTTTCACATTAACCATAACTACACACCCCTTTTAAAATTATATAATTACATTATAATTGTAAACGTTTACAAAAATCAATTTTTAAATTATTATTTCATTTAAGATTTATACTTTATGTATTTCATTAAAAACGATACAGACTCATTTTTGATTCATTAAAAATAGTATTTAATTATTACAAGACATAAAAATGCGCCCTCCAAAGTTGTCATTTTTAGAATGTCTACTTTGAAGGACGCATATGATTATTTACATCTCACTTACAATGTTCCATCTTCTATGAGTGAAGTAAAAATTTCATCATCAATAATAACTTCTACATTAGGATGTTTGTGCAAAATAGAAGCTGGCAATGCTTCTGACACTTCGCCTTCTAACAAAGCTTTTATTGCTTGCTGTTTATTTTTACCAAATGCTAACAATATGATCCGTTTTGCTTTCATAATAGAAGACAATCCCATAGAAATCGCTTGCTTAGGTACGTCTTCTATATTTTCAAAATGTTGACTATTCGCATTAATGGTTGAAGGTATTAAATCAACAACTCTCGTTACACTTTCAAAAGATGAATATGGCTCATTGAAGCCAATATGCCCATTTTCACCAATGCCTAATATTTGGATATCAGCTGAACCGATTTCACCTAAACGCTGTTCATAAAGTTCACTTTCTAATTCAATATTAGGCGCATCACCTACAGGCAAATAAATATTTTTATTATTCCATGTTTGATTATGATTAAATAAGTGCGCGTTCATATAAACATGATAGCTTTGATTATGTTCTGCAGATAAACCTACATATTCATCTAAATTAAACGTTACGACATTGGATAGATCTATTTGATTCACATTTAATAACGCTGCTAATGTTTTATAAACTTCGATCATGGTATTACCAGTGGCTAAACCTAATACAGCATTAGGTTTGGAGATAACCTGTTTCAGTATTTCTGTTGCTACGTATTGGCTTCCAATCGTACGATTTTTTAAGTTGATTACATTCATCATCTCACCAAAACTTTCTATAATCTATTCATCATCCTCTAATTGAATACCTTACTTATCATTTTCTAAAAGTTCTTCTACTTCGTTTTTAATGGTAGTAACATGTGGCCCATAGATAACTTGTACACGTTCCCTTTTTGAATCACGCCACGTGCTTCTGTAGAAGTTAGCATTGTTTTATCGACAGCTTTATCACTGTTTAACGTTACTCTCAATCTAGTTGCACAACAATCAACGACATCGATATTTTCTTTTCCACCCAGCGCTTGAATAATCGTTTTAGCACGATCAGTTGCTTCAACTGTTTCTGTTACACCTTCGTCTTCACGACCAGGTGTTTTAAAATTAAATTTCGTAATGAGGTATCTAAATATGACGTAATATAGCACAAACCAAACGATGCCAATTGGAATGACCCATAAGAAATTCGTCTTTTCATTACCTTGTAGTACACCAAACAATAAATAATCAATGAAACCACCACTAAATGTTTGTCCCACAGTGATATTGAAAATGTCAGCCATCATAAATGCTAGTCCATCTAAAACGGCATGGATTACGTATAGCATTGGTGCAACAAATAAGAAACTGAATTCTAAAGGCTCTGTAATACCTGTTAAGAACGATGTTAATGCTGCAGATAACATTAAACCACCGACTACTTTTTTACGTTCAGGCTTCGCCGTGTGATAAATTGCTAATGCTGCACCGCAAAGTCCAAACATCATTGTGATAAATCTTCCAGACATATAACGTGAACCGCCTGAGAAATATTTAGTTACATCAGGATCACCTAGCTGTGCAAAAAATATATTTTGCGTTCCTTGAACCATGTGCCCTTTAACTTCTAAAGAATCTCCCAGTGCGGTTTGCCAAAACGGTAAGTAGAAAATATGATGCAAACCAAATGGTCCTAATAACCTCAATATAAAACCAAAGAAAAACGTACCAATAACCCCTGTTTTATCTACTAGACCACCGATACCAAATATCCATCCTTGTACCGTTGGCCAAATAAAGAATATAACCACACCTAGCACTATTGAAGAAACTGAAGTGATGATAGGTACAAAGCGTGACCCACCGAAGAAACCTAAATACGCAGGCAGTGATATTTTATGAAATTTATTATGTAACAAAGCTGTCATAATACCGGTGATAATACCTCCAAATACACCTGTTTCTACAGTTTGTATTCCCAATACCATACTTTGACCTTCTTCTGCCAAGTTGCCTTTCGCCAATGTATCTGTG
Organism: Staphylococcus sp. ZWU0021; assembly: GCF_000798895.1. NCBI lineage: Bacteria > Bacillati > Bacillota > Bacilli > Caryophanales > Staphylococcaceae > Staphylococcus > Staphylococcus sp. ZWU0021. The sequence continues at coordinate 478,772 of NZ_JTLN01000030.1, forward strand.
ATCGTCAACAAACCATTCATTGATGCATTCATAATTAAAAACCCAAGCATTGCTGCTAGACCAGCCGTGCCTTTTATCACTTTTTGCTAAACCTAATGCCACACCCACCGCGAAAATAACCAGTAAATTTTGAAAAACGATATTTCCTGCTGCTGACATTAAAATAAATATATTTTGCAAGAGCGCAATATCCAATACTGGATAGGCTTTGATTGTATTCGGATTACTCAACGCACCACCAATACCTAACAATAAACCAGCTGCTGGTAAAATAGCTATCGGTAACATAAATGATTTCCCAAATTGTTGTGCTTTTTCAAACAACTTACTCATATACTATAACCTCCTAATTAACATCAATATACAGTCGAAGAAAATATTAATCATTACAATAGAACAATATGAAAAATATTTTCATAAAGTGTTATCATTATCTATTATATGCATCTATTAAGTTATCCATATGTTGTCCAAATTCATTTTAGATATATACTTTCAACTTCCTTCATTTCAACGAAAGTCACACCTTAACTTCATTTTTAAATTTGAAGATAAAAAAACAACCAACAAATTAAATTTGTTGGTTGTTTACAAGTAGAAACGTCAATCTATTTCATAATAAAATGCTAACACTATCTATGCATTAAATTAAGTTGGCCTTTACATGTTCAATTCAGTCATCTACTGACTAATCGTAGGAAAAGAGTGTAAGACATTTCTTTTGTCCCAGGCTCCATCCTTTTTATAGTAGCATTACAAAACCTCTTCATAATACTTAACATCTAATTTAAAAAATATCACCCAGTGTTACAGCCATAATTGCTTTAATAGAGTGTAATCTATTTTCTGATTGGTCAAAAATGACAGCATGTTCACCTTTAAATACGTCATCTGAAATTTCCATTTCAGTTAAGCCATACGTTTCGTAAATTTGTTGTCCTACTTGTGTATTTACATCATGAAATGCAGGTAAGCAATGTAATACGATAACATCTGGATTCATTGTGTTGATCAGCATCTCTTTGTTTACTTGATAAGGTAATAATTGATTGATACGCGGTTCTAATACCGATTGATCTTCACCCATTGAAAACCAAACATCTGTGTATATTGCATCTGTTTGATAGATTGCTTGTTGAATATCATCTGTAATCAATATATCGCTCGATGATTCAGCAGCATATTTTTGTGCCATAACTTGAATATCTTCATCCGGTTGTAACGCTTTTGGTGCGGCTACATGTATGTTCACACCTAAAATTGCACCCGTAATAAGTAAATCATGAGCTACGTTATTTCTAGCATCACCGACATAAGTCAATGTTTTACCTTGTAATGTTCCCCAGTGTTCTTTTAATGTGAAAAAATCTGCAATCATTTGAGTTGGGTGCCATTCATTAGTGAGCCCATTCCATACTGGTACACCTGCATTTTTAGCAAGTGCTTCTACATCTTTCTGATGATGACCTCTAAATTCAATACCATCATACATTCTACCTAGAACTTTGGCAGTATCTTCTGAGGATTCTTTAACTCCTAAATGAATATCACCTTGCCCAAAGTATTCTGGATAAGCGCCTAAATCATATGCTGCCACACTAAATGCTGAACGCGTTCTAGTAGAAGGTTTTTCAAATAAGAATGCCAAATTTTTCCCTTTTAAATACGGGTGTGGAATACCACGCTTTTTCTTTTCTTTTAATTCACCAGTAAAATCAATTAAAGTATGTAACTCATCTGCTGAAAAATCACATGTCTTCAAAAAGTCTTTACCCTTGAATAATGCTAGCTTGTTTAATGCTGTTGTGTACGCCCCATTTTCATCACTCCAATGTTTTATAAGATTTATATACATAATAAAGGTATTTAAATGATATTTCAAGTATATTTATACTAAAAAATGAATATTATTTAATTTTATATACATTGACAGCTTTTTTCAATTTTAAAAAAAGTTAAAGTCTCTTAAACAATAACGTCGAAAATCTCGTCATTTAAGCATTGAAAATATCTGAAAATAAACAGTTGTGAACTTTAAATTTCAAGTTATGCGTTACATATCTTTTATTATCAAAATGGTTGTATATTGGGAATGTAATCATTTATCTCACGGAGGTGAATTATTATGTTTAAAGATATTGTAGCTGTAATTAAACAAATCGTAGCACAATTTGTTTCAGGCGGTTTCCAAGAAAAATAAAGCATTTATTTCCACTCCACCTCAAAAAATTCCATAATCACCCTTTTAATCAGAAATGAATTTTCGAATCAGTCGTTGATCATCAATTTGATTCAAAGCCTATGAGACACCCCTTATATTTCATAGGCTTTTTTATAAATTTCGTTATATTTCAATATCTATTCAATTTATTTAATTATTACCTATGAAAAAAGACCATGACATCTATAGATATCACGGCCTTGTTCATTATATGTTATCCATCGGATTTTAAGTTGCTTCTTTTTCGTTCAAAATACCACGCTCTTCTGGTGTTTTTAAAAAACGAGTCATAATCGCACTTGCTACATAAAGTCCAAATATAAGATACATCATACCTTGTACGCCAATACTATCGTAGAATAAAGCGACTAATCCAGGTCCAGCAAACACACACAAACCTGCTCCTAAGTTCAATATAGCCATTGCCGGACCTTTATCACCATCATGCACAAGTGAAGGCACAAGTGCTGATATAGGAACGAATCCAGCTAAACACATTCCCCATAAAAATCCTACTGTTCCGACAATGAACACATTCCCTGTAAATATTTCAGGTATAAAATACAAGCCTAAAGTAAATACAGCACAACCAATACCTCCGATATAAGATATTGTATTTTTCCAACCAATCTTGTCGCTTAATGCACCAAATATAAGATTGAAAATAATATTTGCAATAAAAATCGTACCCCAAATATTTAACCACGTCGTCGTTGCGATACCTTTCGTAGATAAATATATTGGAAGGAACAACGGAAATGCATATTGTGCAGCTTGATTAATAATTCTTACAATACAAGCAACCGCTACGCGAGGTTCTCGTTTTAAAATTGTAATACCAGCGCCCATCTCTTTCAAATGGGTTTTAAAACCATTCCCTTTATTCTCTATTTCAAATTTATCACGGTTTACAAATACTGCTAAAAATGTTCCAACAATCACCCATAAAATCGCAGTCCATAAGGTGAATATATGACCAAATATTTGAATCGCCATCGAAGAATAAAATGAACCCAGTACACTCAAACCTCCTGTAAATACAAACCAAAACCATCCTACTGCTGCACCTAAACGTTTCTGTGGAGAACGATATGCTACCCAAACTAAAAATGAATAGGCAAATAATGGATACCCAAAACCTCTAATCGCATACGATGGTATCATTAGTCCATAATTCATGGATGGAAGTGCTAAGCCTACAAATATCATGTGACCAATAATATACAATAGCGTTCCCAATAACATTACTTTTCGTGGACCAATAATCTCTACTAATACACCTGAAAACCAAGATCCAATAGCAATCGTTACACCATAACAAGTAGTTAATATAGCAGTTTGATGTACAGATAGGCCATGATCATGTAAGTATGGACTAATCCAGGCTAGCTCCAAGCCATCCCCCATCATAAAAATGAGTACACCAATATATCCCCATAATAGTGTCGGTGGCATGCCCATTTTAGCTAACTTTTTATTCATTCATAACCCCCCTATATCTATAAATTTTCATTCCTATGTTATTTAAAATAATATGCGTTTTCTTTAAAACCCTATGCGTTCATTTATTCCAATTAAAAGAAAACGCTTTCATTTATTTCTATTATCTTATTTCATTTTTTCTATTATCGCAAATTTATTTTCGTTTCTTTTCGTTTCTTTGTTTTAATTACTATTAAAAACTGTGTTTACAATTTTAAATTTCCTACAAACGTTTTTACTCTTAAAGTATGTTTTTAAAAATAAATGTCATTTTTTAAATGAAATAATTTATTTATTGGAATTTGAATTTTTACATGAATGCGTTTACAATGAATAATATTTAATCATCATATGACTAGATGATTGTTATTTTTACTTAGGGGGATTTTTTAAATGATGTTATTTGTTGCTTTTAGTGCTGTCATTGTGCCTTTTATTTTTTTAGTATTACTACGTATGTCTGCACTAAAGGGTATGATTATTAGTGCGTTCATTGTCACATTCTTGGGCGTCTTTGTTTGGGGAATGCAAGGTCATGTCATATCGGCCTCACTGCTTCAAGGTACTCATAAAACACTTACCATTCTCTATATTTTATTTGGTGCGCTTGTGTTGCTTAATACTTTGCGACAAACTGGTGCAGTTACACGTATTAATGAAGGATTCAAAAAATTATCAGGAGATATGCGTGTTCAAGTTATTATTGTGGCTTTTTTATTTGGTTCATTGATTGAAGGTGCATCTGGATTTGGCACACCTGCAGTGGTCACAGCACCACTCATGGTAGCACTAGGTTTCAGACCGATGATAGCTGTTGTTACCGCTTTGATTGCTGATAGCGTTGCTGTTTCATTTGGTGCCGTGGGTACACCTGTATTAGTCGGTTTAAGTACATTAAATGACGCAGATAGTTCACTGTTTCAAGCTACAGCTGAACGTATTACAACATTAGATTTACTAAGTGGTATTTTTATACCTATTATATTAATTGCTACTTTGATTATTTTCTTTGGCAAAACAAACAAACTCAAATCTATTGTTGAAATGATTCCATGGCTAGCCTGTATTGGTTTCATCTATGTCGCTTCTTCATTTGCCTATGCCTTTCTATTCGGTCCTGAATTCGTTGCAATTCTCGGTTCACTCACAGGACTTATCGTAGCCGTAGTCACAGCAAGTAAAGGTTGGCTACTCCCTAAAAATGAATGGAAAGACGGTTTTGATGACAGTTATACACCCACAAAATCAGAACATGACATGCCATTATTAACTGCTTGGTCACCCTATTTAATGGTCGTTATATTATTATTACTGACAAGAACTGTACCACTGATTAAAGATTTCACTACACAAGTGTTAGATTTATCTTGGAATCAAATTCTAGGCTTTGAAACAATTTCATCTGATTGGGAATTTCTTTATTCACCAGGCACTATCTTACTGCTTTCTGCTTTATTTGCCATCCTAATACAGAGAAAATCGTTCAAAGATCTATCGCAAGCAAGCGTAGAATCGCTAAATACGATTAAAACCACTGGAATAACATTAGTAGCTACACTTGTGATGGTGCATGTGTTTATCAATTCTGGAATCAATACAAGTGATTTAATCAGCATGCCAGAATATATTGCTGAGAATATGTCTAAATACTTAGGACCTATTTGGTTATTCGTAGCACCTTTCTTAGGCGCATTAGGCTCCTTTATTACAGGAAGTGCAACCGTTTCTACATTGACATTTTCACCTATTCAATTAAATATTGCTCAATCCATTGGCGCAGAACCTTATACCGTCTTGGCTGCACAAATTATTGGTGCAGCAGCTGGTAACATGATTTGCGTACACAATGTCGTAGCTGTATGTGCTGTAGTGAATATGCCAGGAAAAGAAGGCAGTGTAATTAGAAAAACACTCGGCCCAGCCTTACTATACTGTCTCTTAGTTGGTTTAAGTGCTTATATCATTACCTCAATATTCTTTTAATCTATAAATGTATTTTTAAAAGGACTAACCCCTTACTGTTGGGCTTGGTCCTTTTATTTAACTTCATAAATACTTTATTATAATTTAATAATTACTTTTGATGATAATTTAGAATCTGAGCAATTTCAAAACATTTAGGTTATATAAATTCTTAATATTATCATCTTTATTATTATTTTGATAAAGTACTATTAAAATACTTTTTAAAATATGGTTACTACGTGGGGATGGGATATACATATGAAATTTGAAAGTATAACGTTATGTACTTCAGAATTAGAAGAAACGCTACAATTTTATGAGGAAACTTTGGAATGTCCTGTAGAAGTTATTAATCAAGATACTTTCATTGTTCAAATTGGTGAAACACAATTGCAATTTTGTAGGTCTGAAGACGTTATTCAACCTTATTATCACTTTGCAATTGATATTCCATACAATCATTTTTATGACATGAAAGAGCATTATCAAAATATATTATTTTTATTAATGGAAGACGGGCACCATACAACTTATTTTGAATCATTTGTCGCACACGCTATATACTTTAATGATCCATCTGGAAACATCGTGGAATTGATTGCAAGAGTATCCAACATTACAAATGAACCTGAATTTTCTAGAATCAGTGAAATCGGCTTTGTATGTAATGAGACAAATGCTATTTACCAAGCTTTATCGGATTATAAAATCGAAACATTTGAACACGCTCATTTTGAACCTTATGCGTTAAACTTTCTAGGCGATACATCCGATGAAAGCTATATACTACTCACACCTGAAGATAGACGCTGGTCATTTTCTGAGAAACATTCCATTGCGTATCCAATTGATATTAAGACGGAAACATTCCACTTATCGTATGATACGCGTCATCAATGGCACTTAAAGCAATCTTAAATTATTCAAAAATAGTAAATATAAACGTGGAACAGAAATCCAATTTTCTCTAAAAATTAAATTTCTGTTCCACTATTTTTATATCATCGGTTATACTTTATACTTTTTTAGGTTTCGGCCAAATAAAGTAGCTCAGTGTGATTAATAAATCAATCCCTAATATAACTGTCCAAATTTTAATAACATGATAAAGCGCTGCTACACTATCGCCTTGTCCTACAATATTTATAATTAACCACAATAGACCTGTTCCAATCAAATAGGCTAAAACATGTCTTAACCAACTTACAAAATAAGCTTTTGCATAAGCAATACCCGTTTTCTTTTCAGGTAAATTTCCTTCCTTTAAAACATAGTATTTAAAACGTTCGTCTGCCCATTGAATCATTTGTTTTCTAAATGCAATTGAAACGCCAATATATACTGCTGCTATGCCATGAGGGACCGTTGCTTTGGCACCATTTAATAAATCTACACTCATCGTAATAATTAAAATCAAATCAATTACAGGCGTCATTGCAAGTAAAATCAAACCAACTTGTTTCATGCGTAAGACATATCTTGAAATCAAAACTAAAATAATGACAATTCAAAATAATAATTCAGCTACAATAAGTATCATTAATACCCCGTTCATTATATTACCTCCTTAACCAGGATTTCACTTCGCTCTCTATTAAATGTTCAATATCTTCATTTATCATCTGCTCGGGATTTAACAATTTATGTAATGCTAATCCATCCAATAATGCATGCATTTTCATTATTGCTACATATTGATTTAACGATGTGTCGAGTAAGTCATGTTCTTCTAAAAATGACATCGATGCTTTTATTAAAGTAAAGATTTCATTCCCCATGGAATCTTTACCTACTTCATGTAACTCATATTGAAAGGCCAACCAGACCTCCATATCCGCATATCGTTCTTCATCAAGCGGCATAGCTTTCAACATCGCCTGTATGACTTTATCAAGCGGGCTTAGACTTCCGTCGTTATATACCGCTTTAATTCTTCCTCTAACTTTACTATCTACTTCGACCGATACTGCTTTTAACAAATCATGATGGTTTGGATAATAATAACGTATTTGTCCTGGTGTCATTCGTGCTAACTTTGCAATATTTCTAACTGTAGCACCCTTAGCGCCATTGCTTACGATAGATTGCCATGCATACTGTATAATTTGCTGCTTCTTTTTCTCGTGATCTACTACTTTGGGCATATATCAGAACCCCCTTTTTAATACAATTGTATTAATTAAAAACTAAAAAAATAGCCTTTAAAACTTATTTTATTTACTTTAACACATTTTAATACACCTGTGTTAAAACAAAGCATTTTTAAAGACGTATCGCAATTATTTAGATACGCCTTTAAATCAATATCTTTTATTCTATTACTTGCGCTTTATCACTGACAAACTTTTTTAAAGTTTTATTTAAGCCATCTTTCGCTTCTTGATCATAACCATAAGTACCGTCTTCATTAGATGTAATATGTTTGTCTAAAATAAATCTACCTTTATGAATTGTATCTGCACCCAATTCTTTTATAACTGGATCTAAGCTATATTGAATCGCTAATACATGTGCAAATGTACCACCTAATGCGAGCGGGAGGACTGTTTTACCTGTAAATGCGCCACGTGGCAGTAAATCTAAATATGTCTTCACGATGCCTGAATACGCTGCTTTAAATACAGGTGAAACGATAATTATCCCATCAGCTTCTTCAATTTTTTTATGTGTTTTATTAATTGATTCATTTGAAAAGTTAGCGGTAATCAATGCTTCAGCGTCTAATTGATGTACATGTATGACATCTGTCTCAATGCCTTCATCATTTAAATATTTTTCAGCATATTTTACTACACCTGTTAACCTAGACTCAATCTTATTACCACCTGCGATAATTGCTACACTTGCCATACTTATTGTCCCCTTTCATTGTTAAACACGATATATCTATATGAAGCACTTTAGGGTCATTGTTCGACTCGCAACTTTCCCCTAAACAACCCACGTTTAATTAATAATTAAGCTTTAATCTTGCCACTTTATAATCTTTCTACACTCTCTACCGTATCATCAATTATAAATGCTGTCATAGTATACGTCTTAAATATCTTATCTTTTTACTCGTATTTATAAACACATATCAAGATTGAGGTATATTTTCTGTAATGAGAACCTGATTTTCCTTGTCTATATAGGCACATGTGCCAGCGATAATATCAATATGCCACTTATAAATGCCCGCTCGTGCCATTTCATCGCAAAACTTTGGAAAATCCGTTTCACCTGCTTGATGACGCTGCAATATATCTTTTACCAACGCAAGGTGTGTCTGTTGTGCAATGGGTACAGCTACTTTAACACTTTCATCAGTAATTTCAGCTCCATCCTGATGAATATAAGATGTTTCACCTTGTTCTATATTCACTGTATTAACAATGATTCCCATATCTTTAAAAGCTTTAAACAATTTCGGAAAATCTACGCCTGTATATTGTTGGTGTGCTTGATGAATTTTATTTAATGATAACGTCATAATCGTACCTCTTTTACGCTTATTTGCTTACTCTATATCATAGCTTTAAAACTTGTATACAACAAGTTTATTAATCAATTAATCGCACTATTGTAATTATACACAATATATATTTTAAAATTATAAAGTTTTTATTAAAAGTCTTTTCACTTATCAAAATAATTTGTCAGATGTATACTTGTTATAGTTTTTCTAAAGGAGTGGTATGTTATGAGTACATTTTCTGTAGAAGAAAAAGTACAAATATTATCTGATATTGTAGCAATGAATACAGTAAATGATAATGAAATCGAGGTATGTCAATACTTCCAAAATTTATTTGAACAACACGGTATTAAATCAACCATTGATAAAGTTGATGAACGACGCGCTAACTTAATTGCCGACATTGGTGAAGGCAGTCCAGTCATCGGTGTATCTGGACATATGGATGTCGTATCAGAAGGTAATCGTGAACAATGGTCATATGACCCTTTTAAACTTACCGAAGACAATGGTTATTTATATGGTCGTGGTGCTGCTGATATGAAATCTGGACTCGCTGCACTCGCTATTGCTCTTATCGAAATGCACGATGCACAATTATTAACAAAAGGACGCATTAAATTCTTAGCTACTACAGGTGAAGAGATGGAACAACTTGGTTCACAAAATCTCTACGAAAAAGGTTACATGGATGATGTTGACGCACTCATCATAGCCGAGCCTTGTCAAGATATGATGGTCTACGCACATAAAGGGTCTATGGACTATCGTATTAAATCACAAGGTACTTCTGCACATAGTTCTATGCCTATCTTCGGTGTAAACGCAATTAAACCTTTAATTGAATTTATTCAAGATATCGATAACGCATATCAAAAAATATCTAAAGAAATTAAAGGTGAATCTTTAGACTTCACTCATTTGCTCGATCGAATGAAACCTTCTCTACCAGCTACATTTGCTGTTGAAGAAATTGAATCCGCATTACAAGGGCTTGTCATCACTAACACATTAATCAAGGGTGGCGTTCAAGTGAATTCTGTCCCTGAAGACGCTGATGCTGATTTCAATATTCGTACAATCCCAGAATACAATAATGACCAAGTTAAAAATTTATTTAATAATACAATTGAAAAACATAATGCAAATGGCTCAAATTTAGAAAGTGAATTATATCTTGACTTAGATCCTGTACTTACTACTGGTCAAAATAGCCTAATTGACACTGCTAAAACGATTGGCAAAACAGCATTTAATAAAGATTTTGTCGCTGCCCCAATTGGTGGTGTGACGGATGCTTCTAATTTACTACGCGGTAAAGATGAATCTTTCCCATTCTTAGTATTTGGTCCAGGTGAAAAACCACACCAAGTAGATGAACGTGTAGAAAAAGCAATGTACCTTAAATTCATTGATTTCTATAAAGAACTATTAATCACTTATTCAAAAAATTATTAATGGCCTGATTAGCACTAAGTACGATATCCAAGCCATTTATAAAAAAACAACGCATATGCGTCATTCCAGCATATGCGTTGTTTTTTTATTTTCAAATTAACCATTACACTATCACACCAATTCAATCCTACAATGTAAACAGCTGCTGAAAAACACTAACCAATTGCGTTACTTTAATATGTACCACATCGTTTAAAAGCAGCGCTATTTCAAGCATCTACCAATTTTGTTTATACTATGACAAAGTCTTTTTTTAATTTTTAATATAGTGATACTTTGATTTAACGATTTCCCAGGAAATTGCTATTATATTATGCTCACAACACAATCGTTGTCCCAATACCTTTCCCAGTTCTTATCCTTTCCACGACATGCGCTTCGTTACCTGCTGCGATAACTACTTTTTGACAGCCATATTCAATGGCACTGATCGCATCCTGTACTTTAGGAATCATCCCCCCATATATTTGCTCTTGTTCAATATAATTTTTAATATGCTCTGAATTCAATGTGGCCTTTACTTTATTATCTATCATGACACCTGGTATATCACTCAATAAATAGATAGGTGCGTTTAATGTCTGCGCTATTTTGTACGCCAACGTATCTGCGTTAATATTATATAAATGTCTAGAGGTTTTATGTCTGCCGATAGACGCAATAACAGGTATATATTCTTCTGTAAGATGATCTATAACTGCTGTATTAATGTTGATTGGTTCGCCTACATATCCATATTTTTCGTTTAATGGTTCAACGTCAAATAGCTTGGCATCTATTCCATTTAACCCAATACTTTGAATATTTTCATCATTCATTTTACTTACAAGCTGCGGATTCACCTTTCCGATTAATATCTGACTTGTAATTGACATTACTTCATCTGTAGTAACCCTCAATCCATCTTCAAATAATGAATCGACGCCTTGCTGCTCTAACGCTTGATTGATAAAAGGCCCTCCACCATGAATAATAATCGGATGCAAATCCTGTTGCTTTAACTGTGCAATATCATCAATGGTAGTTTCATGTAATTCGGTCAAGGTACTACCACCAATTTTGATAACTATATAATTCATTGCAGTCACTCCTTAAGTTCTGTACGACGCGTTGATACGTACATATTCATATGATAAATCACAACCATATGCTGCCGCTTCTCCTTCCCCGTTTCCAACAGTTGCTTCAATTAAAATATTATCTGATGCTAATTCTTCTTTTAAACGCTGTTCATCAAAATCTACAGCCATACCTTTTTCCAACACACTCACTTGGCATAACGAAACATGGGTTGCGCTAGGTTCTATATATCGCGATGCGTATCCTATAGCAGTGACAATTCTTCCGAAATTCGCATCTTCACCATGGACAGCGGTTTTCACTAAATTCGAGGAGACAATGCTCTTGGCAATTTTTCTTGCTTCAACAACATCGTGAGCGCCCTTGACCTTTACAGTAACCAATTTAGTTGCCCCTTCACCATCTTTAGCGATGCTCTTGGCAAGATAGTGGCATACAAAATTCAATGCATACACAAACTTATGCCATTCGGGATGTAATGCATCAATTTGTGTATGTTGCGCTTGACCATTTGCCATGCATAGCACCATATCATTTGTACTTGAATCACCATCCACCGTAATCATATTAAACGATTGATCGATTGATTGTTTTAGGCAATAATCCAACGTATTCGCATCAATATTGGCATCAGTAGTTATAAATCCTAGCATTGTTGCCATATTGGGATGTATCATGCCTGATCCTTTTGCAGTGCCACCTATCGTTACTGTGGTACCATCGATTTCAACCTTTACTGACAGATGTTTCGTCATCGTATCAGTTGTTAAAATAGCTTGATTGAATGCTTCACTTTTATTATATTGTTCTTTTAAAACGTGCTGCGTTGCATATTGTATTTTATCCATTGGCAAAAACGATCCAATAACACCTGTAGAGGCAACACCAACAAGATGTTGCTCGATATTTAATTGCTCAGCAATCCAAGCTTGTGTATCCAACGCATCTTGCATACCTTTTTCTCCTGTGCACGCATTCGCAATAGCCGAATTCACAATAATGGCTTGTAGTGCTTTATCCTTATTAATACTATCTTCAGTTAGTTTTAATGGCGCAGCTTTAAATTGATTCAATGTATAAACACCTGTTGCTGTAGCTGGGGTCGTTGAATAAATCCAACCAAAGTCCACTTTCTTTCTTCTCAAACCGCAATGTAAACCACCAGCAATAAAACCTAATGGTGAACTCACGTCGCCTTGTAAATCTATATTTAATTGGTTTAATGTATCAATTGTTTCAATGTCTCTCATTTCTTCTCTCCTTTCATCCTACTTTATGGATAAACTGGTGATTGTAGCAATCCAGTGTTTTCTTTCCATCCATACATTAAGTTCAAATTCTGAATCGCTTGACCACTTGCACCTTTAACTAAGTTATCAATCACAGACACGAGAATCGCTGTTTGATTCTCTTCATCAACATAAATACCGATATCACAATAATTGCTACCGTAAACTTCCTTAGTTTTTGGAAATTGACCTAATGATCTAATTCTTACAAATGGTTTATCTTCATAATAATCTTTAAACAGATTATGTAAGTCTTCATTAGTAAAAGCATGGTTTAGTTTGATATAAATGGTTGATAAAATACCTCGAGTCATAGGTACGAGATGCGGTGTAAATGTTACTTTTACTTCTTGTTGAGCTAATAATGATAAATATTGTTCAATTTCAGGTTTATGCTTATGCTTTCCTATCGCATAGGCGCTTAAATTTTCATTCATCTCCGCGAAATGAACATGTTGTGCCAAAGACCTACCGGCACCGGATACACCCGTCTTCGCATCGATGATAATGTTATCTAGCTTTACAATATCTTTATCTATTAGCGGATGTAGTGCTAACAATGTAGCTGTTGGAAAACATCCAGGGTTCGCAATTAATTGCGTTGTTTGTGCATTTACATTTGACCATTCTGCAATGCTATAATTTGCTTCATTCAAATATTCTTGAGAAGCTGCCGTTTCACCATAATACGTTTCATAAGTAGCTCGATTAGTTAATCTAAAATCACCCGACAAATCAATGATTTTAATCCTATTGCTAAGCAACTGAGGAACAATGTGTTTACTCACATTTGAAGGTGTCGCAAAAAATATCACGTCGCATTCAATTCCTTCACTATTTAACGTTTCATAGTGATATGTGAGCTGTTCCAAATGTGGGAATGTTTCCTTTATAGGTTGATCCTGTTTAGAATGCGAAAAGATATATTTTATATTTACATTAGGATGCTGAATTAATAATCGAATTAATTCAATGGCTCCATATCCACTACCGCCAACGATACCAACTTCAATCATTCACTTCATTCCTTTCTGAATATTCGGAAATTTTATATTAAATTTTACTTTTCCAAAACTTCTGTTATGACACGAATTACTTCATCGATTTCATCTTTATCAATAACAAGTGGTGGTGTAATCCTTATAATATTGCCCTGTGTTTCTTTACAAAGCACACCTTTATTTATCATTTGTTCACAATAGTCCTGTGCTGCTACATTTAATTCTATACCTATAAACAATCCCCTACCTCTCACTTCCACGATCAGTTCACTTTCAATTTGTTGCAGGTGCTTTAATAATCTATCGCCTAAGTCTAATGCATTTTGTACTAAATGCTCTTCATTCAGCACGTCTAATGCTGCCATTGATACAGCGCAAGCTAGTGGATTACCACCAAATGTGGAACCATGCGTGCCTGGGGTCAGGACACTCATCACATCTTGGTTCGCTAACACTGCGGATATCGGATATAACCCTCCACCTAGTGATTTACCTAATAAATATATATCTGGCTCTGTATTTTCCCATTCCATTGCGAACATCTTACCCGTTCTTCCAAGCCCCACTTGTATCTCGTCTGCAATTAATAACACATTATATTCGTTACAGAGTTGACGTACTTCTTGTATAAAATGTGTTGGAGGAATATTTACGCCTCCCTCACCTTGTATAGGTTCCAGAATAATTGCAGTTGTTTGATTATTAATTAATTTTTTTAATTGTTCTATATCTCCAAAATCTGCGTAATGTATATTGTTTAATAACGGTCCAAAACCTTTTTTATAACTATCTTGTGATGATAATGATAATGAACCTAACGTACGGCCATGAAAGTTTCCATTCATAGCAATGATTTCTGATGATGATTCATCAATATTTTTAATATCAGCGCCCCATTTACGAGCCATTTTTATGGCTGTTTCCACAGCCTCTGTGCCAGTATTCATTGGTAAAACATTTTCTTTATTTGCAAGTTTACAAATCTTTTCTTCCCATTTACCTAAATTATCACTATATAAAGCACGAGAAACCATTGTTATTCTTTGGCTCTGCTCTTGAAATGCCTTTATGATTTTAGGATGACAATGGCCTTGATTAACTACCGAAAATCCAGAAATACAATCTATATAACAATTGTCTTCAATATCCCAGACTTTTGCACCACGTCCTTTAGCTAAAGCTAATTTTAATGGACTATAATTTTTAGAACTATATTTGTCTGTGTGTTCATATAAATCAAGCATCAAAACCCTCATTTCATAATATTTATTCTTAAAAATGAATTAATATTCATAAATAATACACTTGTCAGATTAATTAGTCAAAGGTTATTTTGAATTTTTACACTTTAAACGAATTGAAAATGTTGTTTTAATGGGAATAAAAAACATTGTTAAATAATTTATTTTAATGAAATTTACTTTTCCATAGAATATCCCATGCATTTATTTTGCATAAAATGTTGTCCACTGCAATATTGCATACGCTTATTGTCTAAGTACAGTCGCATTATTATAGTCATTTTCTATACATAAAAAAGATGGAGCAGAAATCAAATTGTCTCAAAAAGATTTCAGGCTCCCACTCCATTTAAGCATGATCATTCAAATGATTAACTATGTCGCTATTTATATGAAAAAAGCGTCTGGGAGATTTAACAATGTCCCAGACGCTATATATATTTCTACTCACAGAATTAAATTATTCTTCACTAATGTGTTCTGATTTACGTTTTTCACGTAAATCCGCACGCATATCTTTATTAATCTTTTTAGCACGTTTAAAGTAAACACTTTCAAAGTAACTAGACGTACCTATTTTGTAGAAGATTAATGCAATAATGATAATAACAATAAAATCATAAGGGTAATGAATCCAGTTCATACCTTTAAATTCTTTACTACCGATAAATGATAAGAAGGCAAGTACAATAAGATATAAGATAATCCACAAGCTACCGCCAATTTGTTTTTTGGTATTTTTCCAATTCATTTTATATTCATAGAAGAAGTAAATTGGTAATCCTAGAATAATAATTAAAATAACTTCGGCTGTTGTTGGCCACATCGCCCAATATATCGCTAATGAAGCCATCACAAATGAAAATGGCGCCATAAATTTTAATAAGTTTGCTCTAAACGGTCTATGCATTTTAGGTGCCATTTTACGTAGTGAAATCACTGTCGTTGGTCCTGTTAAATATGCCACTAACGTAGCTGTTGATATTACACTTGCTAAAGTACCCCAATCACGGAATAGCGATACCATGACCATACTTATAATTGCATTAAATATAATGGCTACACGAGGAATCATATATTTTTTATTCATTTTCCCTAAAAATTTAGGAATATGACCATTTTGTTCCATAGCACGTAAGACACGTCCAGTAACAGCTACAAATGATACACCTGTACCAAATGGTGAAACAACTGCTTCCATATATAGTAATATAGCTAACCAATTTAATCCTAATAGAATAGCCATATCAGCAAATGGTGAGTTAAAGTTAATACCACTCCAACCATTTTCATGCAGCATTTCAGTAGGCATTGACGTAATAAATGTACTTTGTAGTACTATGTACAGGATTGCACTTAAAGTCAGTGAAATAGCTATACCACGTGCAATGTTTTTTTCAGGTTTTTGAATTTCAGATCCCATATTAATAATTGTCTGGAATGCGTTGAATGAAAAAATAATACCTGATGCTGTTGTTGCAGCAAATATAGGTGCTGAACCGTAAGGCATAAATGTTCCAACTGAATGACCATAGTTCCCAGTGTCAAAACCAGAAATAATTAACATGATAATCGTTAATAAAGGCACACCTAATTTAAATACTGAAATTAAACTTGTGAATGACGTCAATAATTTTACTGACCAATAGTTTAATAATGAGAAGATAATAATAATTACAAATACTGCAAATAAACCTGCGTTACTTATTGTAGATCCATCCATTAAACCAGACGTAAATTTCGCCCATTCCCAAGGCCATGAACTCATATATTGTACAGCTGATACTGCTTCAATAGGAATGATAGTTACCAGCGATACCCAGTTTGCCCAGGCAGCAATGAATCCAAGTAACGAACCATGTGTATATTGCGCATAATTACTCATACCACCTGATTGTGGAAACATCGTTCCTATTTCAATATAGTTATAAGCAATTGAACCTATAACTACAAAACCGATAATCCAAGAAATAATTGCGGCTGGTCCTGCAATGGAAGATGCCTCCCATGCGCCAAATAACCAACCAGATCCAATTAATGAACCTAATCCTAGCAATACGAGCTGTGGTAAATTAATTTTACTACTTTCATCTTTTTGTCCCATAATTACTCCTAATATTTTCTCTTTTATATTCATATCAAGAATAAGTGGCTTTTATACACCTTCTTGTATATGGTGTTATTATACTCGTATAACAATTCAAGTCAAATCAACTTTTCACTACCAATAATTGTATATTTTTGTGTTTTTATTCATAATATTAGCATATTACTGTATAAAAACATCACACAACATAAGTCACTCAAGATAGTGTCATTAATACGCTGAAAGTAGATTTATTCATGTTACTCATTTATTCACATAAAGTATAATGCCCACAACCTTCTAATTTATAACACATATGCTACAAATACCTTTACATCAGTAATCACAAGACTTTGAATCGATGCATTTAAAAATATTTGTAACTTTTGTAACGGTTTTGTGTATTTATACTAAAATAAAACATTATTTACAAAAATATCTTTAAATACTTTGCAAATAATGCTTTTTATGATGTTACACAAATATGAATCATTGTTATTTTACTTTATTATTTTAAATAAATAGATCCAGAATTAAGACAACCATTAATCCTGTTACAGATGTCGTTAATAACAACGCACCCCCATGTCTTAAATGTATCCTTAATAGAAATATTAAAATATTCTTTGAATAACCAAAATGATGCATCATTAACATGAGTAATGGTATTACTACCTACAGCTGTAGCTAATACCATAAGCACAGGGCTGACATCAAAAGTGGGTATCAACGGACCAACGATACCTGCAGCAGTAATTGCTGAAACAACACCTTGACCCGTCGCAATACGGATCAGCGCTGTAATTAACCAAGCCATAATAAGTGGAGAGATATTGGTACCTTTCATGATATCTGCAATATAATCTCCAACATGTGCTTCTAAAATGATTTCCTTAAAAGCGCCACCCGCTCCGACAATGAATATAATAGTTGCAACACCTTTTAGACCTGTTTCAAATGATTTCATCATTGTATCCATATCTTTACCTTTTCTAAGTCCAAACATAACAATCGCAGTAATAATAGCAATGATAAGACTGATTTCCGCACTTCCAATAAATGATACGATTTCATGTAATATCGTGTCTTCGGTAATAAATAAACTGAGTATGGTTGATATTGAAATTAGAATAGCTGGTATTAATGGTACAAATAAACTCAAACCAAAACTAGGCATTTCACTGTCTGTAAAATTTTTTCTTTTTTGTAATAATGGTGGTATAGGATAATCTATGCGCTTCATGAATCTCGGCAATATAATACCCGCAATAATCACACTAGGAATAAAGACGATCATCCCCAAAATATAAACCATTCCCATATCCGCATTGTAAGCATCTACGAGTGCTGTGGGCCCTGCTTGTGGCGGGAAAATATTGTGTGATAAAGTTGTCGCTGCAACCATTGTAATCGCCAATTTCATAAATGGTGTCTTAGCTTCAACAGCAATACTGATGACTAACGGTGCTAAAATCATAAATGCTACTTCATAAAATACAGAAATACCAAATACAGCACCGATGATGATTAAAGCCCATTGAACATATTTAGCACCAAATCTTTCTATAAGTGTTGAAGCGATACGTTGTGCTGCGCCAGAATCTACCATTAATTTACCAAGTACTGCACCAAACCCAATAATTAATGCGAGACTCCCTAATGTAGATCCTAATCCTTCCTTAATTGTATCTAAAATTGCTAACGGCTTCATGCCATTCATAAATCCTACAAGCACCGCTGCGAATATGAGCGATAGGATACTATTAATCTTCAATTTAATGTTTAAAAATAGTAATACTCCTACACCAATAACAAGCGATATGAGCGGCAAATGTTCCCCTAAAAATGACAAATTCGTGTTCCCCCAATCCCTTAAAAATAATGAAAGCGAATTCACAATTACTCATTATAAATTATTTATCGCAAAATAACAACGTTGTTATTATTGTATTAATTTATGTTTCTTCTTTTTCACCTCATTATATACAAAATAATTAAAACCACATCCATCATCACGGGGGTTCTCCATGAATGGATGTGGTTCATCATCTCTATTTATTATTATATACTTCGAATGCCCAATGCTTATCTTCAAGAATTTCCCTATAGAATGGATCATTACCAATTACTTTAATTTGATCCGCTAATGCTTCAACTTCATCTAAGTGGTGTGTCGTTAATATAATGAGTCGTTCCCTCTTCATTGTATTCAAAAGGTTATGAATATCAAATCTGGATTTTAAATCTATACCTACTGTAGGTTCATCTAAAATTAATATTTGCGGATTACTTAATAAACCGATTAGAACATTCACCTTTCGTTTCGTACCACCAGACAAATTAGAAATTGTCATGGTTCTCTCATTTAAATTGAGTTGACGTGCATACTCGTCTATCAATACATTGGATAACGGTGTTTTGCATAGCGCCTTAAAACATCGAATATTTTCATTAACTGTCATATGTTCAAATAGTGCAATATCCTGTGGTACATAACCGATTTTATCTTGTCTTTGCTTTTTTGACAGTTGTTCTCCAAAATAACGTATTTCACCTTTAGTCAATTGTTCTAAACCGGCAATCATTCTTAATAATGTGGATTTACCAGCGCCGTTTTCACCTAATAAAACGGTTAATTGCAAATTTTCAAATGTCATATCTAGGGACTCAAAGATGCATTTTTTACGATAGTGCTTGCTTAAATTTTTTAATTCTATCATCTTATCACTCCTATAATTGTATAAAGATATATAACACCGCCATCAATAAGGCAAATATGACTGCCATAAAGAGCCTATGACTGAGTGTATTTATTTTGAAAAGTAACCATGAAACCCCTAGTTCATACACAATAATAATCACTAATGATTTCGCAAAGAACGTAAATGAAAGTTGTTGTTGAAATATGAATGTTGTTATGCCAAGTACAAGCATTAAAATGAGTGTATGAATCAAAATATAAGTTGTGAAAAGTATCAACTTACTGTATTGAAATATAAAAAGTCTTGTTAACGGACCATTTTGTTTCAGCCTTTGATGCAACACGATTTGAACACTACTAACGAATAAGATAATGCCAAACACTAGGCTGATTGATATAGACGTCTCAGAATTGGTATTTACGACATGGTGAACAATGGCTGATTTGGGCGTGTGTTGATTTAATGTATCGGACACCTTTTCTAAGGACGTCTCTTGACCGTCATCATCTAAATGTTTTTTTACAATATACGGAATTTGTTGTTCATATAATGAACGACTAATCATTTCAAATGTAATATCACCAATAAAATCATCTCTTGCATAAAGTGTAAGTGCCAATTTTAATTGATTATTTTTCAATTTATCACTGTAATCTTTAGGGATATGCATCGCTGCAACCGCTTCTTTTTTACTAACACTTTCATCCAGATATATTGCTTCTTGGTCCAACTTTTCAACTTTAACAAAGTCGTTCTTCTCAATACTTTGAATTAATGTATGTGAAGCTTGGGATTGATCCTGATCTTGAACTGCGACTGGAATTTTAAAAGATTGATTCAGCGATGAATAAGCTGCCCATATCAATAACAACGTACACGTTAAAATAGTAAAAAAAATCACTAATTGCTTCCACTGTTTTAATATAATGATAAATATAAAGGACTGTATCATCGGCGATACCTCCAAACAATGATTACCAATAATATAATAGCTGTTATCACAAAGCTCATATAGAAAGTAATGGGTGTATCTAAGATATAATTATTTAATATAATCTCTAACATTTGATTAGTGACAAAACTAAATGGCTGCACATTAAACATGCCATTCAATAAATGTTTGAAATATATCGTTGGTATAATTTGACCAGAAAATAGAATAACCATAAGTGCAAGCATGATTTTCAGTACGATATTGAACCAACGGAAACTGATCAAATCAATAATGGTTAACCAACCTGTAATCATTAGAATATAATAAACTAATTGAATAACTACAGTTGGCCAATTATAAGGCTCAAAAGTATTGGGCAATATCTGTATCATGCATAAGCATCCTAACAAGGTCCACACGCCAGTATAAAATAGCGTAAATAAACTTCTAATTAATGTTAGCTTTTCAAATGAAAAATGGTACATATGTAATCTGGATTTTAATGCCTTAGCTTGGTTCATTTTTAAAATTGAAAATAGTGATAGTGCAAAAATAAATATGGAGGCTAAATAACCTGTCACTACATAATAGCTCGATGTATCAAATATTTGTATCGGTTGATAATCAAATCCGCCTGTCCGATTTAAACCGGTAAATAATAAATCCGTCAATAATTGTAACTTATCGTCCTTATTGGCCTCTGGTGATAATGTCGTGTAGGTTAACCCTCCACCCATCGATAACATGAGGCGACTATAAACTGAATCAGTCAACTGATTAATAACTAAACTTTTAGTTGACGTTTGATCATATGTATAAACAGCTATAGGTAAATTACCATGTTTATAAAATGTTTTTGTCATACCTTTTTCAAAAACATAATATCCCTCTAATTTTTGTGCTTTCAATAATTTTTGCGCTTGATTTTGATTGTAACGCTGAATACGAATATCTTTACCTAGATGTGTTCCATTTCCCATTGAATTGAGTATGAGCTGTGTCTCCGCCGAATTATCTTGATCAACAATACCTATTCTAAACTTTGCATCATCTTGATTAACGTACTGAACGACTAGTAAGGCAGTTAAAAAAGCACACATCATCAAAATCAAATAGAAAAAAAGATGCCATTTTTTTAATAGAAAAGAGTGGTAAATGCGAAACAATTGAATTGTTTTCATTTAACCACTCCTCTCTCCATTAATATATTACCTTTTTAAATGAGTTATCTTTATTTTTTATCTTTAATATCTTTTGCGATATCTTTTACAATATCTTCAGTGTTGTTAGATATTTCTCGTTGTAGTTTTCTAAAGTCACTATCAGACATTGTATTTAAATCTTGTGCATTTGCTTTTTTAAATTTAATGTCTTCTTTAAGTTTTGTGTCACCTTTAATATTAATCACGACCGTCTCATTATCGATATCTGTTGATAATGAAAGTTCTTGTTTTTGTGTATTATTTTTAGTGTCTGTGTCTAAATTATTATTGAAATCAATTGTTGTTTTATCGTAGTTAGCATTGATTTCAATCTGACCTTTGTCGTTACGTTTATCCCCATCTTGTGATTCTGTATTTGTTAAAGTTGCATCAGACTTACGGTAACCATTATCAAAAGTTACTTTGTAGTTATCTTTATACTGATCGTCTTTTTTAGTCGACTTACCTTTCAGTGCTACTTCTTGGTCATCATCTGTTGTTAATTTATAATCAATCATTAAGTTATCATCATCAACTTGACTTGTCCCATTTAATTTCACTGTTGAACCGTCTTCATCTTTCATCGTTAAATTACGTTTAAGAATCTGATTATCGTCTTCCCATATAACTGATTTCACACTTGGAAATTCTGCTTTATCTGTATCTTTTACTTCTTTTAATATATCATCTAATTGTTTTTTATAGTCTTTCGCATTAAATTGATCTTCTGCAATCGCTTTAATATCTTTGTCTTTTTTAGCTTTTTCTAATATGTCTGTTAAAATGGCTTTTGTTTCACCTTTACTTACATTCATTGTTACTTTTTTAACATCTTTATCCTCACCATTGACCTTAATTGTTACATCGTCTTTTTCAAAATTATCATCGTCTAATTTATCTGTAATCACTTCACTATATTTCTTGCTAATTTCATCAATTTTATCTTGAGATATTTGTGTACCAGATAACAACGAATTTAAATTTAATGAGTCATTTGTAATGCCATTATTTGTCCCTTCAACACTCGATGTTTCCCCAGTGATTTTTTTATACACATCGACAAGTTCATTATTCTTCGCTTTGTAAACATCATCTAAAATTGGAGCTGCATAATATTGATTTTGCTTATCGGCAGCCCATTGAAATTCCCCAATTTCATTATCTGCAACTGTAGGTGTTAAAGCTATAACTGAATGCTCTTTATCCGGATCATGTCCCAATTTAAATCCTAACTTCGAAGCATCTGCAACAGATTTTGGTATATCCGATGATTTGAGTAGTGCTTCTGGTACATCTGCACTTGCATTTAAATTAATTAAATACGACTCATCTTTCATCTTATCTTGAAATTCAAATTCATTTTCAAACCTGTCTTCACCATACGCTTTCATTTGCTTTGCTGTTTCCTGTTCACTTAGTAAATACGTATTTTTAGGTGTGTTCTTTGTGAAATAATACGCTGCTGCTCCCCCAATGCCACAAATCAGTAGTACCCCAATAACGACTGCTATAACAATCTTCACTGTCTTAGACATATCGTTCTACCTCCCCTTAAGTTTTAATTTCTTTTATAATAGCACAATATATATATAATTAATTAACTAATTCTAAAATTCTATCAATTTTTACATCTTTTTTAATAATAAGTATTATATTTATTATTTGTATAAAAATATAATTATACCCAATGTAGTCCTTCACAGTAGGTTGAGCTTAAATTTTTCAAAAATAAAAAGTAGTTGCCATTTTTGATAATGACAACTACTTAAATATATTTAATCTTTTCTAACTTCATCTTCCCACCATAAAGCATCTTTAGGATTTTTCACTACATGATCATAATCCTCTTGCGTTTCGACATTTGGATAAGAACCTCTGAGTGATTTGTTAGAGGTAGATTTAAACATTGTTATGAAGATAATGAGTCCAACGACATTAATAAACATCAAGTAATAAGATGGTGCAATTTGTTGTCCTGTCGTTTCTACTAAAGTTGAAAGTATAAATGGCGTTAAACCACCAAATACCGCAGCACCAATATTATAAACAAGTGATAATGTACGTAACCTAACCTTTGTATGGAACATACTTGGTAATAAGGATGGCATAACACCTTCAAATGTTGACATAAATAATGCAATGATAAACAATCCAAGTATTACAAATGGAATCATTGGAATACTCATTAACCAAAATGCAAGCACCGAGAATAAACTAAATCCTGCTAAACCAAATATAATGGTGCGTTTGTTACCAACTTTATCACTATACCAACCAAAGAAAAATACTGCTGGTATCATAACTAACATGGTTATGGTGCTCAATATGGATCCCATAGTTCCACCTAAGTTGATTGTTGAATTCAAGAATGATGGCATATAGGAAAGTACCATATAGTTGGCAACATTTAAGAAAGCTACGCCTGCAAAACAAACGACGACGTCTTTCCAATAATATTTGAAAATATCTAAATATGAATATTCTAATTCTTCTTGTTCTTCTAATGTAGATTCATAAGCTGGGCTTTCATCTAAACTTGAACGTAAGATAATACCAATAATACCTAATGGTGCAGCAAGGATGAATGGAATTCTCCAGCCCCAATCAGCCATTTGTTGATCACTTAATAATGAATACATCAGCCCCGCTAAAATAGCAGCCATAATATTTCCAGCAAGTGTACCAATTTCTAATCCACTGCCTAATTTACCGCGTGTCTTATCAGGAGCTGTTTCTGCAATATAAGTCATTGCACCTGCGTATTCCCCACCTGTTGAAAATGACTGAATCATACGAACAACAAGTAATAATATAGGTGCCCAAATACCAATTTGATCTTGTGTAGGTAACAGCCCGAGCATCAATGTCGATGCTGCCATAAGTAATATCGTTGTCGATAATACAATTTTCCGTCCATATTTGTCCCCTAAGTGACTGAAAAATATACCACCGATTGGTCTCACTATAAAAGCAAAGGCAAATACTGCAAATGTTGAAACAATTTGCATCTCTTGAGGTAAATTCCCAAAGAAATTTGCACTTAATATCACAGCTAATTGTGCATATAAACCAAAATCAAACCATTCTATTGCATTACCAATCCCTGTGGCTACAACACCTTTTTTGGCTTGATCAGAATCTACTCTGTTAACTTTCTCTTTTTTAAATTTCACAAATAAAAACACCCCTTAAATTGTTTCTATTTATATAACATAACCTATGTATTAACTTATAAACACTTATAAGTTATAATTTATTATTTTTTAATTTTCAAAATCAATAAATTTTAAAATGATTTCGCGAATTTATTAAATGCCATTTTAATTATAGACATTCATCTAATGCCGTATCGTAAACACACACTTCAATCTTTTAGTATTTATATAAGTATTTAAGGCAATAAGTTCCAACATGATATCTCAAAGACGCCGCTTTTTTCTCAACACGATATGACTCTGATTCACTTTTGATATAATAGATTTACAAAATGAAACGGAGGATATTTTATGAAACAAATATATTTTAACCATGACGGTGGCGTCGATGATTTAATTTCTCTATTTCTGTTACTACAAATGGAGGATGTATCACTCATTGGTGTGAGTGCAATTGGTGCTGATAGCTATGTTGAACCTGCAGCAAGTGCATCTCAAAAAATCATTAATCGCTTTAGCAAGCAACCGATTCATGTCGCCGCTTCGAAACAACGCGGAAAAAATCCATTCCCTAAAGATTGGCGTATGCATGCATTTTTTATGGACGCTTTACCTATTTTAAACGAAGCTAATCAAAGCCATTCAAATTTACTTGAACACGATGCTTATGAAGATATTATTGAAAAATTACAAAAGAGTCATGCTCCAGTGACTTTATTATTTACTGGCCCATTAACGGATTTAGCTAAAGCCGTAACAGTTGAGCCTACAATTATTAATAAAATTGAACGTTTAGTATGGATGGGTGGTACATTTTTAGAAAAAGGAAATGTCGAAGAACCTGAACACGATGGCACTGCAGAATGGAATGCTTTTTGGGATCCAGAATCTGTTAAAACCGTCTTTGATACAAATATAAAAATAGACATAGTCGCATTAGAAAGTACAAATCGTGTACCACTGACATGGGATATTAGACAAGCTTGGGCAAACGAACGACATTATCCAGGTGTTGATTTCTTAGGAGTCAGTTATGCTGCTGTACCTCCATTAACACATTTCCAAACGAATTCTACTTATTTCTTATGGGATGTACTAACAACTGCATATGTAGGTAAACCTGAATTGGTACAGCAACATTCGGTCAATGCTAGTGTTTATACAGAAGGGCCTAGTCAGGGGCAAACGTATATAGATGATGTACACGGCAGAACAATTTCAGTCGTCGATCATGTCGAACACGATGCCTTCTTTAAATACATTACAAATTTAGCAAAAAAAGTTGAACAATAACGTGTTAAAAAGCGCCCTTTTCGTTGTTACACTTCAATACTGTGTAGTAACGAGAGGGCGCTTTTGCACTTTTATATATATATTTACGCAACATACTAGTAACTCTTTTCATCCAGATATTGTTTATCAATCACATCTTTCGTAATACCTACAAGTCTCTGACGTGATACTTCCATGCCTTTTTTATCATTTAAAGCATGATATTGTGCCTGCTCATCTTTATAATGATCTAATTTATACATTTTAAAATTTTGAGGAGTTGCTTTTAAATAAGGTTCCCCATTTTCATAATGTGTCACCAATGATTTCCATTTAACATTATTGATTTGTACGCCTTTAGGATTTTTTTCTAAATTAAAACGTATGTTACCACCTAATATATTCTTTTCAGTTCCTGTAGCTTGTCCATTTAGAAAATTTCCCAGGGAATAAGCAACGAGTGTTTTATGATTATCTTTCCCTTTCACCCATTTAACTGGCTGTATCACATGTGGATGTGTGCCTAATACGACATCTGCACCCGCATCAGCAAACACTTTGGCATACTGTTGTTGCGTCTCATTGGGTTTAGTCTTACCTTCATTACCCCAATGTGCGGAGACGATAACTGCATCACTTTTTTCTTTTGCGCTTGCGATATCTTTTTTGATTTGTGCCTTATCAAAATAATTGATTTGATATGGTTTTTCTCTAGGAATATCATTTGTTCCATATGTATAACTCAGCATTGCCATTTTTATTCCATTTTTCTCAATTACAGGAATCGTATCATGTTGCTTTGGCGAATCAAACGTTCCGAAATAAAACACGGACTTAAATTGCTTCCAAACGCTGATTTCATTTTCTAAACCTGCAGTTCCTTGATCTAAAGCATGATTATTAGCTCCATTAACCACATTAAATCCAGTATGTACTATGTTTTGTGCGATTGCCTCTGGCGTATTAAATTGTTTAAATCCTGACAAACCGCGTTCATCACCACCAAGTGGCGACTCTTGATTGATGTATGATACATCTGTTGATTGAACTTCATCTTTTAAATTGTCATACATTGACTCAAAATTGAACTGTCCATTATCTTGCAAAGCATCCTGATAAACGACTGGATGGATTAAATTATCGCCTACTGCATAAAAAGATAACGTTTGCGTTAATTTATCTTTTTCATTTAAACAACCTACACATAAAACTAAAAAACACGAAAACAAAAAACACAAAATAATCCCATATTTCCACATATTTCATAACCCCTATCAATACTCATTAAATTTTATTATAAATTTGATAAGTCAATATATCAATAGAGTTGTAAAATCGAATACTATTTTTTATAAAGAAATAAAAAAAGACATTTTTCAATATTAAAAAATGTCTTTCACTATATATTAAACGTATTTAGTCACAGTTTCTGTTGGTAATCTATAAGAACCATGGGCTGGATTTTTAGCTTTACCAATCGCAACAATTAGTACGGGTACATAGCGTTCTGAATCTATACCAAATGCATCTGCGATTTGATCACTTTCAAATCCGCCAATTGGATTTGTATCATATCCATGCGCTTTCGCAACAAGCATAAATTGCATTGCGGCTAAACTACTATCAATCTTCACAATGTCATTCATTTGTTCTTTTGGTGCATTATCATATAATGGTATGACTTTTTCTAACATTTCTTGTTTTACTTCTTCCGGCATTAAATCATGTTTAACTGCATTACCATAAATTTCTTCGGCATTTGTTTGACTCTTCATATCACCAAAAATAACGACCATAGCCGCTGATGAATCATTTTGACGTGTGTTAAAACGAATGAGCGGACGTAATGTGTCTTTACCTTCATCACTTTCGACTACTAAGAATCTCCACGGTTGCATATTAACTGATGATGGTGCTGTCGTTGCTTTTTTAATCATTTCATCCATTTCTGCTTTCGGTATTTTCACTTGTTCATCAAATACTTTTACAGACTTTCTATTCATTAAAATTTCTTCAAAATTATTATTTATCATTTGTTATTTCTCCTTAATCATTTTTAACAAAATCAAATTATACTCAATTTAGCTATAATTACAAATCATTTGTTTATAATTAGGAACAAAAAATGTTTTACCTCAAACGCCCCACACTATTTACTTTGAGTAAAAACAAAAAAAGCGAGTATAAATGAACCTCATATTAAAATGATGGTCATTTATACTCGTAGCTTTATTTTATAAGTAATACTTCTTTAAAGCATTTGGAATATATCCATGTAACTTACATAAATTTGATTTATGAAGTTGGTTTCATTTTTTTAATACCTGGTTTAACAAAGCACATCGCAATAATACCGATGACTGCCGCTACTACTGCAGATATAAACATTGATGAATATCCATATAATGTTACAAGTATACCTGTTAACGTTGGCGCTATAATCGTTGCAGAGTTAACAAAGAAATGCGTAATACCGCCATACGTCCCAGTTTTCTTCGGTGCTGTATCAATAATGACAGACCAATAAACAGCATTTGGCAAGAATATACAGGCATTACCTAGCATCATTAGGAACATTATCCAGCCAATTTGATTGGTTGTTGGGATAATTAAAAAACAAATCGCTGCCAAAGTCATTCCAAATATCGCTAAACCTGATCGTGCAATTCTTAGACTGCCTGTTTTCACACGTAAC
The DNA here is from genome assembly GCF_000798895.1 of Staphylococcus sp. ZWU0021. Classification (NCBI taxonomy): domain Bacteria; kingdom Bacillati; phylum Bacillota; class Bacilli; order Caryophanales; family Staphylococcaceae; genus Staphylococcus; species Staphylococcus sp. ZWU0021. Next base: position 508,012 of record NZ_JTLN01000030.1, read on the forward strand.
CAATCTGATAATCTTCCACCGAAACATGCTGTAAAACAAGCACCTATCCAGGGAAGCATACCAAGATACCACAATGAGTGAATCTCAAAATGATACTCGTCTTGTAAATATTTTGGTGTCCAAGTTAAAATCAAAAAGTTTATGTATTGAAAACCAAAATAACCAACCATATTAAAGATAAGTGTCGGACTTTTGAAAAAGTGATACCATTTTTCATGTGCATTGTGCTCAGTTTCAACTGGATTTTCACCATGAACCGTTTCTTCTGTGGATCGAATACTTTCAATTTCTTCCTGAGAAACATGTTTATTATCTTCAGGATAATCGGTAAATACTTTATACCAAATAATAATCCATACGAGACCTAATAAACCTAAAATTACAAAAAGCACGCGCCAAGTTGAAATAACTAAGAAACCAGAAACAATCGGTGCTGTGATTAACGCACCCAGTGGTACACCAATTAAACCTAAAGCTGATAATAAACCGTGTTCTCTCGGTGCTGCCAAGTTTGCATTGGTCTTACTGATTGTAGAAAATATTGGACCTTCAGATACACCAAATAGTACTCTTAATAAGCCAAACCCAGCTAATGCAGAACCGCCAAATAAAGCCATGCCTATCTCACCAGCAAATGCCATACCTATTTCAAATAATGACCAAAGTGTACCAGCAATTAACCAAACAAATTTTGGCCCCCTTTTTATCTGCTGTAACCCCTCCAAACAATGAACCAAGCATATAACCATAGCCAAAATAACCTAATATTGATCCCCAAGCGATATTATCGAAACCAAATTCGTTAATAATATCTTCTTGAGCATAGGAAATAGCGCCACGATCGACATAGTTGATCATTGTCATAATAATAATCATCGTAATGATAAAATAACGATAGTTTTTCATTTTTAATTTCCCGACTTGTTTACAACATTGGTAAATATAGAAAAACCTAACGCTAAATGAAAACGCTATCAACAATATTTTTGATTATTAAATTTACCTTTATTACTAATAATGTCTAAAACCCTTGCTATTAAAAGAAAAATAAAGTTTTTAAAAATAGCAAATATTCAAAAAATTATTCTACTACTTTCATAGACATTGTAATATTTCTCTCTTGAAAACCAACTTTTTCATATAATAATTTAGCTTTATTCTGTACATTTACATTTAACCTAACTTCACCAATATGCTGTCTTTTAAAAAAGTCATTAACAAAATACATTAACTTTTTAGCAACACCCTGTCTTCTATAACCTTCAAAGACATATAACTCATAGATAAAACCGTAATCTTGTTGTTCAAGGTAATCTGTTTTTTTATCAATAAGCACAAATCCTTTGCATATGTTTTCTTCAATCAACACATAATATTTTGCACCTTGCAATAGCAATTGACTTGACATATCCCGCAATGACGCATCTGATAAATCAAAATTCACCATCATCGCTTCTTTGAATAACTTTGGTATAACTTTGTTAATGAGTTTCAATTCATTATCTTTAGCACATCTTATTGTCATGATATTCATCCCCTGTCTTTAATATTTTTATATACATTTCCAAAACTACTAACTATGCTTTAATATAATAAAAGTAAATAATGTATTTTACCTATAAGTTGAAGTCTTTTGCTTTTCTTTATACTACATAACCGTGCTACAATATATGCTTTAGAAATAATATATGCTTATAAATAATAATATATTATTATTCGTACGTTTTATGCACATAATAATCAAAAAAATTTGATTTCAAAGTTGAAAAGATAAAACAAAGTTTGTTAATATTTTACCTTATATAGAAGATAGTGAGAAAATTTAAGTAAAAAGAGGGAACACAATGAAGTCTATATCAGTCATAGTGACTTATTACAATTCAGAAGATTATATCGAAAGATGTTTAATAAGCCTTAAAAAACAAAGATTCCAAGATTTTGAACTCATCTTAGTAAATGATGGTTCAACAGATCAATCGAAACCACTTGCAACACAAATACTTAAAGATTGGGATATTCCAATTAAAGCAATTGATTTACCAGAAAATACAGGACATGCGCATGCTAGAAACATGGGCTTGAAAGAAGTTGAATCTCCTTACTTTATCTTTATTGATTCTGATGATTATTTGGCATCCTATGCATTATCATTTTATATGAAGAAACTAAATCAATTCGATGCGTTAATTGCGCCTATCCATGGGTTCACGTTGGATATACCTCAATACGTTGACCAAAATTTAGTGCGTACTCAATATTTAAATACTAAAACACATTCTAATCAATTTTTAAGAAAGCAAACTGCATGTAATATTGTTTTCAAAACTGCAATTGCACGTGGCCATAACTTACAATTTAATGAAGACTTGAACGTCTTTGTAGATTGGTCCTTTATTTTAGAATTTATTAAATATGCCAATGGATTCGTGCGTGTCAGTCGCTTTCCTTTCTATATTAAAGGGGAAATCTATGACCCGTTTGTGAAACCAGCACTGTCTAAACAAGATTTTGGCATTACGTTCAACGATTATGTATATAGTTTCTCTGATTCTGTTCAACGTGCGCCTTTAAAAGAAAATAAAGTTTTCATAAAAAATAAAATGAAAAATATTTACAAACATTCATTCGAACCCTCATCAAGAAAAACCCCTGAGCGTTATAAATATAACAGTGAATTGCTTCCAAAAGTGACAAGAGAATTAATTCCGACGCTTTTCAAAAATGAGAAACCACTCTTTATATTAGAGTCATTGATGCTCATGGTGAATAAACGTAAATCCGCTTTTAAAATAAATAAACTTAGAAAAAAAGCACGTTTAGTAAAAAGTATCTTGTTACGTAGAAAAAATAAAAATCGTGCATTATACCAATTAACAGATAGTGAAGATAAAGTGAGTCCAAATACGATTGTATTTGAAGCATTTGCTGGTAAAAATTACAGTGATAGCCCGAAATATATTTACGAATATATGATGAAACGCTATCCGAATTATGAATTTATATGGGTCTTTAAAAACCCTTCTAAAGTACAAATTCCTGGCTTAGCTAAAAAAGTTAAAAAAGGCTCTAAAGCTTACTATGAAGCATATTCAAAAGCTAAATACTGGGTGTCTAACGCGAGATTACCGCTTTATCTGAATAAAAAACCAAACCAAGTTTATATACAAAATTGGCACGGCACACCATTAAAACGATTAGCAAATGATATGAAAGTCATTCGTATGCCAGGAACTACAACGGATAACTATAAACGTAATTTTAGAGAAGAAACAAGCCGTTGGGATTATTTAGTGTCACCAAATAGATATTCTTCTAAAATTTTCGAGACTGCATTTTGGATGAAACCTGAACAACTACTTGAAATTGGTTATCCTAGAAATGATGTATTAGTTAACCATGCAAATGACAAATCATATATCCAAGAAATTAAAGAAAATTTAAACTTACCTGCAGATAAAAAAGTCATCATGTATGCGCCAACTTGGAGAGATGATGAATTTGTGAAAAAAGGTAAATATTTATTTAATCTACAAATTGATTTAGATAATTTACAAGCACAACTTGGCGATGACTATGTTGTACTATTGAGAATGCATTATCTCATTTCTAATGCCTTAGATTTACGTGGTTATGAAGATTTTGCCATTGATGTTTCAAACTACAGTGATATCTCTGAATTATATTTAATTTCAGATTGCCTTATCACAGACTATTCATCCGTCATGTTTGATTACGGTGTATTGAAACGTCCTCAATTCTTCTTTGCTTATGATTTAGATAAATACGGTCAAGATTTACGCGGATTCTATTTAGACTATCACAATGATTTACCTGGACCTATTCACCAAGATCCATACCAATTAACAGAAGATCTAAAAAATCTAGATCAAGTTTCAATAGATTACAATGACAAAATCAATCAGTTTTATGATGACTTTTGTTCATTAGAAAATGGACAAGCGTCTAAAGCAATTTCCGATTTAATTACTAAAAATAACAACTAGCCTATTAAATTAGAAATAATTAGGAAAAAAAATACTCATTCTGAAAATAAAGCGTCTGGGTCATAAATCCCTAATCTCAAAAAAGAGGACTAATCCTTAGTATGGATTGGTCCTCTTTATATTTAAATTCTAACACTTTCGATTGTGCATGCTTTCCTAGGAAATAACGACTTCAAATATTATATTTCGTACTTATTTTCTTTTTTCTTAAATACTAATAAAACATACAATAACATGATGATTTGAATCACTGTCCCAATCACCATTGAAATGAGCGTTAAACTACTGTTGTTATTTTCAAAGTTTAAAATATGCAGTAATGTCGTTGCAATAATGAGTTCAAAGACGATACCCGCTGATGATCCAATTTGATGAGCTAGATTGACTAATCCAGAAGCGATACCTGATTGCTCATTCGTCACTTGATATACGCCTAAATTTGTTAATGGCGTAAAAATAAACCCCTGCCCAACCCCAATTAAAATTAATGGCAGTATAAACATTGTTATGATAGGCCTCCTTATTATTGATTAATCATTGTATATATCTTTGGCAATGTTAAATGCGGACCATGCTTTTGGCCAACCAACGTAGAATGATAAGTGTGTAATTATTTCTACTACTTCTTCTTTGGTTACACCATTTTCTTTAACTATTTTTAAATGCGCTGTTAATTGTTCAAAATTCCCACCTGTAATGAGCGCAGTTATTGTTATTAAACTTCTTTTATAAGGAGACAGTTCTGATTCTCTAGACCAAACTTCTCCAAATAATACGTCATCATTTAGTTCAGCAAATTTTGGTGCGAATGATCCTAAATTATCTCTACCTGCAGTTTGTTTTTTAGCCATATATATCACTCCTAATTAATACATTTTTGAAGACAACTACAGATTAGTGCCATTTCAGACATTCGTCTAATGCTTAAAATAAAAGAACGCATGCTTTATAAGCATGCGTTCTTTATGAAATAAATCTACTGTGGATGATTCATTTCCTTAAACCTTTTGATAAAGTTTTTTAAAATAGGTGTTTGTATTCTACTTTTCTTCCATACTAAAACACAATGTGTGTAAAGTTCTGGTTTAAATGGAATAAAAGCTAAATTATCTAAATTTCTATTCGATGTTACACCTTCAATCACAACAGCTGAACCAACATTATTTCTTACCAATGAAAAAATATTAAATATTAAGTTATACGTTCCAATCACTTGCAAGTCATTGACTGCTATTTGACTCCATTCTGAAATCATTTTTTGATTTTCTGGTCTTCTAGACATTAATAATTTTGTTTTTTTCAAATCTCCAGGATGTATTGAGGATTGCCCTCTAAATGGAGAATCTTCAGAAACAAGCAAACCCCAACGCTCTGGTCTCGGTAAAGGTACTTGCTCATATTTTTCCATTGCAATGGGTTCTATTAAAATCGCAATATCCAATAATCCTTTATCAAGACGCTCACTGATTTCACTGCCTATACCACTTACGATATGAAAAGTGATTAAAGGATGTTCTCTCACCATCTCTTCTAATATCATGGCAAGCGTGTCAGAATTATCCGCTTCTACACATCCTATCGTAATATGTCCACTCAACGCTTGTTGTTTTTTATTTTCAAATTCTTGTTGCGTCTGATTCGTTAATGACAATATCTCTTCTGCTCTATTTTTTAAAAATATGCCTTCTTCTGTAAGCATAATACCTTTATTTTCTCGATAAAAGAGCTCTACCCCTAGTTCTAATTCTAAGTCATGCATTTGTCTACTTAATGTAGGTTGCGTAATGTTTAGTACCGTTGCCGCTTTTGAAATCGCATGTTCTTCAGCAACTGTCCAAAAATATCTAAGTATTCTCAATTCCATTGGGTATCCCTACTTTGTTTATGGTTTATTTTACTCATTATAACAAAATTAAATGATACTTCCTTGTAATATTTGTGGTGTATAAAAGTCATTCATTCAACCACCATAGATTTAACCAAGTCTCCCCGATAAATAATATCTCTCATATTACGTAACAGCGCGTTATGCGTGCGTCTGTCGAAAATGAACTCGTAAAAGCTTTAAGTATCAAAAAAGGCAATGTTAGTCGGACGTGCACAAAAAAACTGCCAACAAAGTCTAAGCCTTTGTCGGCAGTCAGAGATAATAACAAATACATGCCTTACCTCTATATCTATTTCATTTATTTTAAAATATCATAATCAAACATTACTTTATAGTACCCGCATCTTTATCATGTACACCATGACGATAGAAATCAATATATTCTGGATCTAATGGTTTTTTACCACGTATGATGTCCGCTGCTTTCTCAGCCATCATTAATACAGGTGAATGAATGTTACCATTTGTTGTACGTGGCATAATAGATGCGTCTACAACACGTAGATTTTCCATACCATGTACTTTGAACGTTTCTGGATCTACGACTGACATTTCATCTGAAGCTGGCCCCATTCTACAGCTACAAGATGGATGCAATGCTGTTTCACCATCGCGTTTTACCCATTCAATAATTTCTTCATCTGTTTGCACTTCAGGTCCAGGAGAGATTTCTCCTCCATTATAAGGGTCTAATGCTTTTTGGCCTAAGATATTTCTAGCTACTTTAATTGCTTCCACCCATTCACGTTTATCTTCTTCTGTAGATAAGTAGTTAAACACAAAATCTGGCTTAACAAATGGATCTTTTGATTTGATTTTTAAATGTCCACGAGAATTTGAGTACATTGGTCCTACATGCACTTGATAACCATGTGCAGCTGGCGCTTTCGTACCATCGTATCTTACCGCAATTGGTAAGAAGTGGAACATTAAGTTTGGATAATCTACATCTTCATTTGAACGTACAAAGCCACCACCTTCGAAATGGTTTGATGCTGCAGCACCTTTACGTCCGAAAATCCATTGTAATCCTATGAATGGCATTTTTAATTTATTTAAACTTGGTTGCATTGAAACAGGTTCTTTACATGCATGTTGCACATAAACTTCTAAATGGTCTTCAAAATTTTCACCAACACCTGGTAAGTGAATACGTGGTTCAATACCTAATGAACGTAAATGTTCTGAATCACCGATACCTGATAATTGTAGTAATTGCGGGGAGTTAATTGCACCACCTGATAGGATAACCTCTTTCGCATTTACTGTATGTTCTCTACCATTTTTCTTAAATGTAACACCCGTTACTTTGTTACCTTCAAAATTTAATTTCGTCACAAATGCACGTGTTTGCACTTCTAAATTCTTACGTTTCATCGCTGGATGTAAATATGCTCTAGATGCAGAAACACGACGACCATTATGTACTTGACTATCAAATGGTCCAAATCCTTCTTGACGGAATCCATTTACATCTGGTGTTTTATTATAACCTGCTTCAACACCTGCATCGAAGAAAGCCTGGAATAACGGATTATCAGCTGGACCTCTTCTTAGTTTAATTGGTCCGTGATGTCCACGGAATTGATCATCTTTTGTTGCACCGAATGTTTTTTCTAAACGTTTAAAATACGGTAAACAATGTGCGTAATCCCATGAATCCATGCCTTCAGGCTTCGCCCATTTTTCATAGTCCATTGGGTTACCTCTTTGATAAATCATACCGTTAATCGAACTTGAACCACCTAGAACTTTACCACGTGCATGACCGACTTTACGTCCATCCATATGTGGCTCAGGTGTCGTTTCATAAATCCAATCGTATAATTTATTTCCAGCTGGATACATTAATGCTGCAGGCATCTGTATTAATAAGTCCCATGGATAATCACTACGTCCAGCTTCCAATACAAGTACGTTATTCGATACATCTTCACTTATACGGCTACCAAGTACTGACCCAGCACTTCCACCACCTATAATGATATAATCGTATGATTGCTTCATTGTGATACTGCCTCCTCTAATTTATATACGTTCATTCTCTTATTTGAAAATCTATATTATGCTTTACCAAACCAATTAACTGGTTCTGGGTTTGTATTACGTAATATATGTTTCTCTACTTGATATTCAGCTAGACCTTCTTTACCAAGCTCTCTACCAATACCAGATTGTTTATAGCCGCCCCAAGGTGCTTGGGCAAAGTATGGATGGAAATCATTAATCCAAACTGTTCCCATCTTCAATTTATTAACGACGCGTTCAGCTTTGCCTATATCTTGTGTAAAGACACCGCCAGCCAAACCGTAAATGGAATCGTTCGCAAGTTCTATGGCTTCTGCTTCAGTTGAAAAACCTTCAATTGTTACAACTGGTCCAAATACTTCCTCTTGAACAATTCTCATAGAAGTATCACAGTTTGTAATTACAGTTGGTTCAAAGAAGAACCCATCTTGTAGGTCTTCACGTTCAGGACGTTTACCACCAATAGCAATCGTTGCATTTTCAGCTTTTGCAATTTCCATATAATTTTCAATTTTTTCTCTATGTTCAGCTGAAATCACAGGTCCCATTTCCGTTTCTGAGTCAAAACCATTACCTAATTTAATATTTTTAACTCTTTCAATAAGGGCTGCTTCGAATTTTTCTTTAATATCGTTATGCACGATAATTCTTGCGCCAGCAGAGCATACTTGACCTGCATGGAAGAATCCGCCATTTAATGCTTGATCTACTGCTAAGTCAAAATCGGCATCGTCAAAAATGACATTTGGGTTTTTACCGCCAAGTTCTAACGCTACATCTGTAACATGATCTGCTGCTTGTTTCATAATGTGTTTACCAGTTTTTATGCCACCAGTAAATGACACTAAATCCACTTCTTTATGTGCAGATAACGGTTCACCAACTTCAGATCCTTTTCCTAATACTAAATTAATCACACCTTTAGGGAAGCCAACTTCTTCCATTAATTCAAATACACGAATTGTTGTTAACGGCGTGATTTCACTTGGTTTCATAACAAGCGAACAACCTGTTGCCAATGCAGGTGCAAGTTTCCATGAAGCTTGCAGTAAAGGATAATTCCATGGTGTAATTTGAGTTACAACTCCAATCGGTTCTTTTATTACTTTGCTTTCTGTATTTGGGATTGGAGAATCTATCAATTCTCCACCATCTTTATCTGCCAAACCTGCAAAATAGTTAAATACGTTCGCAATATCATCCATATCTGCGTAAGATTCTTCTAATGTTTTACCTGTATCTAATGTTTCAAGTCTCGCTAATTCTTCACGATGTGTCACAATTAAATCGGCAATAGCACGTACTTTTTTGCCTCTATTTTCACTTGTTTCTAATGACCATTCACCTTTTTCAAAAGCACGACGTGCAGCTAATATCGCACGTTCACTATCCTCAGCAGTACCTTCTGCTACTTCAAATATGACTTCTTGGTTAAATGGATTAATAATTTTTCTTGTTGCTTGATTCGAGCTATCTACCCACTCACCATCAATGTATTGACGACGAGACAATTGATTTACAAGTTCCATTAAAATTACCTCCGTTAAGTTTGTTAAATTTTTATTTAACGAATTTTATAGATTTTATGTTACCATAGTAAACGAAAGCGTGTCAAACCAGTTCAAATTTCAATTGGCTCATAACTTCAGAAACAAAGCGCTACTTAAATTCTGTTCGTTAACCTGCTATAATTTGAATTCACAATAAAATATTTGGTCGGAGGTGTACTACATGGCACATTCAAACAACCCTGAACATCAATTAGACGAAGCAAAAGATATTGTTATCAATGCGATTGGTGAAACAATGGATTTATATGGTATCAACAGAAGTGTTGGTAATTTATTTGGTACTATGCTCTTCGAAGATAGCATGACACTCGATGAGATGCGTGAACAATTACAAATGAGTAAACCAAGCATGAGTGCTGGGGTCAAAAGACTCCAAGAATTTGATATCGTTAAGCAACAATTTACACGCGGTAGTAGAAAACAACATTTTATTGCAGAAAAAGATTTCTTTAACTTCTTTAGCAATTTCTTTACACGCAAATGGCGTCGGGAAATCGTAATTAATGCCGAAGCTGTCCATGATGCCGTTGCGATACTAAACAAAATTATTAATGACGAAAGTACAGATGCCGCTATTAAAACTGAGGCAAACGAAACGAAACAGCAACTCATCGACACGTTACCTTATTACGAATGGTTAGATCATTTAAGTGATGCATTGGAAAGTGGAGAAATATTTAAATACTTCCCAATACCTGAAAATAATTACAAAGAAGATTAAATATGTGTAAGATAGTTAGCCCAAAATCAACAGAATTTCAAAAAGCGTCCGTGTGAAGTTAAATTTCAAACGGTCGCTTTTTTATTTAACAAATAAGCATGACAATTCAACCTTAAGTTAAAGCATAAAAAAGCTGAGACATCGTACTTGTCTCAGCTTTTATTTAAAATTACAAATTATCGTCTTCTTTTTGTTCTCTAACTTGTGTGATACGCAATGAACGTCGCTCGACCTCTCTATACTTGTCTGCCCGACTTTCTAGTTTAAGTCGGTCCTCATTAAGTGTCCGCATAAATGCGACCATCATCATAACAAAGACTACAAGTACTGGCACACTCGCCAATAAGGCTGCTGTTTTCAGTACTTCTAACGCTTTCTCGCCACCGACTAACATAAGCGCAAATGGTAATAAACATAACGCAAACGCCCAATAAAGACGGTTTGCTTTTAATGGTTCACCAATTACTTTTTTCTGAGATGCTGCTGCTAAGATATATGATCCAGAATCAAATGTTGTCGCTAAGAACAGCACTGCCGAAAGCATAAATAATACAATGATAATATTATGGAACGGTAATTGATGCAATACCTCTATGATTGTAGCTTCCGTACCATGTGTATTCAGATTTTGGATCACATCAAATTGTCCACTAATTTGTAAAAACACAGCATAGTTACCAAAAATACCGAAGAACAACATACATCCTAATGTACCATAGATAATTGTACCTAAAACTACTTCTTTTAACGTACGACCTTTGGAAATACGTGCGATAAACAATCCAATAAATGGTGCATAAACAATCCACCATGACCAATAGAATATTGTCCACTGTTGTGGGAAGTTCGTTTCTTTACGGCCACCAATACCGCCAAATGGTTCTAGCCAAGTAGCCATTTCGAAAAAGTTCTTAATCATATTACCCATACTTGTAATTGTCGTTTCCATAATAAATACCGTTGGTCCAACAATTAACACAAATCCAAGTAATACAAATGACAAAATAACGTTCCAATCACTTAATACTTTTATACCTTTTTTCAATCCAGAATATGAACTATAAGCAAAGATAGCAGTTACTAAAAACAGTATCGCACCACGCATTAACATGTTATCACCATCGATACCAGTCAAGCGCTCTATCCCCGCTGTAATCATTGGTACACCAAGTGCTAATGATGTAGCTGCACCACCTAATAATCCAAAAATGAATATAATATCGACAATCTTACCTACAAGACCATCTGTTTGCCCTTTTAATATTGGACGTAACGTTTGGCTTACTTTATAAATAGGTTTCTTCTTCACGAATAATAAGTAACCAATACACAGCGCTGGTAGTACAAAGGTCGCCCATGCAATCGGTCCCCAATGGAACATACCATACATCGTTGCATAATTAAGCGCACTATCTGTCATACCTTTACCACCATGTGGCGGATCTTGATAATAGAATGCCCACTCGATAATACCCCAATATAGAATATCAGACGCAATACCGGCACAAAACAGCATGGCAGCCCAACTAAAATTATTAAACTCGGGCTTATCTGTCGCTTTACCTAAAGTTACATTACCGTACTTACCAAAGGCTATGTATAAAACAAATATTAAAATAGCGAGTCCGATAAACAAATAAACTGAACCTAATGCACTAGAAACGGCATCGTTCATTTTAGTAATCACTTCTTGACTTGCTTTAGGAAAGACCATCATAGGAATTACTGCAATCAGTAAAATAACCGATGATCCTATAAAGGTCGTCCAATCCATAACTTTATTTTTCTTCATTATTGAACACCCCTGTATTTATTTTTATAACTATGTAAAAGTCGCTAAAAATAGATAAACATTAGCAAAAATATATATTAATTCACAAACATGAGCCTAACGAACTTTAAATAATAATGCAAATTGCATTCAATATTCTGAAATTAATTATATGAATATTTATATAAAACAGAGAATTAATTTCGGAGTATAAATCGCTATAATCACAGTGTTAAGTTTAAACTTAATGAAATTAATGAATCTTACAAACTTTATAATATGTATCTTTATTCATTATTTACGTATAAATATTTGTTTTTATTTTTTTGTATTTTTAGAGAAAAAGACTGTTTTTTTATAAAATATCGCATAAAGGTTCTTCGATACATAATTAAATGTATGTCGTTTTTTGTGTGTTTTTAAATAGTCATCACAAACTTTTATACTTAAATATTCTATAATAGTGTAAACAGCAAAATAATTGTAATAAGCGGAGTGAATTTAAATGGAAAAATCAAAGATCATTAATTATTGGGATAAACGTGCTGAATCCTTTAGTAAAAATAAGCTAGCAGAATTAGAAAGTACGCATGCTCAAAAATGGATAGAAGAAATTAATAACATAAACCCGATACAACCTGGTATGAAAATCTTAGATATTGGTACTGGCGCGGGTTTTTTAGCTATTTTATGTGGAAACCTAGGTAGCGATGTCACAGGGATAGATCTTTCTCCTGAAATGATCCAATCAGCAAAACAGAATGCCGAAAGTCATCATCAAGATATTCACTTTCAAGTAATGGATGCTGAATCACTACAATTCAATGATGAAACTTTTGATATGGTTATTTCTCGCAATGTAACGTGGCTACTTCCTAATACAAAGGCAGCATATCAAGAATGGTTACGTGTATTAAAACCTAACGGTAAACTGATTAATATTGATGCCAATTATGGTAACGATTCATTCACTGACTATAAATCCCTGAATACTGAACATGCACACCACACACTCGGCAAAGATATGCTGGCTGAAAGCGAGGCAATCAAACAAAATATACCCATTAATCACCAACCCAGACCTCAAACAGATATGGATATCTTAAAATCATTAGGATTTGATCATATCCATTTAGACACTGAAATTTATTTACGTATGTACTCAGAACAAGATGAATTTTATAACCCAACGCCCATATTTTTAATTTCAGTTACTAAATCATATTAGCTACAGAAAAAGTTTTTATTAAAGACACAATTTCCATTATATTTTATCGTAAAAGAGCCTACAGCTTGCGTTATTTTTTAATTTTTATCATACTATAAGAGAATATAGTAAAAGGAGTGGTAAGAATGAATCAAGAACAATTTGACAAAGTAAAAAATGGAAAAGGCTTCATTGCTGCATTAGACCAAAGTGGTGGTAGTACACCTAAAGCGTTACGTGACTACGGCGTTACAGAAGATCAATATGACAGTGAAGACGAAATGTTCAAACTCGTTCATGACATGCGTACACGTATCGTGTCGTCACCATCATTTAGTTCAGATAAAATTGTAGGTGCGATTCTGTTCGAACAAACAATGGACCGCGAAGTAGAAGGCAAACATACAGCGGACTATCTAGCTGATAAAGGTGTTGTACCTTTCTTAAAAATAGATAAAGGTTTAGATGAACAAAAAGATGGCGTTCAATTAATGAAACCTATGCCTGAGCTAGATGACTTACTAAATCGTGCAAATAAACATAAAATTTTCGGTACTAAAATGCGTTCTAATATCTTAGAACTAAATAAAGACGGTATTGATTTAGTTGTTAAACAACAGTTTGATGTAGCTAAACAAATTATTGCAGCTGGTTTAGTTCCAATTATTGAACCTGAAGTTAATATTAATGCTGAAAACAAAGAAGAGATTGAAGCATACTTAACTGATTCAATTTTAGAAGAACTAAACAAACTCAACGATGATCAACTTGTAATGCTTAAAGTAACTATCCCTACAAAAGCAAATCAATATCAATCATTAATCAACCATCCAAACGTTGTACGTGTCGTTGCGTTATCTGGTGGCTATAGCAGAGAACATGCAAATGAAGTACTTAAACAAAATAAAGATTTAATCGCTAGCTTCTCTCGTGCATTAATCAATGATTTAAATGTGAACCAATCTGATGAAGAATTCGACAAAATTTTAGGCGAAACAGTTGAATCTATCTATGATGCTTCTGTAAACAAAAATTAATCTATCCTAATACATTTAAATACAATTACAACACTGTCAGTGCGTTTCGATACGCACTGGCAGTTTTTATTTTATGATTGTGAAAAAAATCCCAATATAGTCTAGCCAACTTCACTAACTATCTATATACTAATATTAATTTATGAAATAATTTAATTAAAAAATAAGGAGATTACTTAATGAAAAATCATTTGCATAGGTGGGTTATTGAAGCATTAAGTTTTATGGCTTTGGGTTTGTTTGGCTCTTTAATTATTGGACTTATCTTAGAAACTATTGGCAATCAAACACTCATTCCACAAATAGATTTATCGTTTTTATCAGAAATTGGTAAGGTCGCAATGTCAGTTACCGGTGCTGCTATTGGGGTAGCAATTGCTTATGGATTAGGCGCTAAACCTCTAGTTATTTTTTCGTGTGTTATCGTTGGCACACTAGGTTATACGACGTTTGGAGGCGGTGCAGTTGGTGCCTATATTGCTACACTCATCGTCGTAGAATTAAGTAGATTTTATGCAAGCAAGACTAAAATCGATATCATTGTTACGCCCTTACTCACGATTGTTATCGGGGGCGCTATCGCAAAACTTTTTGGACCTGCGTTAAATGAGTTTATGACTGGGTTAGGTAAAGTTATCATTGTCGCAACTGAACAACAACCGTTGATAATGGGAATTTTAGTATCTGTCATCTTTGGTTTAGCACTTACTGCGCCAATTTCAAGTGCAGCACTTGCACTCATGCTTGATTTAAGTGGTTTAGCTGCTGGTGCAGCAACGATAGGCTGTGCGGCGCAAATGGTAGGCTTTGCTGTAAATGGCTATAAGGATAATGGTTGGAGTGGTATTTTATCTATTGGTATTGGTACAAGTATGCTACAAGTCCCAAATATCATTAAACATCCCATGATCTTAGTACCTCCAACAATAGCAAGTGCAGTTGTTGCTCCAGTTATGACAACTCTATTTCCTATGACAAATAATGCCGCTGGTGCAGGTATGGGTACAAGTGGTTTAATTGGCCAAATTATGACGATTAATACCATGGGTGGTTCACTTCAAACCTGGCTATTAATTATAATCTTCCATATTATATTGCCTGCAGTCATTAGCTTTGCTTTATATAAGTATTTCTTAAAAAAACAGTGGATTATGCCAGGCGATCAACTTATCCATGTCGCTAACTAGTTCAATAACATAACTATTTTCATTAAAAACAGCCGTGCCAGTTAAATTAAACTGACACGGCTGTTTTATATAAAGTGTTACTGATAATCTGATTGCTTGTCTCCTTGTATTGATACATAGGCATCTTCTGTTGTCTTTCTTTTTTGAGTTAAATAAAGTACACCTGCAATCAAATACCAAACTAATACAATTAACCACTCTGATGGCCAAGCTAACGATGACGGCATACCCGGTAAATAAATCACGATAAACAAAATGCTCAAAATAACCGCAATGATACCAACAATTTGTCCGTTTTTAATACGGTAAGGACGTTCTAAATTAGGATGCGTTTTGCGTAACTTAAGAAACGAAATTGCAACGAGTAAATAACCTAGAACAACACCAATACCGCCTGCATTAACAATCCACGAAAGTGCTGGTCTTCCTAACAGCGGTGCTACAAAAGCGAGTACACCTAGAAATAAAATACCATGCGTAGGCGTTTTAAATTTCGGGTGGATATAGGCAAACCATTGTGGAATCATTTTATTTTTAGCCATTGCATACAATATTCTACTTCCACCAATAATAAATGCATTCCAACTGGTTATAATTCCGGCGACACCACCGAGTACAAGTAATACACCAAATCCACTATGACCGAACAGATTAACCATTGCATCCGCCGTTGCTAAACTACTCGTGTTCAGTGCTGAAGGTGAAAGTCCTGTGGCTACCCCAAATACAATCAATAAATAAAATATAACAGAAGCAATGATTGATAATATCAAAATGCCACCAATCTTTTTAGAAGGTGCTTTCACCTCTTCAGCAATTTGTGGAATGACATCAAATCCTACAAATAAAAATGGAATCATCATCAATACGGACATGGTTCCGCCAACACCATTCTCGAATGGTTTTAAATTACTAAAGTTGCCATTGAATCCAGCACCAAATACAAGCAACAAGCCCACTGCTACAATAAAGATAGTGAACACAGTCTGCATGATGGCTGCTGGTTTTACGCCGAAATAATTCAGTGATGTTAATACAATACTACCAATTGAACCAATTAATACCCATGTTAAATAGACATCCCAACCAGCGATATTCCACATAAAACCATGATGTTTAAAAGGAATGACGTAATCGATGACTGTGGGCAAAGCAACCGCTTCAAATGTAATTACGGATACATATCCAAAAAGTACGGACCAACCAGAAATGAATGCAATACCAGGAGAAAAAGCCTTTTTAACAAATACAAATCCTCCGCCAGTTTCCGGAATAGCTGATGCAAGCTCTGCGTATGTAAGGCCTATAACAATAACTAATAATCCACCAATTAAAAAAGCGACAATACTTCCGATAAATCCAGCTGCTGATACCCATTCTCCTGACAAGACTACCCATCCCCATCCAAGCATGGCACCAATAGCTAGAAATAAAACATCAACTATATTCATTGATTTATTAAATTGTGATTTCATTGAACATACCCCATAACATTTTCAATAACGTCAATTAAAGTTGAGAAGCGCGCAGCGTAGCGTTGTATTTATTTCACTTTAATAAACGGCGCCCTATCATATGTGATTAACCAATCGCTTTCTCAATCTTTAATTGACTGATTTTATATTTTATTTAAGATTTGGTTTATCCTAATGCATTTTTATTCTTGTATAGAAAGATACTTCGTCTCTAAATAAGGTTCTATGCCTTCTACGCCACCTTCTCTACCATAACCACTTTCTTTCAAACCACCAAATGGTGCATGTGCAGCAGATGGTCCACCATCGTTCCAACCAATCACACCATATTCCAGTTCATTAAAGAGTTTTAATCCAGTACGATAATCATTCGTGAAGAAATATGAAGCTAAGCCAAATTCTGTGTCATTTGCTATGTTAATCACTTCATCTAAATCACTATATGTCATCACTGGCGCAACTGGTCCAAACGTTTCTTCATGCATTGCTTTCATATCTAAATTTGCATTCGTAATGACTACCGGTTTTAAGAAATTACCGCCCAATGCTTGAATATCTTCAATGCTACGTGATAGTTGCCCACCTTTTTCTTGCGCATCTTTGATGTGTGTTAACACTTTTTCTACAGCTTGATTGTCAATGAGTGGTCCAATTTTAACCTCTTCTTTCAAGCCATCACCTACAGATAATGCATGCACTTTTTCTATTAATTTTTCGTTATATGCCTCGGCGATATCTTCGTGAACATAGATTCTGTTTGCACATATACAAGTTTGTCCTGCATTTCTAAACTTCGAAGCAATCGTACCGTCTACTGCCGCTTCAATGTCTGCATCATTATGAACGATAAGCGGTGCTAAGCCACCTAGCTCCATCGTCACATTTTTAACTTGTTGCGCAGATGATTCAATTAATGATTTACCAACAGCAGTCGATCCAGTGAATGTCACTTTACTAATCAAACTATGATTTGTGAAAATGTCCCCTGCGTCTTTACCTGAAGCAATAATGTAGGAGATAGCATCTTTTGGAAAACCCGCTTGATGTGCAAGTTCCACAAGTTTAATCGTTGTCAGTGGCGTTTTAACTGCTGGTTTACAAATGATTGTACATCCTGCCGCCAATGCTGGTGCCATCTTACGCGTAATCATTGCTGCTGGGAAGTTCCACGGTGTAATCGCGCCTACGACACCTACTGGAAATTTATCTATAACAATTTTTTTCGAAGGTGAATTAGCTGGTATCGTACGACCATATACACGTTTTGCTTCTTCGGCATACCATTTGACGTATGAGTTCGCATAAGCTACTTCACCTTTTGCCTCTGCCAGTGGCTTACCTCCTTCTAATGTAATCAGACGTGCAAGTTCGTCTTGATGATCATCAATTAATTGAGCCCATTGCGCTAATTTCGCTGAACGTTCGTGCGCATCGACCTTCTTCCAGTTTTGAAATGCTTGATGTGCTTGTTTAATTTGATGATTAATTTGTTCATGCGTAGCATAATCTAAACGCTCTAAAACTTCATTAGTAGCTGGATTAATTACTTCTAACTTTGTCATGGTAACGACCCCTTTTTAAATATAATTATAAAATCCCTTTCATTTATCCATACCCTTTCCGCTTATAAAATATAAATGCTACTTATTCATTAATTCGTTTGCTTTTCAATGGCCTTTTCAAATGCTTCTGTTAATATATTTAGACCTTTGTTTAATTCTTGATCTGTAATAACTAATGGTGGTAAGAAACGAATCACATTGCCTTTAATACCAGCCGATAATAATAATAAGCCTTTTTCGTTTGCAGTTTTAATAATCTTAGCTGTTAACGCTTTGTCAGGTTCACCAGTTTCCGGATCAACGACTTCAAATGCAACCATAGCCCCTAAACGACGAATAGCTTTAACTTGCTCATAATCTTGACTCAATGCTGTTAAATATGCTTCTAGTTGATGACCGAGTTGTTCCGCTTTTCCATTTAAATCTTCATTTTCTATGATTTCAATCACTTTAAGTGCAGCTTCACATGCTAATGGATTTCCAGCATACGTACCGCCCAATTCTCCTGGTGATGCGCTATCAACGATTTCTTTTCTACCAACGACACCACTTAAAGGGAATCCAGCAGCCAATGATTTAGAAACCGTAATTAAATCTGGTTCAACATCAAAGTGTTCTATCGCAAATGTTTTACCTGTTCTAGCAAAGCCACTTTGAATTTCATCTGCTACAAAGACAATGCCATTATCTTCACAAATTTGTTTAACGGCTTTTACAAACTGGATATCAGGTATGATAAAACCGCCTTCTCCTTGAACAGGTTCCATGACGATACATGATACTTCACTCGGATCCACCGTTTCGATAAAGAAATCATGTAACTTATTGATTATATGTTGTGTGTAAAGTTCATCTGATAAGTCTTCAGATTTTTCAGAAATATTAGGGTATGGTGCTTGATAAACTTCCGGAGCGAATGGTCCAAAACCTAATTTATATGGTTTCACCTTACTCGTCATAGACATGGTTAGATTCGTTCTACCATGGAATCCTCTTACAAATGAGACTACGGCTTGTCTCCCCGTATATTTTCTTGCAATTTTAACGGCATTTTCTACAGCTTCTGCACCTGAGTTAAGCAAAATTGATTTTTTGTCAAAATGACCAGGTGTAATTTCCGTTAATTTTTGCGCTAAATTTAAATAGCTTTCATACATAATGACATTAAAACCGGGATGTATAAATTTATCCAATTGTGCTTTCAAGTGTTTCGTAATTTCTGGGTGGGAATGTCCGACATTCAAAGTACCAATGGCACCAGCAAAATCAATGAACACATTACCTTCGACGTCTTTAACGGTTGCACTTTGTGCCTCGTCCGCTACATGTAAATTTCCGTTTCCTACACCACGAGCTACATATTTTTCACGTTGCGTTTTATAATATTCATATTTCTCTGACATAATGAAACCTCCTAGTTTTAAACATTTTCATTGATTGTCTAGAAATTTAAAATATTATTGGTCTTCTGTAAAGTACCAGTTATCGGTTTTTAATGGTACCAGTTTATTCAATAAGTACACTTTTTAAACGTTGAACTGCCTCTGGTATGTGATTTTGTTCTATTTTTGAAAATCCAATAATCAATATTTTCGGGCCATTATTTTTTTGAAGCGCTTTCACTTTAAATCTATTAATAGTATAAAGTTCCAATTTTTGTTCTTTCGCACGTGTTTCAATTTCTTCATATGAATACGGAGAATTCACTTCAATAATAAAATGCAATCCTGCTTGTGTATCTTTGATTTGGATATGTTCGCCGAAAGCCATACTCAAATGTGCTATAAGGTTCTCTCTTTTTTTACCGTATAACTGATGCATTTTCTTTATATACTTTTCATAATGCCCTTCTTTTATCATCAAATTTAACGTTAAAGCGTTTAGCATGGAATAATCTGGAATTGTGTTTTGATTTTGTAGTTCAAATTGTCTAACTAATTTTGTTGGTAAAATCATATAACTCATTCTTATACTAGGCATCAGTGTTTTTGAAAATGTCCCTAAGTAAATAACACTCTCATTTTTGTCAAAACTAAATAAAGACGGGATATTATCTGTTTCATATTTAAATTCACTATCATAATCATCTTCAATAATATAGCTATGTGTTTTACTAGCCCAATTTAATAAATCTATACGTCTTGAAACGGGCATAATTGTCCCAATTGGAAATTGATGCGATGGCGTCACAATCACTGCATTAGGTTGAATGTCTTTAATGCCCTCTAACGAAATCCCTTTACGATCCAATGCGATTGGCTCCATATGTATACGCGTTTGTTCTAGCAATGTTCTGAAACGAGAATAGCCAGGATCTTCAACTGCAATGGTTATATTTTTAGTCATGAGCTCAATTAATTTGGTTAATAATGCATTGGTGCCTGATCCTATGACAATTTGCTCAGGATGGCAATGGATACCGCGTTGATAGGAAATTAGTTTCGCAATCGATTGTCTAAGTTCCATAGGACCCTTTACTTCAGGAATAGATGATAGATAGTGATCATAATTTTGAAAAACTTGTTTCATCATTTTAGTCCATGTATCTACTGGAAATTCTGATATATCAGTGCTCATGTGTGAGAATGAATATTCAAATTCTGTTGCTGTATGCTCATGATATGTTTCTAATGACGGTTGCTTATCGTTTTCGATAATCAGTTTATCTATGGGTTCGATATAATAGCCCTTACGTTCTTGAGTGTAAATATAACCTTCTGCTAGCAACTGTTCATACGCTGCTTTCACACTATTTATGCTAATATCTTTATGTTTGGACATCACTCGCTTAGACGGTAATTTTTCATGGCTATTATATTTAAATGCTAAGATATCTTCTTTTAATTGTGTATATAGTTGTCTATAAATGTATAAGTTACTATCACGTTGCATAGCACACCTCAATTGTTTTGTTTATCAAATCATTATTTATATTATTAAAATGTTTTTCAATTATTCTAATAATTATATCATATAAAAAAATCAGTAGTTATACGATGATAACTACTGATTCCAACAAAATTTATATTAAATTAAATGCTCATTTTGACTTTTATAATATTGGTGAGGCTAATTTGGCGATGGATTGTTTAAATTTAATCCAGTTTGAACGTTGATTATAACGTTCTTCTGTTAATTCTTTTGATACTTTTAAATCTTCTAGAAATGCTGCTTTAAGTTGTTTCGTAATTTGTTCGTCATACATAAAGGCATTTACTTCAAAATTCAATTCGAAACTACGGATATCCATATTAGATGAACCGACACTTGCCACTTCATCATCGATAATCATCATCTTAGAATGAATAAATCCATTTTCATAAGTATATACCTTCACACCATCTCTAATTAATTGCGCAACGCTTGTAATGGTCGCCCAGTATACAAAGATATGGTCTGGCTTATTAGGGATAATTAAACGAACATCAACCCCTGATTTAGCGGCGATTCGCAACGCATTAATATAACCTTTATCTGGTATAAAATATGGACTATGCATGTATATGGAGGATTTGGCATTCATAATCATTTTCATATATCCAAATTCAATTTGATGCCAATTATCACTTGGTGCACTCAGTGCGAGTTGCATTGACACATTACCACCTTGGTACGCATTATCTGGAAAATACTTCATATTATATTCTAACTGCTCACGCTTAGCCTGGGAGTTCCAATCATGTATAAAACTTAATTGTAAGGCATCAACGCCGTCACCTCTCACTCTCAGGTGTGTATCTCTCCAATAACCGAACTTATCATTTAGACCCAGATATTCATCGCCAACGTTAAAGCCACCAACATAACCTGTCATCCCATCAATGACGACAATTTTACGATGGTTTCGATTATTCACTCTAAAGTTGATTAATGGTATTTTAGCTTGGAAAAATGCCTCCACTTGTCCGCCATTTTCTCGGAATTTTTTAAATTTCGACTTATGTACAGATTTAGACCCTACTGCATCATAAAGTAACTTCACTTCAAGTCCCTCTTCTGCTTTTTGTTCTAAGATATTAATGATTTCAGTACCTAAACCATCTAAATTCAATACATAATATTCCATATGAATATACGTTTTCGCATTGCGCAGATCTTCTTTCATTTGACTGAATAAATCATGACCATCTGTATAAATATCAATATTATTATCATTACTTAAAAAAGAAGGTTCTTTTGTTAAAAGTGTTGTTGCAATATCACGGTGTTTTCTCACAATAGGATTATCAGAATCACTGATTTTATTTGTCGAATCTTGTAGTTGGGCTTGAACTCGTTTCATCCCATCTTCTATCTGATTGTGCGCAAAGCCACGTTCACGTTTCTTACGAATACCTCTTCCGAAAAATATATAAATGAAAAATCCTAAAACAGGCATAACAAAAAGTAAAAATAACCATGCCCATGTTGCAGTAGCATCTCTTCTATCCCTGTCTAAAAAGACTATAACAAAGGCTAATATCACATTGATAACAAAGAAGAATGCTAACACACCCCGATATACGGGACTTACACCTGGATCAAATATTAATTGCATAACTTCACCTCATCATTCTTTCCCTAATAGCTAAAAATATTTTTAACTATAATGTTTTAGTTCTAAAATCTTATATTACTTATACATATATTAATTTTAATACAATTGTCTCCAATGTAATCTGATTTATTTCACATTGATTCATACCCATTATATGCCATTATAGGTATATTTACCATTTTAGCTTTAATCTAAATTCTATAAAATCAAGTTAAACACTTCACTTTTGAAGTGATTGTTCGATTGTTCGATTACGTCCTGCTTGTGAACCAAACAAAGTAATGATAACTGCTGTAAATAGTAATATACTTAAAGATGCAATCCAAGTACCCGTCATATCATGTAGAACACCAAATAATAACGGACCCATAGCGGCAAATAAATAACCAATAGACTGTGCCATACCAGATAATTTTGCTGCCGTTTGACTATGTTCTGTACGTAAACTAAAGAACGTATTAACAAGTCCAAAAGCGATTCCCCCAGCAACACCTATCAATATTGTAGAGATAATGGCCAGTTGAGGTACGCATAACATAATGATTACACCCGCAATAAACAACAATCCTGTCACGAAAGTTAATGTAAATTGCGATTTCATCTTAGTTGCAAATATTGGTGTGATAAAAGTAAATGGAATAATTGAAATCTGTAACACAGATAAATATACGCCCGCTTCACTAATAGACATACCACTCTGCGACAAGTATGCTGGCATCCAGTTGATGAGAGAATAAAATATAAGCGATTGTCCGCCCATTAGTATCGTGATTTGCCAAGAAATTGGAGATTTCCACACATTCACACTTTTACGAGGTAACGCTGTAGCCATTTCTTGTTTACCTTTTAATTGAAATGACCAAATAATTATCGTCACTAATGTTACGATACCGATTAAGCTTATTGCTACATTATAATGAAACGACTTTAGCAATGGCGCAGTACCGTATGATGATAAACCACCAAATACATTCATTACAACAGTATAATATCCCGTCATGATACCGATATGTAATGGGAACTTCGCCTTAATGACTGCGGGTGCTAGAACATTACCAAATCCAATACCTATACCAATCAGAACTGTCCCAATATATAACCAGGAAATTTCTGTCATTGATCTTACAATAATACCTATAAAAATTAAACATAAGGCTAGAAAAATCGTTTTTTCTAAACCAAATTGATTACTTGTTCGTGCTGCAAATAATGAAATGACTGCAAAAGCTAATAATGGTACTACCGTAATAACACTAACAGCACTATTCGACATTGCTAAATCCGTTTTAATATCAGGCAATGCGACCCCAATAGAAGTAATAGGTGCTCTTAAATTCGCACCGACAAGTAATATTCCTATAAATAACAACCAATTGAATGGTTTTATTTTTCTATAATTTTCCATAATCTATCATTTACCACCTTATCAGGTCTATTTTGAAAACAACACATTATATGGTACGATATGTACGTTATAATGTAAACAGGAGAGATATATTTGTATAATATTCAAAGCATCGTAGCAAAAAATATTGCCGATTATCGAAAAAAGCATCAACTAAGTTTAGATAAAGTAGCGAATGCAACAGGCGTCAGCAAAAATATGTTAAGTCAAATTGAAAAGGGACAATCTAATCCAACGATTACCACATTATGGAAAATAGCAAATGGCCTTCATATTTCATTGTCGCAATTAACTTCTACATCCAATGATACAATCGATTTTATTGACGAAAGTGATATCATCCCTCTCATTGATAAGGAAGTTTCAATATATCCATACTTTCCTTATGATGAGAACAAGAAATTCGAAATGTTTAAAATGGAAATCCAACCTGGTGGCAAAATGCATTCCGACCCTCACCACCCTGGTTCCGAAGAGTATATTATTGTTAATGACGGTGTATTAGAAATCGAAGTCGATGGTAAACAATATACAATCAATCATCATCAAGCTTTTCGATTTAATAGTGATTTGCCTCATAGTTACTTTAATCCAGGAACATCAATCGTAGCACTAACTTCTACAATGTATTATCAATAACCAACGTAACACCCTCTGAATCATTTATGACAACCCTATACATCATTGTTATGTTTCACATTTTAATTGTGTGGAATATAAATAGTAAAAGCAATTTAGGGAGGTAATATGATGACTTTTGAATTTAAACATGATTTAGGTACAAGTGAATTACCAGAAGATATAACTTCAGCAGTAGCATTAGAATTTTCATTCGTTGATGCATTAGTTGCTTTAGATATAGATGTTAAAGGTATTGCCGATGACGGTGATAGTACAAATTTAACATCACCACTTAGAGAAGCAGTAGGCGATTATGTCTCAGTTGGTACACGTTTAGACCCAGATTTTGAATCTATTAGATCATCAGCACCACAACTCATTATTGGTGATTCTGATCGCCACAAAGAGATTTATGAAGAGTTAAGTGAAATTGCGCCTACCATTCTTTTCAAAAGCTTCGATGCTGGTTATCAAGAAACATTAGAAGTATTCCAACGTATTGGTACTGCTGTTTCTAAATCTAAAGATGCTAAAGAGCGTCTAGATAGACATCAAGCTTTAGTTAATGATTTTAACAATCAAATTTCTATAGATAAAAATAAAGAAACATTAGCTGCAGTCGTATCAGAACAAGGTGTGACAGCGCATTCAAATAGCACGTATGTAGGTGAATTTTTAACTAAATTAGGCTTTGCAACAGCACTTAATGATAAAGTTGCAGACACATTACCTGCTTATAGAGAATCAGATTATTTAGAAATGTCTTATGAACAACTTGCAAATGTTAACCCTGAAAGATTGATCGTGATGGTAGAAGACGATAACGATAAAGATTTAAATAAATTACAAAATAGTAATCAATGGGATGACTTAGAAGCAGTTAAAAGTCAGCGTGTACATTTTGTAAGCAGAGATGACTGGGCTAAATTACGCGGTCTTATCGCTTCAGAAGATATTGTTGAAACTCTAGCTAACCTTAATGAAGCATAAGCAATGAGGTCATAACAATGTAAGCTAACAAAAAAACGACCATTTCTATTAAAATAGAAGTGGTCGTTTTTCTGCTTTTCTTTAATATGATTAAAATTTCAAGGCCGCTAATCCAATATTTTTCCTGTACTCAGTGACTCGTATATTTATCTTAATATCTCTTATTCTCTCTTTTTGAATCATCTTATAAGCATTTTTCAATATAAAAGGCAGATTCTTCAATGGATTTATACTCTGTATTAATAACCGTTGCATTTAATTTTTCAAAAACTTCTTCTGCATGAATTAGCTCTTCTCTGATTCTATCCATACTATTATAGTTTGACGGACCCGATAACCCTAAAATTTTAACGCGCTCATTACGAATATTTAAAATATAGTCAGGACTCGCAGTTAAACCAAATACTTTCAAATGCTTATGTTTAAACACCTCATCTGGAATATCAACCTCTGGTACCAATGGAATATTCGCAATCTTATAGCCCTTATTTGCTAAGTACATGCTTAATGGCGTTTTAGATGTTCTTGAAACACCTACAATCAATGCATCCGCCTCTCCAATATCTGTAAAATGTTTACCATCATCATATTTCACAGCATACTCCATTGCTTCGATTCTCTTGAAGTAATTTTCATCTAGTTTACGTAATGCCCCACTTTCTAGTATGGGGTTACATTGTGTTTGTTGTTGAATAATGCCTATCAAATCAGACATATAATCGATATACGGAATTTGCAATTTTTTCGCAAGGTGTTGACCTGCAATATTGAAATCTGGATTCACTAATGTCGTAACAACAACGGCATTCAACTCTTTAGCTCTGTTTAAAATATGCATCAGTTCTTCTTCATTTTTAATGAATGGATATTTTTTTATCTCTATTTGTGAAATGTCAGGAAATTGCGTTAACGTCGCATGAATCATTCGTTGCGCTGTCTCTCCTATAGAATCCGATATGACAAATAATCTCAGCTGTGGTGCTTGTTGGTCATCAAACATGTAATCGGCCACCTTCTACTTCACTTTGCGCAGTTGAAAGCAATGCACCCGGCACTCTAAATGGCGAACAAGAAACATAATCTATGTCTAATTGATTAAAATATTGAATGGATTTATGATCTCCACCTAGTTCACCACACACACCAATTGTTATGTCTGGATTCGCTGATTTTGCTTGTTGTGAAGCAATTTTTATCAGTTCACCTATACCTTCTACATCTAACGTCTGGAACGGGTCGTGCTCTAAAATGCCTAATTCAGAATAAGTACCAATAAACTTACCAGCATCGTCTCTTGAAAAACCGAATGTTAGCTGTGTTAAATCATTTGTTCCAAAACTAAAGAAATCACATTCTTTTGCTAACTCACTAGCAATCAAGCAAGCACGTGGTGTCTCGATCATTGTTCCAATCATATAATGAATATGTTCTTTTGCTTCTTGTTGTAATGTTTCAATTCGTGAAATAATTTGCGCTTTCAGCGTTGTAAATTCAGCAACGGTGGAAACTAAAGGAATCATAATTTCTGGTTGGCATGATACACCTTGCGCTTTCAGCTCCAATGCACTTTCTATAATCGCTTCTGCTTGCATGATATAAAGTTCAGGATACGTAATGGCTAACCTACATCCTCTATGTCCAAGCATTGGATTCACTTCATTTAAACTTTCAATATACTGGTCTAATTCCTTAATCGTTACATTCAATTGCTCTGCAACTGTTGCTTTTTCGTTATTTGAATTGGGTAAAAATTCGTGTAACGGTGGGTCTAACAAACGAATAATCGTTGGTCGTTCACCAGAAAGTTTTAGTATTTCTTCAAAATCATTCTTTTGGTACTGCTTAATTGTGTTTAAAGCAGCAATACGTTTATCCTGTGTATCAGACAAAATAAATCTGCGCATTTCTATGAGTCGCTCTGGCGCGAAAAACATGTGCTCTGTTCGAACAAGCCCAATCCCTTTAGCACCAAACTGATAACCTGCTTGAATATCTTGTGCTGTTTCTGCATTCATGCGTACATCTAATCTTGCATTTTCTTCTGACCATTGCATAAATTTCTCAAAAGCATGACTACGCTCTGCTTGGATTGTCTCAACTTCACCAAAATAAATATCCCCTTTCGCGCCATCTACTGAAATGATATCACCTTCATATAGTGAACCACCTTTATAATGTACAACCTTATCTGTAATATTAATTTCTAAGTCTGAACAACCTGTGACACAACACTTGCCCATACCTCGCGCTACGACTGCAGCGTGTGATGTCATACCACCATGCGTTGTAACAATTGCCTCACTTGCAACCATCCCTTCAATATCTTCTGGTGATGTCTCTGGACGCATTAAAATCACTTTATTCCCTTGTTCTGCTTGTTGTTTAGCCGTTTCTGCAGAAAAAACAATTGCGCCACTAGCTGCACCAGGACTGGCAGGTAAGCCGACCTTAGTTATAACTGACGTCTGTTTTAATGATTGTTCATCAAAATTTGGATGTAATAATTGATCAATAGATTTCACTTCAACATTCATGACCGCTTTTTCTTTGCTTATCACATCTTCCTCAACTAAATCAACAGCGATATGAATCGCAGCATTGGCAGTACGTTTACCACTTCGTGTCTGTAATATATATAAGTTTTCATTTTCTATTGTAAATTCAATATCTTGCATATCTTTATAATGCGTTTCAAGTTGTGTTGAAACTTTTACAAATTGCTCATGCACATGTGGCATTTGTTCTTTCAATGTTTCAATATCTTTAGGTGTACGAATACCTGCTACAACATCTTCACCTTGAGCATTCAGTAGATACTCTCCAAATAACTTTGCTTCTCCCGTTATAGGATTACGCGTAAATGCTACACCTGTACCACTTTTTTCACCACTATTACCAAATACCATTTCCTGTATATTGACTGCAGTACCAATATCATGTGGTATTTCATTTAACTGACGATATACACGCGCGCGATCATTATCCCAAGATTTAAATACTGCTTCAATTGCCTCTGTTAATTGGTCAATCGGTTCTTGTGGGAATGGTTTATATGCTTCATCTAAGTAAACTGCTTTAAAATGTTCACAAATTTCTTTTAACCCTTCGGCTGGAATTTCTGCATCGCTTTCATAATGATGTTGTGTCTTGTATTGATCAAAATATGTATCAAAAGATGACATTGGAATACCATAAACAACCTGACCAAACATTTGCAACAATCTTCTATAGCAATCATATGCAAAGCGCGAATCATTTGTTTTATTTGCTAATTTTTTTACATTTTCATCGTTCAAACCTAGATTTAATATCGTATCCATCATACCTGGCATAGAAATTTTTGCACCACTTCTTACAGAAACTAGGAGTAAAGCACCATCATCAGAAAATGATTTCTGTATACGTTTAGATAACGCATCCAATTCTACATCTAACTGTTTCAGTAATAAATCAGGTAGTTTTGAATGGTTATTTAAATATTCTATACATGCTTCCGTTGTAATGGTGAATCCGTCTGGCACTGGTAAACCTAAGCGTTTCATTTCAGCTAGATTTGCACCTTTTCCTCCTAATAAATCTTTCATACTTTTTTGGCCTTCATCAAATGCATAAATATATTTTGTCATACTTAATCACCTCTATAAGTTATTATGTTATACTGATTGTTATAGAGTATGTCACATTAAAAAGAAAAAGACAACCATTATATTTAACATCAATAAAATATATTTAATTTTTGTCTATTATTTAAACAAATACTCATTGATAAACTGTACGTTAAATGACTAAAAAAAGCCTCAGTAACAATGAAAGCATTGTTGCTGAGGCCATATTGTTTCACCAGTTTATTGTCCTTTTAAGTGAAAATATCTCCTGACATACTTAAATAATGATATGGGTTGGGTGGTAGTAATCAAAATAGACGCATTTATAAAGGCTACCCTATAAATGATAGCTCACGTTACAATGTTTTCTATTTCAAATCATATGTTCTTTAAACTGGTCCTTAAAAATGAGGAATTAAAAGTAGGTGAAATAGATAAAATTTAGAGTCTATGCGTTGGGTTTTATAAATGTATGCATTTCACTTAAAAGTGACTGAATACCATAGTATAAAGCGTATTCAAGTAGGTACTGTAATATATAATCATTTGAAAGTGGTGAAAGAGGAATACTTGTTATTAAATTACAACAAGTTTAAGGGTTCACTTCACGTTAATTTTGACGTGATTAGACTGTTTGTTTTGTAGTGTAATTATTTTTTACGCTAAAACTTAGTTACAAAATAAGTCATGTCTCATCATATCATACCCATCATATTCACTCCCCATCTTTTTAAATACATCAAAGCAAGATTGATGTGAGTCATTACTAAATAACTCAAAAAATGGCGCCATTTCTATAACAAGTAAATTCAGATTGGAAACAAAACGTTTTGTATCTATAAAGATTTTTATTCTAAATTTAATAGAATTATTTAGTAATAACTTAATTTTATTATATTGTTGCTCGTGTAATTTGTAAAGCGCTTTTTTGTATTTACTAAAATAACATTTTTTCTCGCCTTATCATATTTGTAAAATGAAAACCTCAAAAAATACTGTAATCTTTTTAATTGATTATAGCTATTTTATAAAATATTTTGTACTTAATATCTATACTATTTAACACCACAAAGCAATTTGTAATTTGATTGCATCAGAATATTTTTTGGGGTTCAAACCTGTTTGTAGTTTACATTTTTCTAAACGATATAGCAGTGTGTTGCGATGAATATAAAGATACTTAGCCGTTTGTGCAATATTCAAGTCATTTTCAAATAAACTTTTTAATGTTTCAATACTTTGATTGTCTAACTCACCTAGTATTCTTTTTTTATATCTCTCCCTTATTTCTTCATTTATCTGATAAAGTAATGTTTTTTCTTCCACATCTTCAAATGAAGCGAAAGATACATTTTCTTCGTTTAACATAAACACAAGTTCACATTCTTCGTAAGCATTTTTAAAATCATTTAAACTTGTAAACACTAAACTAGAAGCAATACGTACATCTAAATTTAAGGATGTAAATACTTGATGAATGCGATATATTTTTTGATTCAGTTCATCTTGTAGCTCATCTGTTGCTAAAATAACAATATGATTATAATTAGTAAAAGCGACTGCGAAAGTCGCCTTATCCATTATTTTAGCTAATCTTTGTACAATACTACTTCGTGAAAAAATTTGTTTCTCCAAATTAATAATGATGCATTTTCTATAAGTTAGAAACGCTACATTTAATTGTTTTGTTAAATATTGGATAAAGGATTGTGAGGGTTCACTTTTCAATAATTCCTCGATTAGTAATTCCTGACTACGTAGCTGTCCTTCTAATTCATATGTAAAATAATTTTGATAAAGTAACAACTCTGTGGACATTTTCACCAAATCAGCCACATGCACTAATGCTGATGGATCACCTGTAATACCAATCACACCTACTACGTTATCTTGAAATATAATTGGTAAATTAATACCCGGCTGTGTACCTTGTAAATAACTCGTTTCTTCTTCAGACAAAATCACTATATCCCCACTCGCTAATACTTTGCGCGCACCTTCATGAACTTGACCAATTCTACGCTTATCAAACGAAGCAATGATTTCTCCATTAAAATTCATTATATTAATATTACTATTCGTTCTTTTTACTGTTTCCTCAACGATTAATGCAGCTAATTCATCTGTTAATACATTCATCATTTTATCCCCTATCATTTTCATACAAATTAATAACATCATTTTTGTATATTTTAACCCTATTTTCAATAAAATTAAATCGATATAATAGAATAATACAACGATGAAATCGTTTACAATGAGGATGGCGTATGACAATTGTTTTAGCACCGGATTCATTTAAAGGTAGTATGTCAGCTACTGAGGTTGCTCGCTATATGAGTCAGGGTATTTCTGATATATTCCCTGAAGCCGATATACATACCTTACCCGTTGGGGATGGAGGTGAAGGCACCATGGAAGCTTTGGTAAATGCCACGAACGGTACATTCACCACACTCAATGTGACAGGACCACTTGGCGATACTGTCTCTGCACAATATGGTGTACTCCATGACAAGGAAACCTGTGTCATAGAAATGGCTGAAGCGTCTGGATTAAAGCATGTGCCAGACAATGCACTTAATGTGATGCAAGCCACTACATATGGTACTGGAGAATTAATTCTTGATGCATTGGATAGCGGTTATACGCAATTCATCCTTGCAATCGGCGGGTCTGCAACGAATGATGCAGGTGCTGGTATGTTACAGGCACTTGGTGCCAAACTTTTAGATCAGCATCATCATGAAGTTGATCTTGGTGGTGGTAATCTACATAAGATACAGCATATTGACTTAAGTCATTTTGATGCACGTATCAACCAATGCAACTTTACGATTGCCACTGACGTACAGAATCCATTAATTGGTACAAACGGTGCTTCCTACGTTTTTGGTAAACAAAAAGGTGCAACAGAATCAGATTTAAAACAATTAGAACACAACCTGACACATTGGGCCGATTTAGTAGCCCATAAGAAAAGCATTCGTCTGCATGACTTACCTGGCGCTGGTGCTGCTGGCGGTTTAGGTGGTGCTTTCAAAGCTTTTTTCCCTAGTCATTTTGAAGATGGCATTCAAGTCGTCATAGACTATATCAAACTGGATCAATATTTAGAAAATGCTGATCTAGTTATTACAGGTGAAGGTAAGATCGATTTCCAAACATTATATGGTAAGACACCCATGGGTATTGCCAAATATGCAAACAGATACAATGTCCCCGTTGTTTTTATAGGCGGATCGATTGATGTCGATATCGATCAATTTAAAGATATGGGGGTAATTGGTGCTTTTAGTTTAACCGATGGACCGATGTCGCTGGAGGAAACAATAAACCAATCAGAAAAATTAGTTAAAAAAACAACCCAAAACATTGTTAGTCTCTTTTTTCATGAGTCAGCAATTTCATCTAAATTTTCTGAATAATGTTAAACTACACTTACTAGTCATGTGTTATATCATAATTTGAAGTATAAGGAGGAGATCATTTTGAAAACAAGCATATTATATGGTAAATCCAATGTCGAAATCGATTTACCTGATCACAGTGTATTGATTGAACCTACTGATATCGATGCACTCGATGACGATACAAATGCAATTCGTAATGCTTTAGCAGATCCTATAGGCACTAAACCATTAAATGAAATGGTAAGTGCAAACCAAACCGTCGCCATTGTCATTAGCGATATTACTAGACCAACGCCTAATCATATCCTTGTGCCATTGATCCTAGAAACTTTATCACACGTACCGCCTGAGAATTTCGTCATCATAAATGGTACAGGCACGCATCGTGATCAAACACAAGAAGAATTGATACAAATGTTAGGTAAAGATGTCGTCGATCAAATTAAAATTGTTCATAATCATTGTAACGACAAGGATACTTTAAGTAAGGTAGGCCATAGTAAATATGGATGTGATGTCTATTTAAATAAAGACTATGTTGAAGCCGATTTTAAAATCGTCACTGGATTTATCGAACCGCATTTCTTTGCTGGATTCTCTGGTGGCCCAAAAGGCATAATGCCTGGTATTGCAGGTATTGAAACAATCATGACTTTTCACAACGCTAAAATGATTGGCGATATACGCTCTACATGGGGCAATATGACGGATAATCCCGTCCAGGATATGACTAGAGAAATCAACGCTATGTGTAAACCTGACTTTATGCTCAATGTCACTTTAAATAAAGAAAAAGAAATTACCGCAGTTTTTGCTGGAGAATTATATGAAGCACACGATAAAGGATGCGCCTATGCTAAGGCTCATGCCATGTTTAAATGTGATAATCGTTTTGACGTAGTGATTGCTTCAAATTCTGGTTATCCGCTAGACCAGAACTTATATCAAACCGTTAAAGGCATGAGTGCTGCGCACAAAGTAGTTAAAGAAGGTGGCAGTATCATCATGTTATCAGAATGTAGCGATGGTTATCCCAATCACGGTAACTACGCTGAAATACTGAAAATGGCAGACTCCCCGCAAGGCCTTGTGGACATGATTAGCGAACCGAATTTTGCAATGCTCGATCAATGGCAAGTTCAAAAACAAGCAGTCATTCAAACATTTGCTGATGTATATTTATACTCTAAACTGACTGATAAACAAACAACAGATGCTATGCTTCATCCTGTACATGAGATTAATAACACATTAAAAGAACTGGAAACAAAATATGGAACTGACATGACCATAGGCGTCATGCCGTTAGGACCACTGACAATTCCATATGTTGAATCATAATTGAGGAGGAATACTATGTTAACTGAAATGATTACAAAAGAACAAAAATTAGAAACGATTCTTAAAGATATGAACAGTGTTATTGTTGCTTTTTCTGGTGGTGTAGATAGTAGTCTTGTGCTAAAAAAAGCAATCGATGTTTTAGGACATGATCATGTCAAAGCCGTTATTGTTAAATCTGAATTAACTAGAAATGAAGAATTTGATCAAGCCATTGCTTTAGCTCATCAACTCAATGCCCAAGTAATTGAAACTGAGATAGAAGCTTTAAAAGATCCACATATCGTTGAAAATACCCCTGATAGTTGGTATTACAGCAAACGTCTATTATATTCTAAGCTCGAAGCATTACGCGCACAGCTCAACTTTAACTATGTAGTTGATGGGATGATTATGGATGACATCAATGACTTTAGACCAGGATTAAAAGCAAGAACAGAATTTAATGTTAGAAGCATTCTCCAAGAGGCTGAATTGTTTAAATCTGATGTGAGAGCTATGAGCAAATCCAACCATCTACCTGTTTGGAACAAACCTGCATTATGCAGTTTCGCTTCTCGTATTCCTTACGGCGAACCATTAAGCATTTCAAAAATAAATAAAATCAATGAAGCTGAAAAATTTATTTTAGCTTTGGGCTTAAACCATGTTAGGGTCCGCTACCATCAAAATATTGCTAGAATTGAAGTCAACGACGCTGATATACCTACTGTAATCTATAACAAAGACCAGATAACCGTCTACCTTAAAGAACTTGGATTCGACTACGTTACGATTGATCTTGAGGGCTACCGTACAGGCAGTATGAATGAAGTGATCGATACGCATCATACACATTAACAAAGTAAAGGTGGCAGTCAAATGGTAGAAAAATACGACGCAATAGAACAATTACTGAAAGCTGTACATGCAAATGAATTATCTGTCGACGATGCAAAAGACCAATTAAGTCACTACGACGAGCTAGGCTTTGCAAAAATCGATCTTCATAGAACACAACGCCAAGGCTTTCCTGAAGTCATTTTTGGTGAAGGAAAGACAAAAGAACAATTGCATGATATCGTGCATACACTTATTAAACATGACTCTATTGTTCTGATTACGAGAATTGACCAAGAAAAAGCTGACCATATTACTGCCAAATATGATCAGCTTGAATACCATGAAACGGCACGCATTGTCTCAACACCAATCAAACATATAGCTAAGACAAATCATTATGCCTCCATCATTTGTGCAGGTACTTCAGATTTACCAGTTGCCGAAGAAGCTGCTATCACCGCTGAAGTCATGGGGATTCAAGTTCAACGTTTTTATGATGTAGGTGTTTCAGGTATTCATCGATTATTTGCACATATTGAATCTATTCGACAAAGTAAAGTTTCAGTAGTTGTTGCTGGAATGGAAGGCGCCCTTTCAAGCGTTGTTGCTGGATTAGTTGATCATCCGGTTTACGCTGTACCCACGAGTATCGGTTATGGAGCCAATCTACAAGGTGTAACAACTTTATTATCTATGGTTAATTCATGTGCACCAGGTACAAGTGTGCTTAATATTGATAATGGTTTTGGTGGTGGTTACAATGCTGCTATGATTATTAATATGATTGAGAGCCATTAAAATTGGAGTGGTAAATTATGACAAATGGTCTTTATTTAGATTGTCATGCGGGTATCGCGGGTGACATGTTATTATCCTCTTTGGTAGATTTAGGTGCAGATGTAGATTATGTGCATCAACACTTATTATCACTACCTTTAGATCAATTTAGTTTAAACTTTGCTAAAAAAAATAAACAAGGCATACAAGCGATGGGTCTAACAATTGACTTTGAAGAAGCACATCATCATAGAAAAGCGTCAGACATTTTCAAAATGATTAACGAGAGCACTTTACCCAACAGAGTCAAAGAACGTAGCATGCTGATATTTGATGTTATTGCACAAGCTGAAGCAAAAATTCATGGCATGAAAATAGAAGATGTCCATTTTCATGAAGTTGGTGCGATGGATTCCATTATAGATATTATAGGTAGTTGTCTTGCATTAGAAGATTTGGGTATTGATGAAATAAAATCGTCACCCGTACCTACTGGAAATGGCAAGATTAAAATTGCACATGGTATATATCCCATTCCAGCGCCAGCAACCGCTGAAATACTTAAGGATATCCCACTTGCAACATTTGATGTTCAAAGTGAACTGACAACACCCACTGGTGCGGCATTTATTAAGGCTTTAGCAACACATATCGGTCCTTTGCCTGCTGTATCAATGTCAAATATTGGTTACGGTTGTGGTACAAAAGACTTTGAGTTTCCAAATGTTATACGTGCTATACAATATACAGCGACAGAAACGACCCCAAATCAAGTACAAGTATTAGAATGTCAAATTGATGATATGACGCCAGAAACACTTGGTTACTTTATAGAGCAAGTGATAAATGAAGGCGCATTAGACGCATTTTACACACCTATTACGATGAAGAAAAGTCGGCCTGCGACTCAATTAACAGTAATAAGTAGCGTCACACAAGCAAAGGAATTCGAAGATTTTATTCTTAAATACACTACATCTCTCGGTGTGCGCAGTTACGCTGTTAATCGCAAAATTTTGCATCGTCAATTCCAAACCATCCATACAACATATGGCGCCATTTTGGTCAAACTAGCAATGAAAGATAATAAAATTATAAAAGCAAAACCTGAATTTGAAGATGTTAAAAATGCAGCACTTCACTCTGGACAGTCTTTCACTAATGTATATAATGACATTCAAAATGAAGTCAGAAAGCACATTCAAATAGATTAAAATGAAAAAGTGAGAATCTTCATCTAATCAACTAACTAGATGAAGGTTCTCACTCTTTTTTATAGCAGTAATGACTGCTCATCATTTGAAGAAAATCATCTTTACACGCTTCATGCGTTCTATTTTTGCGATGGTCCTACTTTGATGTTTGCACTATCCAATGCTTGTTCTAATACTTCAATAACTTGGATACTATGTTCTAACTTTTGGGCGTCTAAATCATTATTTTTCTGTTTAATGATTTGGGCAATTTTTAAAAAATCTTTCTCTACCTTGAGGATCTCCAAATCTTTCTTGACCTCTACCAAAACCGAATTCAAATCCTTCACGTTTTCTCTTTGTATTATGAAAATGTCTTCTAAACATATAAATCACCTTTCTTTATTTCGATATATCGAAATATGTCAACGATATATCGTTATTCTTTAAAATTTATTTATATCTAACGTAAAATAAAGAACGACACAAACCCAAATTTTACCTTCGGATTTGTGTCGCTCTTATCTTTATTAATTATACTGCTAATTATCTAATATATTTTAATGACTGTAATCTTGCATCATTGCAACGATATTAACCATTTTGTTTTGCGAAAGCTTGGCCAATTGCATTTAATTTATGTGGCGCGTCATGAACACCCATCTTAACTTCAATGAAGTGCATTGTGTCTGGTTGCGCTTCTATTTGAAGTAGTACTTTTTGAAATGCTTCACTCGTATTCACATCATGTACTTGAACTTCATCTTTTCCACCAAATACGGTAGGTAATAATTTATAATCCCACATCTTAATATCGTTATACATAGCATTTTCACCATGGATTTTACGTTCTACTGTGTAACCATCATTATTAATCACAAAAATAATAGGTTTAATCTTCTCTCTAATCATTGTTGATATTTCCTGAACCGTAAGCTGTAGTGATCCATCTCCAATCAACAATAAGTTTCTACGACTTGTATCTGCCATTTGTGTGCCTAAAGTAGCTGGTAATGTGTAACCAATAGAACCCCAAAGTGGTTGTCCAATAAATTTATTGTTATGTTTCAATGCTAAATCATACGCACCAAAGAATGATGTACCTTGTTCAGCTAATATAACATCTTCTTCTCTAATAAAATCTTGCATCATTTTGAAATACGTTTCTTGTGTTAACGGCTCATCAGTCAAATCGTAATCATGTGCTTTCGGTTGTTTAAATTTTGGGAATTCCGCATTATTCACATAGTTAATGGTATTCAAGCCGTCCAATAAATCTACCAATGATACTTCTATATCTTTCGTTTCATTCATTTTAAAATGATGATGATTAATCATAACTACATCGTCAATATCAAATTGATATGAATAGCCAGCTGTAGCAGAGTCAGTTAATTTTGCACCTATATTTAAGATAGCATCACTTTGATCTACGTAATTTCTAATATCTTCTTCGGCTAACGATGCATCATAAATCCCCATGTAGTAAGGAGATGTTTCATTAAATGCGCCTTTACCTAATGAAAGTTGTACAACCGGAATTTGAGATTGCTTTACAAACTGTTCAAGCTTCTCATGTAATTTAAAACTATTAATTTCATGTCCGGTAATAATAACTGGTTTGTCTGCACTTTGTAATTTATCTTTAACCATTGTCATGTACTTCGTTACATCAGTCTGTGGTCGTTGTTCAATTTCAAATGGCGTTGCTACATCAATTTCACTATTTGCCACATCAATGGGTAAATGAATATGCACAGGTCTTTTTTCATAAAGTGCTGCATTGATTACTCTTGGAATTTCACTTTGTGCATTTTCTGGTGTAATATACGCTTGCGCTGTAGTAATGGATGCATACATATTTCTATAGTCATCAAAATTCCCTTCTCCTAGAGAGTGATGTACATATTTCCCAGCGTTTTCAACTGCTCTTGTAGGTGCACCAGTTATTTGAATCACAGGCACACGCTCAGCGTATGAACCAGCTATACCATTAACGGCACTTAATTCTCCAACACCAAATGTCGTAACCATTGCGGCTATACCTTTCATGCGAGCATAACCATCTGCTGCATAACTCGCATTCAACTCATTCGTATTACCAATCCATTCCATGTCATCTCGGCTAATAATGTCATCTAAAAATGTTAAATTAAAGTCTCCTGGAACACCAAACACTTTATCTACACCAACATCACTGATACAGTCCATTAAATATTGTCCAACTCTTTTTTTCATTCTCATTTCCCCTTTCAAACCATCTCAATTACACTACAAATTTAACTCATTTATTATAAAAGGTCAACAATGTTGACTTATATATTGATAGCGACTTATTGTTTAAAAAAAGAAAACGATACAGCTCGTTACGCTATATCGTTAGTTAGACACTCATATTTATTTGTTAAAATCATCTTTTAGATATTTCACTTCCTGAAAACCAGTACGGTATGAAGCCAATTCTTCCATAATTGCATACCAATCATTACCTACTTTTTTCTGTATATCTTGAAACATATCATTTTGTTTTTTATTTAACTCTCTAACTAATTTCGTACCTTTATCAGTAGAATATAACGCTTTGACACGCTTATCCGTAGCTGTTTGCTTTTCAATGATGTAAGCTTCATCTTTTAATTTTTTTAATGTGGCATGACTACCTTGTTTAGATATTTCTAAACTTTTCAATAAATCTTTAATTGTAATACCAGGTACTTTCTCAATAAAAAATAAAAAACGATGATGTTGTCTATTCAACCCATATTTTTCGATTATTTCATCTGCAGTGTTAATAAATGTTTTATAGGCAAAATAAAACAACAAATTCTCATAATCATTGTTATTACTATTACTTTCCATTACACACAATCCTCTGTTTCTTATTTTAATACAATTTTACTAGCTGAAATCCATTTGAGCATTATCCATACATATATTACTCACTATTTTCTTTATTATAACAGTTCTCATACCACGGATTACCTAATTTTCATATATTAACAGTTGAGACGTCTAATTAATAATAAATGATTACTTTTTTGTTTACTTATTTTCTAAAATGCTTACACACATAAAAGTGACTTCTTATTGCTAAATCGTCATCAGTACCCATTCATTTTTCAATCGTTATGGTCTCTCTAAATGAATCATATCGTCAGCATGATCCGTAAAAATACCATCTACGCCCCAATTAGCTAATTGATTCGCACGTAGTGATTTGTTAACTGTCCACACATTTAATGTATAACCTGCATTTTTTATCATTTTCACACGCGCCTGAGAAAGTTTGGCATCTTCAATATTCACAATATTTGATCCACAAAAATCTAATAAAGTTCTCCAATCTCCTTGGAACGCTGCAGATTTAAAAATTAATGCTCTTGGATATTCTGGCAATAATGCTTCGGCTAATTTAACTAAATAGACATTAAAACTTGAAATCAATACTTCTATATTCGAATCTAGTTCTTTTAATTGTTCAGCGACTTGTGTAACCATGCTTTCAGATAAGGCCGTACCATTCGAACCACTTACGCCCTTTAATTCAATATTTAGATTTATTTGCGTTTCATTCGCCATCTTGATGACATCTTTAAAAGTCGGCAATCTTTCAGCTTCAAATGCTTTGCCAAACCAACTGCCAGTCGAAGCATTTTTTATGTCCATATAATCTAATTGAGTTACTTCACCTGTCATATCCGTTGTTCGATCAAGAAAATCATCGTGTATGATAACTAGCTGTTCATCTTTCGTAATTGCAACATCTAATTCAATCCATTTTAAACCAGGTATGTCAGCAGCCTTTTTATATGAAGCCAGTGTATTTTCTGGCGCTTTACTCGGTAAACCTCTGTGACCATAGATTGTAAACATCGAACCATCCTCTTCCGTTATCGTTTTCCATAATTATGATATGAACATAGCCATATTTCAAATAATCTATGTAAGATTCATGAAACTATTATTTATAATATGCCTTATTTAAAAATTAAAAACACCCTCAAATATGTACTAAATTCCTAAAATTAGGTTTTCATACCAATTTTCAGGTGCACATCATTGAGCGTGTTTTACTTTTATCATTACTAAAAACTATTTAAAGTATTGTCACTATTTTCGTTAAATACTAACTTATTTTCTAATTAAAGCTAAGATACCAGCAACTAAAATTAAAATTCCTGACAATATGCCAAAAAAGCTAATAAACACGATATTTAAAATGCCACCAACTAATAGCAACACTCCTATAAGTACTCTTTTTTTATTTATTATACAACTAAGCACTAGAGTTATAATACATGTTAAAATAACTGCTATGCCTAATCCTGTAATACTACCACTTTCAGTAGCTCCAAATTCTGCGCCAATACCATCAAGCATAATAGCAAATAATCCACCTAAAATACCAAATATACTTCCTAAAATTCCTAAAATCATTTCTGCTACCCTGTTTGTTTGTCTAACCGTTTGATTTTGATTCATATTTATTTACCTCTTTCATTTTTAGTTTATGCTGCGTCATCTTCTGATGTATCTTCATCCGTTGTATCTTCTTCTTCGATTTTCTTCATTTCTTCTTCGTATTCTTTATCTATAGCTTCCATTTCCTCTTCATACTCTTTTTCATCTTGTTCCATTTCTTCTTCTAAAGCTTTATCTTCTTCATCCATTTTCTTATCATATAATGCGTCAACACGTGCTTCTAATTGATCATATTCGATTTCTAACACATCATCGTCTACATGATTCATTTTTTCACCATCAGTTAATGCGTTATATTCATCCACTAGTGCGTTATACATTTCTGCTGAATATCCTGTTTCTTCACTTTCAGTATCTTCTGAGTCTTCATCTGTTATTTTTGTTTCTTCGCTATCTTCTGATTCAACATTAGTGTCTGTTTCCGCTTCATCATTCGACTCATTACTATTAGCTACAGATGCTTCCTTGATATCTGTTTTTTTAATTTCCCATTTAGCTTTTACATTATTGAATTTTGGCGTAGCATCCATCTCTAAAGTATAATTATCACTATCCGGCACATCATAAGTTATGTATCCAGAACCAGTGTTCCCTTTATTTAATTGATGAGAAAAGCCTGCATTCGTATCGTCAT
This sequence comes from Staphylococcus sp. ZWU0021, assembly GCF_000798895.1. NCBI lineage: Bacteria > Bacillati > Bacillota > Bacilli > Caryophanales > Staphylococcaceae > Staphylococcus > Staphylococcus sp. ZWU0021. The sequence continues at coordinate 550,283 of NZ_JTLN01000030.1, forward strand.
TACCAAACCATTCTTGATAATTTTCATTATTTACCTTCATGCTAAAGTCAGATGAATCCATAAGCACCTGATCTTCATTATTATTTTTAAATTTCAAATACACTTTAATAACTTTTCCGTTTTCTGGTGCACTATATTCGTCATAATCATTAACATATTCAATTTTAGTTAATTTCACTTGCACACCATCTGCATCAACAGCCTGTCCAATTTTAAACTTTTTCATTTTGCTAGTTGCTTTTGATTTATCTGAATCTTTATCCGCGCTTTTTGCTTCATCATTTTCAGTACCACAACCAGCTAATACAAACATAACCATTATTACAAAAAATAATAATCTTTTCATATTATCCCAATCCCCCAATTTTATTCTTATTATTTATTTAATGTGTTTTACTCCATTTTAAAATTAATTATACACATACTCTATAATCTTATAACATTTTTAATTAAAATCAATAGTTTTTAAAAGAAAATTTTTACCTTTTAAAATATTTTTGAATTGCGTATATAAAATGACTTAAAATAACAAAATAACCGTACAAAATTTATTTGTACGGTTATTTTGTGTAATTATTTTTGGAATTTTTAATACTAAACGAAAAAGTATGTATCTCATTCCTTTTCATCTTGATTGTGAAGCCACACCAACAAATACGCCTCACTATTCGTAATAATGAGGGAAGCGATGTATAAATGAATGCTTATTTTTATCACGCGTAGTATAACACCACAGCAAGTAAGAAAGAAAAATGGAAGTTAACTCAAATATAGTTAATTATTTAAATGATTATGCCTCTATTTTTGTATCTTTGAAAAATATTCAATCAAACTTTCTTTAGTTTTATTTATTATTGGAACCTTGTTACTTTTATTTTTATAACACAATCCTATCGTTCTTTTCGCATCATGATTTTTTATTGGAATTTGTTTCAAATTAGGTAAGCGCACATCCCTCAAATGTGGCAATATAGATACGCCCAGTCCAGAACTGATAAATGTCGCTATTGTAATGACTTCGTCACCTTCAAAACTAATTTCTGGTGTAAATTGATATGCTTTTAATATTTCATCTACTTGTTGTCGTAATAATAAATTAGGCTTTAATAATATGAATTTTTCATTCACCAATGCTTCAATAGCAATTTCACTACAATGGCTTAACCTATGCTGTTCATGTAATGTCACATATAATTTTTCTACAATGAGCGGTTCAAAATGCGTATTCTGACTTGTTTCAGAAATAGTAGTAATAATCATATCCACTTCCCCGTCATCTAACATTGTAATTAAGCGTTTCGCATCATGTTGTATCAATTTCAATTGGATATTTGGATATGCTAAATTAAATGACTTTAAAAATTCTAATATATAGGTCACGCCCACTGAATGTAAAAAACCTATGACTAATTTCCCATTATATACATTAGTAGCATCAAGCACATTACTTTTATAGATATCCATTTCATTGATGATATTATTCGTCGTTTTTAAAAATGCGATACCGTACTTATTCAGTTTAATCGTTCTTCCAACCCTGTTAAAAAGTGGGATGCCTAGTTCCGCTTCTAAGTTCTTTATCGCCCTACTCAACGTTGATTGACTTACGTTTAACATTTTTGCACACTCTGACATATTTTCAGTTTGTGCTAATTGCTTAAAGTATTCAAAGTGATGCCACTCCATCTCAACAACCCCTTATGCATATTGTGCATTCATTAAATGAAAATAATGCATTTTTTATATTATTAATTACATGCTAACATAAATACATCAGATCATAAGCGGGGTTTTAACATTGGACGATTTAAAAAACAACTATGTCAAAAAAGGATCACAGGCTTATATAAAAATCATTGTTGCCCTGTTCATTTCAGGATTCACTATATTTTCAATTCTTTATAGTGTGCAGCCACTTATTCCACATTTTACAAATGCTTTTAATGTAAGCGAAACCGTTGCTAGTTTAGCGCTGTCTGCAGCAACAATCACCTTAGCGATTGCAATGCTGTTCTTCGGTGCACTATCAGAAGTTTTAGGTCGCAAACCGATTATGATATTTTCTGTTATATCTGTGTCACTTTTAGCATTGGTGCAACCTTTTATTTTAGATTTTAATACTTTTCTAATCGTGCGCTTGATACAAGGTATCTGTTTAGCAGGGCTCCCTTCCATAGCAATGGCTTATATTGGCGAAGAAATTTCTTCACATAATTTACCTGAAGCTATGGGAATTTATATTAGCGGTAATGCTTTGGGTGGTGCTTTTGGGAGGATATTCACTGGTTTTATTTCTAGTATTTATGGTTATCAAACAGGTCTAATTTCAATAGGTATTATTAGTGTGATTGCTGCAATTCTTTTTACATTTCTATTACCTGCATCTAACCATTTCGAAAAACAACGCTTTTCTGTCAAAGCATTATTAGTGAGTTACAGTAAACATTTGAAGAATATTAGATTATTAAAACCATTTATGATAGGTTTTTTGCTTTTAGGTTGTAACATTGCAGCCTTTAACTATATCGGTTTTGTATTAGCGGATGAACCCTATCATTTACATGATAGTGTGATTAGCTTTGTTTATTTATTATTTTTAATCGGTATGATTTCATCTATACTTAATGCAAAATTAAGAGCACAACTTGGGACTTTAAATGCTTTGAAATTTAGTATATTGCTGCTCATTTTCGGTATTTGGATCACACTTCTACCGCCATTACCCTTTAAAATACTAGGTTTAGCATTTAGTGTTTATGCGTTTTTCAGTGGTCATGCAATTGCAAGTGCAGTTGTTACAAGTCGTGCCGAAGATCATAAAGCACAGGCATCTAGTTTATATTTACTTTTCTATTACATGGGGTCATCTGTCGGTGGTACTTTAGCAGGGATTTTTTATGGCGCTATTCAATGGCCTGGTGTTGTATTGATGATTACAGCATTTATGATCATTGCCTTTATCATCGCGCTTACTATAAAACAAAAATAAGAGAATAGAACAGAAATCAAATTTTCTAGTAGAGATTTGTTAGTTACATCCCTGCAATGTTGGCTGGGATAAAGGGTTACCCTAATCTAAAGGTCATATATAAGAACGACGCGTTTCTCTAAAAATAGAAAATAGTCTCTTTAAATAAGTGAGACTTTATATTTTCAATTCTGTCACCTACTACCTAATTGCAAACAGAGTCCGAGACAACTATCTATGCCTCAGACCCTCATTACTATAATAAAAAGCTAACTCAGAATCCTTATGATTTCAGAGCTAGCTTTTATTTTTGATATTTTATTTGACTTGTTCCGTTTGTGCTTCAAATTCATCAAGTAATTTCCGAGCATCATCTGTCGTATTCGTACTCATCAATTGATGTCTTAATTCACTTGCACCTCGGATGCCTCGCACATATATTTTAAAGAACCTACGTAATGGCTTAAACTGACGTGGTTCATTTTCAGTATATTGATCGAACAAATCAAGATGTAATCTCAATAGTCCAAGTAACTCTTCACTCGTATGTTCTCTTGGCTCTTTTTCAAAGGCATATGGATTATGAAAAATCCCACGGCCAATCATTACGCCATCAATGCCATATTTTTCTGCAAGTTCAAGTCCTGTCTTTCTATCTGGAATATCTCCGTTAATTGTTAACAACGTGTCTGGTGCAATTTCATCACGAAGCTTTTTAATTTCACCAATCAATTCCCAGTGCGCATCTACCTTACTCATTTCTCTACGTGTACGTAGATGAATCGACAAATTTGCAATATCCTGTTCAAATACATGTCTCAACCAGTCTCGCCATTCATCAATTTCAGAATAACCAAGACGCGTTTTCACACTTACTGGTATACCGCCTGCTTTAGCTGCTTGAATAATTTCTGCAGCTATTTCAGGACGTTGAATTAAACCCGAACCTTTTCCTTTTGTCGCAACATTTGGCACAGGGCAACCCATATTCAAATCGATACCTTTAAATCCCATCTCTGCCATACCGATACTCATTTCTCTAAAATGATCTGGTTTATCTCCCCAAATGTGAGCAACAATAGGCTGTTCATCTTCGGTAAATGTTAAACGCCCACGCACGCTATGGACACCTTCAGGATGGCAATAACTTTCTGTATTCGTAAACTCAGTAAAAAATACATCTGGTCTGCCCGCTTCACTAACCACATGACGGAAGACCACATCAGTAACGTCTTCCATCGGCGCTAATACAAAAAATGGACGCGGTAATTCACGCCAAAAATTTTCTTTCATATATAATTAAACCTTCTTATCTATTATTATCTCGAATTTTTATCCATGACGAATATTACCACAAAATGTCAACTTACACAAAAAGATGATAACCAATAAAAAGACTACACACATATATCTTCAGAAGCCTTTTATAGATATAAATCATTCTTGCTTTGATATTATGACATGCTATACAAAAACACTTTGCACAAAAGTTAATCTGTTACTCTATAGCTATAAAAACTACTTAATAAGCCGATACACAGTATAACTGCTGCAAATATTAATGCTGCATTATAATTACCTGACTCGCCAATTAATACACCTGAAAAAGCAGGTGCAATCATTTGTCCTAAACTATATATGACAGTTAATGAAGCGACTAAATTAATTTTACTAGCACTTTCAAACATCAGCGTTTGTGCTTTAGACATGAATAATGTCGTCAAGCCAAGGAATGTTGCTCCAAAAAATAGCGAACTAATCACCAAACTCATCATACTTCCTGAAAATACTGGCAATACCACAGCAATAATTTGTAGGATAAACGCCAAATATATTGCTTTCGCATGCCCTAGCTTGTTAGCCATCATCGACCACAAAATCGTTGACGGAATTGCACCTAAACCTACAAACATCCAACTTAAAGCTGCATAATCGGCTAATTCGGGTATAGATTTAACGATGGCTACTAAGAAAGTACCCGTTATAATATATCCTGCACCTTCACAAAAATATGCTATTGAAAATCCCCAAATAAATTTTTTCTTCAACTTAACCGCTACATTATTTGTGTTATTTGATGAATTGGAATCTTCATTTTCAGTGATTGGATTTTCACGCATTCCAAATAATACAAAACTTCCCATAATTAATGAAAAAAGACTAAGTACAATCCAAGTCATCTTCCACGTGTCAGCACTAGTATAGATGAAAATAAATATACTACTTGTAAAAATTCCTAAACCTACACCACTGTACAATAAACCTGAAATACCATCTTTCTTAGCTACTCTTAACGCCTCAAGGGCTACATTTGATGCTAAGACAAAAACAGTACCACTTGTTATCCCAGAAATGAGGCGTAATATGGTCCAAACTGTAAAATCATCCAATAACCCCATCATTAAGGTTGAAATGATATTTATAAATAAATAAATTTTCAAATCTGTAACTTTGTTCACTATAACTAACCACATAGGTATGATAGCACCTATTAAATAACCTAAATAGTTGATTGTTGCCAATAAACCAGCACTTTGATTATCCATATGACCTGTTTGTTGCATAAATGGCATTATAGGTGTATATGCAAAACGTCCAATTGCCATCACTATAAATAAACAAACCATCCCTAATATGAGTTGTCGGTATGCGTGTTGCACTTTCACCACCACTTTCTAACTATAATGATTCCATTATACGCCTAAGCTTTCACTTTACATATATTAAATTCCAAAAATATATGAATCACTTCTACCCCCTTTTAATTTTCGAATTGTAAGTATACAATAGATGCTATTAATATTCAGAATTTTCTTTATATTCAGATTATTTTAGGGGTGATTGATTTGGAACAACAAAACAACTTATGGAAAGATTGGAGATTACATAGCATCGTTTTGGTCATAGTCATTATTTCCGAAGTCATCGGTGCACATAAAATACCTTTGGGCATGACATCAATCCTCTTATTACCCGTAGTGTATGCTGTACTATTAGGTTTAGCTGTTTATTTCACGCCATTGATTAAACACAAACAAGCTAAAAATTCTGAACCTATGGTGTTCATTTCTGTAGCTTTACTTATAGCAAAATTTGGTGTAGAAGCCGGACCTGCTTTACCCAAAATTATTGCTGCTGGTCCAGCTTTGATACTTCAAGAAATTGGTAATTTAGGAACCATTGTATTTTCTTTACCTTTAGCGATTTTACTTGGACTTCGTCGTGAATCTATCGGTATGACCCACTCTATAGGGAGAGAGTCTAATTTAGCTTTAATCACTGAAAAATTCGGCATTGCCTCTCCTGAATGGCGAGGCGTTATGTCCATGTACATATTTGGTACTATTTTCGGCGCTATCTTTTTCAGTATATTTTCTGGCATCATCATTTCAATTCTACCTTTAAGTCCCATTGCTTATGCTATGGCAACAGGTGTGGGAAGTGGTGTAATGACTGCTGCCGCACTTGGTCCTCTGGTAGAAATGTATCCAGATCAGACAAGCACAATCACAGCTTTTTCTGGTGTAAGTAATTTACTCACGTCCGTGACTGGTTTATATGTCGGCATGTTGATTGCACTACCTTTAACTAGAAAATATTATAGTTTAATCATGAACATCAAAAATAAATTTACTAAGGAACAGGAGTGATTAGGATGTCATCAAAAGTGATGAATTGGATACTTACTTTATGTGTTGTCGGTATTATTTCTTTATTAAGTAACTGGATAGGCTATAGCATTATGCCATTAAACGCTTTACCAGGCATTCTTTCACTCATGGCCATCGCATTACTAGGATTAATTCTCCGTGACATCGTGCCTTTTAATATCCCTAGTATTGCCTACATAGGCATTATTGGCTTGTTATTAACTATTCCAGGTGTGCCAGGTGCAGCACATATAGTTGAATGGACTGAAAAAGTAGACTTATTATCACTCGCAACACCTGTCGTTGCTTATGCAGGTGTTTCAATTGGTAACTCTTGGGCAGATTTCGCAAAGTTAGGGTGGAAAACAGTTGTTGTGGGTATTGTCATTTTAATAAGTACATATATTGGTTCTGCCTTAGTTGCGGAAATCGTATTAAGAATACAAGGGATTGTATAAAATTTTCGTAGATATAGTTTGGCAATGATGAATAGATAGTTCAAAATAGCCTGAGACATAAATAGATGTCTCAGGCTATTTTCCAATTAGATTGATATGAATACTTAAATAACTAACACTAATACCATAAAATTGATATTTTAATTTTCCTATAAATCATCAACTGACTATTCAACAAAGATGCCTAAGACAATGTCTTATGTCCCTGGTGCCAAAGCTTTTAAACTGTCAATAGATAAATCAATATAATCAAATTCAAAACAAATAATACGATGGCTGGTATTGCTTTTTTAATAGGGTCTTTCCCAAGGAATACAAGTGAACCTGCACCTGCCAACATAGTTAAAGCTAATAAAATACTCGCAAATATAGCCAATGGTATATAAAAAATACCAACAAGCATTGCTATACCACCTATAAGTTCAAACAGCCCTGTAATTTTATTAAAAATTGGTGGATAACCTAATTTTGCAAATTCCTGTTTCATAGCACCAGATAATATTTTCAAGCCTGTCATTATAAAAAAGATACCTAAAATAATTTCCAATATGATAATAATAATCTCCATAACAAACACCTCATTTCATTTTATTTACGAGATACCAATCCAGAAATAATATAAGGTGTGACACTTTGAATATATGTCTCAGCTGGAACATCACTAAATCCATGACACCACTTTTCAGAAGCTCTATAAATACTTGCGCTTAACATACTCGCTGAAAGCTGACGAATACTATCATCTTCAAGTAAAATTGAAATTTTATCATTGATATTTAATGTTATATCTTTTGGTAACTTAATTTCATATTTACCATGACTATTCACTCTACCAGTAATTCGTTTACCATTTGGAAGATTGATAATCACTTTTGTATTTGGCTCTCCTTGACCTGTGATTATTGTATCTGTATCTGTCAATTCATCTACAATCGGTGCATTAGGCTCAGTCTTATCGATTACTATCACGCTTGTTTTATTAGATATATTACCTGCTTTATCTGTAATATTGATAATAAGAATTTCATTACCTAATAACTTAATTTCACTTAGTATGCCTATAGAAAAATCACCTTGTTCATCTGCTTTTCCAGTAATAATTGTTTATTAGGGAATTGAATTGTCACGCTTGCATGAGGCTCTGTTTTACCTATAATTTGAATATCGTTACTTGTGACATTATCAACTTTTGGTGCTTCTGGCACCGTTTCATCAGCGACATCTTTCGTTGTTTTTGGTGATTCGTTGCCTGTTTTATCTGTTGCCTTGGCGCTAACTTCTCCTCCGTTGTTTAGTGAACCTGACGGAATATCGACGATATAGTCGCCTTGTTCATCAGCAATTACTGTTACTTTTTGACCATCTAGGAACGTCACTTCTACTGTTGAATTTGGTTCAGACTCTCCAGTTATTTGAGTGTCGTTACTTGTGAAATCTTTCATTGTTGGTGCCATCGGCGCTATTTCATCCACTATATTTCTTATTGTTTTTGGTGATTCGTTACCGGCTTTGTCTGTTGCTTTGGCACTAACTTCCCCACCATTGTTTAGTGAACCTGCTGGAATATCGACGATATAGTGGCCTTGGTCATCTGCAGTCGTTGTCACTTTTTGGCCGTCCGGGAACGTAATTTCAACTGTTGAATTTGGTTCAGATTCTCCTGTAATTTGGGTATCATTACTTGTGAAATCTTTCATTGTTGGCGCTAATGGCGACGTCACATCTTCAACTATGACAGAATTCGAAACATTACTATTAATGCCATTTTTTTCTGCTATTGCTGTTAAAATAGTTCCTGCTTTTAATGGTTTTTTAAATTAATAATACTTGTAGTTTGTCCATTATTTAATATCGTCTGACCAACAATAACATTATTTTCATCTTTAATAATGATTGTTGAGCCCTCAACACCATTAATTTCAATTTCCTTACTTTGATCATTCACAGGATTTATGCTAGGTTTAAGTATTTCTTTTATATCTATAACTTTGAAAGTGTTAACTTCATCATTAGTATAATTTGGAGATTCGATAGCTATTGTATAGGTCCCTGGTTTTAATTTCGGAACTTGCATACTGAATGTACCATCCTCATTTAAAGTATCTATACTTATTAATGTGCCGTTTTCATCTAGTATTTTCACTTTTTGTTGAGGCGCTAAAAAATCTAAATTTACTTTACCAATTACTGTAGTATCTTCTGTAGTTATATCATCGGCTATAGGTTTTCCTACTAATGGAGAAGTCCCATAACGTAATACTTCGTCACCATCATTTTTACCGTCACCATCCGTATCTTGATTAAAGGGATCCGTGTGTGATTTATGAAATTCAAAGTTATCTGTCAAACCGTCTTTATCTAAATCTTGAATATAATAAATAGATGATCCGAATGTATTTTTAATCATCCCACCATTCTTATCTGTCAGATACCCATAGAATGCAAAGTCTTCTTTTACTTTTGTAGTATTGCTAATTAAATTACCATTTTCGTCATATTCAGCATTTCTTGTTAATATATTATTTGGACTTTGATTATATTTGATAACCAATCTAATGCCCACTGTTTCCGGTAATGCATTATTAAATACAATTAAATCATTTAAATTACTACTTGTAATTGACCCTCTACCATCTTTATCTATTGCCAAATCAGCGACTTTATTTTTAGGGTAATAGGTTTTATCGAAACCACTCACTCCATAAAAGTCATAACTATGTAATTCAATTGAACCAATATATGGAACAAGTTTCGGATCAATTTGGTAGTGATATCTCCATTGTTTATTTAATCCTGAATCTATTAGAGGGCCACCATAATTAAAAGTTCCATTTTTTAATATTTGTTGGTCTACCGTAATACCACCAAATTCACCAATATCGGAATCAAATTGGATAGCACCACTACTTGCTTTAAATGCACTATTCGCAGTATCAGAGTTTGATGAGACAATACTATTAATTAAAGTTTCAGATGGCGTTAGGAAATAACCGCTAGTTTCAGAAGTTTTAATCTTTTTGTTTTCTTGTGAATCTTTTACATATATTAAGTAATTTAACTTATCACTATGGTCTTCCATTTTTTCTAATATGTTCCGTACGGTATCGTCCAATTCTATTTTTCCGTTTTCAGCTGTGTACTGACTCAATATTTCCGCTCCACCAAAAAGGCCACCACTAGCTCTAATAAAGTTAACTTGCCAAATATTTGTTGCCTTACACTCTTTATTTGCCAGTCTTACTAATTCCACTGATGAACTACGACCGGATGGGTTTACAGTTATTTTCTTAACATGGTTTGCAATAATGGGATCTAATTTTAAATTAATCTTATAAACATCTCCTGAATTTGCTCCTGTTAAATAACTATGTATTTGGAAAGGTATTGTTTTACTGTCTAACACTTCCTTCGTAGTTAATGGTTCTGGCTGAAAAATTAACGTTTGAAATGTATAGTTGTCAGAATAATCCAATGCTTCCAATGAACTATCTTCTATCATTTCTCTTACACTTTTTGTTACTACAGGGTGATACAAATCATGTTTAGCAAGTAGCTTTCTTAATTTTATAATATCTTTATCAGTTAATTTTTTATAAGCTCTTGATGTTCCAATTATATTTTTATTAGGAGTTTCACTTTTATTTACTGTTTTTATATTTTCAAAATCAGTCGTTGCTCGTTTCACAGTTACTTTGGTTTTAATGTGATTATTGGTTTGAGATTGGTTATTTAGATTCTCTTTCGTTCTTGTTTGAATGGCATCTTCCTGAATCGCATCATTCTCCATTTTTTTATCATTTATAGTTCCATTAAAATGACCAACATCTTCCGTTTTTATCTCTGTAAATTTTCGATTATTATTTTCATTTGGCTTAAGTTTTTCATCTTGTTGTTTATCTTGTTTTTCATCCTTTAAAACTGCTTCATCGAATTTTTTGTCTTCTACATTATTTCTAATAATATTATTTTCACTAATTTGTATTTTTGATATTTCACTATTTTTTCAACGTGATTATTATCTTTATTTACCACAGAGATATCGTTCTCATTATTATCCTTATTTTCATTAATAAGGTATTATTGAAATTGTAAAAAATCAAAACTTATTAGGTAAACGTTATTTACTATCTGGATATACCTATTCTATGGAAGCATTAGCGCAAATTTTATCAGAAGTTGCAAATTCAAATATATCCTATGACCCAGTGACACTTGAAAAATTTGGAAAAATGTATGATGAACCTAAAGGATTCGGTCCTTTACTTGCCTCCATGTATAAAGCCGGAGAAATGGGATTACTTGATCAAAGTAGCAACGATTTTGAAAAACTTACTGGAGAAAAACCAGATACATTTGAAACTTATTTGCATAAGCATTATAAAAATTAAATTCAGCTACAATCTCCCCCTACATACTTTAATACTATGTAGGGGGATTTTTCTATATTGACTATTAGACCATGTGTTCATTTATAAATCTTTACTTCAGGCCACAAAAAATCCCCTTGATGCCACAGCGCACCAAGGGGTATATTTTTGACTATTTATGATTTAATTCTAATTCAGCATTACTTGCTTGACGTATTTGTTTCAATAAAGCATAGTCCTCAATTAATGATTGACCATAAGATGGAATGATTTCTTTTAGTTTAGGCTCCCATTGTTTAAGTTGTTCTGGGAAGTTTTTCTCAATAACTTCTAAAGCAACTGACACTGATGTAGACGCACCAGGAGATTCACCTAATAAAGCAATCACAGAGTGATCTTTTGAATTAACTACTTCTGTACCAAATTGGATAAAGCCTCTGCCGTGTTCCTTAGTATCTTTTATAACCTGAACACGTTTACCTGCTTGCATAATATCCCAATCCTCATCTTTAGCATCTGGAACAAAGCGACGTAATTCTTTCATACGGTCTTCTTTTTTAGCTAACACTTCTTGGATTGAATATTTAATTAATGGGAAGTTTTTCGCTGCAGCTGATAACATCGTTATAACATTACTTGGATTGATAGATTTGAATAAATCTAAGTTTGAACCATTTTTCAGGAATTTTGGTCCAATTGCTGCGAATGGTCCAAATAGTAATGAATTTTCATCTTGAATATAACGTCTATCTAAGTGAGGTACAGTCATTGGTGGTGTACCTTCAGGTTCTTTACCATAAGCTTTAACTTCGTGCTTAGCTACAACTTCAGGATTATTACATACTAAGAATTCTCCCGTGATTGGGAAACCGCCTAAATGTTTACTTTCTGGTATACCTGTTTTTTGTAATAATGGAATCGCTGCACCGCCAGCTCCAATAAATAAGTAGTCTGTAATATGATGTTCTACTTTTTTCGTTTTAAGGTCTTTAATTTTAACTTCCCATTTACCATCTTTACGACGACTAAAATCTTGTACTTCATGACGATAGAAAAGTTCTGCATTGTCATGTTCACTTAAATTTTTAGCCATTTTTCTAGTCAATTCACCGAAGTTAACATCCGTACCTTCATCAATTTTACTAGCCGCTACGGTTTCATTTGGATCGCGACCTTCCATCATTAGTGGCATCCACACTTTTAATTTTTCATGATCTTCTGTATATTCGATACCTTTAAACATTGATAAAGGAGATAATGCTTCAAAACGTCTTTTTAAAAAGTTTACGTTTTTATCACCTTGAACAAAGCTAATATGAGGTAATGGTCTAATAAAGGCTTGCGGATTTTGAATTTGTTTACTTTTCACTAAATGAGACCAAAATTGTTTTGAAATCTCGAATTGTTCATTAATTTCTTTCGCTTTTTCAACATCAATTGAACCATCTTTTTGCTCTACCGTGTAATTTAATTCACATAGTGCAGCATGTCCAGTACCTGCATTATGGCGTTCATTAGAACTTTCAATTGCAGGTTTGTCGAGTCTTTCAAAAAGTTTAATATTCCAATCTGGTGCAAGTTCTTTTAATAATGTCCCAAATGTCGTACTTAAAACACCAGCACCAATTAAAATAACGTCTTTAGAATTCTTTTCACTCATCATTTTTCCACCTTTCGTATTTACTTTTCAATAAGTCATTTATAATAATTAATAGCGATGTATATTCATATAGTAACTATTTTACGTATAATTTATCTATACCCTATACTACCTATTATTATCATAAAACTATTTTCCTTGATAAGAATCTTCCATATTAATGATAAAACAACCATCTATAAATGTAAAATCTATATTGCAATACTATAAATCATAACATTTATATTTATTCAAGATTAAATAGCGTTATTATCCTTCAATAATAATATTGTCAATTAAGCGCGCTTTACTAAATTTGACAGCGAGTGAAATAAAAATGCTGTCTTTGATTTGTGTTTGCTCGACAAGTTCTGGATAACTATATATTGCAACTGTTTCTATCGTTCCACTTGTATGTTCTGTTAAGTAGTCCCGTGTCGCTTTGATAATTTTTTCGCTATTACGCTCTCCATTTTTATAAAGCGATTGTGCTAGACATAAACTTTTATACAGGTGAACCGCTTCTATACGTTCATTTTTAGTAAGATAGATATTACGCGAGCTTTTCGCTAATCCATCATCCTCTCTAACAATATCTACACCTTTGATTTCAATTGGATGATTGAAGTCCTCTACCATTTTTTCTACTATTGCCAACTGCTGTGCATCTTTTTTACCAAAATATGCTTTATGCGGACGTACAATATTAAATAATTTATTAACAACCGTTACCACACCATCAAAATGTCCTGGACGTTCAGCACCTTCCAAAACGGATGCAAGTCGGCCTGCTTTTAATTCAATTGTCGGTAATTCTGGATACATTTCTTTAACAGTTGGATGAAAGATATAATCCACGCCTACAGATTCAGCTTTTGCAGTATCACCTACAATATCACGTGGGTAAGAATCTAAATCTTCGTTCGGACCAAACTGTAATGGATTGACAAATATACTAATAATCGTCACATCATTTTCATTCAATGATAATGACATCATCTTTAAATGCCCGTCATGCAATGCCCCCATGGTAGGAATAAACCCAACTGAACGACGCTGATTATGAAGGTTTGCTATAATACTTCTCATTTCTTCTATTGTTGTAATTAACTGTGTCATTCTGTAACCTCATTCATAATTTGCTTTTTATAGGTATGGGCCTCACCAGGAAATTGTTCCGCTTTCACCTCATTGTTATATTGCTTTAATGCATCAATGCCCACTGAGAAATCACCAAATTGTTTAACAAATTTCGCTCTATGTTCTACAGCATAATTTAATAAATCATGATAAACCAATACTTGTCCGTCTGTTTCTTTTCCTGCCCCAATACCGATAACAGGAATATCTAGTTTATCTGAAATTTCTGCAGCTAAATCGCTTGGGACTGCTTCAAGAACTAACATCACAGCGCCCGCTTGTTGCACAGCATAGGCATCTTCAATAAGTTGTCGTGCAGCTTCTTTATTACCAGCTTGCATTTTATATCCCATAATACCAACACTTTGTGGTGTTAATCCCAAATGTGACACAACTGGAATACCCATATTGCTACAATTTTTTATATATTGAGTTAAATGTGCACCTTCTGCTTTGATTGCATTGGCATCTGTTTCTTTATATAGTTTTACCGCTATTTCTAAATCATATTGATCATTGACACCTACTGCCCCGAAAGGTACATCCACGATCAAATATGTATTAGGTGCACCTCTTCTAACTGCTTTTGTATGATGGATCATATCTGCTACAGTAACCTGAACTGTACTATCATAACCTAATACCGTCATTCCTAATGAATCACCAACTAAAATGATGTCTATATCAGCCGCTTCGACTTGCTTCGCACTTGGATAATCATATGCTGTCACCATTGAAATTTTTTCTTTATTCACTTTTAAATCTTGTAACTGATTTAAAGTTTTCATTTAAAATCAACTCCACATTTTGATATATTTACATTGTTATCCATATATTAACCAATCTTTTTAGAAAAGGAAATAAAATAATATGAACAATGTCGCAATTATAGGTCCTGGTGCAGTAGGAAGTACCATTGCATTTGATTTAAGAGACGCCTCATTAAATGTAAAATTACTTGGTCGCCGCAATGAAACGCTTCACTATTATTCAAATAATGCTCTTGACACTAAGTATCAACTAGACGTGTGCGCACTTAATGAATACCATGAAACCGTAGACTTCTTATTTATCACTGTCAAAATTCCCCAACTGGATACCGTTTTAACATCGTATCAACATTTATTACATAAAAATACGATAATTATCCTCGCACAAAATGGACACGGCCAATTACACAAATTTGATCATCCTTATGTATATCAAGCTGTCGTATATATTAGTGGCCAAAAAACAGGGAATACCATCACACATTATCGTGATCACAAATTAATATTAGACCAAAATGCACATACGCAAGCATTGCATCAATGTATATCCAATTCTTCTCTTAATATTGAACTTACCACTGATATCGATAACGCTATTTGGTACAAGTTACTCGTAAACTTAGCAATTAATAGTGTTACAGCCTTAACTCGTTCTAATGCATCAGTATTAGAAGTACCAGGGATAAAAAAACTCTGTGAACAATTACTCTTAGAAGGCATTAACATCGCCAAAGCTGAACACGTACACTTTGAACCAAACATTGTAAATACAATACTTAATATTTATGATGGCTACCCTGCTGAAATGGGCACAAGCATGTACTATGATATAGTTGATGGCAGATCCTTAGAAATTGATGGTATTCAAGGCTATCTATTCTATAAAGCAAGAAAACATCATTTAAATACACCTATTTTAGACACGATATACCACCTACTCCTTGCGCAACAAAAATAAATAATAGCACTTTTAATATTCAACTTTAATTAACATGAGCGAGACGGAACAAACCATTTGAAATGATTGTCCCGTCTCGCTTTTGTTTCTTTAATAGGTACTCAGTCCTTAATACAAAGAACTCTGTAATGTATATAAGCAAAATGACATGATATTAGATAAATATGACCTTTGTTATGTCTTTTTTCTAAATTGTTCATATTGTGTTCATAAATTAACTTTATATTGTAATTATTAACAAATTGGAGGTACACATTTATGAAAAAATTAATGTACAGTTCTGCTTTTTATACTTTATTAGGTTTACTCAGTGGGCTATTTTACCGCGAAATGTCAAAAGCAGAAAACTTTAGCGGATACTCACAATTGAACATCACACATACGCATTTATTAGTATTAGGCACCATCATGTTCTTAATATTTATGATTATCGAATTTCAATTAAAGTTAACCTCAAACAGACAATTATTTAACTATTTCTTTTATATTTTCCATTTAGGTGTATTAATTACGGTTACGATGCAATTTATAAATGGCATCGCGGCTATGAAAGATTTTAATGTAAGTCCTGCTATCGCTGGCATTGCTGGGTTGGGTCATATTATGATTACGCTTGCTTTTATATTATTCTTTGTTTTATTAAATAAAAGAATCAATGCGTATACTGGTAAAAACGTATAATAATATATAATAAACCCTGCTTTCGCTATGATGTGAAAGCAGGGTTTTTAATGAGCAAAAATAAGTAACAATCCTAAAAATGCGATAAATAAATATAGCCATTTATCAAAATGATAATCTAATGTGTGGCGTTTGCAATATTTACCAATTAACACTGAAATAAGTAAAAACGGACATGCTAAGAAAAATAAAGGGTAATGTAGCACTTGTCCAAATATCACCTGTACCCTGTCCGATAACAACTAAAATGGCTGTTATTAAAAAATGAACTTGTATGGTGCTGCTTAATGTTTTTACAGATAAGCCAGTTAAAGTACTATATATCACTACTGGCACACCATGTGAATTATAAAGACTGCCTAGCACACCAGAAATGATACCTGTTAGACCAGCCCATGCCTTTGATTTTAATATCATTTTGGCTTTATTTTTGAAATAAACCTTTCTCAAAAATGCATAAGTTCCATATGAAAATAAAAATAAACCAAGTAACCATTGAACCACACTTGTATTTACAAAATTTAAAATCCATATACCTAATGGAACCCCTAAAAAACTACCTATTAATAGTGTAGCTCATAACCTATATTCAATATTTTTAAAATCTAAAAAAATATTGAAACTCGCTACTAAAATGCCTGCTAAACCGATAACCGAAACTGAAGTATGTATATCTAAACCAATAAGTGTTAGCAACGGCATACTAACTAACGCTTCTCCAAATCCAAAGTATGTTCTTACTAAACCGCCTAAAAATATTGCAAATAGAATTAATACGCTAATTATATCCATATAAATCTCCCAATCATTAGCAAATACCAAGTATTAAAAACATTTTTAAATATGATTCTATTTCAATATAAAATATAACATTGTTTATTAGAACATTCACTGATTCATTAAATATATGCTTAACAGGGAGTGAGGGAGAAATCAAATTGTTTAATTGAGATGTCGTAGCCTTATCTATGCAATCAAGGCAAGGATGACTGGGAGGAAAAAGTTTTCCTGAGCTGAAGCTCATGCATAAGTCTCCTAGAATTTTATGCAGAATACATAAGCTTTGGCTTATGCATAAGAACTACTGATTTTCATAAATTGAAAAAGTAGTTCTTTAAACCAGTGAGACTTTTCATTTTCAATTCAGAGTTATCTACTACCTAAATCAAAAAGCGTCTAAGACATCTATTTTTGGCCCAGACGCTTAATTGGTTGTCACTTTATTATTTTAATCTTTTTCATATAGGTTGCCATTTTCCAAATGTATTCTAAAGGACCTAACTTAAAATATTTTAACCAATAGGTGCTAATCAATAATTGAAAAACATAAACACATACACATATCCATAGAGTGTCCACGTGCGTCCAGTCCTTCCCACTGAATATTGAAATCGCTAAATAAATTAACAATGTTTGTCCAATATAGTTTGTTAATGCCATGCTTCCATAATACTTTAATGGAGATAAAACTTTTCTAGCCCAAGAAATATTTAATAATAAAATAAGACACGATGCATAAAATATACTCATAAACGGTGAGAAAATCGTAATCAAGTGATGATAGTGATCTACATTTTCAGCATAATGAATTAATACTTACTTCCGATTTTTGTCGTAATAACTTAAAGTTCGGTACTACATACGCCTTCTCTAATAAGTACCAACCAATCGTTGAAATAATACCTGAAATCAAAGCAACGACTGACCATATTTTATATCTATTAAATTTAAAAATCATCCCAAATTGCGCACTAGCTAACCCTAAAATAAAATAAGGTAATGGTGTCAAAATTTTAGCATCAAGATATAAGACCATAATCAGTAATAGGATGCCAATAACTAGATTAATAAATTTATTAAGGTTAAAAAATGGTATCAACAATAATCCAAAAATTGAGTATACTACTAATGCTTCTCCTGGTTGAAGTTGCATATGAATCAATCCAAATATAGCTAGGATCAGAATACGGCGCAGATATATAAAATATTTATTTCCAGGTTTCTCTTCTGCTCTTTGCATAAAAATATAAAAACCAATACCAAATAAATATGAAAAAATAGAAAAAAACTTACTTTCTATAAAAAAATCTAAAAATTTCTTATATGTTATATCTTGTGACGACTCAGGTATACCGATATTCGCAATGACTACAATATTTACGAGCATAATACCTATCAAAGCGAATCCTCTCAAAAAATCTAATGTTTCAATTCTTGTGTTTATTTGATTCAAATTCATACTCCTTTTTTCTCTAATTTAATAAATAGGCTTACTGCACAGTGCCTTATTTTAGCATTGTGATCTCACTCACCTCCTGCTTTTCACATGAAAAAAGGATGACAAATTTGTTATATAAAAAAACAGAAACATAAAATCTTTTATCGTTAGATTTCATGTTTCTGCTCCCCATATATATTATTTTCTACCGTACCATTATATCTAGCACTATATGCTTACTTTGTTATTTGTAATCAATCACCATAGAAATGAGTGTCATGTCTTCACCATGATTGGTGTAACTATGTGTGATATCGGACTTAAACCTCAAGGCATCTCCTTTACCTAAATCAATGACTTCGTTCTCTAAATGCATTTCTAATTGTCCATCTACAATAATAATTGATTCTTCCGAACCGGATAAGTGTGGTTCTGAGTCTAACGTCGCACCTGGATCTAATTCTACATAGAAAAACTCAAAAGATTTACTTTTTTCAAATGGAAAATAAGGGTACACACGATATTTCCCGTCATCTTCAGTTACCGGTACAACATCCTCTTTATTAACCTGCACATAATCTGACTCCGCTTCACTCATCAAACTACTAAAAGACAGTTTTAACCCGTTACTGATTTTCCAAACTGTATTAATAGAGGGAATGGTATTCCCCTTTTCAATCTCATTCAATGAAGATGTACTGACACCAGTAAGTTTTGATAGTTTTTCCAAACTGATTTTATTTTTCTTTCTATTATTTATTTAGTCAAACCGTGATAAATAAGCGTAGACCAGGACTTATTGAAGAACATCGAGAAATTGTTACTGCGCTTTTTAACAGAGATATTGATTTAGCAGTATCCTTATTAGAATCACATTTAAAAAATGATTTGGAATTCAGTCTATATTATTTAGACTTCAAAAATAATAAATAATATAAAAAAGTACGCGTCTCTATTTCTTCGAGATTCGTACTTTTTTATCATTCCACTGTCTTTTTCTTTAAATGTAATAAATTTGCAACTTCACATGAATCCATTTATATTATTACTATTAGTATATTTTTTATACTTATTAAGTTTATTTTTGTTCTAAAAGGAAATGATTATAGCAATTATGATATAAATTGCTTTTGGAGGTCTCTTTTATGAATATTATCGGACATCATCATATTTCAATGTATACAAAAGGTGCACAAATCAATAAAAATTTTTACACACAGACATTAGGCCTACGCCTAGTTGAAAAATCTGTAAATCAAGATAATCCAACGATGTACCATTTATTTTATGGAGATGAAATCGGTACACCAGGCACATTGCTTAGCTTTTTCGAAATTCCAAATTTAGGTAAAAACCGTCCAGGTACGAACAGTATACATCGCGTATCACTACTCGTTCCCGATGAATCTGCATTGATTTATTTTGAACGTCGTTTAAATGAACAGCATATCACAACAACACAAATGACTTATTTAAATCATCATGCGCTGTTATTCAAAGATATGGATGGTTTAGAAATATTATTACTTGCAAATAACCATCGCAACACACCTAACGCTTGGAGAAAAAATCCTTATACAGATATTCCAGAAGCATATCAAATTTTAGGTATGGGGCCAGTGGAACTGCGCTTACGCGACATTCAACCAACACTTCATTTTTTAAAAAATGACTTACGTTATTCGTTAAGAGAAAATGTAGATGAAACTGTATTGACATTAGATTCTGATGGGCTCTATACGGATTTTGTCTTAGTTGAAGAACAAGGTTCACGTGCTCGACCTGGACAAGGTTATGTGCATCATATTGCAGTCAATACGCCAAATGATTCAGATTTGTACGCTGTGTTAGATACAATCAATCATAACCCGGGAAATCATAGTGGCATCATTGATCGCTACTTTTTCAAATCCCTTTACTATCGCCATAATAGCATTATGTTTGAATTTGCAACGGCAGCACCTGGTTTTACAGTAGATACAGCGATTAAAGATTTAGGTAAAAAACTGAACCTCCCCGATTTTATGGAAAATCAAAGAACAGAAATTGAAGAGAAATTACATGATTTATAAAGAAGGCTGAAAATAACAATCTTAAAAATAAATGCATTAGGTGTTTTGATTTAGATAACATATTTCAAATATATTTAATGCACTTACGTTACACCCTATTTAAATTGTTGTTCAATTTTTTCATCTAAAACTTGAATGATTGCATTCCAAAATCTGACTATTTAATCCCACATCTACCTATTACTTTCAAAAATAAAACGGTGCCAAGAATCCTAAATAGAAATAGGTTCTCGGCACCGCTTCTGTCTATCATGAAATTTAATTCACGAGACCATTTTATTCATATTTATGAAGATGCATGATTCAATTTATTTGTTACAAATGCTTGGACTGGTTCAAATATTGTCATGTCTTCTTTTAAAATCAAATCTTCTGTTAATTGTAATTCGGTAATTTGATTTGTGTCATACCACTTGAGGTACATTGTGCGAGTTGTTAAATTAAATACCGTTTGATATAACGTATAATGCATATCGCCGTTTTCATCTAAGACAGCGCCTTTAGGTATACTCACACTATCTAATAATTTAAAAGCATCCATCACATCGTATTCTGGATCTTCACTTCCAATTAAATAATTTTTCAAATAAGCTGTTTTAATGAATCGTTCCGGTGACGTATAACCACCAGGCAATCCATAAGTACCACCTTCATTGCCTAAAGAGCCTAATGATTGGCCCATGACATTTTTAGCTTCGGGTTTATGCGGTGTGACAGCTGTATAATTTCTTAAATTCTCATAATGCCAATTTAAATCTGGATTATTTGTCAAAACACCGATTGGATTCTCGTTAATTACAATTTTCCCATCCTGGAAAGTAAGTTCAACTGAACGACCTGTATCATCTGTAATATGATAATGTAATGGTGGGACTTCAGCAATATCATTAAGCACGTGTGCGACAACATTTACTTGCTTACCATTTTCAATCAAGTCATCAATATTTTTATTATAGCCAAGCACCCATGTAATCACTTCATTTTGAGCGATATTCATATATCCTTCACGCACTTCTGTCGCATATGAAGCATAGCCTCTAAAATACTGTATCGATACACCTACACCGTGCTCATTTAACCCATCACCAAATAAGAATCCTTCCATGTCACTTCCTGCACCAATGAAGCCATATTGTGTTTTACCTTTATATTCGACACGCGATTCCCAATAGAAATGACGTGGTTGTACTGCAGGTTGACCCTCTAAGTGATAAACAAAGTCCATTGTTCGACCAAGTATCGCCTGCTTACTTTTTGATAAAAATGAAAATCCTGTACACATACATTATCTAATCCTTTACATTATGATGACTTATATTTTGAGGATTCATAAATGCCTTTGAGCAAATCATGTATATTATAATTAACTTTTGATATACTCACACACCCTGCGCCTTTGCAATGATGCTTGAACATCGATCACGCGTTGATTCATTGAGCCTTTATACGGTAAATTAGGTCTATATAAATGATTAATAAATGGACCATCTACTAAGACGTCAATGAGCTCAAGCAATGTCTTTCTTTCTGCTGAATCTCGCTCTAAATATTCAAATAAAAAACCAGTCCATACCCATAATGATTTGGTATTTCCAAAACGTTTTCTAAAAGTTTGAGCACACTTCAAAGTGATATCTACATTACAAAAAGGTTCGCCACCAAGGATACTGAGTCCTGAAATATAATTTGGCGCACAGTATTCCATAATTTCTTCTAATGTGTCTTCATGAAATGGCTCACCGTATTTAAAATTTTGAGCCACTTTATTATAACAATTTTCACAGGCAAATGGGCAACCTGAAACATATAAACTGCAACGCACACCTTCACCATCTACAAAGCTTTGTGCTTCTATTTTAGCGATATGGCCTTGCCCATGTCTTATTTTTAAAATATTCATACTGATGCATCTTTCAAATGTTTAACGCGCGCGCACATTTCTTTATGGCGACCTTCTATCGTAGGGCGTTGAACAGGATTGCCTAAATAGCCACACGTACGTTTAACCACATCTACCGACTTAGGATCATCATTGCCACATTGCGGACACTGATAGCCTTTTGCAGTTGTTTTAAAATCTCCGTCAAACCCACATTTTCTGCAATGGTCAATTGGGATATTTGTGCCTAAATAACTTACTTTATCGTAAGCATAATCCCAAACCGCTTCCAATGCCTTTAAATTATGATTTAATTTCGGGTACTCGCAATAATGGATATAACCACCACTCGCATATTCTGGATAATCTTTTTCAAAATCAATTTTCTCAAAAGGCGTCACATCTTTTCTAACATCATAATGGAATGAATTTTGATAATAACCTTTATCTGTGATATTAGCTATTTCTCCAAATTGTTCACGATCTAGTCGACAAAAACGATCCGTTAAGGATTCACTTGGTGTGCTATAGATACTAAACCAAATATCGTATTGCTCTGTCCATTTTAACTGATATGCTTTCATCGATTTTAATATATCTAATGTAAATGCTTTTGCTTTAGATAAACTTTCCCAATGAGGCCCATAAAATACCGTTGCCGCTTCATATAACCCAATATATCCTATAGACAAAGTTGCACGTTGCCCTTTAAATAATGTCATAATGTCATCTGTTTCTTTTAATCTGTGTTTAAATGCCCCGTTTTGATATAAAATCGGTGCATTCTCTGGCGTAGCTTGTGCAATACGTTCAATTCGATAAACCAGTGCATCGTGCATTATGGCCATACGCTGATGAAATATTTTCCAAAAAGCTTCCATGTCACCTTTTGATTCCAGAGCAATCCTTGGTACATTCAGTGTTACCACACCTAGATTACAGCGGCCATTATTCTCATAATGACCATCTTTATCTTTCCATGCAGGTAAGAATGATCGGCAACCCATAGGTGCTTTAAAATCTCCTAATAGTTCCACTGTTTTATCATAGTTTAATATATCTGGATACATGCGTTTAGTTGAACATTCTAAAGCGAGCTGTTTAATGTCATAATTGGGATCTGACTCATTTAAATTAACACCTCTTTTAATTGAAAAAACTAATTTAGGAAAAATTGCAGTAATACGGTCTTTACCTAACCCTTTAATTCTAGTAGATAATATCGCTTCTTGAATCTTGCGGCTATATCGATCAGTTCCTAATCCAAAGCCGAGTGTAACAAAAGGTGTCTGCCCATTCGAAGTGTATAGCGTATTGATTTCATACTCGAGAC
Organism: Staphylococcus sp. ZWU0021; assembly: GCF_000798895.1. NCBI lineage: Bacteria > Bacillati > Bacillota > Bacilli > Caryophanales > Staphylococcaceae > Staphylococcus > Staphylococcus sp. ZWU0021. Next base: position 574,416 of record NZ_JTLN01000030.1, read on the forward strand.
TCTCAATGGCATCCCCAATGTCTTGCGTTACTCGCTCATCTACATATGTATCAATGACTGACTCATGTACAAATTTTTCTGCAATTTGTCGATGTTTCATTTCATTAAATTTTGCGTATTTACTCAACAATTCATCAACGCGATCTATTGTACAGCCGCCGTATTGACTACTAGACACATTAGCAATAATTTGTACTAATTGTGCTGATGCAGTCTGTATAGATTTCGGTGACGTTACGGTCGCATTACCTATTTGAAAGCCATGTGACAACATACTTTCTGCATCAATTAAACAACAATTCGTGAGTGGTTGGAATGGATGATAGTCTAAATCATGAAAATGAATGTCTCCTGCTTCATGGGCTTGAGCGACATGCTTAGGTAATAAATAATCCAAAGCATACGACTTAGACACTACACCTGCTGTTAAATCTCTCATAGTCGAAAATGTAGCACTATCCTTATTAGCATTTTCATTAACTACAGTTGGATCTTTCGTAATGAGATGCTTTAAATTTTTTTCAAGTTTGTTCATATTAACCCTCATTTCTATATATAGTATATACATTAATTATAAAACACTATATATTGTGTTTCAAATCTGAAGATAGACATTAACAAATTCGTCAAAAGTTTATTAACACTTCGTGAATTTTATTTTGAAATTTTCATTAGAGCGAAAAATTTATTAGTGCTAAAATAATATATGTATTTAATTTATAAGGAGGGATTGTAATGTTTGTAGCAGAAGTTGCTTTTTCGACTAACAAGGAACATGAACAACAACTATATAATAAAGTAAAGAAAACACAATCCGAGTTGCATAATGTGGCTGGTTTAAAATCATCAGAAGTGTGGACAAAATCTAAATCAGATGATGTTGAATATGTTGTTGTAAGTAAATGGGATGAGAAAAAAGATTTTCAAAATTGGGTTGCTAGACCTTCTCATGTTGAAGAGCATAAAGCAATGCATAAAAAATCTAAAAATGGTGAAGCTGACAAGCCACCTTTTCAAAAGACATTACGTCAATATACAGTAGTAGAATTTTAAATACTTGAATCATATAATAAAATCAAAGGTGAACATAAGTGACTTAAAATCATAATTTAATCACTTATATTCACCTTTTTTTAATTTCATGAGCAAGCACATCACGATATAGCTGCTCCTATTAAAATAATATTTTAGACATGTATATCACGATGACAACTGTAATGGCACTTAATAAAGTAGATAAAAAGACAAGTTCTGCTGCTAATTCAGGATGATTGTCATATTCTTGTGCGATAACTGAACTATTTACAGACGTTGGCATTGCTGATGCGATGAATAATGTTTGAGCTATGATGCCCTCTATCCCCATGATTTTGATAATAACAAGGGCAATCAAGGGCCCTATAATCAATCTTATAAAAACATACGCATAGGATTTGGACCACTTCAAACTAAATTTGATATTAGATATTTGAGCACCTAGCATTAATAACGCAATCGCAATCATAGCATCGGCAACATAATTCGCTGGTGTCCAAATAAATTCAGGAATAGGTATATGATTGTAATTTAATATAATTGCTAGTAATAATGCATATAACACAGGCATTTTAAAATAACCTAAAAGTGCCTTTAACTTTCCTATATGTAAAGATTGAATCGCAAATACACCATAAGAAAACGTGAATATGTTCTGCAAAGATAACACAATAACTTGAACAGACATTGCTAATGGATCGCCTTTGAAAACCAAATCATTTACTGGGACACCGTAGTTACCCGAATTAAAGAACATCAGACTGTTTGTAAGCGTTGTTGTCTCCCCTTTATCCGTTTTACGGAACATAGACAATAACTTACCAATAAGAAATAGTACAAACATATAGATTACGAAGAAAATGATAATGTAAAACAATAAACTTAACGCAAAATGCGTCTTGTAAAATTTCACAAAAATAAATCCAGGCACAAAGACATAGATATTAAGTTTGGCCAATGTATTTAAATCTAATGTAAATTTCTTTTGCAGTATGTATCCTAAAAATATCATGATAAAAATAGGTAAAAGTACAGTCTGTAGTATATATAACATTTCACTCATAAGCATCCCCCTTTGTTGCGCTTTAGTTATTTATGATTGAAGTTGCATTTTATAACTTTACTATTTAACCTATATTACTATTAATCATATCAGAATATTAATCGTTTGACTTTAACCATTAATTTAAAATCATTTTGTTTCACGTTAAACATTTTATGCATCTCAATAACATCATCCTTATGCCATATCTTAATTTTTTATACTGCTATAATTTTTCAGTTCACAAGAAAAAAGACCGAAACATCTTTATATGTCTCGGCCTAATTACCCTTAAAATCCTACTACGCTATAAAACGACTTTTCCATTCCTACAGACTAATCATCCTTGTTGCGTAGGCACTATGAAATCTTTCTTTGGAAATTCGATTTTCACTTATATGTGTTCTTACGTTATATACACAAAAAGCTGCATAAGCTTTTCTCTCTGATAACAATTATTTATCTTTCTTTTTATTACGATTTCTTTTTCTTTCTTCCAATATGGACATAGTAATAAAACCAACCACCAAAACAGGCAATAGCATGCCTAATGCCATCATCATCTTTCTCACCCCATTTTAATATTTAACTACTTTTAATCTCATTTTATTAAAATATATCACAATTTTTCTAAGTTTATATACATAATTGCTTTAAATATTGGTTTGCAATCTATGTATTATAAAATAGACTAGGCTACATTTAGTAACCCAGTCCATTTAGATATACAGATTAACAAAGTATCATTTAATACTTATAAGGATCTTCTTTCAATTTTTTTGATCTTTCATCTAGATCATCTAAGTTATCTAAATCTGTTTTATTATCATCTTTAGATTGTGAGTAAGCATCCTTTATTGTCTCTTGCTCATTTTCTTTTTGCTCTTCAGATAAAATAAATGAGTTATTACGCTCATTCACTTGAGATCCATCTTTAATATATGGATTTACATCGTCATCTTCTTCTTTGTCATAAATTGGTTCTTTCGGCTTTCTCACTAATAACATAATACCTGCAACAAGCCATAAAACCGCATTTATCCAATTTCCTAAGAATGAAATCACACCAGCGATAATTAATAAAACGCCTGCCACTTTTGGCTTTTTGCTAATTAAAAATACTGCTATAAGCGCTATGATTAATAGTATAATACCTAAGACTAAACCAGTAGTCAAAAGACCACTAAAAGTGCTAAATATCGTATTTCCGTCTTCATACGTGAAACTACTATCTTCTTGCATCATCTGACTAATGAATGCTTCTTTGACCTCGCCGTTACCCATCATAGGTATTAGAACAGCCATTAGTACAACACCAAGTATTTGTAAGACGATACCAATCCACGTCAGTACACGTTCTATTGTTCTTTTCATAACAATATACCTCCTGTGATTTTTAAAATAAATTTATTAGGACAATAATCTTTACCTACAATCTTTTTAAAAATATTTAATTATACAGTAATTATACTAATTGTTAATATTGAAGTCCATTTTTTACAAATAATAATGTTCGCTGAATTACGTATGTCTTATATTTTCATAAAAAATGTTAAATAAAAAGTGCCAATATCCTATAGAATCGAATTGGCACTTTTTATATTATAATTCGCACATTTGTAAATGCCACAAGTACATCTATTAACTACTTATGTGCTTTAAACGCATTAACGATATGTGTAAGTTGCTCAACGAAATGATGTACTTCTTCGGCAGTAAATTTATTACCTAGTCGATCTTTTACTGCTTCGGTCATCACTGCAGTCGCTCTCTGTAAAAATGTTTGACCTTCGTCACTTAACATAATCAGTTTAATACGTTTATTATCTGAATAAGCGCGTTGTACATAGCCCATTTCTTCTAATTTTGCGATGCGTTTAGAAGCAGCAGTTTTAAAAATATTTTGTAAACCCGCTAATTCATTAATTGTTACTTTGCCTTCATTTTTTATAATTCTCATCGCATCAATTTGTTCTCTTGAAAGTAAATTACTTAAACCTGTCTCTTTAACAATTTCAACTATCTCTTTATTTAAATGCAACATAACTATCTGAAATTTAGTAATTGCTTCTTCAATTGTTTTATCTACGTTTTCCAAATAAGTCACCTCCGTATTGCACTTATTTAAATTCTATTGAAAATGGTAAACGTTGTCTTTTGTTAAACCATAGTAATACTAAATATTGTAAAATCATCATTATGACAATAATACCAACGAGCAATGCTACTACAAATCCAAAGTTAAAGTGTCCTGCATTTGTAAAGATGGCTTCTCTATAACCCTGTATCGCATATGACATTGGAGAGAATGGGTGAATCCATCTAAAGAATTGTGCTGATAACTCTATTGGGAACATACCTTCACTCGCACTTAATTGTAATATGAGTAAAACCATAGATATGAATAGACCAATTCGATCTAATAATAAACTTAAGAATGTCGTAACAGTAATTGCTGCAATTGCCCATAGCAATCCGACTAAGATAAATTTACCAATGTTATCTATAGACATATTAAGTGCAAATATCGCCCAACTACTCATCAATAACGCAGATACCGCACCTTGTACGAGATACAATAATAACTTACCGAATGCTTGTTTTAGTGATGTAACATCTTTAGTTAACATTTTTCTCAGTGGGTATATTGCACTAAATGACACAGCACCTACAAATAAACTAACACTCGCCATATAAGGCACGATTGTTTCACCATATTTATCGGCTTCTGTAGCATTATTTTCATTTACTTTCGTTACATTATTTAACGCTTTTTCATTGTCACCTTCAAAAGCAACGCCGTCTTGTTGCTCTACAGATTGGTCTATTTGCGCTTTTAATTGATCATTATTTTGTTGCAATTGATTAAGTCCATCTGTGACTTGTTGATTGCCTGAAATTAATTGCTGTGCAGGTTGTCCTACTGTTGGTGCTAATTGTTTCAATCCATCCGTTACTTGCTGATTACCATCAATTAATTGTGATTCTGCATCAGACATGTCACCTAATGCATTTGAAGTATCCTTGAATCCAGATTGTGATTTTTTAGCACTAGCAAATAATTGATCTAAATAATTGGTACGAATATTATCCTTAATTGAATTTGTTACCGTATCAATTGCTTTTTGTGCTGATTGACTACCAGTATAACTAGACCCTGGATTGACTTGTGTTTCAATATTTATTTTTTTAGGATTTTTATCTAATAATGTCGTAGCGTTACTAGAGGCATCTTTAGGTATAATGATAGTTCCTACACTTTTACCTTTTTCTAATTGATTAAATGCCTCTTTTTTTGAAACTTCTTGAAAATCAAATTTATCGTTATCTTTTAATTTGTCGACAACATCATCACCTATTGTAACCTTTTCACCATTTAGCTTTGCACTTTGATCTTGGTTTACAATTGAAATTTTCAATTGATCTGTCTTATCATATGGGCTCCACATAGAACCTACGAATAAAGCAACATATAATAGCGGGATAGCTGCTATTGCAATAAGTGCTATGATTAACATTTTATTTCTGAAAATAAATTTAAATTCATTAAACATTTTCTTCTACCTTCCTATTTTTAAATTGTACACCCTGTGTACTATTAGGTTAAAATTAAACCCAAGAACGCATGAAATCCACCTTAGGCTATTGTTTACTATTCAAATTGATGAGGGATAGATCATATCTTTTGAATAGTACACCCCTTATACCGTTATCTATCATACTCTCCTTAAAAATCATTGTCAATTGCGATTTCAAAAATCTAGTAAATCCCTTTTTCTATAAACTAAAAATATATAAATTAAATCGTAAGTAGAATACATAAATTTTTAATAAAACAACTTATTTACTATATTGAACAAATTCATTTTCGTTGTTAAAATTAACTTATATAAGCGTAACATCAACAATTCATATAAATTTCATTAAAACTCTATTAATTCAAAGGAGGACATTATGTTAAAAATAGATGACCTTTATAAACGTTTTAAAGGAGCCGATTTTAATGTTATTGACGGTGTTTCATTAACCATAAACCGTGGAGAAGTCGTAGGTTTAATTGGAAAAAACGGCGCAGGTAAAACAACACTTATGAAAATGATTGCTAAAACAAAACGACCTACTTCAGGTGCTATATTTTTAATGGCATAGATATTTTCCAACATCATAATATACTTAAAAATGTAGGTATCATGATTGATACGGTTCATTTCAAACACTTTTCAGCTAAAAAGAATTTAACTTATTATTTAAAAGTTAATCATAAAACGCAGTACTTAAAAAATATCGATAATATATTAGATCTCGTAGGTTTATCACATACATATGGCAAAAAGGTAAAAGATTTTTCTTTTGGTATGAAACAACGTTTATCACTAGCTATGTGTTTAGTTGATGAACCTGAAATAGCTATTATGGATGAACCTTTTGTTGGTCTGGATCCAGACGGTGTTAATACGCTCATTCACTCGTTAAGAACTTGGGCTAGTAAAAAAGGAACCGCATTACTTATTTCTAGTCATCAATTAAATGAATTAGCAGAAGTCTGTGATCGCTTTGTTCTTTTAAAAGAAGGAAAACTCCAAAATATTGATTTCAATAAAGAACAATTGATAAAAATTGTAGTAAAAGAACAAATATATCCAGAACATCGTCAGGAACTTCTCAATTTGTTTTCTACAATAAAAGATATTGAGGAAAAAGCAGTTATCATGCAGTCAGGTTCTGAAGAGTATAATGAAATCATAAATTATTTAGTTAAATACTACACTTTAGAAAACACGATTAATGAACAAGATAACTTATATCAATATTTCGATGAGTTCGAAAGGAAATGATGATATGTTAATTAAAAATATTTTCACTACAGTATCTTCGCGTAACTCTGCAATTATCTTTTATGCAATAGCACTTTATCCATTTTTATATTTAATCACACTTATACTACCTACCAATTTTATGCAAATTGGAGGAGAGACGAATTCACTCTCTGGTTTAGAATTTTATTTTGTTATTTTACTTGCACAATCTCAATTTGCCGTACCATTGATTCTTATGACATATTTTGTCAGTTATTTATTTTTTGAAGAATATGAATCTGGTAGATTAATCTTTTATAAAGATATCAGCCGAATACGTCTATATAATTCAAAGTTAGTCGCCTTATTCTCTATGTATATAATATATTATGTAATATTATTTGTGTCTTCTGAAATTTTGTATTTTACGTATATACATCAATATGATTATGCTTCCGGTGCTTTCTTATCGAATGTTCATGAAACTAATTACAGTACAATATTATGTATCGTCGGTATTTTCTGCATTACTTTAATTGCAATATGCTTTTCAGTCATGTTATCTATGAAATTGTCTACTGGATTTAATATTTTAAGCGTTATTGTTTTACTTATGTTTATGGTTATCGCACCAATGATTCATGGACTCAAATATTTATTTCCAAATGGTTATGATCATGCGATTACGCCTTCAGACTTACTAACAAAACTAGGTTTAATGATATTAACAACTCTATTGTACTCAGTCATTTGCTACTTAGTAGGTTTGAAAATGTTCAAAAAATTAGAATATTAATATAAGAGCCTGCACTTTCTATTTTTGAAAGTGCAGGCTCTTTTTTATTTATCTTGAATTTCATTATTTCTACGTCTTCTAAGGAGTATGATTCCTCCAAGCGCAGTAAGTAATGGTATCAACCCATTATGTTTATCTTCATTACCTGTATCTGGTAATTTATCTTTCTCTTTTTCATAGTTTCCATCATTATTTAGGTGTCTATTTAATGATTCGTACTCACTTATTGACTCACTGGCACCCAACGATTCGCTTTCACTTATTGATTCACTTGTACTAAGTGACTCGGATTCACTTAAAGACTCGCTGGCACTTAATGATTCACTTGTGCTCAATGATTCACTCTCACTTAATGACTCGCTATCGCTCAATGACTCACTCTCACTTAGTGACTCACTTTCACTCAACGATTCGCTCTCACTCAGTAATTCACTTTCGCTCAATGATTCACTCGTACTTAATGACTCGCTCTCACTTAGTGATTCACTTTCACTTAGTGATTCACTCGTGCTTAATGATTCGCTCTCACTTAATGATTCGCTCTCGCTCAATGATCCGCTATCACTCAATGACTCGCTCTCACTTATTGACTCACTCTCACTTAATGACTCACTCTCACTTAATGACTCACTCTCACTTAGTGATTCACTCGTGCTTAATGATTCGCTCTCACTTAATGATTCGCTCTCACTTAATGATTCGCTCTCGCTCAACGATTCGGACTCGCTTAATGACTCTGACTCACTCAACGATTCGCTCTCACTTATTGATTCGCTTTCGCTTAATGAATCACTCTCACTTAATGATTCGCTTAAACTCAATGACTCACTTGCGCTTAATGACTCGCTCTCACTCAGTGATTCACTCTCACTCAATGATTCACTGGCGCTTAATGACTCACTGGCACTCAATGACTCACTGGCACTTAATGACTCGCTCGCGCTTATTGATTCGGACTCACTTAATGACTCACTTGCGCTTAATGATTCGCTTTCACTTATTGACTCGCTTTCGCTCAATGATTCAGACTCACTTATTGACTCGCTGGAACTTAATGATTCACTTGCACTCAACGATTCGCTCTCACTTATTGATTCGCTTTCGCTTAATGACTCGGACTCACTCAACGATTCGCTCTCACTTAATGATTCGCTCTCACTTATTGATTCGCTTTTGCTTAATGACTCGGACTCACTCAACGATTCGCTCTCACTTATTGATTCACTCTCGCTTAACGATTCACTCTCACTCAATGACTCACTAGCACTCAACGATTCGCTGGCACTCAATGATTCACTCGTACTTAATGACTCGCTCTCACTTAATGACTCACTCTCGCTTAACGATTCACTCTGTCTTAATGATTCGCTTGTGCTCAATGATTCACTCTCACTTAACGATTCGCTTTCACTTAACGACTCGCTCGTGCTTAATGATTCGCTTGTGCTTAATGACTCGCTCGCGCTTATTGATTCGGACTCACTTAATGACTCACTTTCACTTATTGATTCACTCTCACTTAATGACTCACTTGCGCTTAATGATTCACTCTCACTTATTGATTCACTTTCACTTATTGATTCACTTGCGCTCAACGATTCAGATCCACTTAACGACTCGCTTTCACTCAATGATTCGCTCTCACTTAACGATTCGGACTCGCTCAATGACTCACTCTCACTTAACGATTCACTTGCGCTCAACGATTCAGACTCACTCAACGATTCACTCTCACTCAATGACTCACTTGTGCTCAATGATTCACTTGCACTTAAAGATTCACTGGCACTCAATGACTCGCTTTCACTCAATGATTCGCTGGCACTTAATGACTCACTCGTGCTTAACGACTCACTCGTGCTTAATGATTCGCTCTCACTTAATGATTCGCTCTCGCTCAATGACTCACTCGTACTTAATGATTCACTCTCACTTAATGACTCACTCGTACTTAACGATTCACTCGTACTTAATGACTCGCTCTCACTTAATGACTCACTGGCACTTATTGATTCACTTATGCTCAATGATTCACTTTCACTTAACGATTCGCTCTCACTCAATGATTGACTGGCACTTAACGACTCAGATTCGCTTAATGACTCTGACTCGCTTAATGATTCGCTTTCACTTAATGATTCACTCGTACTCAACGATTCACTGGCACTTAACGACTCAGATTCGCTTAATGACTCACTTTCGCTTAATGATTCGGATTCACTTAATGACTCACTAGCACTCAATGATAGTGATTGGCTTAATGATTCACTTGTGCTTAAGGATAGTGACTGACTTGTTGATTCGCTTTCACTTAGCGATAGTGAATGGCTCAAACTCAATGATTGTGAAGTGCTTAGCGACTCAGATAAGCTTAGTGATTCCGAAGTTGTGTCAGAAACTAAACCAGCATCTATCGTCATATTGTCAGCATCTTTAATAGTAACGTGTGCAATGTATCTTCCATTCTCAAAAACTACATCTGAATCTTTGTCATCTACAGTGTTGTTCGCTTGTGTAGGAATATATCCTTCTGGCATTACGAATTCCACAAGATAATTACCATTTGTTAAATTATCAAAATTGTAGTGTCCTGTTATATCAGTAGTCGTTGTGGCTAAACGTATACCAGTTGGGTCAAGTAAATTCACAGTAATGCCAGCTGCAGTTGCGTTCGAATCATTCTGAACACCGTCATTATTCTTATCAAACCATACATAACCACCGAATCCACCGAATCCAGCAAGTTCTGCTCTGACAAACTGAATGCTACTTGCGTGTGCTCGTGTGTCTCTTTGGTTTTTATTATTAGTAAATGTGTATTCTGATTTTAATACACCAATCCCCGAAAAATCAGGTAGCGTGTTTGGTTTACTTCTTATTATATAACCAAGTGTTCCAATATCCCCCAGGTCTACAGTTGCTGATCCATCACTATTTATAATGATTTTAGGATTTCTAACTTGCGTTAAGTTTGCATAATCTGGTGAGAAACTATCTCTGAATTGTGAGTTATTTAATACTTTATAAACCTCAATCTCATCAGGAGATGTAAATTTGAATCCTTGGCCACTTAACCTAACTTTTGATCCTGTATTAAATGCTCTATTTTGATTTATATAAGTTGTAAATTCAGCAAAGTCCTTCGTCAAATAATTTATATCTGAAATAACTGGTACCGTTCTATTACCATAATTGAATATGACATTTTGAGTATAATCCTCTCCAGCAACAGTAATGCCTACTGGGACACTCTGTTTATCAGTAGTAACTAATTCTTTAAATGGCCAACTTAATAAACTAAAAGATCCTCTCACATTATTATAAATATCCACATAATTTGTGAAGGTATATTTCGCAGTATTCGTTGCACTATCATATGATCCAATAGCGATTGTTCTCCCATTAGCATCATGTATGTTATTTACTCGATACGGTTTTCTTGATGTACCTGGATGTATATATTTACCGAAATCAACTGTAAAATAATCTCCTTCAACCACGGAGTCATCTACCGTATAGTCAATCTTAATTTTCAACTTACCATCCATAGTCATAAATACTTGATTGTATTTCTTACCGCCACCTAGTATTTCATATGAAGTGTTTGCAAAGACTAAATGGTTAACATTTCTACCACTCTGATTAGCTGCATAATTAACTACATTCGTTGCTCTTGTATTTGCAGATCTAAATTTACTTGTAGATGGTTTAGCTAAAGTTTTTTCAATATTCGTAGTATTCGTTTCAATACTTAAACTTTCGTTATTTGTTTCCGCACGCTTTGAAGCAGGCACATTGGCTTGTACTTTATCTTTATCCATTTGATTAGCTAGTTCAATTAATAATAATGCGATTAATTGATCTGAATTTTGTTTAGTAAAATCAATGTTTAATTTTTCAATAGCTTTTTTTGCATCACTAGCTGTAGCATTCGTATGTGTTTGGTAATAATTTTCTAATAGAGATTGCTTTTCTGTGTTATTTTTAGCATTATCTAATTGCTTTAAAGAGTGATTTACTGAGTTTATTAAATTTGAGCGGGTTGCATTATCTTCAGGTTTTTCAATAGAGGTACTACTTGAAGTGTTAACTTTATCATCTTTATTAACATTTTCATTTTTAGACTCTAAATTTGTTTCTTTGTTATTTTTATAGACGTTATCTTCTACTTTATTTTCGATACGGTGATTATGGCTTTCTAATTCATTTTTCTTTTTGCCGTTATCTTTTTCATCTTTATATGTATCTTTCTCTTTTTCTAAATCTAAGCTGCCTTCATCATTTTTTTCAGTTGTATTTTCTTTGTTTGCTTCTTCTACAGCTTTACTTTCTTCGGTTGTGCTTTCTTCAGTTTTTCTGTCTTCTATTGGCTCTTCTTCTGTTGATACTTCTTTACTTTCTTCTTTTACATGATTTTCAGTAGCATTTTGATTCAAATGAGTTTCATGATGATTTGACGTATCTTGCTCATTTATAGGCTTTTGGTCATACTCACTAGATTTATCGTGGATTGGTATCTCACTATCATTAGAATAGTTAGCCTCGTCATTATCATTAATTATGTTTGTTCTTTCTTCATCATGTTGTACTGAATTGGACTTGTTTGATTCGCTTTTGTAATTATTATCAGTCTGTCCATATACTTCTGGTGTTGGTTGCTGTTCCGCTGCATCCGCTTCTTTATCAATTACTGCACCTAACAATATCGTTGATCCAATTAATACTGAAGCGATACCATTTGTAAATTTACGTATAGAATATTTATTTAATCGATTAGGTAAGAAATCAAATCGATGTCTTTTCTTGTTTTTGTTCATATGTTCCTCCTAATTTACTAACCTAAATTTCTAGTTGATTTTTATTGTACTTTATGTCCTTTTAGCACAATACATTTCTTATTTTACCTAATAGTACAAAATAATTCCATAATATTTTATAATTACACAAGAATATTATGCTTTAGTTTATTAAAATCAATGGAAAACCAATAACCCACAATCGCTTTCTCACTGAATTTAATTGTATCTGTATCATTTCTGTGAATTTTATTTCTTACCGTCAATAAATTTAATTTTGTCCCGTTTTCAAAAATTTTTGCTATAGAAAAAGCTTCTTTTTAAGTTATCACCCTAAAGTGTGTACTTAAAAAGAAGCTTTAATTGAATATAATTTAATAAATTTACCTTTTTATCGTTTGTTCTAAACTTTTCTATAACGCTTAAGACCTACAATATTAAGCACTGTAAATACGAAAATAAATACGAACAGAATACCAATATCGAACCAAATAAATTCGAATCCTTGGCTTTTGATCATAATATTGGTCAATGCATCCCCAGCATAGCGTAATGGAAACAAATAGCCTATCACACTGACCCAATCAGCAATATTTTCAAGAGGAATAATACCTGAAAAGAAAACTTGTGGTATTGCTACAATTGGAATAAATTGGATCATTTGGAATTCTGAATTTGCAAATGTTGATACGAAGATTCCCATCGCTAACGCAGCTAATGCAATTAAAATATTGATTAATAGTACCCACCAAATACTGCCTGCCACTTCAATGTTTAATATGAGAATCGCATAAAATACAATCAGTAGTGTTTGGAGAATTGCAAACAATCCATAGCCAGCTAAATAACCAAATACGATTTCACTACGTTTAACGGATGTAGCTAATAAGCGCTCTAATGTTCCATTTGTACGTTCTCGTAATAATCCAATGCCTGATATTAAAAACACAAATAAAAATACGAAGAAACCAATTAATATCGGAAACATTTTATCAAAATAAGTGCTATCTTCATCTCCATATAAATAATGATTATCTAATTTAACATTTTCATCTTGTTGTGCATTTTTTTGTTTCATATTATTCGGTATTTTTCCAACGATTTTCATCATATCTTGCATCTTATTTTGTTGTATCGCGCTACCAAGTAATTGTTTTGTTGAACCTGTTTTACTAGGATCTTCATTTGCATATGTGACCTCTAAATTAGAACCATTTTTCGTAATGTAACTATCTAATTTAGAATTTACGATCGTATCTTTTATAGAATCGGGCGATTTTATTTTTTCTATATCTACTTTATCTGAAGGTAATGCATTCACAATTTTTTGGGGTACATTGTCATCGATGCCTATTTTTAAATCAGTTTCTGAATTTGTATCGAATACAAAATATAATAATGTTAATACTAGGATTGGTGCAAATAACATGAGCGCCAAAGTTCTTTTCTCTCTTAATAATTCTTTAATCACTCTTATGAACACTGCTTTGAATCTCATGATTGCACCTCCGCTTCAGCTTTAATAAATACTTCTTCTATAGAATCTACGCCAAATTTATCTTTTAGTTCTTGTGGCGTACCCATAGTAAATAATCGTCCTTCTACAATTAAACCTATATAATCACAGCGCTCAGCTTCCCCCATAACATGCGTAGTCACAATAACTGATTTTCCTTTTTTAGTTAAATGTTTTAACTGCTTCCATATATCTCTTCTTAGACTTGGATCTATGCCTACTGTAGGTTCATCTAAAATAATAAGGTTTGGATTCGCAAGTAATGTAATAGCTAATGATAATCTACGTTTCATCCCACCAGAAAAAGTATTAACAATTTTGTTTAATTCTCCTTCTAAATTCACAAGTTTCATATTAGTCGCTATAACTTGCTTTAATTTCTCTCCTTTTAAGCCCATTAAATTACCAAAAAAGACTAAATTTTCATGTGCAGTTAGTGATTCATATAATGCATCACTTTGGCCCATATAACCGATTTCATTTAAAATTTTACGATCTGGTATTTCAGTATCAAAAATTTGACCATGACCTTCATCTAATTTCTCCATACCCATGAGACATTTAATCGTAGTTGTTTTGCCAGAACCACTTGGCCCGATAAGTCCTAATATTTTTCCAGATGATAACTCTATATCGATATGATCTAAAACTTTCTTCTTACCATAATATTTCGTTGCATTTGTCAATTTGGCTACAAGTTCAGACATATAAATTCTCCTTATTAGACACAGTGTCAATTATCGTTCATAATGCGATTATATACCTCTACTTTGCAAAAGCAATGGAAAAATAACCGTTAATGAACATAATAAAATATATGTCTATTAATATTTGGAGTGAATTTAATTGAATGAAGAAATGATGACAGATTCGCGTATATTAAAAACAAAAAGAAATACCAGAAAGGCATTAATAACGTTATTGAAGCATAAAAAGTATGATGATATTTCAGTTAAAGATATATGTGAAGTAGCTGGCATTAGTCGAGGCACTTTCTATTTACATTACAAAGACAAGTTTGATTTAGTGGAACAATATCAATTTGAAATTACAAAAGAAGGCAGCAAAAGAGTTCAAAGTTTATTACAAAGTGAACGTCATTTGTTGTATTATCATATAATTAACTTTTGGAATAATGAAGCCGAGCTTTTATTGTTGCTCATTTCGAATAATGGATCACCTGACGTTCAAAATCAACTAAAAAAAACATTACAATATAATGCGGAAAAGAATGTTTTCCCATACACAAAAAAATCCCATTTTAGTGAAAAAGAACGACACTATTTTGTAGTTTTCTTGAGTAATGCTATATTTGGTATTATTCAAGAATGGGTCAATAATGGTCAACAAGAAACCCCAGAAGAACTATCTGCCATTATCCATAAAATTATACCTGATTCTTTATTAGGTTAATAAAACATATAATAAAAGCACAATGCCATTATAAGTAGCATTGTGCTTTTTTGAATCGTCTGTTATTTATTCATTTTCTGCATTAATTTGTACATCTTTCACATAACCATCTTCAACAATATATTGAACTATGTTATCTCCAATATGATATCTATAATCAAATCCTTGAGCACTTTCAAATGGCTTTTCAATAGGTTGACCATATTGCTCAATTAAAGCTTCCTTCGATACTGCACCCTTCTTCACTTCAAAATCTACCATTGAAGCTGTTTGCTCCCCTGTCTTTGCAATGATTTGATCATATATATCAATCATCGAACTCTCTT
The DNA here is from genome assembly GCF_000798895.1 of Staphylococcus sp. ZWU0021. NCBI lineage: Bacteria > Bacillati > Bacillota > Bacilli > Caryophanales > Staphylococcaceae > Staphylococcus > Staphylococcus sp. ZWU0021. The sequence continues at coordinate 590,136 of NZ_JTLN01000030.1, forward strand.
GTTGTTCGTTTCCAGTAATATTATAACCGTTAATCACGAAGTTATTATTTTTTACGGCTTCAATAAATGATGGCTCCAATATAAAGTCATTTGCGTCAGTAGTATAACCATTTACTTGATAATCAATATTTTCTGATCCATGTGCAATAAAAGTTGAGTTTGATGTCATGCTACTCGTTGTGCCAACCATTGCGCTCAGTGCTAATCCAGTTGCTAATGTTACCTTAACCAATTGATTCATACTCAATCGCCTCCTAAATTTTATATAGCCCAATCAATTACAATATTGCATATTCTTCCAGACATTTCCACACAACATTTAAGTCTTTACAAAAATTTAAATTTTTTATTTATTTTTAACAATTCCTATAAAAAAACTATTATTACACTTAGGCATAAAAAAATAGTGAGTTAGGCATTTTTACACAATTAATTAACAAAAAGATCTATATTGTGTTTAACGAATTAAAGCGCAAGTTTTAATTTAAATTTTTCAAAATAAAGGAGTGTCTCACATGACAGGAATCGTAGAAGCAATTGGTAATGCAGTAAACGTAGGATTAGCACACGACTGGGCAACAATGGGCGTTAGTATCGCAGATGTTTTAGCTAAAGGTGTAGACTTTGTTTTAGGTTTCTTTAAATAAATCACACACAAAACCCCTTTTCTAAAATTCTTACTTATGTAGGAATCATTTAGAAAAGGGGTTTGTTTTTTATTTATACTTATAAACAAGTTCTTTAGGTAAGTGACAATAATCATCTGGAAATCTTGATAGGCGATCCTGGTTTTCTTCTGCACTTCTTACATAATTCGTTAGTGGTAATACTTCAGTAGCAATAAGGTGATGGTCCTCAATGCCATCTATGAATTGTTGAGCCTCTTTTAAATGTTTCTCATCTTCACTGTATAATCCAGTTCTATATCTTAAGCCTACATCTTGACCTTGTTTATTCACACTATATGGGTCAATAATTTCAAATAAATAACCCATCAAATCTGTTACTGATACTTTTTGTGGGTCGAATTCTGTTCTAATTACTTCCACGTAACCATCATATTCACCGTCTAACGTATCCGTAATACCGTTAGCTCTTCCACCTTCAGTATTGATAACGCCGGGTAACGTTTTTACAAATGCTTGTACGCCCCATAAACATCCACCTGCTAAATATACTGTTTCCATTGCAATCCGCTCCTCATGATATTCATTCTCATTTGAGTATAGTAATTTACCGTTACTTTTTCAATCACTTCTATTTAATTCAGCATCACACAATATGATTGACTGTTTTTAAAAAGGGAAAATAAATTTATATAAGGAGGAATTCTATGCCTAAAGTAGAAGAAAGAATGTTAGAAGATATTGAAAATAAAGAAACAAGATCTGAAAGTAATTTGAGTTCAGAAAAAGAAATGCAACAAAATGCTTTTGAGAGACTCGGCAAAGATGTTGTTATTATCGAAACATTATCTATCATGAACATTATTTTCGCCATCAGCACAATCAGCTTAATTGGTGCATTAATATTTACAAATAAAAAGAAATCATAATAGATATTAACTTGCTCTCTTCAAGATTTACTTGTAGAGAGCATTTTTTATTACATTAATCAAAAATCTTTACTTAATATAATAAAAATAATGAAGATACTTAAATTAATAAATTGAATAATATCCCTTTTTTGTTATAATGTAATAATGATAATTTTATGCTTTCGCTCAAAAAATAAATAAACCTTATTAAATTGAAGATACTCACATACTTTATATTAGCGAAAAAATGATACCAACATTTTATATAAATTTATAAGAACAAGAAATAAAAGGAGATTAGTATTATGGATTATAGAGTATTATTATATTACAAATATACAACAATCGATGACCCTGAATTATTTGCAACTGAGCATTTAGCATTTTGTAAAGACTTAGAACTTAAAGGTCGTATCCTCGTATCTACTGAAGGTATTAATGGGACAGTTTCTGGTACAGTCGAAGCTACCGATAAATATATGGAAGCATTAAAAAACGATGCTAGATTCCAAGGGATTACTTTTAAAGTGGATGAAGCCGAAGGACACGCTTTCAAAAAAATGCATGTTCGCCCTAGACAAGAAATCGTTGCTCTAGACCTTGAAGATGATGTAAACCCTAGAGAACTTACTGGTAACTATTTGTCACCAAAAGAATTTAGAGAAGCATTATTATCAGATGATGCTGTTGTGATTGATGCTAGAAACGATTATGAATACGATTTAGGCCACTTCCGTGGTGCAGTTCGTCCTGATATCACAAGATTCAGAGATTTACCTGACTGGATTAAAGAAAATAAAGAGCAATTTATGGATAAAAAAATTGTAACGTATTGTACTGGTGGTATTCGTTGTGAAAAATTCTCTGGTTACTTACTAAAAGAAGGCTTTGAAGATGTGAGTCAACTTGAAGGCGGCATTGCTACTTACGGTAAAGACCCTGAAACAAAAGGTGAATTCTGGGACGGAAAAATGTACGTATTCGATGAACGCATCAGTGTAGAAGTGAATCATGTAGATAAAACTGTAGTAGGAAAAGAATGGTTCGATGGTACGCCTTGTGAACGTTATATCAATTGTAGTAACCCTGAATGTAACAAACAAATCCTTGTATCAGAAGAAAACGAAGCGCGTTATTTAGGCGCTTGCTCACATGAGTGTGCAAAACACGAAAATAACCGTTATGTAAAAAAACATAACATTAGCGATGAAGAAAAAGCGAAACGCTTAGAAAATTTTAAAGAATTAGTTAAATAACTATAAAAGAACCGCTGCTATATTGAATAGCAACGGTTCTTTTTATTTAATGGAATATATTCAAATCTTTCAATGTATTTTTCAGATTGATTTCATCCCATGGCATGTACTCTGCTACAGTAAAGCCTACAATATCATTATTTTCTGAAATGCCTTTTAGTATGTCATTTAAATGCGACAAGGACATTTGTCCAGCTGCTGCTGGGAACGATTCAATATGAGGTTCCGCAAAGTAAGTGGCACGAAACTCATTTGGATCCAAGACATCAATATCAAAATGGATGGCTATTTTCGAAAAGTTATTTTCCTTAATCCATTGTTGTATTTCTTCATAATTATAACTTTCTGTGCCTTGTACTTTATAATCAAAATTTAATTTTTCTAGATTTTCCACTTCAAAATCTAATAATTCTTGTAAACCTACGTATAAAAATTGATTAGTTTTTAATGGTGCGTTAACCAATTTCGACAATTCACTATCGCCTTCACCAAGTAAATTAGCTACAACCATGGCGTGTTCATTTGTAATGTCTTTAGGATATGAAATATCTGGATGTGTATCAATCCAAACAATACCGAGTTCATCACCATATTTTTGATTTAAATAATCAAAAGGTGCTTGTGAGACCATACAATTGCCGCCTAAAGTAACTACTTTATCTGGTTGTTCTTGATTTAAAATATCTTGTGCTTGCTTTACATTATTTATTATTTGAGACTGCCCGTATACACCATTTTCTAATTCTAATGCGTCTTCATCTGGTTCTTCGACTTTAATCTCAAACGCTTCTTGGTTAGAATCATTAGGAATTAACCAGTTTAATAAGTGTGCCCCCATGATAATAGGCTGCTCTACCTCCTGATTGCCAATCTGGTGCGATTAATCTAATTGTTTTACTCATTAAAATCCCTCCATCAATTGTACTATTATTTTCTACCCTTAATCATGATTTAAATGTTCTCATCGTCTCACTTAGAAATTATATTTCACTAATTTGATCATTTGAGATAATTATTTGAAACTCTTTTTCATTAACTATTTATTTGCTTATTAAGCTATTGCCGTTTGTTTTAATCACATTTTGATACCAGTAAAAACTTTTCTTTCTATACCTCTCGAAAGTGCCCTCGAAATTATCATAACGATTCACATAAATAAAACCGTATCGTTTTCTAAACTCACCAGTAGAGTTACTGACTATATCAATGGGTCCCCACGCTGTATAACCTATGATATCTACCCCATCTTTAAGCGCTTTTTCAACTTCAATTAAATGATTATTTAAATAGTCGATTCTATAATCATCTATCACTGTATAATTTCCATCTTCACTTTTCACCAATCGATTTTTAGCACCTAAACCATTTTCTAGAATAAAAAGTGGTAATTGGTAACGATCATAAAATTGATTTAAAATATACCTTAAGCCTTGGGGATCAACAGGCCATCCCCATTCAGATTCAGATAAGTAAGGATTTTTAATGATATTCATGATATTGCCTTTAGACTGTTCAATATCACCTGGATTCACAGTGGCACAGTTACTCATATAATAACTAAAAGATATAAAATCCACTGTGTTTTTTAAAATATTTCTATCCTCTTCTGTAATATGAATATCAATATGATTTTTTTTAAAATATCTATCCATATAACTCGGATAATAACCGCGTACATGCACATCTGCAAAGAAATAGATTTCTCTATCTTTATTCATCGCAGCGATAACATCGTCCGGATTGGATGTTGATGGATATGTGGGCGTGCAGGCTATCATACAGCCAATTTGAAAATCTGAATTAATTTCATGTCCTATTTTAACCACTGAAGCACTGGCAACAAATTGATGATGAATGGCTTGATATAGCGTGCTTTTATCTATTTCATTAAGATCACCCTGTATTCCACCGCCATTAAAAGGTGCGTGCAAAATCATATTTATCTCGTTAAAAGTAATCCAATATTTCACTTTGTTTTTATATCGTCTAAAAACGGTTTCTGCAAAATGTTCAAAGTAAGTAATTACATTTCTGCTTTCCCAGCCATTAAATTTTTCTACTAAGTATAAAGGCATTTCATAATGAGATAATGTAATGAGTGGTTCAATATCATATTTTTTCAGTTCATCAATGACATGATCATAAAATGCCAACCCTTTTTCATTAGGTTCCAGCTCGTCACCATTAGGAAAAATACGTGGCCAAGATATAGAAATTCTCAATACTTTAAACCCTAGTTCAGCAAATAATTTAATGTCTTCTTTATATTTATGTTAAAAATCTATCGCATCTTTCTTCATATATTGCTCTGGTGGGTCATAAACAGGCGGGTTAAATACACCTTGTGACAATGCATCTGCTGTAGAAAGACCTTTCCCATCTATTCTGGCAGCACCTTCAACTTGATTTGCCGCCAATCCTCCACCCCATAAAAAATCATTTGGAAATGCACTTGATGTTTGATTTAACAATTGTTACACACCTCTCTTAATATATTTTAATTCCATTAGTTTTTGACCATGTGTAATGCTAAGACTTTCATTAAATTTTATTTTTTCTATGTTCTCGCTGTTTGTTATAACAACAGGCGTTATGAGTTTATAACCTTCTTTTTTAATTGCTTTATTATTAAATTTTATTAGAGGTTCGCCTTGTGAAATTTTTTGGTTTTCTTCAACAAAAACATCGAAATGTTCCCCTTTTAATTGAACAGTTTCTAAACCTATATGGATAATCATTTCTACCCCTTCATGACTTCGCAATCCAATGGCATGTTTTGTATTAAAGATGGTTTCAACCACCCCATCAAAAGGTGCATATACCGTATCATTTTCAGGTTCAATAGCAATCCCTTTACCCATTGCTTCGGTTGAAAATACTGGGTCTGGCACATTTTCCAGTTTTACAATTTCTCTTGATAAGGGTGCAAATATCATTGTCGATACACCTTCTTGCAAGTTATTTGTATTTTCTTTAGCTTCCAAAGGTTTTTCACTATTTTTAGCTTCAAAACCGAACACAAATGTTAAAATCGTACCAATAATCAATGCGATTGCAATACCTAGAATGTAGCCGTACATTGGTTTAAATACTGGTATAGTAAATAAATTATTTAACACAAACGTTGTCACTCGCACATCAAAAATAGCTATTATAGCACCGCCAATGGCACCTGAAACGAGTACAATAGGTATGAGCCGTTTATACCATAAAATAAGTCCATATAAAATAGGCTCAGTAACACCTGCTAATAATCCTGATAACGTTGTACCTATAGATAGTGATCTTAAATCTTTGTTTCTTCGAGAACGTAAAACGACACCAAACGCAATTCCAATTTGTGCAAAAACAGAAGCAGCAGTAATTGCTATGAGTATATCTCCACCATGAGCAAAGTTATCTATCATGATAGGGACTAACCCCTAATGAACACCTAGTACTACTAAGAATGGCCAAAACGATGCGATGATAACCCCAGTTAATATTCTAGAAAAACCAAGCATATAATCGATGCCGATGCCACTGCTCACATATTCACTAAAAGGACCAAATACTAAAACAGTTAATGGCACCATAATAATGAGGCTTAACATAGGAACTAAAAATAATTGCAATACTTTTGGAACCCATCGTTTAAGCAAGCGTTCAAGTGGCGCATAGATGGCAATAGCAATTAATAATGAAAACACTGTAGAAGCAAAATCAGTAACTACCAAAGACAGACCTATAAAAGTTAGATTTTCTTCTGATTTAAGGAGATTAGTAAACGATGGTTCGAGTAACGACGCTGCAATCACACCACCTATATATGGATTCACATTCAATTTTTTACTAGCAGACATACCAATAAATATCGGTAAAAAGTAAAAAACTGTGTTTGATGTTGCATTTAAAATCGCAAATGTCGCACCTTTGTCGTTAATCCAATTCAATGATTTTAATATTTCGAGTAATGCTTTCAACATAACAGAGCCTGCGAGTGCAGGTAATAGCGGAGAAAACGTTCCCGATATATAACTAAATATGATATTTATAATGTTGCGTTTCCCTGATTCGTTTTCTTCTTTAGCAAAAGTTTGACCAATACTGTAATTTTTTACAATTGCGTCATATACATTTGCAACATCATTGCTAATAACAATTTGAAACTGCCCACCTTGTTCTACGACTTGTAAAACTTTAGGCAGTTCATTTATTTTTGAATTATCTGCTTGATCTGTATCTTTCAGTACAAATCTTAAGCGAGTTGCACAATGCTCTAATGATGAGATATTATTTTCTCCACCAACTAAATCAATATGATTTTAGCGAAAGGTACGGATGGGTACAAGATCAGTACGATGTATCTTGGCAATTATTAGTCACTAATCATCCTATTACACATCGCATAGAACCCACACTATTGTTTATGAATGAAAATGTCGGACGTGCCGAAGAAGCCATCTATTTCTATAACAAGGTATTTAAAAATAGTGAACCAGGCGATAAATTCTATTATCCTGAGGGTCTTGAACCAAATAAAACTTCTCAGTTGGCGCATGCACGTTTTAAAATTGAAAATCAATGGTTCACATGCATGGATAGTGCTTATGATTATGGCTATCAGTTTAATGAAGGCATTTCACTTATGGTTACCTTAGAGGATCAAGGTGAAATTGATGACTATTGGGAGAAATTATCCACTGTCCCTGAAGCAGAACAATGTGGCTGGTTAAAAGATCCATTTGGCGTATTTTGGCAAATTGTCCCTGAACATCTGGATGAAATGATGGCACATGATTCTCCTGAACAACTTAAACGTGTCACAGAAGCTTTTCTGAAAATGAAAAAATTCGACATCGCTACTTTAGAAAAAGCATATCACGGTGAGTAATGATTTAACGATAGCGTCTGTAAAAACCATCTCACTACTATAGAAAAAAGAGAGTAACATCATCAAACCGATTCAATATATTGGTTAACGATTTACTCTCTTTTCATTTAATTTAAAACTTGATAATTTAATCCTAACGCACCGGATTCAAATGTCTCGCTCTTTATTAGTTTGAGATCAACTTTATCATGAATATTTTGAAATAACGGTAATCCTTTACCTATTAAAGTAGGCGATATTATTATTTTATATTCATCCACTAAATTAAGTTGCATTAAATAATGTGCAAATCTTGGACTGCCTAACACGACAATATCTCCGCCTTCTTGCTGTTTTAATTTATTAATTTCTTCTTCAACATGATCTTTCACCAATTTTGAGTTACTCCATTCTACATGATTCAATGCTTTTGAAAATACAACTTTTTCAACATTTTCAATCCATTGAGCATGATTCAATTCGTGCTCATTTGCATTTTCATCAGATGGTACCGTCGGCCAGTAATCATACATCATTTCATATGTCTTACGTCCCCAAACAATCGTATCTGTATTACTCAGTACATCATCCGCAAATTTTTCCAATTCTTCATTATAGGCAACCCAACCGATGTCCATTGCACCTTTAGAACCCTCTACAAAACCATCTAGCGTACTATGCAAAAATATATAAGTTTTCTCATATTCATCATCACTCCCTAATTTGAATTATTATAGCTAAATGTAACCAAGTATTACTACATCATTACCCATTTGCATATTTAATCATTCAAAGATATGCCATTAAAAACATTAAAGTAAAATCCAAGCTGCTTAGTACTATTGTCATCTTATTTCTTACTCAATTGAATGAACAAATTCAAAAATCCATATCCTACCTAAAAATTAAAACCAACAATTAACTATACAAAAAACCCGATTTCTTTATTAAGAAGCCGGGACCAAATTTATCATGTTAATTTAATTTTTATACTTTATTTTTAAAATTATGACTTACAGTTTATGCAGTAACCCATTGTGAAGCGCCTTCTGTATCATAAAGTTTTTGCGCTGCAGCATCTTGTACTGATTCTGGTGCTGAAGCAGCTGGTTGACCTTGATACTCAGCTGGAGCTACTGAATCCCATGTACTTTGTAAGAATTGGAACTTACCAGAAGCACCTGATGATGGATTTGTAGCATGGATGTCGCCACCTGATTCACGTTGCGCGATTTGTTGTAAGTGCGCATTAACACCTGATGATGAACTTTCTGAAGCTTCACTTGAACTTGATTCGTTTGAACTAGATTCATTTGAGCTTGATGCAGATTGTGTTGTTGCCTCTTGTTGTGGTTGTTGTGTTGCTTCAGTTTGTGGTGCAGCTTCTTGTGCTGGTTGTTCAGTTGAAGCTTGCTCAGTTTGTTGTGGTTGTTCTACTTGTTGTGGTTGCTCAGCAGTTTGTTGTGAACTATTGTCTGTAGCTTGTTCTGATGAAGCATTAGATCCTTCGCCTGAACCTTCACCATAGCTCCAGCTAAAGTTTTCACCATCTGATTGGAAACTATAATCTGTATTATTATAGTTAAAGTTGATATTATAAGCACCATCTTGAATAGGCGCCGCGTTTAATGATTCTGGATTTGATTGCGCTTGTTGTGCTACTTGTGCTTTGTCAACGCCTTGTTCTGAAGCGTCTGCTGAATTTCCTGCTGCTATTCCTGTTACGCCAAGTCCTACTGCTAATGTTGATGCAATTACTGTTTTTTTCATTATTAATAATCCTCCTAAGAGATTGTTTGTATTTTTAAAATTTAATAAATTAGCTTGTAATTTCAACCGTCAATAAATAAGTTTACTTTTTACAACTAATTTGTATTTCCTACTATAACACCTATAAAAAGCTTGTAGGTTACAGTGAAGTTAAAAAAACAAGCTCTTTTTTACATCCTAATTACGTTATATATTACACTCAAATCAGGAATTTCTACCTAAAAATCCTTTCATGTACACCTTGTAGTGTATTTATAAACTTTTGTGGATGTAATCGTTTTGTAATTAGTGTGAAAAAAGATGTATATTTGCACTCCAGAAAACATTAACATTGCTTACTATATATATTTAAAAACATTCAAATTAACTACTTTACTAAATACGTTTTAAACAGCACATTTGCGTTTTGCGCAACAAAATTTATCTCAAAAGAATTCTATTGACTGACCAACTTGATATACTTATAAATAAAAAAGCTGAGACATATATGTCTCAGCTTTAAATATTTATCTTAAGTTCATTACTACAC
>NZ_JTLN01000005.1:0-79640 GCF_000798895.1 Staphylococcus sp. ZWU0021
TACTTTGGTTTACAATTGCCTTGCAATTGCATAAGAACCACTAACCAACAAGTTGGTAAGTGGTTCTTTATCATTTTTTAAACTTTTCGTTTAACGCTTTTTCAACATGTACAGGTACAAAGTCTGAAACGTTTGCTTTATATGCTGCAACTTCTTTCACAACGCTAGAACTGATGAATGAATAATTTGTACTCGTCATCATATACATTGTCTCTACATTGCTGTTTAATTTTTTATTCATTGATGTAAGTCTTAATTCATATTCAAAATCACTCACAGCTCTTAATCCTCTTATAATCGTTTCTGCTCCAATTTTGTCACAAAAATCGACTAATAAACCATTGAAATGATGAACTGTTACGTTATTCAAATGTTTCACTGATTCTTCAATCAGCGCGATACGTTCTTCTATTGAAAATGTGCCTGACTTACCACTATTTTTCAATACACAAATATGTAGTTCATCAAAGCGATCCGCACTTCTATCTATGATATCGATATGACCATATGTAATCGGATCGAAACTTCCTGGAATGACTGCTTTAGTTGTAGACATATTAATCTCCTTTTTCTAATAACAAAGTGTCTGTCAAACCATAATGATAACGTTTTATCTCATGGAATGGCTCCGTCTTGATTTTTTCATGATGTTTAAACTCACAAACGATAATACCATTTTCTTTTAATAAATTAAACTTTGCAATACCTTCCAATGCTTCATCAATTAACCCTTTTTCATAAGGAGGATCTAAAAATATTACATCAAATTGTATTTCTCGTTTGGCTAAGGCCTTTAAAGCACGATCAGCATTGTTTTTATATACTTCTGCTTGTGTATCAATATTAAGGTTTTTTAAATTTGCTTTAATGACTTTTACAGCTTTAAAATTTTGATCAACAAATATCATTTGGTCAATGCCTCGAGATAATGCTTCAATTCCAAGTGCTCCACTACCAGCAAATAAATCAAGACCAATGCCAGAAACTTCGTGTAAACTATTAAATATACCTTCTTTTACTTTATCCATTGTCGGTCTAGTATTGCGTCCTTCTAAACTCTCAAGCGCCTTACTCTTATGTATTCCAGAAATTACTCTCATATGATTTACACTTCCATTCTCAAAATATATTTTATATAATGCATACTGCAGATAAGGAGGCATCGTATTTTGAAACAATCATTTATAAAGCTCGGAGAAGGCCTTACAGATTTATTCGAATTTAATACATTAATAGAATATAACCACCAACGTATAGCACATATCGTTTATTTTCATTCTCCAAATTGTGCACACGCACGTTCATCTGTCGCTATCATCATGCAACCAACCAGTGAACAACATTTCCAAGCAATGTATATTATGCTTAACGCAGTGAAATACCCTTACCCTGATTCCAATAAAAAATTTGAACTGATAAATAACCAGGCTGAAAAATATCACGTCAATATAAAAGCTGTTGACGTCCAGCCCGCCGAACGATTTCACGACACTGAATTATATTTTAATTATTTAACAAGTGTCTTGCGCTTACAAAGATGGATTCCACCTTTGCAATAATATAACAAAAAGCCACTATAGCTATTGCATATACTATTGTGGCTTTTCTATTGTTAACGCTGATATAGCAACTGCTTCAGTCAGTGTGCAGCAGTATCGTTAAGTTCATATTATAAAACTTCATGCTGTTCTTTCTCATAAACTTTCTTCAAATATTTATAAGGTGAACCTTCAACATGCTTCACGTATTTTAATCTCATTAATTTATCAACAACTTGATCCGCTTCGTCTTCATTAATGTACATGACAACAAATCTCTCTAGTCTATTAGTACTGACAATATGCCCGAATTTACGTACTTGTCTTTCATGCTTCATATGTTTTAGATATATAATTATACTTGTTCTTGGTACAATATTCATTTATTCATCACTCCATTTATTAGCTATTATATAATATCATGGCTTTTCCATTTTATAAATAATAATTATTTTGATGTAGCATGAACTTTTGCTATATTACTCTATATACCCAAATTTGAGGAGGAAGGCTCGTGACAAAAATTAATAACATAATTAAAGCTGGATTTTTAGGCACAGTCGGTTTGGTAGGAAGTTTAATTTTTATTAATAAATATAAAACACAACCGCATAATCAAAGTATACCACCTTTCTTTTCTAGAACTGCACCATATATTTTTGCACATCGAGGTGGTATGGCTGTCAGACCAGAGCAAACTAAGCTTGCTTTTGATAATGCACTCGCACATGATATAGATGGTTTTGAAACAGATGTCAGACTTACGAAAGACCATAAACTTGTAGTATTTCATGATGCTACTGTTGATCGTACTACAAATGGATCAGGTAAAGTATCTGAACACACCTTAGCAGAATTAAAACAACTAGATGCAGGTTATCGATTCACCGATATTAATGGGACTAAAGTTTATCGTGGACATGAAGATGCCAAAATATTATCATTTGATGAATTATTAGAACATTATCCAAATCAATTAATTAATGTGGATTTAAAAGATGACCCCAAAAGCAAAGAAGGTGAATTAGCGCCAGAAATCATTTATGAAGTCATCGTTGCACACCATGCACAAAAACGCGTTTTAGTGACAAGTTTTCACAGTCAACAAATTGAAAGATTTAATATAATTAGCCATGGTACTGTGGCGATTGGTGCAAGTCAAAATGAAGTAGCTGAAGGCGTATTGAAATTCTTCACAGGTCTTGGCAATACTTTCCAACCTCGTGCGAATACGTTTCAAATGCCTGTTTCTTTTAACGGGATTAAGCTAACATCGCCCAAGTTTATACAATGGTTAAACGAACGAAATATCGTTCCAGGCTACTATGGTGTTAACAATTTAGATATGATGAATGATTTAATCTTTTATGGTGCACATACCTTAGTCACTGATCGACCTGATTTAGCAGAAAGATTTAAAAATACGTATCCCAAATAATATTATAAAATAAACGACAAGTGCTATTTACAATGATTTCAATATCTGATTAAATTCACAAAAAAGGAGGCAGAGTCCTGTTAGCGCTCTGCCTCCTTTACTATTTTCTTAAAAATTCCAATCTATCTTTTATAATGAACAACCACATGAACCGCCAGTGGCACAACCACCTGATTCTTTTTGGAAAAATGGATTGCCCGCTTCAATCTTCACATTCTCAGAAACTGCGTAAGCAATTTTCACAATAACTTGATCTATCAATTCCTGCAAAGCAACTTCTTTTTGTTTATAATCCATCACTACATCAAGCATTTCATATGCACGTTTACGTTTACGTGTTTCTAACATGACACTTTGATAATCTGGATGATATTTACCAAACCGCATAATTTCATCATATTTTTCTTTAGATTTTAAGAAAGCTTGATAAAGTAGATGCGCTTCATCATCATTGGCTAATGTCTGTTCAGCTGTTTTGTATGCTTTATATAATCGAGATTGTAATATTTTATCACTGAGCATTTCTATTTCATCTAGCACTGTTAAAGTTTCTTCTGTAATCATCGTCGTCCATCTCCTTTCTATTTATCCTCTACGAAAATAAGTGTGTAATAACCATTTGTTACTTCGCCACCCATTTCATTATATTTTGAATTTAACATCCTTGATCTATGGATATCCGAATTTAACCAACTATGAATCAACGTAGGTACTTCATTAAAATCATATCCTACGTTTTGACTCGTGGAGACAAATGATATTTTTTGTTCATTCAACTGTTGTTTTAAAGCATCTTCTGTAAATTCAACACTATCAGTCCCTGTAGCTTCATACAAGTTAAATGATGCAATATGAGCTATATCATTGTTAATTTTAAGTGGCTTGGCATCCTTTAACTTTCTCATTTCATTTGTAATTTCATATAATGTCATCAATTGATTTGAATTTTGCTCATAGGGCAAATCACCATGCTCACTTTGAACTTCTTTATCTTCTTGAGAACTTAACATTTGATATGGTTTAAAGGCTGCTAAGGCTTCGCTATCTAAATATCTAACAGCTACAATTTCATTTGATTGTTGGTCAATATAAATTTGTGCATAAATATTTTTAAACTTTATAAGTGTTTGCGTCTTCATATCTAAATCAGATAATTCAAGTTCATATTCTTTACCATCAACTTTAATCGTTGGTTCAGGATTAATACTGTATTTCTCAAAAACATGTGATGCATTATCGGAAATCTTTAATGGATCGACTTTTGCATCTTTACCAGTTGCGTACACAGATTTAATAATATTATGCTTTGTTGTAACAAGATAATATTGATTATGCTCTTTAAATATATAATTTTTAAAATCACCTTTATATGAATAAACCCGTTCAGCTTGCCCATATGTATTTGTAAGTTTTTTTAGGTTTTGACCTACCCACGTACCGATACCTTCTTTTGGCATCGGATTTTCAACTGATTCCTCATTTTTATTAATATTTTCATTTTGAGTAGTCTTCGTTGAATCTTTATTAGGATTCTCCAAAACATCAAACTTTAAACGTGGTGAGTAAAAAAGGTAAATCAAGAAACATATTAATAACAGTACACCAATAATTTTAATTATTAATTTTTTCATCGCTCACCCACCTATACTTCTCTTTCATTTATTGTACATGTTTCAATATATCACAAACAAGGCATGCCGTCGTAATATTAGAAGTATATTGTAAAATACGACAGATTTTCAACATATTACGCTCTATTACAAATTAAGGTAATACACAACTCAACTTTGGGTATACTATGAAATAAGAGGTGAAAATGCATGTCAATGATACGCATACATGGCGCAAAGCAAAATAATTTAAAAAATATTTCTGTTGATATACCTAAACATCAAATAACTGTTTTTACTGGGCGTTCGGGTTCAGGAAAATCTTCTTTAGTGTTTAATACAATTGCCGCAGAATCAGAACGGCTTTTAAACGAAACTTACTCAACATACATACAACATCAACTAGCTCAATTTTCAAAACCAAAGGTCGACTTAATCGAACATTTACCAGTGGCAATGATTATAAATCAAAAAAGATTAGGTGGAAATTCTCGCTCTACAGTCGGTACAATCTCGGACATCTATGCATCTGTGAGATTACTTTGGTCACGAATTGGCAAACCGTTTGTTGGTTACTCAGATATCTTTTCATTTAATAATCCTAAAGGTATGTGTGAAACTTGTTCAGGGCTTGGTTACGTTGAGGACATTGATTTACATGAATTATTAGATTTTAATAAATCGCTCAATGAAGATGCGATACGTTTCCCTTCTTTCAGACCAGATAGTTGGCGAGGAAAACGCTATTTATATTCTGGTTTGTTTGACAACGATAAAAAATTAAAACATTTTACCAAAGAAGAACTAGATACCTTCTTGTACGCTAAGCCAATGAAAATTAAACACCCACCAGAAAACTGGCCTAAGACTGCAAAATTTGAAGGTCTCATCCATAGATTTAGACGTTCATTTTTATTGAATGACAACTTTGAAAAAATAAATTTAAAGAAGCGATTGATAGAGTGGTTACTTCTAAAAAATGCCCTACTTGTCACGGAAAAAGACTGAGCACTTCAGTTTTAAAGTGTAAAATCAATAACTTAGATATTGCTGATTTTACAAATTTATCAATTGATGATGCTTTAAAATTCATCAAAAAAATTGATTCACCAAAAGCAAATGTCATTATTGAACCATTGCAACAGCAGTTAGAATCATTGAGTTATATCGGCTTAAATTATTTAACTTTATCTAGAGAATCCACCTCTTTATCAGGTGGAGAATCACAAAGAATTAAACTCATTAGACATTTAAACAGTGCGTTGAGTGATTTAGTATATATTATTGATGAGCCGAGTATTGGACTTCATCCAGAAGATATTCAGCGTATTAATGAAATTATTCTGTCCTTGAAAAATAAAGGGAATACAGTTTTAGTAGTCGAACATGACCCAGATGTTATAAAAATAGCCGATTATATTATTGATTTAGGTCCTTTAGCTGGCAAATATGGTGGTGACATTACTTTTACAGGTAGTTATCATGAGTTACTCAATTCAACAACACATACAGGTGATGCTTTGCGCAGAATGCACCAATTAAAATCACCGAATTTAAGCGCTTCAAATTTCATAAATTTAAAGAATGTTTCTCGTAACAATATTAAGAATATGACTGTGACACTGCCTGAACAAGCTATGACTGTCGTAACTGGTGTTGCAGGTTCTGGTAAAAGTTCGTTAATCCATACAGGTTTAGAAGCGCTAGCAGACACCATTTTTATAGACCAAAAACCAGCGCATGCTTCGAGTCGCTCCAATTTATTGACTTATTTAAATATATTTGATGATGTGCGCTCATATTTTAGTGAAGTAACCGGTTTAAAGAAATCGTTGTTTAGCTATAATTCTGCAGGTGCTTGCCCTGAATGCCACGGTAAAGGCATTATCAAAACAGAGCTAGCCTTTATGCCAGATTTCACACAAACATGTGATGTTTGTCATGGTAAACGATACAAACCAGAAGTGTTAGATGTTAAAGTGGAGGGGTATAATATTGCTGATATTTTAGCATTAACGGTTGATGAAGCAATCACCTTTTTCAATAAAAATAAGGATATCGCTCAACCACTCCAAGCTTTAAAATCAACTGGTTTAAACTATATGACATTGGGACAAACACTTGATACATTGTCTGGTGGCGAAGTACAAAGAGTCAAATTAAGTAAATACTTAACAAAGACTGTCTACCAACATATCTTTGTTTTTGATGAACCAACGACTGGTTTACATGAAGATGATATCCCCATATTAATAGATTGCTTTAAACGACTCATCGATGAACACAATACAGTTGTTATTATAGAACATAATTTAACGATGATGACTTATGCTGATTGGATTATTGATATCGGCCCATTTGCAGGTGAAAAAGGGGGCCAATTACTTTATCAAGGGGAACCTCAAGGTTTACTTCAAATAAATGCGTCGCTTACAGCCAAGCACTTAAAAAGATATACAGAACGCTAATTGTCTTGTTAGCTATTCAAAACAAAGAGGAGTCATCTCATTGAGATGACTCCTCTTATATGCCTTTTAAAAAACTAACGCTTTATTTATTGATTATTATAATCCAAACGTTGCTTTAAGTAGCGATGTTGTCTCGCCACCTGGATATAATACGTAAAGCAATAGGTATACAGCTACACCTGTAATAGCTGTACAGAACCAGACAATCGATGCTATAGGTCCAACAAATCTATGTACCTTAAATTTATCTTTAAAGGCGGTAATGATTTGTACAAGTCCTAAAATGCCCCCGATTGTTGCCAAATTAATGTGGAAAATCAAGAAAATCGTATAATAAATTTTGATAGAATCTGGACCACCAAATGCAGTATTACCTATAAAAATTGTTCTTGAAGCATAAATGATAAAGAATGCTAGTGCAAAAAATGCTGCAGCCAACATTACCTTTTTATGACTTTCAATTTTTCTTTTCCATATTTGACGCCAACCTATTGCAATAAGGATTGCACTAATTACAATAAAGCTTGTACTGATTGTGGGTAAAATTGGTAAGTTCATATAATACATCCTTATCATAAGTTATTAAAACATTTGAATGAGCGAGATGACAACAACGAGTACGAAGAAAACGACTAAATAGTTTAGTGAATATATAAACATTTTTGTTGCCCATTTTGTTTGATCTGTATCTTTTTTGAAGCTTGTTAATCCTAAGTAAAGCCATCCTAAATTTAATAAAGTAGCTAACACAATAAATGTAACACCTAAGCTACTTAATAAGAATGGTAGTGGTAACAAGACAACTAACCAGAAAAACATACTTACTCTCGTACGATTAAATCCTTTAACTGATGGTAACATTGGTATATTTGCTAATGAATATTCATCCTTACGTTTAATTGCTAAAGCATAAAAATGAATCGGTTGCCAACAGAAGATAACTAAGAATAGTGCAACGGCTACTAAGCTTATATTTCCTTCTATCGCTGTCCAACCAATTAGCGGTGGAACTGCTCCTGGAAAACTACCTATGACTGTATTCCAAACCGTATGTCTTTTAGACCAAATTGAATAAAATGATACATAACCAACAATGCCCAATAGACCAATAACGCCTGAAGGTATATTGAGTGCAAATAGTAATGCTTCCCCTATGAGCATCATTCCAAAGCTGAGAATTAATAAATTTCTATTTGAAATTCTTTCATTAACTGTAGGTCTCTGTTGTTTACTTGGCATGATACTGTCAATATCTTGATCGTAGTAATTATTTAAAGCACATGCGCCCCCCATAATTAACGTAGAGCCCACTAACATCATTAAGATTTGTGGTATTGACGAGAGGAAGGAATGATTTGCCAACACAATCGCTAACCATGATCCAGCAAATGCAGGAATTAAATTCCCTTGAACCAAGCCCATTTTGATGATTTGCTGTAACTCTTTAAAAGTTACACGGCTAGAATTATGCGCCAAAGTTTGTTCTTTGTTCATAATTTCCCTCCTATTTTTTTCATATAATACAATGATATATTAATTTTGTTCAATTGACTACATTAATGTAAAGATATTTGTGACACTTTATCGACATTAGCAAAAAGTCATTTTTGTGACACATTTTATTTGCTATTTATTGTTATAATAAAATTTAAGATTTATGAACATATAAAAATATATAAATGAGATGTATCATTATGTATACCTAAGTTGCTTTTAGCACTACTGGGCGTAATTAAATATTTTCA
Organism: Staphylococcus sp. ZWU0021; assembly: GCF_000798895.1. NCBI lineage: Bacteria > Bacillati > Bacillota > Bacilli > Caryophanales > Staphylococcaceae > Staphylococcus > Staphylococcus sp. ZWU0021. The sequence continues at coordinate 8,800 of NZ_JTLN01000005.1, forward strand.
TTATTATATTTTTAAAGTGGGGGGTTAATTCTTGTTTAGCAAAAAAAACCTTAAATGGTTATCTGTGTTAGCAACAGTCATAATGGCTTTTGTTCAACTTGGTGGCGCGTTAGTAACAAAAACAGGTTCAGCAGATGGTTGTGGATCTGACTGGCCACTTTGTCATGGCGCGTTCTTACCTCAAAATTTACCAATCCAAACATTAATTGAATTAAGTCATCGTGCAGTATCTGGCTTATCATTAATTGTCGTTTTATGGTTGGTTATTGTTGCTTGGAAACATATTGGTTATATCAAAGAAGTTAAACCATTATCTTGTATTAGTGTTGGTTTCTTACTAATTCAGGCTTTAGTTGGTGCGGCAGCAGTAATGTGGCAACAAAATGCATATGTATTAGCACTTCACTTTGGTATCTCTTTAATTTCCTTTTCATCTGTATTTGTATTAACTTTAATTATATATGAAGTTGACCGTAAATATGAAGCTGATGAATTGTTTATTAGAAAACCATTGAGAATTTATACATGGATTATGGCACTCATTGTTTATATGACGATATATACAGGTGCTTTAGTAAGACATAAAGAAGCAAGTTTAGCGTATGGTCAATGGCCATTACCGTTTAATGATTTAATGCCACATAATGTTCAGGATTGGGTAAATTTAACACATAGAGGTATGGCACTCATTGCCTTTATTTGGATTTTAATTACATTTATCCACGCCGTAAACAATTATAGAGAAAATCGTACAATTCGTTACGGTTATACAGCGGCATTTATTTTAGTTATCTTACAAGTAACTACAGGCGCATTATCCATTATTACTGAAGTTAATTTATTCATCGCATTGTTACATGCATTGTTTATTACATTACTCTTCGGATTAATCGCATACTTTATCATATTAATGTTACGTACAATTCGAAGTGGCGGATAATTAACGTTTTGGGTATATAATCACATAAAAAAGCAAGCTCAGTTTTTAAGAAAACTGAGCTTGCTTTTTATTTTTAAACTAATCAACAGGTTCTTTTTCAATTTCAATCAATAAGTCGCCTGTTTCAATCGCTTCACCACTTTGTACTGTTACTTTTTTAACAACGCCATCAAACGGTGCTTGAATCGTTGTTTCCATCTTCATAGCTTCAGTAATCAATAACGCTTGACCACTCGTTACAGATTCTCCTTCAGCAATCTTCACTTCCGTAACTGAACCTGGCATTTGTGCACCAATATGATTTGGGTTTAATTTATCTGCTTTTGGCTTAACACTTTCATTCGCCTTAACATTTTCATCTTGAATAAAGATACGTCGCGCTTGGCCATTCATATCATAAAAGATTGTACGTATACCTTTTTCATCTGGTTCCGTAATTGTCTTAAGTGTAATGATTAAACGTTTACCTGTATCAATTTCAATCTCAACCGTTTCATTTGAACGCATACCAAAGAAGAATGTTGGCGTATCTAAAAGAGACACATTTCCAAATTGTTTTTGTGTTGCTATAAATTGTTCGTAAACTTTAGGATATAGCACATAACTTATGATGTCTTGTTCTGTTACTTCTCTCTCTTGTTTTTCTTCTAATTCTTTTCTTACTGCTTCAAAATCAACAGGATCTAAATGTTCCCCTGGTCGATCTGTAATGGCAGATTGCCCTTTGAGAATAACTTTTTGTAACGTTTTATTGAAACCATTGACCGGCTGTCCAATATCACCTTTAAAGAATGACACAACTGATTCAGGGAAATCCAATTTATAGCCATCTTTTATAATAGTATCTTCATTTAAATCATTTTGTACCATGTACAATGCCATGTCACCTACAACTTTAGATGACGGCGTTACTTTAACAATATCACCAAATAAGAAGTTCACACGTCTATACATTTCTTTTACTTCATTAAATCGATTGCCTAATCCTAAACTTTTAGCTTGTTGGCTTAGGTTCGAATATTGACCACCAGGCATTTCGTGTTTATAAATTTCAGTATTAGGTGATTTAATATCACTTTCAAAATCACTGTAATATTGACGTACTGTACCCCAATAGTGTGATAACTCTTCCATACCATCTACATCTGCACGCATATTTCTATCAAATCCATTTAATGCATAATATAAAGAGTTGCCACTTGGTTGGCTTGTTAAACCACTCATAGAAGCTACTGCAGTATCAATGACGTCTACACCTGCATCTATAGCTTGTTTATACACTAATAAACCATTTCCACTTGTGTCATGTGTGTGTAAGTGAATTGGTAAATCAACCGCAGCTTTCAATTCTCCAATTAGTTCATTGGCAGCTTTAGGTTTCAATAATCCCGCCATATCTTTAATCGCTAATATATGGAATCCTTCACGTTCAAGTGTTTTCGCCATATCAACATAGTATTGTAAAGTATAAATATCCGAACGATTTGGATTTAATATGTCTCCTGTATAACAAATCGTCCCTTCCGAAATTTTACCCGCTTCTTGTACAGCTTCATTGGCCACTTTCATTTGATCAACCCAATTTAAAGAGTCAAAGATACGGAACACGTCTATGCCAGCTTCTGAACTTTCTTTAACGAATTTTTTTATAACATTGTCTGGATAATTTTTATATCCAACAGCATTTGAGGCGCGTAATAACATTTGGAATAAAACATTTGGAATTTCTTTTCTTAATCTTTCTAAGCGTTCCCATGGATTTTCTTTCAAGAAATTATACGCAACATCAAAAGTTGCACCGCCCCACATCTCTAATGAAAAGCTGTCTTTCATTACTTGAGCTGTTTTAGAAGCAATATTCATCATGTCTTTTGTTCTCACACGTGTAGCTAATAATGACTGATGCGCATCTCTAAATGTAGTGTCGGTGATTAATACATCGTCTTGCTCTTTTAACCATTCTGCTACTGCCTTAGGTCCTTTAGTATCCAGTATTTGTTTCGTTCCCTCTAATTTTGCTATTTCTTTTCTAGGGATTTGTGGAATTGGCGATGTTTCATAGATCGGTTTAGGTCGTTTTTCTACATTTGGAAATCCATTAATCGAAACATTACCAATATATTCTAACGTTTTTGTACCTCTATCTAATATCGGTTCAATATCAAATAACTCAGGTGTCTGCTCAATGAATTTAGTAGTATAATCACCTGTTTTAAATTGCTCATTTCTCATAACATTAATTAAAAACGGAACATTGGTTTTCACACCACGGATTCGCATTTCTTGTAATGAACGATCCATTTTTTCATTTGCTTGTTTGTAAGACATAGCGTGTGTAGATAATTTTACCAATAACGAATCATAATAAGGTGAAATTTCTGCACCTTGGAATCCATCACCAGCATCTAATCTCACTCCAAAACCACCGCTTGAACGATAAGCTATGATACGTCCAGTATCTGGCATAAAATCATTTGTTGGATCTTCAGTAGTAATACGACATTGAATCGCATATCCTAATGTTTTAATATCTGCTTGACTTGGCATACTTATTTCTTCGTCAAATAGATTTTCACCATCAGCAACAAGTATTTGTGTTTTAACGATATCAACACCTGTAATCATCTCAGTAATCGTATGTTCCACTTGAACACGCGGATTAACTTCAATGAAGTAGAATTCTTCGCCCGATACAAGGAATTCCACCGTACCTGCATTGACATATTCAATATTTTCCATTAATTGGATTGCTGCTTCACAGATACGTTCCCTTAAATCATCTGACAATGCAACTGAAGGTGCCACTTCTACTACCTTTTGGTGTCGTCTTTGTACAGAACAATCACGTTCATATAAATGTACGATATTACCATGTTCATCACCGATAACTTGTACTTCAATATGTTTCGGATTGTCTATATATTTTTCAATATATACTTCACTATTACCAAATGATTTTTCCGCTTCAGATTTAGCTCGATGGAATGCGTCTTCTAATTCATCTTCCGATTGTACGATACGCATACCTTTACCGCCGCCACCACTTGTCGCTTTAATCATCAATGGGTAACCTGCTTCATTAGCAAATGCAATCGCATCCTCTTGATTATCAATAGGACCATCCGTACCTGGAATGACTCTTAAATCCGCATTAATCGCTGTTGTTCTTGCCTTAACTTTATCGCCAAACATGTCTAAATGTTCAACACGTGGACCAATAAATTTAATTCCTTCTTCTTGACATCTACGAGCAAATGTTTCATTTTCACTTAAAAAGCCATAACCAGGATGTATCGCATCTACATCTGCACGCTTAGCAACATCAATGATTCTTTCTATATCTAAATAAGATTCAGCAGGTCCTAAATCTTTGCCTACTAAATAAGATTCATCTGCTTTATATCTATGTAAAGATCCTTTATCTTCATTTGAATAAATTGCAACTGTTTTAATATCTAATTCTGTCGCTGCCCTAAAAATTCTTATTGCTATTTCACCACGATTGGCTACCAAAAGCTTGTTTATTTGTTTCACATCATGGTCCCCCTTAAATTTTGAATTTTCTAAAAAGTTAGATATGATTTTCATTATAGCAAAATACGAACAATGTATACAGTAATAAATTATTAAGTTTTATCTTGAAACTATTTATAAGATGTTAAATTGTAAAATTTTTATAATTTAAATGTACTTCTTCCGAATGAATCGAAAGCCTTACTATAACAAGCTTAGAAGAAAATTATATCACGTATTACAATTAATAAAAAGTTATTACTATTGATAACTTTTTATTATCATTATATCTATCTGTAAAAAGTATTTCAAAATTAGGTTTAAATTGTAAAAAAATAGACAAACATTTCAACTATTAAAAGTTGAAACGTTTGTCTTTAAATCCTTTTACTGATTATTAAACATTTAATTTAGTTTTTTATTAATACCGTCTAGTCATTCCGATATGAGTCTTTTTCTTATTCTCTTGTTTTTTTCTATAAGCTTCTATTCTTATTTGTTTACCGGTAATAAGTAATAAACCTAAAGCGATACTTAAACTAATCATAGATGAACCACCAAAACTGATAAATGGTAATGGCACCCCTGTTAAAGGAATTGTACCTGAAATACCACCTAAATTAACGAAAGTTTGACTTCCTATATAACTAGCTACACCAACACATACGAGTTTATAAAAATAAGAATTTGTCTTATTAGCTAACTCAAAGGCTCTATAGACGATAAAGAATAGTAAACAAATGACTACAAGGCCACCTACTAAACCTAATTCTTCACATATAATAGAAAAAATAAAATCTGTATGTGGTTCAGGCAAATAACCTAATTTCATGATACTGTTGCCTAGGCCTCTACCTAGCAAGCCACCATTCCCGATGGCAATTAGGGAATTAGAAATATGATACCCCGTACCTGATTCTTGGCTAAATGGATTTGTTAACGTACTAAATCTCGCTGTTAAGTAATCTGGTACTAAACCAATAATTAAGAAGAGCGAGCCAATAATAACGACACCTACTATAATTAACAGACCGTATTTAATGGACTTTTGGACACCAATACCAGCATAGAAAAGTATTGAAACGAATATAATCATAATCAATAACGTTTGTCCGACATCGCGCTGTAACAGCACTAATGCGATACACAATCCTGCTAAAATAATTGGTGAAGTCATTAATTTTGGCTGTTTAAATACTTTTGGTCGTTTCTTTTCAATCATGTAAGGAATATATAAGATGATTGCAATTTTCAACAATTCAGAAGCTTGTAAATTCATAAAACCTAAATTAATCCAACTTTTGGAACCATTGATATTACTACCAACAACTAGTGTTGCAGCAAGTAAAATAATGATGCCAATCATCATCCATTTTTGAAATCTAATTGTTTCTAATAATTTAACATTCATGAAGAATGCCATGAAAAATACTATAACTAAACTCATTATCACGTACATTAATTGTCTTGTATAAAAGTACGTACCTGGTACGGATATGCCACCTGTCAACGATCCTTTTGTAGCAGCAACCATACTTGCACTATATACCATAACCAAACCAATTAGACATAATAATAAATATGTAACTACGAGTGGATAATCGATATATTTGGCATTTTTACTTATATATCGAAAAAACCGTTTTATGTTATTCATATGACATATCATCCAATTCTAATTTTTAATATTCTATTTGTTAATTCGATAACTGTATTTAATAAAAGTGATTTGAATCATCCGTAATCCTTTTACGGTAATCGTTTGATAAAAATAAATTTTACTTTTAACATTATATCAAACATTGTAACAATTTCTCGAGCAAATATAACACTAATAATCATTATTTTATTTTATTGTTGAGTTATTTTTTTAAAGCACGACAAAAGTGGCTAAGAAATGATCAACAAATGATTGATGTCCCAGCCACTTTCACAATACTTATGTAGTTTTAAATAATAAATTCCTATATAAGTTTATATATCAATTTTGGAATCTTATGTTTCCAGAAATAAATCTACCTACTGTAACCAAATTAAACATTAGTAAATGCATCATGCAATTTAGAAAGTTCTTTTTCTAAACGAAGCATTAAATCTTTGCCCACTTCTCTGTCAACTAAACCAAGTTGTACAGCAAAATCCACTTCTTTTTGTAATCCAAACATTTGTGTATCAAGTACTTCTTCATATAATGGGCATTGAGGTAATGTAAGATTATCCATTTGTACTTTAATAAGTTGGAGAATCCTATCAGCATCTTTATTCAATTGGTCATATGCCGCATTGTTAATTTTTTGATTTTTTTCCAAGACATACTCCCCCTATCAATTGTAACTTTATAAGAAGAGTGTATCTTACTAAATAGTAAAAAGCAAGTGAATTCAAGAATATACGTTACTGTCTAATTTGTGATAATATTAATAGTAACGATAATTTAATTTACTCTTATTTATAATCAATGTGCCTTTATACAGGCCATTACTTGAAAACGGTTTAATGATTTTTATTTTTTAGCTCTGCTAAACTTGAATTAAATGTAACATAGATAAGTGTTTTGTTCACAAAAAAGTCATTTTTATCACTAAAATTTTTTCAATAAAATGATTATAGATATTTGTAATTTATGCCAATAGGAGTGGGATTATGATTCAAATTAAGGGTGAAGTTAAATTTCCAATTACGCTAGATAGTACGACTTGGATTTTTGATGACAGAAAAGTACAAATTGAAGATTTAGAACAAGGCGTTTTTGACGGCACAAAGCCAATCAATTTTGACGATAATCGCGAATGGAATAGAGCCATTCTAGAAGGTCAAACGAATCCGCCAACTCTAAATTCAGAAATTAAATATAAAAGACGCGCAGTATTAGAAAAATCTTTTGTTATCAATATGACACCATTTTTCAAAAATGCTGAACCTCATGATAATGCAACCACAATACGTTTGTTTAATGATAATGAGTCAATTGAAATACCAATCGACTTGTTACCTTACCTCTTTTTCCAATTCGCCAAAGATGGTAAAAGATTATATGAGGATTATTCTGTTGATAGCTTTGTTTATATTCCTGAAGAAGGATATTCTTATCAGTTTCAATATGTTACTGGTATAGAGGTGATCTAGTTATGAAGAAAGTGAAATGTATCATTTGTGATACGGAAGTGTTCATAGATCAAAATACATTAGAAGCCAAAAGATTACGTAACGATCCAATGCATACGTTTATGTGTGATGAATGTAAAAGTAGACTTGATACACCAAAACAACGTAATCAAGATACAACGTATAATCATCGTTAAACAGTTAAATATGTATTAAAACGTTTCTTAAAATTTGATAATAATATACTAACAACCCAATAAAGCATCCGTGACATAAATGTCTCTAATTAATAAGGCACCTCATTTTTAAATTATTTAATGGTAATTTAAAAATGAGGTGCCTTTATTTTTTGAATATTAATATACGTATTTTGAATCATAACATAACTTGCTGGCGCCCAGAGCAATAGTAAGCGTGTGAGACTATAAGCTCGTCTATCTTACAAGCCTGAGATGGTTAAAATAATAATATTTTAAATATAAAGAAGACTCATCCTTAATACGAATGAGTCCTCTTATATTGAAATTAAAATGTTTTAGAAAAAAACGTTTTATTATTCATCTTCTTGCATTAATTGTTTAATACGTTTCGCTTCTTTTTCACGTGCATTTTTCTCTAATACTGTTTTTCTAATACGGATGTTTTCTGGCGTAGCTTCTACAAGTTCATCGTCATTAATAAATTGTAAAGCTTCTTCAAGTGTTAACGTTCTTGGACGTTTCATTGTAACTGTTTGGTCTTTATTAGAAGAACGTACGTTAGTTTGGTTTTTCTCTTTCGTTACATTAACTGTTAAGTCATTTTCACGGTTATGTTCACCAACAACCATACCTTCATAAACTTCAGTACCTGGTTCCATAAAGTTTACACCACGGTCTTCTAAGCCCATAAGTGCATATGAACTTGCTTTACCTTGATCTAATGATACTAATGCGCCATTTCTTCTACCACCGATACGGCCTTTAACACGTGGTTTAAATTCTTCAAATGTATGGTTAATAATACCATAACCACGTGTTTGAGACATAAATTCAGTAGTATAACCGATTAATCCACGCGCTGGTACCATAAAGATAATACGTGTTAAGCCATTGTCTGTAGTGACCATGTCTAACATTTCACCTTTACGTTGTCCTAATGATTCAATCACAGCACCTGTATATTCTTGTGGTACTTCACATTGTACACGTTCAAATGGCTCACATTGTACGCCATCAATTTCTCTTAAGATAACTTGTGGTTTAGAAACTTGTAATTCGAAACCTTCACGTCTCATATTTTCAATTAATATAGATAAGTGTAATTCACCACGACCTGCAACAATCCATTTATCTGGAGATTCAGTTTGTGTAACTTTTAAAGAAACGTCTGTTTCTAATTGTTGATCTAAACGTTCTTGAATTTGACGTGAAGTCACGTAATCACCTTCACGACCTGCGAATGGAGAATTGTTTACTCTGAAAGTCATTTCTAGTGTTGGTTCATCAATTCTTAATACTGGTAATGCCTCTTGGTTATCAGTTGGCGTTACTGTTTCACCAACGTTAATATCTTCCATTCCTGATACAGCAATTAGGTCCCCAGCATATGCTTCATTAACTTCTTCACGTTTCAAACCGAAGAAACCAAAGATTTTTGTTACACGGAAGTTTTTAATTGATCCGTCTAATTTAATCAATGATACATTGTCACCGACACGCATTGTTCCTCTAAATACACGACCAACACCAATACGTCCTAAATAGTCACTATAGTCTAATAGTGCTGTTTGGAATTGAAGTGGCTCATCTCTATTATCTACAGGAGCTGGTACATAATCAATGATTGTTTCATACAATGATTGCATGTTTTCATCTTGTTTTTCTGGATCTAAACTTGCAGTACCATTCACTGCTGAAGCATATACAACTGGGAAATCAAGTTGTTCATCGTTTGCTTCTAATTCAATAAATAAGTCTAAAACTTCATCAACTACACCTTCAGGTCTAGCTTCTGGTTTGTCAATTTTATTTACAACTACAACTGGTTTCAAGTTTTGTTCTAATGCTTTTTTCAAAACAAAGCGTGTTTGAGGCATTGTACCTTCATATGCATCTACTACTAAAACAACACCATCAACCATTTTCATGATACGTTCTACTTCTCCACCGAAGTCAGCATGTCCTGGTGTATCTAATATATTAATTCGATTATCTTTGTAATTTACTGCTGTATTTTTCGCAAGGATAGTGATACCACGTTCTCTTTCAATATCATTTGAATCCATTGCTCTTTCGTCTACGTGCTCATTCTCACGGAAAATTCCTGATTGTTTTAACAATTCGTCTACAAGTGTCGTTTTACCATGGTCAACGTGAGCAATGATAGCTATATTACGAACATCTTCTCTTATTTTAGTCATTTTTATACAATTTCCTTTCTCGAGTAAATTCCCACTTTTCTTTGCAACTTTTTTATTATATCATATAATTGATTAAAGAAAACTATAAAGGTGTGGTAGGGATGCAACAAAAAAAATCAAAAGCAATATTTTGGGTACTCGCTGTGGTTGCTATAGTATTTTTACTTTTATTTAGCTTCAGTTTAGCTGCTACAAATGTTCCATTCATGATTTTAACATTTATATTATTCATTGCAACATTTGGTTACGGTTTCACGTTAAAGAAGAAATATCGTGAAAATGATTGGCTATAATTTCATGTTGATTTAACATATATTCATAAATACGTCTCACTCTTCTAAGTAGGAGTGAGACGCTTTTTTATTTTTAAAAATCGATTTAGCTAATCATTTTTAGCTTTTAATTTTTGCTGTAATAATTGAACTATTTCATAATTTTTTTTGAAATGGTTATCTATTAACTCTGAATGTAAATCCTTATTTGCCATTATAATCGAACTCGGTTCATATATGGATAAGGGTTCTCCTAATAAGTTTGTGCCGACGCCCCCCACTTCATTTAAGATAATCAAACCACCTGCAAAATCCCATGGTTGTAATCTAGGTGTCATATATGCACCTAATTTACCAGTTGCCACGTGTATGATTTCTAACGCTGCAGAACCATAGGCACGCGCGCTCCTTGCTTCATTTACGATGGGTTTAAACATTTCACCTAAGCGTGGTTTAGTTAGCCAATTGGGATTGATACCAATAATACTCGTTTTTAGTTGTGTGGAAGAAATTGCTGGTAACAAATTACCGTTTTCATATGCGCCTTCACCCGTTTTAGCATGATATAATACATCGTTCATAACGTCATAAACAAAGCCAGCATATGGTTTCCCATCATTATAGATACCGATTGAAATTGCAAAATTTTCTTGCTGATGTACAAAATTCAACGTACCATCAATTGGATCGATAACCCAAACTACCCCTGCCTCGTCTTTCAGCTCATGTCCATGTCCTTCTTCACCTATAACTAAATGATTCGGGTATGTTTGCTTGATGTTATCAAAAAGATATTTCTCCGTAGCTTTATCCACATTCGTCACTAGATCATTAGGATTTGATTTTGTCTCAATCTTAATGTCTTGTTTCATTATTTTTTTTACATTGATTCCTGCTTCTAATATAAGGCCTTTTGCAAATTCATAAACAGTCATTGTATCAGCTCCTTGTTCACTATTTATTATACATTAGTTAATACTTAAAAAGATATTAGCCAACAATTTATTAAATACTTCAATAATCAAGCATTAAATTTCATCTAAGTATGATTTATCTATTATAATTACCCTTTTTACTCGTTGTATACACGCACTAGATATCACTTATTCAGTATCATAAGGGTATAGAGCAAAGCAAATGTTTCAATGTTTATATTATGCTACAATACAAACGTATAGAATGATTATAGGAGGACCAAATGACTAAATATACATTTAAACCTAAGAATTTTAAAGCATTCACTGTTGATGGTCTTGATGCAAGAATGGAAGCACTCAACGAACGCGTTAGACCACAATTAAATCATTTGGGTGACTACTTCGCACAATACTTGGAAACTGCTACTGGCGAAATTTTCTATCCACATGTTGCTAAACATGCACGTAGAAGTGTCAATCCACCCAAAGATACTTGGGTCGCTTTTGCAACAAATAATCGTGGTTATAAAATGCAACCACATTTTCAAATAGGCCTTTTTGAAAATCAATTGTTCGTTATGTATGGTGTGATGCATGAAGCCAAGGATAAAGCGCAACAAGTACAAGCTTTTGTAGATCAATTCGATGCATTGAGAAATTTACCCTCAGATTATAGCGTGAGTTTAGACCATATGAGTCAAGAAAAAACGTATATCCACAATATGACTGACGAAGATTTATTCAAAGCGTTTAGGCGCGTTAAAGAAGTGAAAAAAGGTGAATTTTTCGTTGCTCGTACTTTGTCACCAAATTCAGAACACCTTAAAAATGATAAAGCTTTCCTATCTTTCTTAGAAGAAACGTTTGAACAACTGTTAAAATTTTATAAATAAAAACAACTGACCTATACGATTCTAATGTCACCTTCATAAATGAGTTATATAACTCATTTATGAAGGTACGACAATGTATGAGGTCAGTTGTTTTTTTGCGTTATCACGCTATTTATTAACACAGATTTAAATCATGATATTTTGTATGTTGCCTAATGATACTTAATAAATATAAGGGTCATTATCTTTCTTCTGTTTCATTTCACGATCTGGATCCATGTCCTCAGTTCGATTGGCATTATGCGTATCATTAGCGTTATCGTTTGAAACAATACCTTTGTGATGGTCAAAGCGCTTATCCTTTTTGACGAATAACATGATACCAACAATAAACCACAAAATGAGCGCAACAAAATTCCCGGAAAATATACTAGTGATTGCTGCAATTATAAAAACACAAGCAGCCAACACACGATTTCCTTTGATAATAAAAGTTCCCAATATACCAAGTATCGTAGAAATAATTAATAAAACGCCTTGAAACATAATAGATGTTTTAAATGTTTCCATCGACATTTCTAGTCCTTGTTGCTGATTCATTTGATGAAATGCCTCTTTAAATTCTGGTACATTCATAAATGAAAAGACTAGAACCATTAATAATAGAAACAGTATACTAAGACCATTTGCAATCCACGCCATGATACGTTCAGGTTTCCTATTCATCGACTTCCTCCTTAGATTATACTTTCCTCTATCATATCAAAATTGCATTTAATTAAAAATCATCTCGTATAATGATCAAACTAATTAATCAATAGCCCCTATTCAAAATTTAATGTAGCCAAGAAATTTATTCTCTATGTATTTTTAGGTTGACCTAATAATTATTTTGGAGTAATCTATAAAATGTTAATAAATTAATATGGAGGTGGGGGTATTGAAAAATCATGTTCAAACCCATAATAAGAGTTTAGATGAAATTAATAATACGGTTTCCATCAATACTCATGGCAAATTTAGCCAAAAATTATTTTCATTTTTAGGGCCAGGTTTATTAGTCGCTGTTGGCTATATGGATCCAGGTAATTGGATTACTTCTATGCAAGGTGGCGCGCAGTTTGGATACATTTTGCTATTCGTGATTTTACTTTCTAGTCTGTCAGCAATGTTATTACAAAGTATGACAATAAGGTTAGGAATATCAACAGGTATGGACTTAGCTCAGGCTACTAAACACTATTTAAATAAACCCGTTGCATTTGTATTTTGGATCATTGCTGAGTTAGCAATTATCGCGACAGATATAGCAGAAGTTATAGGTAGTGCCATTGCCTTAGATTTATTATTTGGTATTCCGCTTCTTGTAGGCGCGTTAATCACAGTATTTGATGTTTTCTTATTACTATTTATTATGCGCTTTGGTTTTAGAAAAATCGAAGCAATTGTGGGAACACTTATATTCACAGTACTTGTTATTTTTGTTTTCGAGGTATTTATTGCATCACCTCACGTTACTGAAGTATTAAATGGTTTTGTTCCGAGTTCAACAATTATTACAGATAATGGTGCACTCTTTATTGCATTAGGTATTATCGGAGCGACAATTATGCCGCACAACTTATATTTACATTCATCAATCGTTCAATCACGTATGTATGATCGCAATAGCATACAATCAAAAGCACACGCAATCAAATATGCAACAATGGACTCAAATATACAATTATCAATTGCATTCATCGTGAATTGTTTATTACTAGTATTAGGGGCAGCGCTTTTCTTTGGTGTAAATACAGAGCAATTAGGTGGATTCTATGATTTATATAATGCATTACAGAATCAACCATTATTAGGCGCGTCGTTAGGTGCAATTATGAGTACTTTATTTGCAATCGCACTGCTTGCGTCAGGTCAAAATTCTACAATAACTGGAACAATGGCAGGTCAAATCGTCATGGAAGGTTTTATAAATTTAAAAATACCAAATTGGTTACGAAGATTGATTACACGTTTAATTGCGATATTACCTATCATTATCTGTTTAATCGTCTTTAATAGTAATGAAGCAAAAATGGAACAATTATTAGTATTTTCACAAGTATTTTTAAGTTTAGCTTTACCATTTTCACTCATTCCACTTCAATTATCAACGAATGACAAACGTTTAATGGGACAATTTAAAAATAAATTATGGGTAAATATCATATCATGGTGTTTAATCATTATACTTAGCATTCTAAATATTTACCTAATTATTCAAACATTCCAAGAGTTATAATATATAGCATTATTGTATATAACTAAAATGAATATTTTATGTAAAAGATAAACATAAAAAAGATGAGCGAGGTACACTTTATGTCCTCGCTCATCTTTTTTATTAAGCATCGTCTCTTATTACGATTTATCTTGTTGATCTTTTTCAGTTTCATGAGACGTCATCTTTTTGCGTTCTTCAAAATTTTGTCTGCGTTGACTAACTGCGCTCGGCTGTTGTTTGCGTCTTTCTTTTTCGCGTTTCTTACGTTCTTTCTTCTCTTGCTTAACACGCATTTTTTCTTCAGCTTTTTCTTGTTTTAATCGCGCCGCTTCTTCGGCCTCAGCTTGTTGTCGACGTTGTTGTTCTTCATACTCAGCTTGTTGACGACGTTGCTCCGCTTCATGTTCTTCTTGTCTACGTTGTGCTGCAGCTGCTTCATCTTCTTGGTTATGCTTAGATACGTATTCACCAGATTCATCATACACATCACTCACATTACCAAAATCATCTTCCACATTTTGCGCATCTGCTTGCGTCTCATTTTGTTTTTTCTGCTTATAGTTGTATTTTTCTTGTCTTGATAGAACTTGAGGTTCCTCTTCAGTCGCATCATTTTTACCATTTACTTTATTAGCAACTTCAGATGAATAGCCCCCTCTTCTTAACGAATCATCATTAGTAGGTTGTTCAACATCAGCAGTTTGTTGTTTCTCATAATATTGAGGTTGTGGTTCTGGTTCTGACGGTTGATCATAATCAGAATAATGACCTCTATAACCTTCAGTATAATATGCAGGTACTGTTTCTACTTTGTCTTTTCGAGCAAACATCATGATTGCAACGATTAAAAATAGAATTGGTATGATAAGTGGTACAAATAATAATACGAGCGGTAATGTTATAACCGTAGCCAATAAAAATAAGAACCCTGATAAGATTCTAATATTCATAGATATCAGTGCTAAGAATGATAACAGTAAACATACGATAAAGTATACAATGACTGCCCATACACCATTTTGTAGCCAAATAACAAATTGTGTCGTATTCAAACTATTATTTGCTAGAATTTGTTGAACAAAGTCATTACCATTTAGCGTTGTTTCTAAATTTTGTATTGATGTTTCACTACTAAAAGATACTAGTGCAATAAACATCGTAATTACGGTTAGTAGTAATAAGAATACCCAACTTAACCAACCTAATACTTTTTCTGCTAGTCGACTCACTGGTCGTCTAACTTGAGTATATTGCTCTCCTGACATATTTTTACAACTCCTTATATTGCTTGTCAAACTATTATAGCGAATTAATGGCAAAATAACTACTAACTACGCCTTATTTCAAGGAGATTTTAAAATTTAAAAATCGCTCATTATATTCGCTTAATGTTTCTTTACCTAAATCTTTATAAACTTCCAGTCTGTTTTGGTCTTGCTGTGTAGGATAAAAACGCTTATCATTTTTAACTTCATCTGGTAATTTCTCTCTTGCTGCTTTATTAGGTGTAGCATAACCAACCCATTCAGTATTTTGCTTGCTAATTTCTTCGTCTAATAGAAAGTTCATAAATTTATAGGCGCCCGCTTTATTTTGTGCTGTCTTAGGCATCACCATATTATCGAACCAAAGATTAGATCCTTCTTTCGGTACAACATAGTTAAATTCATCACTACCTTGTACCATAGGTGCTGCTACGCCACTCCATACAACCGCAACATTTGCTTCATGTTGCTCTAACATCATCGTTATTTCATCACCTACAACACCTTTAACATTGGGTCCTAGGTGTGATAATGTTTTTTCAGCTTCTGCTAAATGTTGTGAATTTGTATCATTTAAACTGTAGCCTAATTTATTCAAGGCTAAACCTATGGCTTCTCTAGCACCATCAACCAAGAGTACATCATTGTTATACTTTTTATCATATAGTTGCTTCCAAGAATCGAAATGATCATTCGGATAAGCTTTTTTATTATAAAGAATTCCTACTGTGCCAAAGAAATAAGGAACAGAGTATCGATTACCTTGATCAAATGACATATTCATATAATCTGAATCTAAATTCTTCATATTTGGTATTTTCTCATGATTTAGCGGCAATAACAAATTCTCTTTTTTTAATTTTTGAACAGTATATTCACTTGGAAAAGCAACATCATAATTTGTGCCACCATTCCGTATTTTTGCTTCCATTGCTTCATTAGAATCAAATGTTTCATAAACTACTTCAATACCCGTTTCTTTTTGGAATTTTTTTATCAAACTAGGATCGATATACTCTCCCCAGTTATAGACATATATTTTTTCACCACTCGCAGAATGGTCTTTAGATGTGAACTTTTGACTTATAAGTAAACAAATCACGCCAACAACAATTGAAATTATAATTAATTGTAAAAATCGTTTCATTGTTGCACACCTCTTTTGCTATGTTTTTTGTGTTTTAGCGTGTTCTGAATTAAATAATAAGCTAATATACCCAGCATGATAACTAAGAATAATATAGTAGAAATCGCATTAATTTCCATACTTATTCCTTTTCTTGCCATGGCGTATACTTCTACAGATAGTACACTAAAACCATTACCAGTAACAAAGAAACTTACTGTGAAGTCATCAAGTGAATAGGTAAGCGCCATAAAAAAACCACCAATAACTGCGGGCATTAAATGAGGTAACATGACTTTGTTTAATACTTGCAATTCAGTCGCTCCAAGATCACGTGCTGCATTTAATGTATGATCATTCATTTCATATAATTTAGGCAATACAATAATCACAACAATTGGTATACAAAATGCAATGTGAGAAATGAGCACCGTTAAAAATCCTAAACCTAAACCAGTAAAATGGCCAATGGCTGTAAACATAATCAAAAACGAAGCACCAATCACTACATCAGAAGATACCATTAATACATTATTGAGCGTCAACAATGAAACTTTTAATTTTTTATTTCGCAAATGGTATAAACCAATTGCTCCCATTGTACCGATCACAGTAGCAAAAGCCGCCGCTAACAAGGCAACAGCAATCGTATTAAATATAACTGACATTAGACGATCATTACTAAACAAGGATTGATAATGTTCCAAAGTGAAATGCTCAAAATGAATCATATTCCCAGCAGAATTAAATGAATATACCATTAAAAATAAAATTGGAATATACAATATTGCAATTAATATACCAAGGTATAATTTACCGTACCATTTCATATGACTCACCCTTTTCCATTTGTAGATTTAGTATTCGTAATGATTAACACTAACGCCATAAAGAGAATCAAACATAATGCTATAGTGGAACCCATGCCGTAGTTTTGAATCACTAGAAATTGTTCCTCTATCGCAGTTCCTATGTTAATCACTTTATTTCCAGCAATTAACCTTGTTATCATAAATAACGATAATGCTGGAATAAATGTCACTTGAACCCCTGTTAACACACCTTGTTTTGTAAGTGGTAAGATGATTTTTCGGAAAGTCGTAAACGGACTAGCACCTAAATCACTAGAGGCTTGTAAAATGTTATTAGGGATGTCTTTCATACTATTGAAAATGGGTAAAATCATAAATGGTATATAAATATAACTGGCAACAAGTATAAATGCAGGTACAGTAAATAATAAATCCATTTTAGGTAAATGTAATAAATTTAACATTTGATTGATAACACCATCATGACTCAATAACCCTATAAATGCATAGGTCTTTAGAAGTAAATTAATCCAAGTTGGAATAATGAGTATCATTAACCATAAATTTTGATATTTTGAATTTCGTATAAAATAAGCAGCTGGATAACTAATGAACAATGTAATGATAGTAATGACAGCTGCAAAAATAACTGAATCCCAAATCATGCTAAAGTATTTCCACGAAAACATTTGTTTATAATTTTCAAAACTGAAATGACCCTGAATATCAAATAGTGAAAAATAAACAAGTAATAACACAGGTACAATAATAAATAATATCATCCATAATACATATGGGATAAAGAGAAATCGATTCAGTTTACGCATTGTCTTGTTCCTCGTAACTTTCAATTCGTTTATCAAATTCTTCTTCTGTCTCACCAGGAACCATAATATGAATTGCTTCAGGATCGAAGTATAAACCTACTTTACTACCTACTTCTGCTTTTTTAGTTGAATGAATCATCCATTCATAGCCTTTTCTATCAATACAATTTATTTCATAATGCACGCCTCGAAATAACATAGAATCTACAGTAACTTCAAACAGTCCACTTTTTGCATCTATCAATGAAATATCTTCAGGACGAATCACAATTTCAACTTTCTTTTGCTCAGGTATACCCATATCTACACATTCAAAATCTTGCCCATAGATATTCACTAAGTAATCTTTAACCATCTTACCTTCTACGATATTTGATTCACCGATAAAATCAGCAACAAAACGATTGACTGGTTCATCATAAATATCAATTGGCGTACCAAATTGTTGGATTTTACCATCTTTCATCACAAATATATAATCACTAAGCGCTAATGCTTCTTCTTGATCATGTGTAACAAAAATAAATGTAATGCCTAATCGAGATTGTATTTCTCTAAGTTCATACTGCATTTCAGTTCTTAATTTTAAATCCAAAGCAGATAGAGATTCATCTAACAATAAAATTTCAGGCTCATTGACAATTGCTCTTGCTATTGCAATACGTTGTTTTTGTCCACCACTAATGCCCTCTATCGTTCTTGATTCATAACCTTCCAGTTTCACTAACTTCAATGCTTCATGTACTTTTCGTTTGATTTCTGATTTAGCTAATTTTTTTAATTTTAGCCCAAAAGCGATATTGTCATAGACATTTAAGTGAGGGAATAACGCATAATCTTGGAACACAGTATTAACTTTTCTTTTATTCGCTGATAAATGATTAATTGATTTACCTTGATAAATAATGTCACCATTATCAGCTTCTTCAAAACCTGCAATTAATTTTAATATCGTTGTCTTACCACAACCTGATGGCCCTAGTAATGTATAAAAATATCCTGATTCAATATCTATATCTATTTTGTCTAATATCTGCATATCATCATACTGCTTACTTACAGATTTAAATGATAATAATGGTTCCATACGCGTGTCCTCCTATAGATATGAAGCTGTAACAACAATCATTACTTGTACTTCATCCGCTGTTTGATTTTCTAGTCTATGTATTTGGTTCGCTTTAAAATAAAGCGCGTCACCAGTTGTTGCATAATAATTTTGATTACCCAACATGAGTACTACTTCACCTTTTAAGCAATATATGAAGGTATCAGATTCAGATGGTCCAAAATTTTTATATGATGCATTCGCTCTTAAAGTTAATATCAATGGTTCCATATCAAATTCGTTTGATTGGCTGACTGGCCAGTTCAAAATATAACCTTTATCATATTCATCGTATGTGATTTGTGTTGCTTTTTTATATAATACTTTTTCAGATTTAGGTTCTTTGAAAAAATCACTCGGACTTGTGCCAAGTACTTCTAATATATTCAAAAATGTTTCCATACTTGGTGATGCATATTGACTTTCAATTTGTGAAATATAACCTTTTGAAAGATCTGTTCTTTCTGCCAATTCTTCTTGCGTTAACTTTTTTATATTTCTTAAATTTTTAATTTTCTTTCCAATTTCCATATTGTCACCTTTTCGTAATTTTCAAAATTGAATCTAATGCTATTATGTAAAATTAAAAAATCGTTATATGCTGTTTATATTTATCAAACATTTTGTTTAATGCTTAATAAAAATATCAAAATATAACGATGAAGACAATACTTATTTACTTTTTGCTGAAAATAATTTTTGATCTGGTGATGATTGAACTGCTTTCACTGCATGATAACTGCTATAGCCACTACTATTTTCAAATTCTTTAAAAATTTGTTTTTCCTCGGCTTTACCTGGAACGATTTTTTTAAATTGTTTGTAGCGATCTAACAATTTTTCTCCTTCTACACTTGATTCATAATAGGATTCTACTGCATTAAAGAAAGAAACAACTTGCATCATTTCATCATTTGACCAATCTAAATCAATGGGATATTGGTACTCCATAGATTTTAACACCCTTTCATTCAAATTATGATAAACCTCAATTTATGTTTGCTATGCTTTATGTATAAATAAAATGGAACAGTAAAAGATTTTACTTAATAAACCTGTAATCATACTATTCTATTATTTTATTAACTACTCGATATTGCTATCTATATCTATAAAAGCAAATGAGACTGAGACATTCATCGATGTCCCAGTCCCAATTAAATTTATATGAAATTACTTATAATTACATAGTGTGGATAGGTAATCCTAATGCTTTTTCAGCAGCTTCCATAGACATTTCACCTAATGTTGGGTGAGCATGAATAGTTAATGCTAAATCTTCAGCATTCATACCTGATTCAATTGCTAAACCTAATTCAGAAATAATATCAGAAGCCCCAGTACCTACTACTTGAGCACCTACTAATGTATTATCTTCTTTAAGTGTTAACAATTTAACAAATCCAGTTGTATCATCTAATGATAACGCACGACCATTAGCTGCATAAGGGAATTTAGAAGCAGTAACTGCTAAACCTTCTTCTTTAGCTTGAGCTTCTGTATAACCAACTGTCGCTAATTCTGGTTCAGTGAAACATACAGCAGGCATACCAATGTAGTCTACTTCTGATGCTTCTCCAGCAATAACTTCTGCAGCTACTTTAGCTTCATAACTTGCTTTATGGGCAAGTGGTAAACCTGGTACGATATCGCCAATTGCAAAGATGTTTTCAACTGATGTACGGCTTTGTTTATCTACTTCTAATAAACCGCGATCTGCGAATTTAAGACCTAATTCTTCTAAGCCTAATTCGTCAGTGTTTGGACGACGTCCAACAGTAACTAATACGTAATCAGCGTCGATTGTTTGTTCTTCACCTTTTACTTCATAAGTCACTTTAACACCATTGTCTGTTTCTTCAGCTGATTTCGCCATTGCTTCAGTAACAATTTCAACGCCTTTTTCTTTCATACCTTTTTTAACAGGTTGCGTCATTTGTTTTTCGAAACCGCCTAAGATATCTTTAGCACCTTCTAAAATAGTTACTTCAGAACCAAAGTTAGCAAATGCAGTACCTAATTCAGAACCAATATAACCGCCACCAACGACAACTAATTTACCAGGTACATCTTGTAAATTTAAAGCGCCAGTTGAATCAATTACACGGTCACCAAACTTGAAGTTAGGGATTTCAATTGGTCTAGAACCAGTTGCAATAATCGCGTGTTTGAAGTTGTAAGTTTGAGCACTTTTCTCGTCCATAACACGTAGGCTATTATTATCAACAAAGTAAGCTTCGCCTTTTACGATTTCAACTTTATTACCTTTTAATAGTCCTTCAACACCACCAGTTAATTTTTTAACAACTGATTGTTTGAATTCTTGAACTTTATCAAATTTAAGTGAAACACTTTCAGCAATAACACCTAAATTTTCAGAGTTTTTAGTTTCATCATAACGATGCGAAGCGTGTAATAACGCTTTTGAAGGAATACATCCTACATTAAGACATACGCCACCAAGTTCGCCTTTTTCTACGATTGTTACTTTTTGACCTAACTGTGCTGCACGTATTGCTGCAACATAGCCCCCAGGTCCTGCTCCGATTACAATAGTATCTGTTTCAATTGGGAAATCTCCAACTACCATGTTTTACCCCTCCATTAATAATAATTCTGGATTATTTAATAAACGTTTAATATGATTCATAGCGTTTTGACCAGTTGCACCATCAATTTGTCTATGGTCAAAGCTTAGTGATAATGATAATACTGGTGCCGCAACAATTTCTCCATCTTTTACGATAGGTTTTTGCGCAATACGACCAATACCTAAGATAGCAACTTCTGGGTGATTGATAACTGGTGTGAACCATTGTCCACCTGCTGAACCGATGTTACTAATTGTACAAGTAGCACCTTTCATTTCATCAGCTGATAATTTACCATCACGTGCTTTGACAGCAAGTTCATTAATTTCGTCTGAAATTGCAAACATAGATTTGCGATCAGCATTTTTAACTACTGGTACGAGTAAACCTCTGTCAGTGTCAGCTGCAATACCGATATTCCAGTAATGTTTATGCACGATTTCACCAGCTTCTTCATTAAATGAAGTATTAAGTGATGGGTATTTTTTAAGTGCAGACACAAGTGCTTTGACAACGTAAGGTAAGAAAGTTAATTTAGTACCTTGTTCAGCTGCAACTTCTTTGAATTTTTTACGGTGATCCCATAATTCTTGCACATCAATTTCATCCATCAATGTTACGTGAGGTGCAGTATGTTTTGAGTTAACCATTGCTTTAGCAATTGCTTTACGCATTGCAGGTATTTTTTCAGTAGTTTCTGGGTATTCCCCTTCTGTAGAAACTGCTGCTGATTGTGCAGAACTTGTAGTTTCTTCGCTAGTTGCTACTGCACTTTCATTTGAAGCTGTTGCTTGTCCACCATTTAAGTAAGCATCAACGTCTTCTTTAGTCGTACGTCCGTTTTTACCTGAACCTGAAACAGCTTTAATGTTAACACCATTTTCACGTGCGTATTTACGAACTGACGGCATTGCTTTAACACGTTTACTTTCATCTACTTCTTCATCATTTGAAGATTGAGCAGGTGCTGATGCTTCTTCTTTAGTGCTTTCTTCAACAGGAGCTTCTGTTGACTCGCTTGAAGCCTCGTCACTTTCGCTACCTTTAAATTGCATGTCTTCTGCATCAGGTGCATCAATTTTAACAATTGTATCACCAACAACTGCTACAGTACCTTCATCTACTAATACTTCTTCGATAGTACCTGAAACAGGTGATGGAATTTCAACAACTGATTTGTCGTTTTGAACTTCAGCTAATACATCATCTTCTTCAATTGTATCTCCAGCTTTAACAAACCACTTTACAATTTCACCTTCGTGGATACCTTCACCAATGTCGGGTAATTTAAATTCAAATGCCACGTTATTATCCTCCTAAAATTTCATATTAAGTCAAAAATTAGAAATTGAGAATGCGCTAAACAACTCAAATCTCATGCTTATATATAAACCTGAATGAAGTAGGTATATCGACTTATCGTATACGCTACTTCTTATCAGTGATTATTAAAATTCTAATGTTGCTTTTGCTTTTTCAACAATATCGTTTTTGTTTGGTAACCAAACATTTTCAGCTTGCGTAAACGGATAAACCGTGTCTGCTGCTGCAACACGAGCGATTGGAGCATCTAATGAAAGAATTGCACGTTCTGCTAATTCAGAAGCAACTGCTGCACCAACACCAGCTTGACGTTGCGCTTCTTGAACTACTACAGCACGTCCAGTTTTTTCAACTGAAGCAACAAGTGTTTCAATGTCGATTGGTTGTACAGTACGTAAGTCAATGACTTCTACTGAATAACCTTCTTTTTCTAATTCTTCTGCTGCTTTTAATGATTCTTGTACCATCGCACCATAAGCAATTAGTGTAATATCATTACCTTCTTGTTTAACGTTCGCTTTACCAATTTCGATTGTATACTCTTCTTCAGGTACTTCGTCACGGAATGAACGATATAATTTCATATGCTCTAAGTAAACAACTGGGTCGTTACTTCTGATTGCAGAAATTAATAAACCTTTAGCATCGTAAGGATTAGAAGGAATTACAACACTTAGACCAGGTGATTGCGCTAAGATACCTTCTAAGTTATCAGCGTGTAATTCAGGTGTATGTACACCGCCACCAAATGGAGCACGAATTGTTACTGGTGCTTGTTTAGAGTTACCAGAACGGAAACGCGTACGCGCTAATTGTCCTGCTACAGAGTCGAATACTTCAAATACGAATCCTAAGAATTGTATTTCCATAACTGGACGGTATCCTTGAGTAGTTAAACCTAAAGCTAAACCACCAATACCAGATTCCGCTAAAGGTGTATCGAATACACGATCTTCACCGAATTCTTTTTGTAAACCTTCAGTTACACGGAAAACACCACCGTTAACACCGACGTCTTCACCGAAAAGTAAAACATTTTCATCGTTTTGTAATTCGGTTTTAAGCGCGTTGTTAATCGCTTGTACCATTGTCATTTGTGCCATCGGTTACTTCGACTCCTTCTCTTTATAAATTTCATATTGCTCTGCTAAATTTTGAGGCATTTCTTCGTACATATTTTCCATCAAGTCAATAACAGTTTGTTTTTCTGTATTATCTGCTTCTTTGATAGCAGCTTTAATATCAGTTTTCGCACGTTCGATTACTTCGTTTTCTTTTTCTTCAGTCCATAGACCTTTAGCTTCAAGGAATTTTCTATAACGAACTAATGGATCCTTTTTCTCCCATTCAGAATCTTCATCTGAAGTTCTGTATTTAGTTGGATCGTCACCAGCCATAGTATGAGGACCATAACGGTAAGTAATTGTTTCAATTAATGTTGGACCATCACCATTAACAGCACGGTCACGCGCTTCTTTTGTCGCTTGGTATACAGCTAATGCATCCATACCATCAACTTGTAAACCTGGGATACCACAAGCAATTGCTTTTTGAGCTAAAGTAGTTGCCGCTGTTTGTTTACTACGAGGTGTAGAGATAGCATAGTTGTTATTTTGGATTACAAAAATTGCAGGTGCTTTATAAGCAGAAGCAAAGTTAATACCTTCGTAGAAATCACCTTGTGAAGAACCACCATCACCAGTATAAGTAATTGCTACAGCTTGCTTACCACGTTTTTTAATACCTAATGCTACACCAGCAGTTTGTACATACTGTGCACCAATAATAATTTGTGGGCTTAACGCATTAACGCCTTCAGGCATTCTGTTACCTTTAAAGTGACCTCTTGAGAATAAGAAAGCTTCAGTTAAAGGTAATCCTTGCCAGATTAATTGTGGTACATCACGGTAACCTGGTAAAATAAAATCTTCTTGTTCTAAAGCGTATTGAGAAGCTAATTGTGAAGCTTCTTGTCCTGCTGTTGGAGCGTAGAAACCTAATCTACCTTGTCTATTTAATGAAATAGAACGTTGATCAAGGATACGTGTCCAAACCATTCTCTCCATTAATTCAACTAACTGCTCGTCTGACAAATCTGGTAATAAATCTTCGTTAACGACGTTACCATCTTCATCCAAAATTTGAATCATTTCAAATTGAGATTGAGTATCATTCAATACTTTCTCTGCATCGAATTGGGCTTTTAATTTCGGAGCCATTCAATTCACCAAACCTTTCCCGTATAATAGAAATTCATTTTATTCTTAAACATTGTACCACAAAACTTTTATGCAGTTAAACAATTTGAAAAAGTTCTGTAGTAATTAAAACAGGTACAGTTTCGCAACTGTACTAATGAAATTATTACAACTGTATTACCAGTCCTTGTATGTCTATCGTTGAGCATTTCCATTTGAATGTAAGCGCAACCAATACTTATACTATATCTTCCATATTATAATTTCAAATGACTCGCTTTTTTGAATTAAGCTAGGCTATCTACATCTTCTTTTTCTTTATTCACTTTATTCATTGTATCTGAATACTTTTTGAAGGCTTTATTCATATCTTTATATGATTTTGATACTGCCTCAGATTTTTTATCAATTTGAGATTGTTCTACTTGATCGTCAGCAGTATATTCAAACATATCTTTTTCTTTATTCATGATATTCTTATAGGCTTTTGCATATTCATCATGTGCCTTATATTTTTCTTTAAGTGCATCATTTAGTTGTTTAACTTCTTTTTTCTTCGCTTTGTCGCTAATATTATCTAAATGTTTTTCCGCTTTTTTGAATTTTTCTTCAGAATTATTTATGGCTTTTTCTTCTTTTCCGAATTCTTTTTCTCTTTGTTCTACATTATCTACAACTTTTTTAGAAGTTTCTTGTACTTCTTGTTGGTCTTTACCGTTGATTTTTTTCACTAATTTTTGTTTGTCTTGTTCTAAACTATTTAATTTCTTCCCTACAGATGATACAGGCTTTTCTTCATCAAAAGCTTTTTGAACTTGTTCGTTGTAATCTTTGATTTCACCTTTATCTGTTGTACAACCTGCAACTAATACTGTAGAAGCAATGACTGCACTGATGCCATATTTTAATTTCATTTTGAAAAATCCTCCTTTATGTGCTTGTAATGTTATATAATATTTTATAATAAATCAAATCTAACTACTGTATTTTATCTATGAAACTTTGGTATATTTTATATTAAGGAAGGTGTATGAACAAATGTTAACTATGAAAGATATTATCCGTGATGGACATCCTACTCTTCGTGAAAAAGCAAAAGATGTTACTTTACCGCTTTCTGAAGAAGATCGTAATACGTTATTGGCTATGCGTGAATTTTTAATTAATAGTCAAGATGATGAAATTGCTACTAAATATGGTTTGCGCTCAGGCGTGGGTCTTGCCGCGCCACAAATTAATATTTCAAAAAAAATGATTGCCGTTTATCTCCCTGATGACGGAAATGGCAAGTCATATGATTTGATGTTAGTTAATCCAAAAATCATGAGCCACAGTATTCAAGAAGCGTATCTTCCTACAGGTGAAGGTTGCCTAAGCGTAGATGAAAACATTCCAGGATTAGTTCATCGTAAAAATAGAATTACTGTTAAAGCTACAGATATCGATGGAAAAGAAGTTAAATTGCGCTTGAAAGGTTACCCTGCTGTTGTGGTTCAACATGAAATTGACCATATCAACGGCATCATGTTCTATGATCATATAGATCCAAATAATCCACTTCAGCCACATAATGATGCTGTAGAAGTTTAATCTATTTGATTAAAACATATTATAAACAAGAGTTTGGTTCATAAATAACCATGCTCAAACTAAAAGAGCTAATCCGCAGTCGGATTAGCTCTTTTTATTTTTAAACTTTTTAACTTTGGCAATGTATACTTAACATCGTATTTAACTTGGTTATCAAACATTTTACAAATAAATTATTAACAATATCATATTCTTTCATTGTTATATCTATGAATTACATGAAATCATCTCTTCGCTCATGAAATGGAATATCTAGCTCTTTAAACTCAGCCTTTAATTCAGTTAATTGCTGAATATCAATAAACTCTGGATCGTGGTTATGTTTAACATAATTTTGATCCTCATTCACTGTATCAATAATTTCATTATAATTAAAAAACATGATAACTTGCTCAGCACGTACTTCAAAAGTGATATCCTTAAATATTTTATCCGTACGCACTTTTTCCTTTTTTACATCTTCTACTATTCTCTTTACATTGTTCAAATGGTCCACCTCAAATATTTACTTATGTATCATACTTAATATATTGTACTTAACTTTCCCTTTAAGATACTTCTTTATCTTAATTAATTTTTATATACTACTCAAGTTTTTATGTTGTTTTTTCAAAATTTTCTGTATTTAATTTCAGTAATTTTTAATATGTAATTTAAATAAGAAGTAACTTGTACTATTAAATAGTTTTCTCTTGTGATAAAACTGCTTTATTTATTCCACTACATCATGTAAAATGAGAAATAACTGAAAACATACAAATTAAAGTATTTGTGTTTTTCTATTCGAACGAACTGAAGATCACCCTAAAAACTTACCAGACAATACTAGTACGTTCTAATTATAGATGGTAGTAATAACACTTTTTATGAAAAACAGAGCTCGTTTTATAAAAGTAGTCTCATCTTTTTCATATATACAAAGTGCTAGGGTATTACAATAAAAATAATTATAAAATCAACACATGATTTTTAGGAGGAAATATATAAAATGGCAGTATTTAAAGTATTTTATCAACATAATAAAGAAGAAGTAATCGTACGTGAACACACACAAACTATTTATGTTGAAGCACAAACTGAAGAACAAGTTAGAAGATATTTGAAGGATCGTAATTTTAATATTGAATTTATTACTAAATTAGAGGGCGCACATTTAGAATATGAAAAACAATCTGATCACTTCAACGTGGAGCAAGCTGAATAATGAAACAAATCCACAAAAATGAAGTTGCGGTATACGCACTTGGTGGTTTAGGTGAAATCGGTAAAAATACCTACGCTGTTGAGTATCAGGATGAAATCGTTATTATTGATGCAGGTATTAAATTCCCTGACGATAATTTATTAGGTATCGATTATGTTATTCCTGATATCACATACCTAGAACAAAACCAAGATAAAATTGTAGGTCTGTTTATTACTCACGGACATGAAGACCATATAGGTGGTGTGCCCTACCTATTAAAGCAAATTAATGTACCTATATATGGCGGTCCATTAGCTTTAGGTTTGATTAGAAACAAATTAGAAGAACATCATTTATTAAGAACTACAGAATTAATTGAAATTGATGAAAGTAGCGTTATTAAATCGAAGCATTTTGAAGTATCTTTCTATCTAACAACACACAGTATTCCAGAAGCCTATGGTGTTATCGTAAATACACCAGAAGGTAATATTGTGCATACTGGAGATTTCAAATTTGACTTCACACCAGTTGGAGAACCAGCAAACATTGCAAAAATGGCAAAGCTTGGTGAAGAAGGCGTACTTTGTTTACTTTCAGATTCAACAAATTCACTCGTTCCAGATTTCACTTTAAGTGAACGTGAAGTTGGACAAAATGTTGAAAAAATCTTCCGCAATTGCAGTGGACGTATTATTTTCGCGACATTTGCTTCAAACATTTACAGAGTTCAACAAGCTGTTGAAGCTGCAATTAAACATAATCGTAAAATCGTTACATTCGGTCGTTCAATGGAAAACAATATTAAAATTGGTATGGAATTAGGTTACATCAAAGCACCACCAGAAACATTTGTGGAACCTAACAAAATAAACACTGTTCCAAAACATGAATTATTAATTTTATGTACTGGTTCACAAGGTGAGCCAATGGCAGCTTTATCAAGAATTGCCAATGGTACACATAAACAAATCAAAATTATTCCAGAAGACACTGTCGTGTTTAGCTCTTCACCTATTCCAGGAAATACAAAGAGCATTAATCGTACGATTAATTCCCTTTACCGTGCAGGTGCCGAGGTTATTCATAATAAAGTATCTAACATTCATACTTCTGGTCATGGTTCTAAAGGCGATCAACAATTAATGCTTCGCCTACTACGTCCTAAATTTTTCTTACCAATTCATGGTGAGTATCGTATGCTAAAAGCACACGGTCAATCAGGTATCGAATGTGGTGTTGATTCTGACAATGTCTTTATCTTTGATATTGGTGATGTTTTAGCATTAACACATGATTCAGCTAGAAAAGCCGGCAGAATTCCTTCTGGCAATGTTTTAGTTGATGGTAGTGGTATTGGTGATATTGGTAACGTCGTTATTCGTGATAGAAAGCTTTTATCTGAAGAAGGTTTAGTCATAGTAGTAGTAAGTATTGACTTTAAAACGAATAAACTTCTTTCAGGACCAGATATTATTTCACGAGGTTTCGTATATATGCGTGAATCTGGTCAATTGATTTATGATGCACAACGTAGAATCAAAACGGATGTAATTGGTAAGTTGAATCAGAATCAAGATATTCAATGGCACCAAATCAAATCTTCAATTATCGAAACATTACAACCCTATTTATTCGAAAAAACTGCACGTAAACCAATGATATTACCAGTTATCATGAAAGTGAATGAAGATAATAATCAAACATCCACTAAAAAACCAAGTAACAAAAATACGAAACCGAAGAAAAACAACACAAAATCACCATCAAAAAATCAACAAAATGTAGAAAAATCAAGTAATAAAAATGGCTCAAATAAAGCCAATCAATCCGTTGAAAAACCAAAACAATCGAATCAAAACCAAAATTCAGAATCTTAAAAAAGTACAGGAATGGACTTAAATCTTCATTCTCACAGTAAGCGGCCTAATCCTCATTAAGGATTAGGCCGCTTTATATTTACTCATTTTATTATTCAACACATCTGTAAAAAACAAGCATTAATACAACTTAAAATATATGAACAGCATTTATGCTATGTTATATTAACTGTGATGTGACATTAATTTAAAGAGAAGTATTTGATTTACACAGATAAGTTATATATTTATCATATTAATTACTTGGGCAATTTTAACATCTATTGTCATACCATATGTAATTAAAAACAGTAATTTATCAGTTGTTATTTCTTCTCTACTACCTTTAATAATCATAATTATATAAAATTGAGTAAATGAATCACTTTATGTATATAGGAGGATTATCATGTCGAAAACTTTGAGTCTGAATTTAGTCATCTTAATTATGCTCATCATTCTAATACTAGCGATGATTACTAATTTATTTGGTGCATTTTCTATATATTTAATAATAGTTCTTCCAATACTGATGTTAATCATTGGGTTATATGTTTTAATTACTAATGTAAAAAAGTACAATAGTAACAATAACTTTAACAACAAATTGTGATTAACAAAATAAGATAGTATCTCGCTAATTTACCACCTTTCATAAATGCAAAAAACGTCAATTTCTATACTATCTCAATAGAAATTGACGTTTATTTTTAATCAAAAATATTAATATTGCTGCCTCATTTTTAAATAAGTTATCTTACTACTTTTTTCTCAAAACGATTTAAATCATTATCGTGTCCAATCATGATTAAAATATCTCCTATTTCAATACTAATATTAGGATCTGGAGATACTAAAATGTCTCTACCTCTTTTAATCGCTATGATACTTATTCCATATTGCGCACGAATATCTAATTGAATTATAGTTTGACCAGCCATTTTTTCACTAGCTTTAATTTCTACTATAGAATGCTCATCTGCAAGTTCTAAATAATCAAGAACACTGGCACTTGCTACATTATGTGCGATTCTTCTCCCCATGTCTCTTTCTGGGTGTACTACCGTGTCAGCACCAATTTTATTTAAAATTTTAGCGTGATAATCATTTTGAGCTTTTGCTGTAACTTTTTTCACACCTAATTCTTTTAAGATTAATGTTGTTAAGGTACTCGATTGAATATTTTCACCAATTGCAACGATCACATGATCAAAATTTCTCATGCCCAGACTCTTCATAACTGCCTCGTCTGTAGTGTCAGCAACTACAGCATGTGTTGCAATATCACTATATTCATTCACACGTGCTTCATTCATATCAATTGCCATTACATCCATATCAAGCGCATTTAATTCTCTTACAATACTACCGCCAAATCGGCCTAAACCAATTACAACATACTCTTTATCCATGTGTGTCCTCCAATTTAAAAATCGTGGCATGACCATTCTAAACAACACCACATAAGTATTATTTAGAACAATCATAACCACATTTGAAAATCTTCTATTTTTTGCCTTCCACATATTTTTTGTCGAAAACAAATAATCTTAATATTAATATTAACGATGGAATCAGTAAAAGTAAACCTAAAATAAAAGCAATGATTAACGCAATTGCCATACTACTATTTACTACGTGTTCATTTATACGAATGAACGGATAAAGTAAATATGGTAATTTACTTGCACCATATCCGAAAAATGCAAATCCCATTTGTAAAATGACTAATATAAATGCGTAACCATGTCCTTTTTTCATTAATGTTAAGACCATTGCACCAATAAAACAAATAAAGCTTAACAAGAATATCCACCAATAATTAGATACTGCATTGATGAAGTGTGCTTCATTTTGTAAACGCAATGATAAAAATACAAATAATGAAATTGCTATCATTGGTGGGCCCCAAATTAAGAACCAATATCTTAATAAGTTATACGCTGGTTTATCTTTTGCTTTCGAAGCATAATATGTTAAGAAACCTGAAGATATATACAGAACTGAGATAATCGCTAAGAATACGACTGACCAAGAGTATGGACTTAATAATAACTCTGTCCAATTTAAATCCAAATTATTTTCTGTTCCAGTGATATATCCACCTTCTGAAATCGTTAATGTCGTAGCAAGTGATGCTGGTATTAATAAACCAGCGATACCATACATTGCTAACCAAACTAATTTACTATCTGGGCCATAATTTTCAAAGGCATAAAATGCACCTCTAATAGACAGTAATATTAAAGCGATAGAGGCTGGCAATAGTAACACTGTTCCAAAATACATTGCAGTGTCAGGGAAAAAACCTACCACACCAACAAAGAAGAATACAAAGAAAACATTTGTCACTTCCCAAACTGGGTTTAAATAACGTGCTATTAAATGATTTATTTTCTTATCTTGCTTTGTAATTTTGGCATGTAATGTAAAGAAACCTGCACCAAAATCTATGGATGCAATAATGATGTAACAGAATAAGAAAATCCAAAGTACGGAAATGCCAATATATGCGAATATCATTATGCATCACCTCTTTCTGAAGCTAGTGCTTCAACTTCTTTATAAGCTGGTTTCTCTTTAAACATACGAATTAATACATAAGCAGAGGTAACCATTAACACAAGGTATAACAAGCCGAATAGAATTGTAACTAGGGTTAATCCTCCTGCTTGTGTCGCAGCATCTGCTACTTTAAGATAACCACGAACAATCCATGGCTGACGACCTTGCTCTGTTAAGAACCAACCAAACTCGATTGCTAGCATAGCCGCTGGACCAGTCAATAGTGCACCATATAACATAGGTTTTGAATGTGTAAATTTCCGCAGTTTTTTAAATATAAGTGTAAGTACATATGCACCGGAAACGACTAAACAAAATACCCCCATCGAAACCATGAGATCAAAGTAATAATGTACAATCATTGGTGGTTGTAAATCTTTTGGAAATTCATCCAGACCTTTAACTTCTGTATTAGTATTATTATCAGCTAAAAAGCTAAGGAGACCAGGAATTTTAATTGCGCCATTTACTTCTTGCGTTTTTTCATCTAAGGAACCAAATAAAACTAAATCTGCATGTGATTCCGTATCAAAGTGCCATTCATAAGCTGCTAATTTCTCTGGTTGCTCTTGATGTAAGAACTTAGCAGATAAGTCACCTGCTAACATAGATCCTAATGTAAAAACAACACCTAAGATCATAGTTAGTTTTAGTGCTTTTTTATGATATTCTGTATCTTTTTTAAATTTATTTTTGAGTAATTTGAAAGCAGCGATAGCCGCTAATACAAACGCCATTGTCATAAGTGCAGTTGCAACCACATGGAATGATCTAATTAAAAACGAATCATTAAACATTGCTGCTAATGGTTCTACATTAACCATTTTGCCATTTTTCATTTCAAATCCAGCAGGTGTATTCATAAATGAGTTAACGGCAGTAATAAAGAACGCCGAGAATGATCCACCAAGGATAACTGGTATACTAATTAAAAAGTGCGTCCATTTTCCTTTAAAACGATCCCATGTATATAGATATATACTCAAGAATATCGCTTCAAAGAAGAAAGCAAATGTTTCCATAAATAATGGTAATGCTATAACATGTCCACCCATTTGCATAAATGTTGGCCATAGTAATGACAACTGTAGACCTATAATTGTACCTGTCACGACACCTACAGCTACTGTTATCGTATAACCTTTGGACCATCTTTTGGCTAATGTTGTGTATAGTGGATTATTTTTCTTAATACCAATAAATTCGGCAACAGCGAACATGACTGGCATCCCCACACCAATTGTTGCAAAAATTATATGCACTGCGAGTGTCATCGCAGTTAAAAACCGTGCTAATTCAACTGAATCCATAATATCACCTTTTTTATTTATTTGTGACAAAAATCACAACGTCTTTCCATTATAAACCGGTGTACATATTTTTTAAATTTATTTCTCTCAAAATAAAGTGACAAATTAATGTCTAATTTCATACAATTTAAAAGACTTGAAATATATTCTAAAGTCTCTTATATTATAGTAAATTGAATAAAGAAAGGATAAACCGATTATGAACGAGATTATCATATACACACAAAATGATTGTCCACCTTGTACTTTCATCAAAAACTACTTAGCTGACAATGATGTCGCATATCGTGAAAAAAATATCAGTAATACACAATATAGAAATGAAATGATTGATTATGATGCATTTGCAACACCTTTTATTTTATTAAATGGTGAACCAATGCACCAAATTGACATGGATAAAATAAATAGCACATTAAATATTAAATAAGCGATGCATTCTCAAAGTTAACAATTTAATTATGTTGTAAAGTTAATTAAGTACTAATTATAAAGTAACGTATTTTGTAACTTTTTACAAAATTAAAAATTAATCATTCGTGTTTCTTTAGCCATTTCTAAATAGAATTTATTAATATTAAACACTCTATGCAAACCCTCCAGCCTTTAAATTCACTTTCCAAACATAAAAAACGCCAATTTCTATTTAATTACAATAGAAATCGGCGTTTTTAGTTAATCTCAGATGTTTATATCCAAGACATATCTTTATTTTTTAATAAGTACTCATTTTATTTAGCGTATTGATTTACTAAATCTTGAACTTCTTCAGAAGTAGCACAATCAATTGCTCTTTGAGCTAATTCTTCCATTTCATTTTGACTTAAACCTTTGATTTGACGACGTGCTTTAAGTACTGAGGTAGCACTCATTGAGAACTCATCTAATCCTAAGCCTAATAACAATGGAATTGCAATTTCATCGCCAGCCATTTCTCCACACATACCAGTCCATTTACCTTCTTTATGAGAAGCTTCTATTACTTGTTTTACTAAACGTAATATTGAAGGATTATATGGTTGATACAAGTAAGAAACACGTTCTGACATTCTATCAGCAGCCATTGTATATTGAATTAAATCATTCGTTCCTATACTGAAGAAATCAACTTCTTTAGCAAATACATCTGCCAACGCAGCAGTAGAAGGAATTTCTACCATAATACCAAGTTCGATATCATCAGAAACTTCAATGCCTTCATTTGTTAAGTTATCTTTTTCTTCAAGTAACAATGCTTTAGCATCACGGAACTCTTGGATTGTAGCTACCATAGGGAACATGATATTCAATTTACCAAAAGCAGATGCACGTAATAATGCACGCAACTGTGGTCTGAAAATATCAGGTTGATCTAGGCATAAACGGATAGCACGGTAACCTAAGAAAGGATTCATTTCTTCAGGTAAATTCAGATAAGGTAGTTCTTTATCTCCACCAATATCTAAAGTACGTACAACAACGCGTTTATCTTCCATCGTTTCTAATACTTTTTTATAAGCTTCGAACTGCTCATCTTCAGTTGGCATTTCGTCTCTACCCATATATAAAAATTCAGTACGGTATAATCCAATGCCCTCTGCACCATTTTCAATTACACCTTTTAAATCATTCGGTGTACCGATATTGGCAGTAAGTTCAGCGTGTCTACCATCAATTGTAGTTGTCTCTTCATCGCGTAATTTTTGTAATTCTTGCTTGTCTTCAAAGAAACGTTCACGCTTGTTTTGATAAGCAATGACTTCATCTTCAGTAGGATCAATGATGACTTCACCTGTTAAACCGTCAACAATAATCATGTCACCTTGTTTAACTTCTTGAGTAATAGATTTAGTACCTACAACTGCAGCAATTTCTAATGAGCGACTCATAATTGCTGAATGTGAAGTTCTACCACCTATATTAGTTACAAATCCTTGTACAAATTCTTTATTTAATTGAGCAGTATCTGAAGGTGTTAAATCGTTACCGATTATAACAACGCTTTCATCAATCATACTAGGATTTGGTAATTCTACACCTAAAATATGTGCTAACACACGTTTTGAAACATCGCGGATATCAGCAGCACGTTCTTTCATATATTCATTATCCATTGATTCAAAAATAGTAATGAATTGTCCAGTTACATCAGATAATGCAGTTGGTGCGTTAACTTGTTCATTCTTAATTTTTTCTTCGATTGGTTGAATTAATTCAGGATCATCTAAAACAAGTAAATGCGCATCAAAAATTGCTGCTTTATCAGCACCTAAATTTTGTTCAGCATTATTTCTAATTTTAGTTAATTCAACTTTGGATGTTTGAATAGCATTATTGAACTTTGCAATCTCAGCATCTACATCTGACACTTTTTCGCTATCAAATGATAAATCTGGTTCAACTAATAAGTATGCTTTAGCTATAGCTACACCGTCAGATGCAGCTATACCATTTATATAATTAGACATAATTATTTAGTTAATCCTTCTTTAGATAAAATGTCAGTGATTGCTTCAATTGCATCTTTTTCATCGCTACCGTCAGCGTAGATTGTAATTTCAGCATCTTTACCTACACCTAAACTCATAACACCCATGATTGATTTCAAGTTAACTTTTTTACCGTTATATTCTAATTGAATATCAGAATCAAATTTTGAGGCAGTTTGAACAAGCATTGTCGCTGGACGAGCGTGAATACCTGTTTCGTCGATAATTACATATGATTTTTGTTCCATAAAATGATTTCTCCTTCGTATAGTTAGAATCGTTGGTTTATTATAAAACCTAGCATAGTTTTATATAATAACATTACCAAATTATTATTATAAATTCAATTCGTTGCACCCATGACATGACAATATTCAGAGAATTTTAGCTAATTTGTGAAAACGCTATAGTTTTAAACAAGTTCTTTCACAACTTTTTCACATTTTTGAATATGTTCATCTCCAATTTTTTTCATAAAGTAATAACTAATTGATGCTGAAATAGCCTGCCCCACAACCGGGAACCATTTCGTTTGTTTCGCAGCTACACGTTTTGCAACATCTCTAACGACAACTTTTAATATCGCATTCGATATTTTTTTACCTATAAATTGACTACCTTGAATCGCCGCGGCAGCTAAGACACGCTCTTTCATATCATCGCCCATGTTATTCACTTGTTTATGATCTAATCCATAAATTTTATTAACATCTTCAATAATATCTCTCATCAATTTAATATCGACACCAAAATCTAAACCGGGTATTGGCACAATACTGATACTTGATGATAAAACAGATTTTTTTCTAACTAGTGCCTGTGCACGTTTACGTCGTTCTTCAATTTCTATATTTGTGGTAGGTATATTACTTTTTTGTTTGATATCTTCAATTTTTAATACTTTATTACCAACTTTTTGTGTAACATTATTTGTGATTTTATTTTTAAAACCCATTTTATTCACTCCTTAGTAAATTACTTCGTATTAAAAAGAATACCCTTTTTTCATAATTTTACTTTATTTTTACAAAAACAGCCTTTAAATATTTAGAAGGTTTATAGTGTGGATGTGTTTTGAAATCTTTTGGCAAGCCCATTACTTCTACAATTTCATAATCTACTTCTTCTTCTGTTAATGTTTGATTGATTACATTTTTGAATGATTTCAAAGAAAACGTACTATTATTTGTGCATAACAGTAATGTACCGTCAGGCCCTAATATTTCAAGTGCACCTTTAATTAATTTATCGTAATCTTTTAATACGGAAAAAGTTTTTTTCTTGTTTCTAGCAAAACTTGGTGGATCAATAACAATCGTATCGTAAAACAAGTCATGACGACGCGCATAATTAAAGTAATCAAAAGTATCCATTACATAAATATATTGTGACTTAGGATCAATACCATTCAAGCCAAAATTTTCTTCTGTAAGTGCACGTGATCGGTTTGCTAAATCTACGCTTGTTGTCATTGTTGCGTTTTCGGCAGCTATAACAGAAAATGCACCCGTATAACTAAATACATTTAATATTTCTTTATCTTCAGCATAATGATCTTTTAATTTTTTTCGTACTTCTTTTTGATCTAAAAATATGCCTGTCATAGGTCCATCATTTAAATCTACATTATAGAATGTGAAATTTTCTTCAATAATAATTGGAAACTCAGGTGCTTCACCATCAACAAATCCACCTTGAATTTCTGCGTCTTTAAATCTCATTTTTTCAAATATAGACGTATATTCGAATACATTTTCTAACGCTGATAATACATTATAACGGAATTTATAAATGCCTTTTGAATACCATTGGATTAAGAAATGACCATCATAGTTATCTATGGTTAAACCACCTATACCATCGCCTTCACCATTAAAAACACGAAAAGCATTCGTCCCATCAATATTATAGAAATATTCACGTTCAGCTTTGGCATTTTTAAATAATGTTTCAAAAAATTGTGTGTTAATGACTTCATCTTTGTCATAGCTCAATACCCAGCCAACGCCTTTATGCTGTCTACCAACATAAGCAGTAGCTATATATTGATCTCTATCGTTCATTAAATAAAATAGGTCCCCCTCTTTTAAATGATCGTGTGCATAAATATCTTCTTCATCTACTAATGGGTATTCATTTAAATATTTCGTTTCTTTTCCTCTATTTAACGTGGCAATTTTCATAAATTTATGTCAGCCTTTCTACTTTTATTTATATTTATTATTTGCTTATTCATTTTATCATCTCATTAACATCGTAACATCAATTATCTACAATTCACCAAAATATTATATCTGAAACTTCATAAGTATTTTTATAGAAATTTAATTTTTCAATAAAGATTGGGTCGCCTCACCTTATCAAATATAGTGAATGACATCAGCCGATGCTCATGAATAAGTGCGACTAATCCACATAAAATGTGAAAGAAATTCTATTTAGAAGTTGTGTTTTACCTTTACTTTCAAATAAAAAAAGCCTGAGACAATGCCATGTCCCAGACTTCTTCCTTGTTTCTATTAAAGTAATTAATATTTAGTTGGTTCACGTAACTTCATAACAAATGCTACAAATATAGCCAATAGCATAATGATTAAAATTGGTGTGATAAAGATGGATAATAATAATCCGTGAACCATAATGTTCATAAACTCAGTCAGTAATTTGAAGAATAATAAACTGACCATAAACATTTGCAGATAATAGAACCTATCTTTTAAGAAATTCGTTAATGTTGTCAATATATAAATAATGATAATAATCATTAAAAAGAATAGCGTAATCCATTCTATCACATATTGTGTTTGGGAAATTTCCCAATTACCTGAAACAAAAAGTGAATTCCTATTGTTAAATTCAATTAAAGTAAAGAATAATAAGATGGCTCCACAGAACAACTCTACATATGCAGGTTTAATCCATTTAGGTTTTTTCATCCAATTTGGAATATCATCCTCTTGAATATCGATAATTTCTTTCCATTTAGCAATAAATTTATCTTTTTTATCTCTAGCTTTTTGAATATCAACACTTCTGCGCGTTTTACGTGTAAATTCTGTTGTTTTATCTTGTAGTGTCTTCCATGTTTCTTTCGTTTGATTTGTTACTGATCCTTTGTTAGTTCTTGATAATTCTGGTTCTTCTTCCCCAAGTTCTTGTTTTGTTAAAGGAAGTGATCTTCTTAAAAATAAGAAGTTCCAAATAGACATTTGTCCAAGTAACCACATGATAATAAAGAATGTGTTAACACTCAAAATATCAATAGGAATGATTTCATCGCTTTCAATTCTTCCGTATAAAACAATTTGCGTTATTAAGTAACTTATCCCATAACTGAAAATAATCCATAAATAATGATATTTTCTATGTTCTGTATTTAACTCGTCCTTATAAACGATATAACCAATATGAATTGCAAATGGTATTACGAAAATAATAGCAAAAAAGCTATAAACTTGAGTCATCAATATCAGTGTTATGATGAAAAAAAGAATACCAATAACTAAAAAGAATACTGAAATATCATAGTCATATCTTGTCGTTCTATATAAAGTAAAGCCAATCATAATGACACCAATACCAAATAAAGCAATAATGATGGCACTAATTATCGGGAAATTACCTATGTAATTACTCATTACTCTAATTATTTCACTAAAAAATGCATTTATAAAATCCCATACATTATGAATGTGCAAATCAATTTTACCTTTACCATTTAATTTATTAATTAATGGTAAATTAATTAAAATGATAAGACCTGTGAAAAGCGAAACGATGCCTATAACATAACTATATAATATCTCAGCGTGTTTCTTCAAAAAAGACATACCATTCACCTCAAAAGTTATTATATATGAACATTTAGTTCTTGTCTTTAATTATCTAATAAATAAGTCCATAGTATGATATAAAATGACTTATAGTCAAATTCCCACTTACAATTCATGTTTAAACAATTTTATAAATTTAACTTATTAAGTACATTATCGATGCATTATTTACATTATCCATTAATTAACATTAATCTCATATCAAACTATTGTAATTATATTGAAGTGTTTATATTTTATTCAATTGTGGTATATACTAAATATAGATAATCATAACTATGAAGGAGTGCTTTAATTATGAGTAAAGAAGAATTAAATAAAGAAGCAGCTGAAAAAGCTAAAAAAGCAGAGGATAAATTAAAAAAAGAAAAAGAATCTGCAAAAGATAACACTGAAGAAACTAAACAAAATATTCAAGATACTTTAGACTAGTATAGATACTTGGTATTAATAGTAATTCAATATAAATGTAAATCCGATATGGGAGTGCGACATCAAATCTTATCGAAATGAGGTTTGTGTCCATTCCTATTTTTAAGGGTTTTATAACATGATTACATGTAATAAACTTAAATAACAACGTTTGTCCTTAAAATAATCACTCTATTAACCAACAATTTCTAGCATAACCTTGACATAAACGACGAAAAGTCATACATTATAATTAAATTTAAATAAATCATTCGCACTAGGGGTGTTTTGTGACTGAGATGAGGTATACCCTCAAACCCTTTGAACCTGATCTAGATTAAACTAGCGTAGGAAAGTGTATTGCGATATCACTGAGTAACTTTGGTATCCGTATGCCTATATAAAAACGCGCAACTTTCTAGAAGGTTGTGCGTTTTTTATATTAGGAGGAACAATGATGTCAAAAGGTTTAAAACTATCCGAAATACTTGTAACTGTGCTTATCGCAGTTGTTTTCGCTATTATTTATAATGTTTGGAATTTTGTCTATAAAGCTGTACAGGTAACTGGACTTCATTTTGAAGAACTCACTTATGGTGCCTGGTTTATGGCAGCAGTCGTAGCTTATCTCATAATTCCAAAAGCCGGTATTGCTGTGCTTGCAGAATTTGCTGCAGGTGCTGGTGAAACAATTGTAATGGGTCGTTTTGATATTGCAACGATGGTCTATGCATTATTACAAGGTTTAGCTTGCGAAATTATATTTGCTATTTTTCGATATAAATCACGTTCAGCAATGGTTGCGATGCTAGCAGGATTTTTAGCTTCAGTTGCAACACTACCTTTAGATTTTGCCTATGGTTATCTAGGAGAAGTCGCGGGTTGGAATCTTGCTTTATACATCATATTTAGATTAATTAGCGGTATTATCGTTGCCGGTCTCTTATCTTATTATATTGTTAAAGCACTTGACCAAACTGGTGTAACAAAATTATTCAGACCAGCAACCCAGAGTGATTATGACAATCTATAAGGAGTAATAATGTTGATAGCTACTAAAAATTTACGCTTGAAATATCCAAATGGTCAAAAAAAAATATTCGACAATTTGTCTATTCAAATAAAAGATAAAGAAAAGGTATTATTATTAGGTCCTTCTGGTTCAGGTAAAAGTACTTTATTAAACGTACTTAGTGGCATTGTGCCAAACTTGATAGATTTGCTGTTAAAATATGATGCATTAGAAGTCGATCCTTCAAGTGGTGTCATATTCCAAGATCCAGATACTCAATTTTGTATGCCTAAAGTTTATGAAGAACTTGCATTTGTACTAGAAAATCAACAAGTTCCTCGGGAAGAAATGGATCATCGTATTGAGGAAGCACTAATGACAGTTGGATTAAACGTGGACAAAAATCAATATATTAATGAATTAAGTGGCGGCATGAAACAAAAACTTGCGATTGCTGAGACAATTTTACAACAAGCAACGACACTATTTTTAGATGAACCTACCGCGATGTTAGATGTAGAGTCAACTGCTGATTTATGGCAAAAAATTCAATCATTGTGGCGAGACCAAACTGTACTTATAGTAGAACACAAAGTCGAACATATATGGCAACATGTCGATCGTGTCGTTTTAATGAATTATGATGGTGCCATCATTGCAGATGCCCCACCTTCTCAAATTTTAAATTATTATGAAGCGCTATTAACTGAATATGGTGTTTGGCATCCAAAAGCTTGGCATTCTGCACCAAAAGCACTAAATTTTTCAGATTCTGATTCATCTCATTTTAATTTCCAAATTCAAGATGCAGTTATTAAACGTGGAAAGCAGCAACTCATTAACATTCCTAAGTTAAATGTCAATGCGGGAGAATGGATATCCATTACCGGGTCCAATGGTTCAGGTAAAACTTCACTGCTCGAATCAATGATGCAATTAATTAAATATGAAGGTCAGATGTACATCAATCATCATATTTACACTAAAATTAAATCTGCAGCAAAATCTATGTATCTTGTGTATCAAAATCCCGAATTACAATTTATAACAAATTCTGTATACGACGAAATTCATATACAAAACAAAAACAAATTTAATTCAACGGATGAAGCTAAACAGCAAACTGAATCATTATTAAAAACGCTTAACTTAACATCAGTACAAATACAACACCCTTATGAATTATCTATGGGACAAAAACGACGCTTAAGTGTTGCCATTGCTTTAAGTGCTTCTTCTGATTTAATTTTACTTGACGAACCTACATTTGGACTTGATAGTCACAATACATTTAACCTAATTAAGCTGTTTCAACAGAGAATTAAACAAGGACAAACCATTATCATGGTTACACATGACCCAGAAATTATTGCACGTTACCCAACTCGAAGACTACATCTCGAACATCACCATTTAATAGAAAAGACAGGTGATACGTATGTTTGATATGTGGAAAAAACACCATTCCTTTATCGATGATGTAAATATCATTACTAAATTAGGGATTGCTGTTATATTATTCTTCTTTGTCATATTTGTTCATCAATTCGATTATATGTTTTATATTACGTGCTTAATGCTTGCTCTATTATTAATATTCAATGGCTTGCAATTTAAAATTACCTTAGTATTTATCACTTTTACGATACTTTTCAGTTTAGTGTCCGCATTATTCATGATTTTTTATGGTGATGGGACGCACTTACTATTCAAATTTGGGTTTATACAAATAACAACTGAAAGTTTGTATCGTGGCTTACATTTAGCGATGCGTACAACAACGGTTTCATTTTTTGGAATCTTAATTGCTTTTACTTCACAAATCGTTCTTGTATTTTATAGTTTAATGCAACATTTAAAAGTAAAACCCAAAGTAGCATATGCCTTTATGGCGGCAATACGCATGGTGCCATTAATGTTTATGTCTTTTTTACAATTAAGAAAATCATTAAAAATACGTTATCAATTAATAAGTGCCCAAAATTATCGAGGTATAAAAAGAGTCAAGCACCTCATCATTCCGTTATTAAGTCAAAACATCAGGAAGGCACATCAGCTTTCAGTAGCAATGGAAAAAAAAGGCTTCAAAGATGGGCCTCGAACATATTATTATCCTGCACCTTTCTCGTATAAAGATATTCTGTTAATTATAGTTATGGGACTCATATTAATAAGTGCCTATTACTTATCACTATATTTCCCAATAACTGGAATCGACGATGTCCGTATAACAAGTATTTATTAAAAAAGTTCAACTAACTTTTCGAAATCATTTTTATCCAAAAAAATAAAAGCGATGGAACAAAACCTAAACCAGTTTGTTCCATCGCTTTTTTGCTATTTTTGTTTTATCGCTTTGTCACTGATGTCAGAACGATAAAATAATGCATTACTTTGAATTTGGTCAACCGCTTCATAAGCATTAGCTTTAGCTTCACTAATGTCGCTACCTTCGCCTAAAGCGAGAATAACACGACCTCCTGAAGTTACGTAATGTTGATCAACTTTATTTAAACCACTTACAAAGTATCTTCCATCTAATGTAAACCCTGAAACGACCTCACCTTTATTATAAGTACCTGGATAGCCTTTAGACGCAAGCATAACCCCTACAACCGCATCTTTTTTCCACTTAAATTGAATCGGTTGCTTCGCCTCTAAATCTAAAATGTGTTGCATCA
Source organism: Staphylococcus sp. ZWU0021 (assembly GCF_000798895.1). Lineage (NCBI taxonomy): Bacteria > Bacillati > Bacillota > Bacilli > Caryophanales > Staphylococcaceae > Staphylococcus > Staphylococcus sp. ZWU0021. The sequence continues at coordinate 53,209 of NZ_JTLN01000005.1, forward strand.
AATCACTTTCCATTCGAGTCAACAACACTTGCGCTTCTGGATCTCCAAACCTTGCATTAAACTCAATCACCTTAGGACCATCTTTTGTTATAATTGCGCCTATATATAGCACACCAAAAAATGAATAGCCCTCTTTCGCCATTGCTTGTGCAATTGGCTGAGCAATTTCTTTATTTGTACGTTCTATCATACCCTTATCAATATGAGGTACCGGACAGTATGCTCCCATACCACCAGTATTAGGACCTTCATCATTGTCAAACGCACGTTTATGATCTTGCGCAATACAATCAAATGGCACAGCATAATCTTGATTAACAAATGTCATAAGTGAAAATTCCTCGCCTTCAAGAAATTGTTCAAATACAACTGTGCCATTTTCTTCAGAATATAAAATGTCTATTCCTTCACGTGCTTCATCGATATTATTAGCAATAATAACACCTTTACCTGCGGCTAATCCATCTTTTTTCAGTACAATTGGAAATTCACATGTGTCAATATAGGCTAATGCATCTGTTTTGTTATTTGTTTCTTTGTAAGCTGCAGTTGGAATGTCATACTTTTCCATGAGTTGTTTTGCAAATAATTTTGAACCTTCAATTTGTGCTGCAGCTTCATTTGGACCAAATACTTTTATATTTTCTGTTTGCAATTTATCGGTTAATCCTTCGGTTAATGGCTGTTCAGGTCCAATAATTACCCATGAAACATTCTGTGTCTTAGCAAAATCTACAATTTTTTCATGATTCGCTTCATCTATATCTGTATGTACTGTCGCTATATTTTTCATAGCGTCATTGCCTGGTATCACATGAATTTCATTAATAAGTGGAGACTGTTTTAATTTAAATGCTAATACATGCTCTCTACCACCTGCACCAATTACGAGTACTTTCATAAGCTACATTTCCTCCAATATTAATTAATGTTTAAAATGTCTTACGCCTGTTGTAACCATTGCAATACCATGTTTATTTGCCATATCAATAGATTCTTGATCTTTGATAGAACCACCTGGTTGAATAATTGCTTTAATACCAGAATTTGCAGCTAATTCTACCGTGTCATCCATAGGGAAGAAACCATCTGAAACCATAGCAACGTCATCGTTTATTTCAATCGCTCTTTCAATTGCAATTTGAGCAGAACCTACTCTATTCATTTGACCTGCACCAATACCCACTGTTTGTTTTGCATTACTTAAGATAACAGCATTACTTTTAACTGATGCAACAACTTTCCATCCAAGAAGCATAGCATCCCATTGCGCTTCTGTTGGCTCAACTTCTGTAACGACTGTCATGTCTTCTCTATTTAATTTGACATTATCTTTATCTTGTACAAGATAACCTCCTGATACAGAGACAAGTTCTTGTTCACTATTATCAATTGTCATATCAATCTCTAAAAGCCTAATATTTTTCTTTTTACCTAACACTTCTAGAGCTTCTTGTGTAAATTTTGGTGCAATAACAACTTCTAAAAAGATACCATGCAATACTTCTGCCAATGATTTTTCTACAGTTCTATTCAAAGCAACAATACCACCAAAAATAGACTGATTATCTGCATCGAAAGCATGTTTATATGCCTCATCAATTGTTTCAGCAACGCCCACGCCACATGGATTCATATGCTTAACAGCAACAGCAGCAGGTTGTTCAAATTGTTTCACCAATGATAACGCTGCATCCGCATCTTTGATATTGTTATAGCTTAATTGCTTGCCATGTAATTGTTTGGCACCTGCTAAAGTATGTTTGGCATCAGATGTTCTAACAAAATAAGCTGATTGTTGTGGATTTTCACCATAACGTAAACTTTCCTTATTATCTTTAAAATAGTCTACAATCGCTGCGTCATATTCATTTGTATGTTCAAATACTTTAATCATAAGTGATTTGCGATAAGCTTCATTTAATGTGCCATTTTTCAATTTATCAATCACTTCATTATAATCAGCAGGATGTACAACGGTGATAACATGTTTGAAGTTCTTTGCTGCAGCACGCAGCATCGTTGGTCCACCGATATCAATGTTTTCAATTGCATCTTCTTCTGTCACATTAGGGTTTGCAACCGTTTCTTTAAATGGATATAAATTGACAACTACCATATCTATTAAATCAATACCTTGTGCTTGCAGTTGTTCTAAATGTTCAGGTTTATCTCTATCAGCTAAAATACCGCCGTGTACAGATGGATGTAATGTTTTAACTCTGCCATCCATAATTTCTTCAAACTCTGTCAACTCTGAAATCGACTTCACAGGTAACCCGGCATTGGCTAATTCACGCATTGTTCCGCCCGTTGAATATAATTCATAATTTTGCTCTATTAATGATTGACCAAAGGTTACAATACCTGCTTTATTAGACACACTTAATATTGCTTTCTTCATTTAAATTAGCACCTCTTATTGAATGATTTTTGATATGACTTCTGGATATAATTCATGCTCTATTGCTTTAATTCTTTCTTCAAGATCAGATTTATTATCGTCCGGATAAATATCACATTGACGTTGTTCAATAATTTCTCCCGTATCCATACCACTGTCAACATAATGTACTGTTGAACCAGTTATTGTATCGCCACTTGCTAGCGCTTGTCCTATAGCATCTTTCCCTTTATATTTTGGTAATAATGAAGGGTGAATATTTAAAATGCGTTTATCATAAGCTCTTAAAATATTTTCACCTATTAATTTCATATAGCCAGCTAGAACAATCCACTCTACTTTTTCAGACGTTAACCATTCTATAATTTTACGTTCATAATCCGCTTTAGAATCAAAATTTTTCAATTCATTAATATGAACATCTAAATGATATTTGCGCGCGCGTTCAATACAATATGCATTTACTTGATCTGTATAAAGTGAGGTTACTTCAATATTTGGTAGTTCCCCTTGTTTGATTTTAGACATAATACTTTCAAAATTACTTCCAGAACCAGAAGCAAATATAGCTATTTTGGTCAATTTTATACCCCCGTTAATTGGATTGGTTCGTTGCCTTTAACAGTTTCACCAATTTTATATGCCTTGATATTTTGACCATTAAGTATTTCTAATGTTGATTCAACTTGGTTATTATCAACGACTAAAGTAAAGCCAATACCCATGTTAAAAATGTTATACATTTCATCAGTTGAGATGTTTCCTTGTTCTTGTAACCAATCAAATATAGCTGGCGTAGGAAATTGCGTGACATCAATCTTGGCTGTTATCCCCTCAGGTAAGGCTCTAGGTATATTTTCATAAAAACCGCCCCCTGTAATATGGGTCATGGCATATATCTTAATAGATGATTTAACAGCTAACACGGGTTTTACATATAAACGTGTGGGTTTCAAAAAAGCATCTAAAAATGTCTGTTCTTGATTGAATGGTTCACTTAATTTAATACCTGATTGTTGTATTAATTTTCTAACTAAACTATAACCATTGGAATGTATGCCACTAGATTCAAGACCTATAATTGCTTGTCCAGGTTCAACAGATGAGCCATCAATATAGTCATCCTTTTCTACTGCACCTACTGCGAAGCCTGCTAAATCATATTCACCCTCGTGATACATTTCTCCCATTTCAGCTGTTTCTCCACCGATTAAAGCTGTATTGGTCTCTTCACAGCCATCACTTACCCCTTTGACAATTTGCTCAATGACTTCAGGAACGACTTTATTAGTTGCAATATAATCTAAAAAGTAAAGTGGTTCTGCACCTGTAGTTAAAATATCATTGACACACATTGCGACAGCATCTATACCAATCGTGTCATGTTTATCGTTATCGATGGCTAATTTTAATTTTGTACCTACACCATCTGTACCTGATACAAGTAAAGGTGCTTTCATATTTAACTGTGACAAATCAAATGTAGCACCAAAGCCACCCAATCCACCAAGTACTTCTTTGCGCATTGTTCTTTGGACATGACTTGTCATTCGTTCTACCGCTTCATACCCTGCATTAATATCGACGCCTGCTTGTTGATATGCTTTAGACATTTAAATTACCCTCTCTATCAAAGTATTGTTGATGATTTGCTAAGTACGCTTTTTGACGTTCACTTAAATGCGCTACATAATCTTGCTCATAATCATATAAACCTGCAGGATAATCACCTGTGAAACTTTCAACACAAAGTCCACTATAAGGCGCATCGCAATCAAGTCCAATAGAATCAATTAGACCTTCGACTGTTAAATAAGCCAGTGAATCTGCTCCAATATAATCACTAATCTCCTCGGGCGATTTATTTGATGAAATAAGCTCTGCCGTTGTTGAAACATCTATGCCATAAAAACTTGGAAACATAAACTCAGGAGAAGCAATGCGTACATGAACTTCCTTAGCGCCTGCGTCTTTCAACATTTGTACTATACGTTTACTCGTAGTACCTCTGACAATCGAATCATCTACTAAGACAATATTTTTATCATAGACAATATCTTTTACAGCAGATAATTTTACGCGGACGCCTTGTTCACGTAATTCTTGTGTCGGTTGAATAAATGTTCTTGCAACATATTGATTTTTAACAAGACCCATTTCATACGGCAGTCTACTCTCTTCGGCATAACCAGATGCTGCTGAAAGTGAAGAATTAGGTACACCAATAACCATGTCCGCATTTGATGCTGGACTTTCTTTCGCTAATTGCTTACCAGACTGTTTTCTAACAGCATGAACATTTTTACCGGCAATGGTTGAATCAGGTCTAGCAAAGTAAATATACTCCATAGCTGAAATAGCCGTCGTTGTATGACGCGTATAAGATTCGACTCTGATCCCATCATCATTGATGACTACATATTCTCCAGCATGAATATCTCTTACAAATTCAGCACCTAGGACATCGATTGCACATGTTTCACTGGCAATAATATATGAACCATTTTTCATTTTACCAACAGCTAATGGTCGAATCGCATTAGGGTCAACTGCACCATATAAAGCGTCTTTAGTTAGTACCGCAAAAGTAAATCCGCCTTTTATTTTTCTTAAACTTTCTTGAAAAGCATCTTCAAATGTAGGTGCTTTACTTCTGCGTATCAAGTGCATGATAACTTCAGTATCTGAAGAAGAGTGAAAAATAGAGCCTTGATGTTCTAAAGATTTTTTTAGACTTTGCGCATTGATAAGATTACCATTATGACAAACTGCAACACTCATATCATAAAAATGATATAAAAACGGTTGAATATTCTCTATACCTTTATTCCCGGATGTTGCGTATCTCACATGCCCAATTGCATGTTGATATGTTTTAAATGATTCCATTTGTGTATCTGATATCGCATCTGTCAATAAACCTAAACCACGTTCACCTTTAAGCACTTCACCATTTGAACAAACGATTCCAGCACCTTCTTGACCACGATGTTGCAAACTGTGTAGTCCCATATAGGTTAATTGAGCAGATTCCGGATGATTCCATATGCCAAACACGCCACATTCTTCATTTAATCCGTTGCTGTCATACATTGAGGTATAGCTCCTTCCCATAAATCATTTAAATGTTTTACATCACGCACAATTTCGCTCTGTTCATTTGTCACTTTAAATTGTTGATCATTAGTCACTTTACCAATCTCAACAGCATAATCGCAGTTTAATGATTGACCATTTTTTACGATTACAATATAACGTCCTTGTGTTTCACTAAACAGTTGCGCATTCGTAACACTTAGTTTCGCCTGTAAACCAAGTTGGTAATGTGCACTGATACGAGCTAAAGTAAGCAATAAGCCACCTTTACCTACTGTTTGCACATGTGAAGCTACCCCTTCTCGAATTGCTTGTTTTATCGATTCACCTTTACGAACTTCTTGCGATAAATCAATGGATTCAAATTCATGATTCACTTGACCATACAACAATTTCTCTATTTGACTACCACCGAAATCATCATTTGTATCACCAACAACATATAATGTATCTCCTACAGAAGGATTAAAATGATTAAGATAACTTATGTCATCGATGAGACCAACCATACCTACTACAGGTGTTGGGAATATAGATGTTTCTCTCGTTTCGTTATATAAAGACACATTACCCGAAACGACAGGTGTGCTTAAAACCTCACATGCTTCTGCCATACCTTTTGTTGAATCTGCTAATTGTTGATATATTTCTTTCTTCTCAGGTGAGCCATAATTTAAACAATCCGTCATAGCTAAAGGCGTTGCACCTACAGAAATTAAATTTCTATACGCTTCGGCAACAACTATCTTTCCACCTTCATATGGATTGTTAAATACATAGCGGGCTTCTCCATCAATCGTTGACGCAATAGCTTTATCAGTTCCTTCAACGCGCACAACAGAGGCTTGTAATCCTGGCTTAACTATCGTATTAGCACCTACTTGTTGATCATATTGTTCGTATAAATAACGCTTCGAAGCTATAGTTGGGTGTTGTAATAATTGATCAAATACGGATTCAACATCTACACTGCTATAGTCATTTTTAGTTTCATTGTATTCTGGCGACGTACCTTCAAGTACATAAACTGGCGCTTCATCAGATAAAGGTTGAACTGGAATATCGGCAAATACTTCATCTTCATAAGTTAATACGAAACGATCCGTGTCAGTTACTTCTCCAATTACTGCACTGTCTAACTCATGTTTATCAAAGAGGTCTAAGAATTTTTGTTCTGTTCCCTTTTCTACAACAAGCAACATACGTTCTTGAGTTTCAGATAACATCATTTCATACGGTGAAATACCTTGTTCTCTTGTAGGGACTTGTTCTAAACGTAAATGTAAGCCACTACCACCTTTAGCTGCCATTTCTGAGGATGATGATGTTAGTCCTGCAGCCCCCATGTCTTGGATACCAACGAGTTCATCAAATGTGATGGCTTCTAGCGTGGCTTCCATTAATTTTTTACCTACAAATGGATCACCAATTTGAACAGATGGTCGTTTGCTTTCACTATCTTCACTTAATTCTTCAGAAGCAAAAGTCGCACCATGAATACCATCACGGCCAGTTTTTAAACCAACATAAATAACAGAGTTTCCAACGCCTTTAGCCGTCCCTTTTTGAACCATGTCGTGATCAATAATGCCTACACACATCGCATTGACGAGTGGGTTGCCATCATATCGATCATCAAACTCTATTTCTCCAGCAGTTGTAGGAATTCCTATACAGTTACCATAGCCACCTATACCTGCAACAACGCCACGTAAAAGTCGACGGTTTTGTTTTTCTGTCAATTCACCAAACCTTAGACTATTCAATAAATTAATTGGACGTGCACCAATAGAAACAATATCTCTAATAATGCCTCCCACACCAGTAGCTGCGCCTTGGTATGGTTCAACTGCAGAAGGGTGATTGTGTGACTCAACCTTGAACACAACCGCTTGGTTATCACCAATATCAACAACGCCTGCGCCTTCTCCTGGGCCCATTAAAACATGTTCACCTGAAGTTGGAAATTGTGTTAAAAAGGGTTTGGAATGTTTATAAGAACAGTGTTCACTCCACATAACTGAGAAAATACCAATCTCCGTAAAGTTAGGTTCACGACCTAAAATATCACAAACCTTTGCGTATTCTTCATCACTTAATCCCATATCCTTGTACAGTTGTTCAATTTTAATATCTTCAGAACTTGGTTCAATAAATTTAGACATTTTGTTCCCTCCAACTATTTACCATTGCTTGAAATAATTTTACGCCGCTATCTGTACCAAGAATTGGTTCAATAGCACGTTCCGGATGAGGCATCATACCACACACATTGCCCTGTTCATTGATAATACCTGCGATATCATTAAAAGAACCATTCGGATTATTGACATATTTTAATATAATTTGATTATTTGCCTCTAAACGATCATACATATCTTGAGTACAATAATAATGTCCTTCACCATGCGCAACAGGATAAACTACAGTTTCATCCTCATTATATAAATTTGTGAATGCCGTATTATGATTTACCACACGCAATGATTCATTTCGACTCACGAATAAATGAGAATCATTATGTAGTAAAGCACCTGGAAGTAAACCAATTTCAGTTAGAATTTGAAACCCATTACACACACCAAGTACCGGTTTACCTTCTTTCGCAAATTGTTTTACTGCTTCTGTAATTGGTGCAACACTTGCCATTGCCCCAGAACGTAAATAATCACCAAAAGAAAAACCACCTGGTATCAGTACACCATCAAAACCGTCCAACGATGTATTTCTATAATCTACATATTCTGCTTCTACATCTGATTTCAATGCAGCATTATACATGTCTCTGTCGCAATTTGATCCTGGAAATTTCAGCACTGCAAATTTCATTATGCCTTCTCTCCTTCTTCCAATACTTTATAGCTATATTCTTCAATAACAGTATTAGCAAAAAGTTTTTCACTTAACGTAGTTACAACATTATGAACTGCTTCGTCAGTTGCTTCATCAACAGTCATATAGAGTACTTTACCAACTCTGATATCATTGACTTGCTTATATCCTAAATCATGTACAGCTCGATTTAATGCTTGTCCTTGTGTATCTAATACTTGTGGTTGTAATGTAATATGCAATTCAATTGTTTTCATTGTTAGAGTGCCTCCAATTTATTTAAAAAAGTCTGATATGTCTCGATAATTGATCCTGTATCTTCTCGATAAACATCTTTATCAAAATTTGTATCACTTTGTTTATCCCAAATTCGACATGTATCTGGAGAAATTTCATCAGCCAATAAAATTTCACCTTCATTTGTGCGTCCGAATTCAATTTTAAAATCGACTAATCTTAAATTCATTTTGTCCATTAAGTTCACTAATACTTCATTAATTTCTGTTGCTGCTTCTTTTAATTTTTCAATTTCACCATCATTAGCAATTTGAAGTAGTTTAATATGGTCTTCAGTGATAAGGGGGTCGTTCAAATCATCATTCTTGTAGAAAAATTCAACTAATGGTGTTTCAAATGTATGTCCTTTTTCAAAACCTAGTCTTTTTGTAATTGAGCCTGCTGCAATATTTCTAACTACAACTTCTAAAGGAATGATTTCAACCGAATTAACTAATTGTTCCGTTTCAGATATTTGCTCAATAAAATGACTATTCAAGCCTTTAGCTTTCAAATAATTAAATATACGAGAGGTAATTTGGTTATTTAAGCGTCCTTTCCCTTCAATGAAGTCTTTTTTAGCACCATTACCAGCTGTCACTTCATCTTTATATTCAACTCTTAGTACATCAGACGTTCCTGTTGAAAAAATTCTTTTAGCCTTTCCTTCATATAACAAAGACATATATTTATCTCCCTTCAAATTGTTTAAGCAACTTTTGTTCAGTTTCATTTATATCATTAGTTAACACCGTTAAATGTCCCATCTTACGATTAAATTTACGTTCGTTTTTGCCATAGATATGGACATGCCATTCAGGGTGTTCTGCGAATTGATCTTCTAATAAATCTAAATCTCTGCCTAATAAGTTCATCATAATCGCCGGTTTCAATAGTGTTACTTGTTGTGGTAATTGTTGTCCTGTTATTGCCTTAATATGTGTATCAAATTGAGAATATTCGCAAGCTTCAATTGAATAATGTCCGGAATTATGCGGTCTAGGCGCAATTTCATTTACATATAGTTGATTCTGTTGATCTATAAAAAATTCAACTGTAAATGTACCTATAAAATGTATGGCTTTAATTATTTTATTTACTTCATTACGCGCTTCTTGCTCTTTATTATCTTGTACTCGCGCAGGCACGATTGTTTTAAATAGTATTTGATTTTGATGTTCATTTTCTTGTAGAGGGAAATATGTGATCTGATTGTTTGTACCGATGGTTACTGTCAAAGAAACTTCTTTACTTAAGTTTAGGTACTGTTCTGCTACACATTCTTGTGCTTGAATCAGTTGACGCGCTTCATCTAAATGAGTGGCGTCTTTAACAAGCACTTGACCTTTACCGTCATATCCACCGAAACGTGTTTTAACAATAAAAGGATATCCAATTGAATCAACCGCTTTAACTAAATCGTCATAGTCAGTTAATTGGAGGAACGGCGCTATATTACTGCCAGAATCTTGTAAAGTTTGTTTCTCCGTCAGGCGATCTTGAAGTAATTGAATCGCTTGATAGCCTTGAGGAATATTATATTTTGAAGCTAATGCTTGTAATTGATTAGCCGAGATATTTTCAAATTCGTACGTTATTACATCTGATAATGCTCCAAGTCGATCTAGTGCTATTTGGTCGTCATACGCAGCGTTGATGAACTCGTTGGCAACATACTGGCAAGGACATGATGAATTGGGATCTAACACAATCACTTTGTATCCCATTTGTTGGGCAGACTGCGCCATCATTTTGCCCAGTTGACCGCCTCCTATGATACCTATGGTTGAGCCGAATTTTAATTTACTCAAGTTCATCTTGCATATCACTCACTTTCTCAACTAAAGATTTTTCATAATTTTCCAAATTCTTTTGCACTGTTTGATTACCAATACTAAGTATTCTTGCAGCCAAGATACCCGCATTTTTAGCTCCAGCTTTACCTATTGCTGTCGTTGCTACTGGAATACCACCTGGCATTTGTACAATTGACAATAGCGAATCCATTCCTTTTAAACTTTTAGACTCAATAGGAACGCCAATTACTGGTAAAGTCGTCATTGACGCAACCATACCTGGTAAATGCGCAGCACCGCCTGCACCAGCGATAATGACATCATATCCTGCATCTCTCGCTTCTCTTGAAAATTCAAACATTAATTGAGGCGTACGATGTGCTGAAACTACTTTTTTATCATACGGAATTTCAAATTGGTCTAACATCGAACAACTTTCTTTCATTGTTTCCCAATCAGAAGAACTTCCCATAATGACTACTACTTTCAAAATGAACACCCTTTCAGAAATTTGAAATGATACTACTATTAGATGTATATTACAGATATAGCATAACAAGTAAATGATGCTTTTTCAATCAAAAATCGAACTTTAATACTTTTTTTTTGTTTAATCTACGTCTTTTGGTTGTTAATTATCCCATCATTTGTGTTAATGTTAAGTAAAGTTCAAACATTCAAGGAGGATTTTTTCATGGTCGCAAAAATTTTAGACGGTAAACAAATCGCTAAAGATTACAGACAAGGACTTAAAGATCAAGTTGAAGCTTTACAAGCTGAGGGGTATACACCAAAATTATCTGTCATTCTAGTCGGTAATGATGGTGCAAGTCAAAGTTATGTCAACTCTAAAAAGAAAGCTGCGGAAAAGATTGGAATGATTTCAGAAATTGTTCATCTCGACGAATCTACTTCTGAAGCAGACGTTTTAAACGAATTAAAACGCTTAAATGAAGATGATAGTGTGAGCGGTATATTAGTCCAAGTACCACTTCCTGATCAAGTAAGTGAACAAAAAGTATTAGAATCTATTAACCCAGCAAAAGATGTCGATGGCTTCCATCCTGAAAATATTGGTAAGCTTTATATTGATCAACAAACATTTGTACCTTGTACACCATTAGGTATCATGGAACTTTTAAATCATGCCGATATTGATTTAGAAGGAAAAGACGCTGTTGTTATCGGACGTAGTCACATTGTAGGTCAACCAGTTTCTAAATTATTACTTCAAAAAAATGCTTCCGTAACGATTCTTCATTCAAGAACTAAAGATATGAAGCGTTATTTAAAAAATGCTGACATCATTGTTAGTGCTGTGGGTCGTCCTGGATTAGTAACGAAAGAAGACGTTAAAGAAGGCGCGGTTGTAATCGATGTAGGGAATACACCTGATGAAAATGGTAAATTAAAAGGTGATATCGAATACGATGAAGTTAAAGAAGTGGCAGGTGCAATTACACCCGTACCTGGTGGCGTTGGCCCAATGACAATTACAATGGTATTAAATAACACACTTATAGCTGAAAAAATGCGTAGAGGGATTGAATAAACTCGCGAGATAAAGAATCAATTTTTTTGATATTTATATAAATAAAATGCTTTACTGCTTCATTAACAAAACAAGACACGTTAAGTTCAATACGACTTAACGTGTCTTGTTTTTTGTTAATTTATATTATTTCATTCAATCATATAACACTTTATACACCAACACTTAATTTAGGGATAAACGATTCGAAATGAATTTTCGTTTCATCAACTTCCATTTCTTTTAAGGTAGTGATGATAGATTGAAGGAAATTAACACCACCACAAACATAAATTTCAGTATCTTTTGTTATAAATTGATTCAAATACGATGCATCCATATAACCCATTTTATGCTTATCATAAATAATATAATCGTTATTCTCTTTACTTTCAGCTATTGCCTCTAGTTTATTTGAGAATGGTATATCTGTATCATTAATAATATTTTGAATAAATTGAATTGGCGCTTCTGACTTAGCCACTTGATTAAACATTGGAATTAAAGGTGTAACCCCGATACCGGATCCAATAAATAGTTGTGGTGACTCACTGTTGACCACGGAAAACGGACCTACTGGTGCTGATAATTGAATCGTATCGCCTTCTTTGTATTCACTATGAAGTATCGTAGACACTTCCCCTTCATGTGTTGTTGTTACATCATGTTTAACTGCAAAAGTCAGTGTTTCACTATCACCTTCTACAATTGAATAATGGCGTTTAGCACGGTATGGTAGTGACGCACTCTTCACATCGACCGTGACATATTGACCTGGTTTAAATTTACTCATGTCTATTTCATCAGATTTAACTGTAAATGCTTTGATGTCTGTAGCTACAGTTTCTATATTTTTAATTACAAATGCTTGGAAACCATCCCATGCCATTGTTTTATAAATATCTTTTTCAACTTCAATAAATACTTTAGCAATTTCTCCGTATGCTTTAGCCCAAGTGTCTAAGATTGCATCATCATCCGATAATTTTAAAACATTTTGGATGGCAGCTAATAAATTTTCACCTACAATATCATAACCAGCTGGCGGCACCTGTAATGCACAATGTTTAAATGCAATTTCTTTCACAACTGGTAAAATACGTGTCAAATCATCAATATTCATCGCTGCAGCTAATACACTCTGTGCTAACGCCGTTGATTGCAATCCTTTCTTTTGGTTTGTTTGATTAAACATATTTTTTAATTCAGGGTGCTGTGTAAACATTCTATTATAGAAAAACGATGTGATTTCTACCCCTCTTTCTTGCAATACCGGAACCGTTTCTTTAATAATCGCTTTTTCTTTTTCATTCAACATAATAAGCACTTCCATTTCTTCAAATATAGATTTATCATTTCTACTTTATTTTATTACAAATTATTGTATTTCAAAACAAATTTGTGATAAAATTCACAAAAAGTTCATTTTACTTAATTTTAACTAAAAATTACAATTATATTTAAATAAATAAGGTATATTAGGACTATAGTATGATGTAATACACAGCGCATTACAGTATAGTATAGATAAATCAATTAAAGTCTCTTCTTGGAGGTCAATAAATGAATAAACTTATACAATCGTTATCAGCAATTGGCGTTTCTGCAACTCTTGTATCCCCAAACCTAAGTGCAGAAGCCACTGACAATTCAATTCCAGAGCTTAAAGGTACGAATGATACAATCATAGATAAAGGTGAAGAATATAATCTTTTAAATGGTGTACATGCATACGATAAAGAAGACGGCGATTTAACACATAAAATTAAAGTTGATGGTAATGTTAATATCAACCAAGCTGGAAAATACAAAATTGAGTATAAAGTGGAAGATTCAAACGGCGCATCAAGTAAATCGATACGTTATATAGAAGTTAAATAAATTAAAATTCCATACATAGCAAAAACCAAGCTAAATGATAACCTTTATCACTACTTTTTTGATAAAATCACCCTTTCGCCTTAAATATGACACTTTTCACAAAATGTACACATAATTTTAACAAATCTTTGAAAGCCCACCAGACGTTGAGTTTGTTGGGTTTCTTTTAATTTTACAATATTTTTTTTCGCACAAACACTTGTAAATATTGCGTAATATCTTAAAATTGATGTTAAGCCCTACATTTGTAGTATTAGGAGGTCAAAAAAGTGTCAAAATTTAAGTCTTTGCTTCTACTCTTTGGCTCGCTAATTTTACTTAGTGGCTGTTCTAACGTAGAAGTTTTAAACCCAAAAGGGCCGATGGCAAGTGATTCGAAGTTTTTGATTATGTATTCAATTATCTTCATGCTTGTTATTATTGCCGCTGTTCTTATTCTATTCACAGTTTTTCTATATAAATATAGAATTGGAAACACTGATGAATCAGGTAAGATGCACCACAATTCTTTATTAGAAACAATTTGGTTTATTATTCCAGTAATTATTGTAATTGCATTAGCTATTCCAACAGTTAATTCACTTTATAATTACGAGGAAAAACCACAGAAAGAAGACGATCCACTTGTTGTTTATGCTACAAGTGCTGGTTATAAGTGGTTCTTTAGTTATCCTGAAGAGAAAATCGAAACAGTTAACCATTTAACTATTCCGAAAGATCGCCCAGTTGTCTTCAAACTCCAATCAATGGATATGATGACAAGTTTCTGGATTCCACAATTAGGTGGTCAAAAATATGCGATGACAGGTATGACTATGGACTGGACTTTAACAGCTAGTGAAGAAGGTACGTTCCGTGGACGTAACTCAAACTTCAATGGTGAAGGCTTCAGTCGTCAGACATTTGATGTGAATTCAGTAAGCCAAAGCAAATTCGAGGATTGGGTAAAAGATGCCAAAAAACAAAAAGTATTGGATCAAGATACATTTGATAAGCAACTTTTACCAACTACTGAAAACAAAAATTTAACTTTCAGTGGTACGCATTTAGCATTTGTTGATCCTGCAGCAGACCCTGAGTATATTTTCTATGCTTATGATCGTTATAATTTCGTTCAAAAAGATCCAAACTTTAACACTGAAGAAGAACGTACAGCAGATGTGTTAGATAAACCAGATCAACCTGCACGTAAGCCGCAAATCACAAATGCTAACTACGAACGTCATGGAATGAAAGCCATGATTTTAGGCAATAATGAACCATATGATAGTGAATTCAAAGATGAAGAATCACATAATATGGATGAAATGGAAAAAATCTCTGAAGGTGCTAAAGATGAAAAAGCATCTAAAATTGAGAAAAAAGACCATGAAAATGGAGGTGGACATTAATGAATTTTCCATGGGATCAATTACTCGTTCAAGGTAACTGGATGATAACAATGGGACAAATTGGTGCTCCTTTCGCAGTTATTGCCGTAATCGCAGTAATTAGCTATTTCAAATTATGGAAATATCTATACAGAGAATGGTTCACATCTATTGACCATAAAAAAATTGGTGCAATGTACTTAATCTGTGCGGTATTAATGTTCGTACGTGGTGGTATTGACGCGCTAATGATGCGTACGCAATTAGCCATTCCAGACAATACATTTTTAGAAGGAAACCATTATAATGAAGTCTTTAGTACGCACGGCGTAATAATGATTATCTTTATGGCTATGCCTTTCATCTTTGGTTTATGGAATGTTGTCGTACCACTACAAATTGGTGCGCGTGACGTTGCATTCCCTGTATTAAATAACGTAAGTTTCTGGTTATTCTTCTCAGGTATGATTTTATTCAACCTTTCATTTATAGTCGGAGGCTCACCTGCAGCTGGTTGGACAAACTACGCACCACTCGCAGGAGAATTCAGTCCAGGACCTGGTGTCAACTATTACTTAATAGCGATACAAATTTCCGGTATTGGTACACTGATGACTGGTATTAACTTCTTTGTTACTATACTTAGATGTAAAACACCAACAATGAAATTTATGGAAATGCCAATGTTTACGGTTACGACTTTCATTACAGCATTAATCGTTATCTTGGCTTTCCCAGTATTAACAGTTACATTAGCGCTATTTACAACTGATAGAATTTTCGACACAGCATTCTTCTCAGTTGCAAATGGTGGTATGCCAATGCTTTGGGCTAACTTCTTCTGGGTATGGGGGCACCCTGAAGTGTATATCGTTATCTTGCCAGCATTCGGTATCTACTCTGAAATTATTCCGACATTTGCACGTAAACGCCTATTCGGACATCAAAGCATGGTCTGGGCGACTGCAGGTATCGCATTCTTAAGTTTCTTAGTTTGGGTTCACCATTTCTTCACAATGGGTAATGGTGCATTAATTAACTCATTCTTCTCAATTTCAACCATGTTAATTGGTATACCAACTGGTGTTAAAATCTTTAACTGGTTGTTCACGCTTTATAAAGGGCGTATTACCTTCGAATCTCCAATGCTATTCGCATTAGGGTTCATACCGAACTTCTTAATCGGTGGGGTAACAGGTGTTATGCTTTCAATGGCGGCAGCAGATTATCAATATCATAATACTTACTTCTTAGTAGCGCATTTCCACTATACGCTAGTAGCTGGTGTAGTATTTGCCTGTCTTGGAGCTTTAATATTCTGGTGGCCTAAGATGACTGGCTTCAAGTTAAACGAAACATTAAACAAATGGTGTTTCTGGTTATTCATGATCGGATTTAACGTTTGTTTCATACCACAATTCATCCTTGGATTAGATGGTATGCCACGTCGTTTATACACTTATATGCCAGAAGATGGTTGGTGGTTACTAAACGCAATCTCAACTGTCGGTGCCCTATTAATGGCATTAGGATTTATGTTCTTAGTTGCAAGTATCGTATACAGCTTCTTCAAAGCACCACGTGAAGCAACTGGCGACAACTGGGATGGTTTAGGACGTACTTTAGAATGGGCAACTGCTGGAGCAATGCCACCTAAATACAACTTTGCTATCACACCAGACTGGAATGACTATGACACATTTGTAGATATGAAAGAACATGGTCGTCATTATTTAGACAACCATAACTATACAGATATCCATATGCCAAATAATACTCCTGTTGGATTCTGGATGGGAATTCTCTTCACTATTGGTGGATTCTTCCTTATCTTTGAAACACTCGTTCCAGCTATTATTTGTTTAATTGGTATCTTCGCAACTATGGTTTACCGCAGTTTCCAAATCGACCATGGTTATCATATACCAGCGTCTGAAGTTGCTGAAACTGAAAAACGTTTACGTGATGCACGTATAAAAGAAAGGGAGGCTGTAAGTCATGAGTCATGATGCAAACACAATTGATCAACGTTCGCATGAAGGTAATTTAAATAAACTTGGCTTTTGGGTATTCCTTACAGCAGAATTCTCATTATTCGGTACGTTATTCGCAACATTATTAACACTTCAACACGGTGGCGATTATGCTGGAAAAATGACGACTGAATTGTTTGAATTACCATTAGTTTTAATTATGACATTTGCATTATTAATTAGTTCTTATACATGTGGTATTGCAATTTACTATATGAGAAAAGAAAAAGAAAAATTAATGCTGATTTGGATGATTATCACTGTATTACTTGGTATGGTATTCGTAGGCTTCGAGATTTATGAGTTTGCGCACTACGTACATGAAGGTGTTAATCTAACTATCGGTTCTTATTGGTCTAGTTTCTTTATTCTATTAGGAACACATGGTGCCCACGTGTCATTAGGTATTGTTTGGATTATTTGCCTATTAATTCAAGTAGCAATGCGCGGATTAAATAAAGACAATGCTCCTAAATTATTTATAGTTAGTTTATACTGGCACTTTTTAGATGTTGTATGGATTTTCATCTTCACTGCCGTATATATGATAGGGATGGTGTTTAGCGGATGAATACAATAGTAAAACATACTGTAGGTTTTATCGCCTCAATCGTTTTAACGATCTTAGCTGTATTTGTAACTTTATACACATCTATGGCACTTAATGCTAAGATTACCATCATCTTTGGTTTTGCTTTTATACAAGCTGCAGTTCAATTATTAATGTTCATGCACTTAACTGAAGGTAAAGATGGTAATTTACAAACCTTTAAAGTTTTATTTGCGATTATCATTACTTTAATTACTGTTATCGGTACTTATTGGGTAATGCAAGGTGGACACTCAAGCCACTTATAATCAATATAGACTTCTCTTCTGAGAAGCCTTAGAACAAAGAGACCCCCCTACGCATTTATTTGTGTAGGGGGGTCTCTTTATATATTGATTTCGTTAATTTCAAAATATGTATGTTTTGTTGTTATAAATTTTTCGTATGAAAAGAAAGCACTAAATTAATCGTTTATATTAACTATGGTAAATCAAACATGCAACTGACCGTCACTTTTCCTTCTTCATATCCCCCCTATTTTCAAATAGTATTTTCATTAGATGACGCCGA
Source organism: Staphylococcus sp. ZWU0021 (assembly GCF_000798895.1). Lineage (NCBI taxonomy): Bacteria > Bacillati > Bacillota > Bacilli > Caryophanales > Staphylococcaceae > Staphylococcus > Staphylococcus sp. ZWU0021. Next base: position 71,548 of record NZ_JTLN01000005.1, read on the forward strand.
TTTCTAAAAAAAATACTTCACGAATATTAAAAACTAACCTAGATTATTCAAAATAAATACTAATAAACTAAACTTAGGCTCTATGGAATGTCTTTACAACATTATTTCCTCATATTTCTATCAATAGTCGCTTAATTTTTCAATTGCTATACAACATTTTCTAGGTAAAACAATGTACACTATATTTAAATGATTATTTATTTTTAGGAGGAAATTCAATTATGAAACAACCTATTATCATAGATTCAGATCCTGGAATTGATGATGCTGCTGCGATTAGCATTGCATTAAATCATCCTAATTTTGATTTGCGAATGATTACTACAGTTAATGGAAATGTAGGTATTGAAAAAACAACTGCGAACGCTTTGAAACTTAAACGTTTTTTCTCGAGTACCGTTCCTGTACATAGAGGTTCCTCTCAACCATTATTATCAGAAATCGTAGATGCTAGTGCAGTACATGGTGAATCTGGGATGGAAGGATATGATTTTCCTAAGATTAATTACAATGATTTATCATCCACTCATGCTGTAGAAGCCATGCGCAAAGAACTTCAATCAAGTGAAGACCCTATTACTTTAATACCAATAGGACCTTTAACAAATATTGCCCTATTACTCTCAACCTATCCAGAAGTAAAAGATTATATTAAAGAAATTGTATTAATGGGTGGTTCGGCAGCTCGAGGCAATGTCACACCATTAGCAGAATTTAATATTTATTGTGATCCAGAAGCAGCACACATTGTATTTAACTCTGGATTACCAATTACAATGGTTGGCTTAGATGTAGCTAGAAGTTCTACACTTAGTCACGCAACGGTGAATGAATTACAAAGTTTAAACAAAACCGGTGACATGTTGCATCAACTTTTCAAACATTATAAAGGCGACGATTTTGAAAAAGGAATCAATGTCTATGATGCATATACGATACTTTATTTATTACATCCTGAAAAATTTGATGTGAAAGAGGCAGATGTACAAATTGAGACCACTGGAACACTTACAAAAGGTGCAACTGTCACAGATTTTAACACGCACTTCCCTAACTGCTCAGTTGTTATGTCTATCGAAACAAACGATTTCAAAAAACTATTTATTGAAGCTTTAAAATACTGTATATAATCTTAGTAAAAAACACACGCCCATTTCCATGGCGTGTGTTTTAAAATTTCAATTAATATGATTTACCCACATGATTATAAGGTCCACCCTGTTTTAAAATCTGATTGTAAATATGTTGGATTTTCTGTTCATTATTTACGTCACTATTTTCATAATTAGTTCCTAGGATTACAATATACTTGTCATTAAAATATGACGTAAAAACTTGACCAAAAAAACCACCATTAATTCTATTTTTATCTGCAAAGGAATAAAACCCATAGCGATAAGGTTGAGGATATTTAGACGTCTTACTCTCATGTATCAGTGGTTTTGATATATGGCTGTTTAATATTCTATTATTTTGTAATCCTAAAATCAATTTTCCCATATCACTCGGCGTCATGTACAAATTACCCGCCCCATAATACTGTTCTAAAACGTTGGGATACTGTTGTAGTGGTTTGCCAGATTTACCATCCTTTTTATAACCCTTAGCCATATATGCTTGAAAATTTGAATTATCGAAAAATGCAGTGAAATTTAAATGTTGCGGTTTTGAAATTCTATCCTCAAAATTTTTCTTATACGACTTGTTTGTCACTTCTTCAATCACACGCGATAATACTAAATAATTTCCGTCGTTGTACCTATTTTTATTGTAAAATTTAGGCTCAATGCCTTTTTGTTGAACTGCATGTACCGCTTCGTTTAAATTTTTATAATTTGGAGAAGCTTTATATTTAAACAATCCACTTTTATGCAACATGAGTTGATTTAAAGTAATTGGCTGCTTCATTTTAAACCATGGCAAATATTTAGTTACAGAATCGTTCATGTTAATTTTATTTTCGCTTTCTAATTGTTTCAACATTAATCCTGTTGCAAACTTTTGAGAAGATCCAATTAAATATAAAGTATCTGCTTGATTCTGTTTATTTTCTTGAATGTTTTGCAAACCGTATCCTTTATTTAATTTGAGTTGACCATTTTCGAACACAGCTGCAGTACCGTTAAATTTAACTTGTTCAAGATATTGATTAATCTGCATCATCTGTGGATTTTGATTATCGACAATAGTCTGTAAATGTCCCATTTGTTTATTCGTAGTTTCTTGTTTCGTCTCATTTTGTACCATTGGCGTTTCTTGATGACTACGATGATATAGCTTATAGGCGATTGTAATAATAATTACTATTAATAATATAATTAAAATGATTGTTATTTTTTTGATTATCTTTGTTGTCATAATGTTGCCTCTATATTTGTTTAAACTATATTATTAATATAGTTTGCTTCAAACTGTTGTGTAATTTCATCAATATTTTCAACTTCAAGTGAAAAATATAATTTAATTTTTGGCTCTGTACCAGAAGGTCTTAACGCAATAAAACCATTTTCAAAAATAAATCTAATTAAATTTGTCTTTGGTAATGTTAATTTCTCAGTATGACCTGTTATCATGTCTCTAACTTCTCCAACATGATAGTCCTCAATTTTTAGTACATCCATACCACATATAGAAAATACCTGTTCATTTCTAAATTGCGACATAATACTTTCTATTTTTTTAACGCCGGCTTTTCCTTCAAATGTAGGCGCAAGTGTTCTGTCCTTGAAATAACCGATATTTTCGTAAATATCTTCAATTGTTTCCTTAAATGTTATACCGTTTTTATCAAGTAAATTCTTATATTTAACTAATAATGGTACCATTTGTATAGCATCTTTATCTCTTGAAATAGGTTGTGCTAAGTACCCATGACTTTCTTCAAATGCAAGCAGTAATTGCTTATCATCATCTTTCTGTTTGTGTTCTATTAAATCTGAAATGAATTTAAAACCTGTCAGAACATCGTTAACTTCTACATTGAGAGATGTTGCTAACCTTTCTGCTAGCTCGCTCGTAACTATTGATTTGATCATATATTGCGGCGTACTATCTTCAGTTAAATCTTGGAACCTTAATTTCATTAATAATAGCCCTATTTCATTGCCATTAAAATATCTAAAATCATTATCACCATAACGTTCTATAAATCCTAATCGATCCGCATCAGGATCAGTTGCAATAATAAGCTGTGCATCTGTTTTATCTGCTAGCTGTTTGCCAAGTGTAAAAGCTGCTTCATCTTCAGGATTAGCAATAGCTACTGTTGGAAAATTACCATTAGGTTCTGACTGTTCTTTTTCTATAACAAAATTATGATAATCTAATTCAGTTAAAATGTCAGATACCAAAGGTAGGCTCGTACCATGTAAACTCGTCAATATGACTTTTGCGTCATGTGCATCTATTGATCCTACTAATGACTTAACTTCTTTTTTATAACTTTCTGTTACTTCATTCGACATATATTTTATTTTACCGTTTTCTACGAACGCATTAAAATCACCTTTTTCAATATTTAATGGTGTTTCAATTGAATTTATATATTCACTTAATTGCTCTGAAGCTTCAGGTAATAATTGTCCACCCTTTTCATTATAAATCTTTATACCATTATAATTTTTAGGATTATGACTTGCTGTAATCATGATGCCTGCATTTACTTGTAGATGTCTTACGGCAAAGGATAATTCTGGTGTCGATTTATAATTGTCTGAAATAATAGCTGTGATACCATTATTTGCCAACACACTTGCCATCTCTTGTGAAAATGCTTTTGATAAAAATCTTGTATCAAAATGTATGACAACAGATGCGTCATCAACATTATGATTTAAATATTGAGCTAAACCTAGCGCTACTTTGCGGACTGTAAAAGCATTTAACCTTGCTGGTCCTAAACCAAATGTACTTCTAATACCTGCAGTACCAAATGATAAGACCCCTTCAAAACCAGCATTCTGTTCTTCTTCTGTTTGTGTTTCGTAAAAATCCTTTACTAAACTTTCATTTATATTTTCTAACCAAAGTGCTTTCACTATAATATTTCCTCCTCAAATCATTCATTCCTAGTACGTTTATTATATCTTTATGCTGGAATATGATTAAATTTGTTTCAACACTTGCTATAATTAAGTATAAAGGCAATCTAAAATTTCTAACATCTTTTAATTATAATCATCTACAAGATGATATTTCCAATATATATTATATCCTATGTCTTTAAATAAATCATATTTTATCAAATGACATTATTGTAATACTATTTTTATATTTATTAACCTTTCCACTTTCAATGATTTAAATCATTTCATAAATGATGATTTGATTAAATACAATCATATTTACTTAATCATACATGACAAGTGCATTGTATATTTATGATTAACACATAACTTCTGCGTGCATATTGTTTCATCATTTTATTACACATTGCCAATAAAATTACAATTAACAACTTCATAGTTGATATTTTTTAGTGATAGTAATAAAATTATAATTTATAGTGCATTTTCTTCTTTACAAATAATTTACAAAGTTAAAAAGAAGTATAATCAAAATATAAATATAGTTACATGTACAAAAAATCTAATAATTTGGGAGCTTCAAACATGAATAAATTTTTAAAATATTTCTTAATATTTCTTTCATTAGTTCTTGTCGTTGTTCCAATTATTTTTGCGATCATATTGCTAAAATCTTCTCAAGGCGCTTTTGAGTCTTCCTTTAATGATAGTGATTCCTCTAGGAAGTCAAATATACGTGACTCTAAAGTAAATCCTTCAAAAGATCCTATATCTATCCTATTTTTGGGAATTGATGATAATAGTGGCCGTGAAAAAAATGGACAAACAGCTGAAAAATCTAGAACCGATGCAATGATATTATCTACTTTTAATGCAGATAAGGAACAAATTAGAATGTTAAGTATTCCGCGTGATACAATCAGCTACATACCAAAAGTTGGTTATTATGATAAAATTACGCATGCACATGCATACGGAGGCCCTACTGCTTCAATGGACTCAGTAGAGGCTACATTAGATTTACCAGTCGATTACTATGTCAGAATTAATATGGAAGCGTTTGTTGATGCAGTTGATGAATTGGGCGGCATTAAATATGACGTCCCTTACAACATTAATGAACCAAATACAAACGATACTGGTAAAATTAAAGTCAAAAAAGGCTATCAAAATCTTAATGGCGATGAAGCATTGGCTGTAGCTAGAACACGTCATCAAGACTCAGATTTAAAACGTGGTCAGAGACAAATGGATTTAATTAAAAAACTATTTGCAAAAGCACAAAAAGCAGACTCATTTAATAAACTAGATGATGTTGTTGAAATTGTCGGAAAAAATGCCAAACATAATTTAAGTTATGATGAAATAAAAGTACTTGCTACTTCTTATTTAAAAGATGATATAAAAATAAAAAGTTCACAACTTGAAGGTGACGATGATTATTTAAATGGCATTTATTACTATAATCCAGATATAAAAAATATCCTGTCAACGACAAATATGTTGCGAAGTGACTTAGATTTACCTAAAATTAAAGATAAAGATGAATTATTAAATCAACGCGTGATTGATTATTATGGTACACTCGTACCATTAACCGAGTTAGATGATAGTCTTCTAACGAAATCACAAAAAGATACCTCGGAAGATGAAAATAGTAATGAAAATCAATCAAATGAGAATGACAATAGCAACTCAAAAACAAATAACGCTGAAGATTATAATAATCAGCAACAAACGGATCAGTTTGGTAACGAACAAAATAACGTGAATCAACCCCAGAACGATTCTAATCAACAACAAAACGATCCTAACCAACAGCAAATTGATCCAAACCAACAACAGAACGCTCAAGAAGTACCAACGAATCAATATTAATCTAGAAAGGAGCTCGTAATATGTCACGCAAAACTTATGAAAAACTAGCACATGTGAATGGCATGTTTAATGTTTTAGAGCAGCAATTGATTCATAGCAAAGATATGGCGCTATTCAGAAATGAATTTTTCTACGTTAATCATGAACATCGTGAGAATTATGAGGCCTTACGCATTTACTATAAAGATAGTGACCTTAATCCTGTAGTTGATGGTGCGTGTTACATCGTTGCACTCCCAGAAATATTTGAAAAAGTTGATGTTTTTGAATCTGAGTTACCATTTACTTGGGTATATGATCAAAATGGTATCACTGATACTATGAAGCAAATCAGTGTACCTATCCAATACTTGATTGCTGCAGCGTTAGAAGTAACCGATGTAAACCTATTCAAACCTTCTGGCTTTACCATGGGAATGAATAACTGGAATATTGCACAAATGCGTATTTTTTGGCAGTATACAGCAATCGTAAGAAAAGAAGCACAATAAATTCAAATAACTCTACCCTACCATCTATTTTATGGTAGGGTATTTTTAATATCTAAAATGAGAAAAGAGGTAAATATATGTTTAATATTGTGACTACACCTAAAATGATGGACGATGCATTAGAAATTCGTAAAGAAGTATTTGTGAAAGAACAAGGTGTTCCATTAGAAAATGAAATTGATCAATTTGAAGACGTTGCCACTCATGTCATTGGTTATGATTCAAATCATATACCTTTTGCTACTGGAAGATTTCGTCCTGTAAATGATAGTGTAAAAATAGAACGTGTAGCTGTTAGAGCGACGCACCGTAAATCAGGATATGGTCAATTACTTATGCAATTTCTTGAAACATCTGCAAGACAACAAGGTTATAGTAAATTGGCGTTAAATGCACAATATCATGCCAAGTCCTTTTATGAAGCGCTTGGTTATAAATCTATTGGTGATATCTTTATGGAAGAAAATATCGAACACATTGCTATGACAAAAATAATTTAAAAATTTTTCATCCGAATATTACAGTTATTCTTCATTTAAATTTTGTAATATTTCAGAAAGTGTAATATTTTAATATAATGTAAATTAGGCGTTATAACGCTTTTCTATTAGCTTTATAATTTTTTAATACTGGCTTTAGATTAATTTTATATTACAAAACAGTAAAAACCAGCCTCTAGGTCTTTCGTCGTATTATAATAGGATACAAATATATATAGTTAAAGGGGCAGTTAAATGGCTAAGAAAAAGAACACTTATAAGGTACCTTCGATTGTAGCACTTACATTAGCAGGTACAGCTTTGACAACTCATCATGCTCAAGCAGCAAGTAATACACAAGATCAAACTCCGAATAAAAATGTATTGGATGACGAAAAAGCACTTAACCAAAGTGAACAAATTAAATCTGAAATTAGCAAACCAACAACTAACATTTCAGGTACACAAACATACCAAGACCCTACACAAGTAAAAGATGCATCTTCAAATGAAGATACAAATTATGATGCGCAGTTAGATGAGTTGAATGATCAAACTTCTGAACAAACATCAAATCAAGATACATATAATCAGGAAACAGACGTTCAAGAAGATCAACAAGATGTTTCATCAGATAATGACACGAAATCTTTAGATACTGAGCAAACTTCTGTTGAAGATAACAACCAAGAGAATGAAGAAAACAACACTGACTCAATACAATCAGAAACAAATTCAACTAATGAAGCATCACAGACATCTAATGATGTGAGTTCGAATGCTGAAGAAACAAATACAGATGAAAATTCGTCTGATGTAGCAAATCAAAATGAACCTGTTGCTCAAAATGACAAAGCAGAAACTTCTAATGAAGACGTTGCTTCTTCTGACGTTAAGCAAGACGGCACTCATAGTGACGCTAACACTTCTGATGTAGCAGATAAAAATGAATCTGAAACTCAAGATGACAAAGCAGAAACTTCTAATGAAGACGTTGCTTCTTCGTACTTTAAACAAGACGACACTCAAAGTGACGATAACGCTTCTGATGATGTAAAAGATCAAAACGAATCTGAGACTCAAAATGATAAAGCAGAATCTTCTAATGAAGATGACGTTGCTTCTTCTGATGTTAAGCAAGACGACACTCATAGTGACGCTAACACTTCTGATGTAGCAGATCAAAATGAATCTGAAACTCAAGATGACAAAGCAGAAAC